>CANQBM010000004.1 GCA_947589575.1 uncultured Clostridia bacterium | reverse complement strand
TACCTTTTTTAAGTTCTTCCCTAGCTCTTGGTCCATATATGTCATAGGACGGCGTATACAGTTACCTTCCTTGTCAACAAGTACAAGCCCCTGCATTGCAGAACAAAAGCTGATTCCCTCAATCTGCTCTTTTTTTATATTAGGAGCCTTTTCAAATACAGTTTTTGTGGTAATACACATAGCTTCCCACCATTCATCTGCATCCTGCTCGGCGCCCCCCTTAACACCCGTTTCCTCGTCAACATACAGTCCGTAGCCTTCGGTTGAGGAGGCAAGAATGTTTATAGTCTTGTCAATCTCAATCAAGCAGGTTTTTATTCCTGTTGTTCCGATGTCATAGGTAATTACGTACTTGCTCATATTAGTCCTCCATATAAAAAAGTATTGTTTATTTGCTGAATGTGAATGCCGATTCAATGAATTTCAGGAGCTGTGTGATAATCTGCTCGTCATCCGCGTCATTGAGATCAACGCCTGTATATATTCTGAATTTTTCTCTGTAATAATCACAAGTGTAAGCAAACTGCAGAGATGTCAGAAGATTGTCAAGAAACAATGCGAAAAGACGCGGATTAAGGTCTGAACGCACATCGCCGTTTGCAAGCGCTCTGCCGATTGAGGTTATATAAATGGAACTTCGCCTGCTCTCAATTTCTTCAACAATCGCCCTTATTCTTTCGACAGAGCCCTTTTCAGAGCTGATTTCGTTGTACATTTTAATGTAGTTTGAATTCTTTTTTGAGTGCATACATATGGTGCGAATCAGCTTTTCGGCTTTTTTCAGTAGCTTGTCATCACTTATCATAATATCATAAAGGGCTTTTTCAAGTATATCCATACCGTGGCTTAAACAGGTTATAAATAAATCCTCTTTGGTTGAAAAATATTTGTACATCAGTCCTATTGATATACCCGCTCTTTTTGCAATGACATTAATATTTGCATTTTCATATCCCTTTGATGAGAATTCTTCTATACCGACTTCAAGGATTAAATTTTTTCTTTCTTCGTCAGCTCTTTCAAAGGCTTCCTTGTGATATTTTTTTTTTGCCATTTGATGAATTTTGTAGTATTGCACAAAAAGGCAGTCAGCTATTTGTACAAGGTCTACAAATCTCCCTCGCTTTTCTTGTTGTTATCAAAGGTATACTAACATTATTTTTATTTTTTTGCAATAAATATGACTAAATTTTAACCGAAATGTATTTGACAAATCGTTAAAAAGTGATATACTTAAAGTGTAAAAATAGTGAGTAGGCGCTCACACCGTGCGAGTGAGCAGCCGCTCACACTAAAAATATTAAAGGGGGATTTTTTAAATGGATACAAGATTTGCTATTTCAGAGTATCCTGATGCAGCGGTTCTCACAGCTCGTCTTGACGCGCTCATCAAAAAACCAATCTATTCAATCAACCGTGACGCACTTAAGAAATATGAAGAGGAATATTTCAACAAGAAATGCGCAAAATCAAAGGAAATGATTTCAGAGGCAAAGCAGGTTATTCCCGGCGGCGTTCAGCATAACCTTGCTTTTAACTATCCTTTCCCGATCGTTATGACAAAGGCAAAGGGTAATAAGCTCTATGACATTGACGGAAATGAGTATTTTGATTTCCTTCAGGCAGGCGGCCCCACAATTATCGGTTCAAATGATGATGTAGTTAAGGAAAAGGTTAAGGAGCTTCTTGATGATTGCGGTCCTTCAACAGGTCTTTTCCACCCATACGAGTATGAGCTTGCCAAAAAGATTTCAGAGTGTGTTCCGTCAGTTGAAATGTTCCGTATGCTCGGCTCGGGTACAGAGGCTTGCATGTGCGCGGTTCGTGTTGCTCGTCTTGCAACAGGTCATAAAAACATAATTAAAATGGGAGGCGCTTATCACGGCTGGTCGGATCAGCTTGCTTGGGGTATGCGTGTTCCCGGTACGCTTAATATGCAGTCGCACGGTGTTCCTATGTTCGTATTCAAGCATACACAGGAATTCTTCCCGAATGACCTTAAGAGCCTTGAGAAAAAGCTCATTATCAATAAATTCCGCGGTGGTACTGCTGCTGTATTCATTGAGCCTATCGGTCCTGAATCAGCAACACGTCCTGTAGATAAGGACTTCCCTAAGGGCGTTCAGGCGCTTTGCCGCAAGTACGGCGCTCTTCTCGTTTGCGACGAGGTTGTATCAGGTTTCCGTATCGGACTTTCAGGCGCTCAGGGTTATTATGGCATTGATCCTGATATTACAATCTTCGGTAAAATTATTGCAGGCGGTTATCCGGGCGCAGGCGGTATCGGCGGTCACAGAGAGGTTATGAAATATCTCGGCGCAGGTCTTGACAAGGCTGAGGGCAAGAAAATTCATAAGGCTATGTGCGGCGGTACAATGGCTGCTACTCCTATTTCCTGCTGTGCCGGCTATACGGTAATATGTGAAATTGAAAAAAGAAACGCTTGCCAGGTCGCCGGTCAGATGGCTGACAGACTTGTTAAAGGTATAAATGAATCAATTAAGAAGTATGACCTTCCGTTTGTTTGCTACAACATCGGTTCGGTATGCCACCTTCACACAGTAGCTACAATGCACTTCAAGGTTGACTGGAAGAGACCTTGGACAATTCCTACCGTACTTAAGCAGACAGGTATCCGTCAGACAGAGATGCAGTATATGGGCGCTGCTTATATGGCAGAGGGTCTTGTAACTCTTGCAGGCTCACGTCTTTACACCTCATCTGCTTATACAGAAGAGGATATTGACGAATGTATCCGTCGTTTTGACAATGTACTTTCCAAGTGTGAGAAGATTGACTATTAATCTGAAATAATTTTAAGGAGAAAATTATTTATGGCTTACGAAATTGAAGAGGCAAAAAGATTAGTCGTTGAGGCAGGTAAAAAGCTTCTTGAAACAGGCTTGATTGCTCGCACATGGGGTAATGTTTCAGCAAGAATAAGTGATACCCAGTTCGTTATTACTCCGTCAGGACGCGCGTATGATACGCTTACTCCCGATGAAGTTGTAGTAGTCAATATTGATGACTGTTCACACGAGGGCGATATTAAACCGTCCTCTGAAAAGGGTATTCACGCTGATTCATATAAGCATCATCCGTTAGTGGATTTTGTTATCCATACTCATCAGAAGGCTGCTACAATTGTCAGCATCACAGGTATGGAAATCAGGAACGTATATAATGAGTTTAAACCTGTTCTCGGTGATATAGTTCCCGTTGCGGAGTATGCAATGTCAACCACAAATCCTCTTCGTAAAAAGGTTGAAAAGTGCATGATGATGAATCCGAGCTGCCGTGCATTTATGCTTATGCACCATGGCACGCTTTGCTTGGGCAACAGCTATGAGGAAGCTTTTAATGTGGCAGAAACTCTTGAAAAATGCTGTGAAAAGGTAATTAAGGATAACTACCTTCGTCATTCTTGGGATAAGGTATATTCAGAGGACGCAAAGAGAAATTATTTCCTCAATAAAAATGATGCCGGAAAGATGCCCGAATCAATCTGCGACCTTGGCTCGTCTATCAGAAACGGTAATATTTTTACATTAACATATGATGGCGGAAAAAAGGTTGACGTTGATATAGAAACAGGTCTTGCCGTAAACGGTATTGCTCCAAAGTGCGCAAAGCTTCACAGGGCGATTTACCAAAATGAAGGCTGCACAATGATTAATCATCTGACTAATCCTTATATTGTTGCGGTATCCTGCCTTGGAGAGACAATGTATCCGATGATTGATGATTTCGCTCAGATTGTCGGCGTTGATGTAAAGAATTGTCCTTGGATTGACGGCGATACAGATGAGTGCGCAGAGGATATTGCAGATGGTATCAGCTCAAGAAATGCCATACTTATAGAAGGCAACGGCGCTCTTGTAACAGGTAACAGTTCAGGCGATATGCAGGCTCTTGAAATTATTATGGAAAAGGGCTGTGAGGCTGCTGTTGATGTTGATATTTTCAACCGTCCGCATTATGTTCCAAAGACAGAATGTTTCCTTATGAGAACGGTTTATCTTGCAAAATATTCAAAGCAGATTAATAAATAAGAAACATAAATTAAAGCGGTGAGCAATCAGCTCACCGCTTATTTTTTACTCACATATCAGAAGTCCGTAGCCCTTGATACGCTTATAGATAATTTTTGTTTTGCCGTCAATTCCGAGATATACAAAAAAGCTGTGACCGAGCATTTCCATTTGAACGATTGCCTCGTCGTCCGTCATCATTTGAAGAGAAATACTTTTTTGCCTTTTTATTTCTGCCGATGACGCGTCATATTGTTCAAAATTTTCCATACTGATTTCATCGCTCAAGGGTTCAAAAGCTGTTACAATTTCGTCAATAGCGCCCTTTCTTTTTTTGTCTACCAGATAAGTCTTGAGCTTTCTTATTTTTCTTTTCAGGTCGTCAACAGTCATATCAATTACGGGCTCAATTCGGTCAGCCTCTGCCTCTCCTCGTATGAAGGAGCCGACATTTATAACAGTTATATCGCATTTATATCCGTCTTTTTTCTTTGATAAGGTGACGTCAAATGACGCGGAGTCGGGGAGCATCTTTTCAATTCTTTTAAGCTCCTTGTCAATTCCGTCCTTTGCTCCCTGTTTCAGTTCAAAACCCCGTGCTGTAATATTAATCATAATTTCAGCCTCCTTGATTAATAATCAGGTTCCCCTGTAATATAATTATACACCTTAACAGATACAATAAACAGTATTTACTTTAGTGAAGATTTTTGGTATAATATATTGCAATGAATTGATGGTCGGGGAATTTACTATATGTCAAAAAAAAGAAGAAATGTCTTAGATAAGCTGAATACCCTGTTTTTCGGTAAGGATATACGTGTAACCGAGGGTGAGCCTTATACCGAAATCAGGGACTTTGACTTTTCCTCCTACTATCCTGAGGAAAAATATATTTATAATCAAGAACCGCCTTGTGAGAATATTTTTGATATTCGTGATTACGGCGCCGATGTTTCAAACGATGATAATGCCCCATTTATTAATAAAGCTGTTTCAGACGCAGGTAAGGCAGGGGGAACGGTGCTGATTTCAGGAGGCGATTATATTTCAAGCACTGTTACACTTAAATCGGGTGTAACATTTTTTATTGCAAAGGATTCTTCAATCACAGCAAGGATTGATGGCAATGGCTTTGAGGAAAAGCAGACGCTGATTTATGCAGAGAATGAACACGATATAGTTTTTACGGGAGGCGGAAGGCTCAGGTGCAACGGACATCTTTACGGCAGAAAGCCTGTTGCTGACAGGAACAACACTTCCCCGGATAAATATATTGATGTCATTGAAATGCGCCGTGACTATCGCTCACAACTGCGTTTCCCTCACCCGAGCAAGTACGGCGGACCTGTTTCTATCAAGGAATGCAGTAATATTACTTTTGATAATTTTATTATTGAAAACAGTCCCTACTGGACGCTTAAGCTATCAAACTGTAATAATGTTCTTATTAAGAATTTTATAATTAACAATAACAGGAATGTGGCAAACGCGGACGGAATTGACATCGCAGGGTCAAACAACGTAGATATTAGGCATTGTTTTATCTCAACTGCAGACGACGGTATTGTTATCAAAAACGCTGTTTGGCTTGGTAACAATAACGCAATGAGCAATATTAAAATTACCGGCTGTGAAATTATCAGCAGAACAAATGCAGTTAAGGTGGGTACTGAAACTACATATGATATAAACGATATTACTATTGAAGACTGCAAACTTTTTATGACTGACCTTTATCCCGGCAGTGTGTCTGGAATTTCCCTTGAGGCGTGTGACGGAACGGCTCTCAGTAATATCCGTATACGCAATATCACTATGGAAAGATGCACATGTCCTGTGTTTATCCGCCTTGCCAACCGCAACCGCGCAAGTATTGTTAATACACAGAGCGCAAACGCAATCGAGTTCGGCGTGGAAGCGCATAAGGGCGGTGAACATTCCAAAAAGCTCTTTGACGGCAAAAGCAGTGTAAGCGATATTATTATTACCGATGTTAAGGCAATAGGGGTTGAACTGCCTGTAATTATTGCGGGTTATAAGCAGAGGGGTAGAATTAAAAGAGTGGAAAATGTTACTCTTAAAAATATCAGGCTTGAATATGCCGATATTCCCGAAACGGTTGACAGGCGCGCGTTTATACCGGAATATGCGAAGGAATATCCGGAGGGCTGGAGATTCAGAAATCTCCCTGCGTATGCGCTTTGGATAAGACACGCCGCTAATATAAGCATTGAAAATTTTATTTGCCTCCATCCGCAGAAAACATGGAAAAAAGAAATTATTAAAGAGGATGTAATATAAAAATTTTTGAACAGCAAAAGTAATATAAACGATATGATATATTAATTTATGTTATATTAGGGAGAAAGTTTTGTGGTTACAACAGTTATATTAATTGTTATTTTTATTTCTTATATCGGTCTGGGCATACCTGATTCCATTTTAGGAAGCGCATGGCCCGCGATATATACCGAGCTTGGCGTTGATGTTTCAAATGTGAGCTTAGTTTCGTTTATTATATCCGTAGGAACAATCATATCCAGCTTTATGAGCGAAAAAATTGTAAACAGATTTAAAACCGCTCCTGTTACTGTTTTAAGTACGGCTTTAACCGTTACAGCTTTGCTCGGTTTTTCATTTTCAAAAAATATGCTTTGGTTGTGCCTATTCGCCATACCGCAGGGAATAGGCGCCGGTTCTATTGATGTTGCTCTCAACAACTACGTCGCAAAGCATTACAGCGCGGCGCATATGAACTTTCTTCACTGCTCGTACGGTATCGGCGTTGCATTAAGCCCGTATATTATGTCGCTCTTTCTTAAAAACGGTATGAAATGGCAAAACGGATACAGAGCGATGTTTTTTATTCAGCTTGCGATATTGATTATTCTTGTTCTCTCTCTGCCGTTATGGAAAAGGGCAGACAATACGGAATACGAAAAATCTTCTGTGAAAAAGGTTTCTGTCAAATTTTCCGTTTTATTTCAAAATCCAGCTGTAAGGATACAATGGCTTGCCTTTATCGGTTCGTGCGCTATTGAGTCAGTATGCCTTGTATGGGGCAGTACATATCTTGTAAACGCCAAAGGTCTTTCCCCTGAATACGGAGCAAGAATTATTACGTTTTATTTTATCGGACTTGCTTTGGGACGGTTTGTATCGGGAATAGCCGTAAAAAGATTATCCTGTGAAACGGTAATTTACATAGGTCAGGCGCTCACCCTTGCCGCTATTATAATATTATTTGTATTTCAAAATACGATTGCCGCGGTTATAGGCCTGTTTCTTGTCGGTTTCGGCAACGGACCGTTTTTCCCGAATATGACTCAACTTACTGTCAAATACTTTGATGAAAAAATTTCGCAGGCGGTTATAGGAACACAAATGGGTTTTGCATATACCGCTATCCTTTTCACGCCGATAATTTTCGGCTGGGTTTCTGACAGATTAGGCATTATCTGTTTCCCGGTATATTTGATTGTATGCTTTTTTGTAATGTTAGCTTCAACGCTTATATTGAGAAAAAGAGTAAAGAAATAATATAATCCCCCTGAGCAGTATTTGAACAGCTCAGGGGGATTTGTTAATTTGGTATTATTTTTATTATAAAGTTATTTTGCAAGCTTTTTGATCGCCTCAAAGCTTTCCGCGCTGATTATATGCTCTATCCTGCACGCGTCCTCAACTGCGGTTTCCGGATTGACGCCGAGACCGATCAGCCAGTTTGAGAGCGTTGTGTGACGCTCGTACATTTTTTCCGCAATTTCCTTTCCGCTTTCAAGAAGAGTGATATATCCGTTTGCGTCAACATCTATGTAGCCGTTTTCCCTAAGATTTTTCATTGCCACACTGACGCTCGGTTTTGAAAATTCAAGCTCGTTTGCTATGTCGATTGAGCGCACAGCGCCCTTTTTATTCTTTATCATAAGAATAGTTTCCAGATAATTTTCCGCCGATTCGTGAATTTTCATAAATACACACCCTAATGAAAATGTTATATTTTTATTATATCACTGTCAGGCGTTATTTTCAAGTTTAACGATTCATATATTGCTTATGAAAGAAAATTTAAAAAATTAAAATTTTTACTTGACAAAAAGGTTAGTCAGTGCTAACATATAAGCAGTTAGAAACAGCTAACTTAATTTTTCCTGACAGTTTTCTTACTGACGCAATGAAACGGAGTGATGATTATGATGCCGCTTACATATGCAGATATGGGCAGTGATTTGACAATTTTAAAAATCGGCGGTAAATCAGAGGTGCGTTCACATCTCGAAAATCTCGGCTTTGTGGTAGGGGGAAGTATAAGAGTGATTTCCTCACTTGCGGGCAATCTGATTGTCAATGTAAAAGGCTCGCGTGTTGCAATCAGCAAGGAAATGGCTTCAAAAATTATGGTGTGATTTTCATCTAAACAATATGGAGGTTAATGATATGAAAACTTTAAGACAGGCTAAAATCGGGGATACCGTAACAGTTGTTAAGCTCCACGGCGAAGGCGCGGTTAAGCGCCGTATTATGGATATGGGTATCACAAAGGGTATCAGTATCTTTGTTCGCAAGGTTGCTCCTTTAGGAGATCCTATTGAGATTACCGTTCGTGGTTATGAGCTTTCGCTGCGCAAGGCTGACGCTGAAATGATTGAAATTGAATAATGCTTAAATTTCAGGGTTAATCCCTGTTTTTATAAAATGCGGTTAGTTACCGCTAATTGATTAGAAGAAAGGAATTACATATGGAGATAAAAATTGCTCTCGCAGGTAACCCCAACTCAGGTAAAACAACATTGTTTAACGCCCTGACGGGCTCAAACCAGTTTGTCGGAAACTGGCCGGGTGTTACCGTAGAAAAGAAAGAGGGTAAGCTCAAAAAGCACAATGATGTTGTTATTATGGACTTACCCGGTATTTACTCGCTTTCCCCTTATACTCTTGAGGAGGTAGTCGCGCGTAACTATTTGATTAATGAACGTCCTGACGCTATCCTTAACATTATTGACGGTACAAACCTTGAAAGGAATCTTTATCTTACAACTCAGCTTACCGAGCTCGGAATACCTGTAGTTGTAGCAGTTAATATGATGGACGTTGTTCAAAAGAACGGTGATAAAATACGTATTGATGAACTCTCGCGCCAGCTTGGATGCAAGGTTGTTGAGATTTCAGCGCTTAAGGGAACGGGAATTACGGACGCCGCTCAGGCTGCGATTGATGCCGCAAACGGTAAGGCAACCGTTCCGCAGCACAGCTTTTCGGGTGTTGTTGAGCATGCTCTTGCTCATATTGAAGAGGCGGCGGTTCACAATATGCCTGCCGAGCAGCAACGCTGGTACGCGATAAAAATTTTTGAGCGGGACGAGAAGGTTCTTGAAAAGCTTAATTTAAGCGAAACGGTTATCGAGCATATTGAAGAAGATATTAAGGACGCGGAAAATGAGCTTGATGATGACGCTGAAAGCATTATTACGAATGAAAGATATGTTTATATTGCATCTATTATTAAGAGCGCATATAAAAAACAGCGTGCAGGTAAGCTTTCAACCTCGGATAAGATTGATAAGGTTGTAACAAACCGTGTTCTTGCCCTGCCGATATTTGCATTAGTTATGTTTGTTGTATATTATATTTCCGTAACTACAGTAGGCGCATGGGCAACCGACTGGGCAAATGACGGCGTTTTCGGCGACGGATGGTTTATAACGGGCAGTACCGCTTATAACGATGATGTTGACGCTTATGCGGAAAAATATATATTTACAGAAGAATTATCCTCTGCCGTAGATGAAGCGGTCAAAGCAAATGTAGTCGGCGCCGAGGATATTCAAAGTGCTGTTAATGATTCTGATTACGGCGCTTTTGAAGAGGCTTACGGCTCTTACGGCGACTCCCTTGCAGAGGAGGGCTATGACATTTCCTTTGTTGACGCCGCGATTGAGGGCGAAGGTATGCCGGATCCCGCAACATATAAGGGCTGGGTTCCCGGAATTCCCGTTCTTGTTGAAAATCTGCTTAACAAGATAAACTGCGCTGACTGGCTTTCAGGCTTAATTCTTGACGGTATAGTAGGCGGTGTCGGCGCGGTACTCGGTTTTGTTCCGCAGATGATTGTGTTATTCATATTCCTTGCTTTTCTTGAAAGCTGTGGATATATGGCGCGTATAGCGTTTGTAATGGATAGGATTTTCCGCCGTTTCGGTCTTTCAGGCAAATCGTTTATTCCGGTGCTTATCGGTACAGGATGCGGAGTTCCGGGTGTTATGGCGTCACGTACGATTGAAAATGAACGTGACAGACGTATGACGATTATGACAACAACATTTATTCCGTGCGGCGCAAAACTCCCGATTATTGCCCTTATCGCGGGCGCGTTGTTCCATAATGCCGCGTGGGTTGCACCAAGCGCGTATTTCATCGGTATAGCCGCAATTATTATTTCGGGCATTATGCTTAAAAAGACAAAGATGTTTGCCGGTGAGCCTGCACCGTTTGTAATGGAGCTTCCCGCTTACCACTGGCCGACAGTATCAAATGTTCTCCGCTCAATGTGGGAACGCGCGTCTTCCTTTATCAAAAAAGCAGGCACAATTATTCTTCTTGCTTCAATTATTATTTGGGCATCCTCACATTTCGGAACTCTTGAAAGCGGAGGTTTCGGTTTTAACGCTGATATGGAACTTGAGGCATCTGTACTCGGTATGATAGCCAATGCTGTTAAATGGATTTTCTCACCTCTCGGTTTCGGTAATATTAAAGCTACAATCGCAACAGTAATGGGACTTGCCGCTAAAGAAGAAGTTGTAGGTGTATTCGGCGTGCTTGATTTTGAAGGTCTTACTCCTCTCGCGGGTTACTCCTTCCTTATCTTCAATCTTCTCTGCGCTCCTTGTTTTGCGGCGATGGGTGCAATCAGAAGAGAGATGAACAGCCCTAAATGGACTTGTTTCGCAATCGGCTATCAGTGTGTGTTTGCATACGCTGTTTCGCTTATTGTATATCAGCTCGGTATGCTCTTTATGGGTCAGGCAAATATTATAGGCGTGATAGCTGCGGTAGTTGTTCTTGCATTCATACTCTTTATGATTATGCGCCCATATAACGAAAGCAATACAGTTAAAACAAATGAAATTAAGATTACGTCTAAAAAGAAATAAGGTGATTTTATGCTGGCTTTTTTATCAAAGAATATCGGTACAATCATTGTGCTTCTCATAGTTATAGCAGTTGTTGCGGTGGTTGTTGTAAAAATGGTCAGGGATAAAAAATCGGGTAAATCCTCCTGCGGCTGTGATTGCGGTAATTGCCAGGAATGCGGTCATTGTAAATGAAATATTACAGAAAAACCGATGATGTCATTATAACAGACATCATCGGTTTTTTGTTTTTAATATATTTAATCGGTTTTTCTCTTTTTAATAGGTATCAGTAATTCAACATAGCTGTTATCTTTGTCATTATTGTATAAATGTATAATAGTTATTTCAGGCGCGTTTGCAATAATATAATCGGAATTTGCCAGCCACTCATTTACAAGACGTTTTCTCAAATCAAGATGTTCGTCCATACAGAATACGCTTCTTTCGGTTTCTACCGAAACATATGTGTTTTCCGGGATTTTTATAATGTCGAGTAAATTTGAATATTCACCTACCGTTTCTTTCAGATGTTTGTTGTAAAAGTCAGGTATAGCCGATCCGATAGTAAATGAATATCCATTGTCATCAATGTCGGAAATAACACAGTATTCCGTGTCACAGTCCTTAGCCATACCCTGCAAGGCAAATCTTATAAATCTTGTGTTGCCGTTTACCATAAAGCCGTGCTGTTGCTCATACCTGTCGGCAGGTGAGCCGTCAAAACGCCTCTTAAGACCTGTTATAATAATTTCCGGCTTTTTAACAATTCTGTAATTCATAATGTTTCCACCCTCCAATGAAACTTTTATTGACAGACGGGAAAAGTTTTTTAGCTTAATAGAATCAGATTTTGCCTGTGACGGAGTTACGCCGTGGAATTTGTGAAAAGCCTTTGCAAAGCTGTCGGGACTTTCATAGCCGTATTTTACAGCGGCATCAATTACCTTAATTTTACCGCGCTGAAGTTCAGATCCCGCAAGAGATAATCTGCGGTTTCTGATATATTCACCGATAGTATAACCGCAAAGTATGCTGAACACCCTCTGGAAGTGATAGGACGAAGAAAAGCTGCGTGCCGCAATTTCTTCAATATCAAGTTTTTCGGTGATATTATCCTCAATATAATTTATTGCCTGCTGTACTCCGTCAATCCAATTCATAAAGCTATTCCTTTCTTACCGTCTGACTACATTTTATCAGGGGTGTAGCTTTTTTACCCGTTTTTTTGTGCTGTTATATGTCTTAATAACACTAAAAATATCCCGAAATACATCGAGTATTTCGGGATATAACATAATTCTTTCCTTTTTGTCTGTCAGGATTAAAGAAGACCGTCCCAGGTATCAACCTCTTTTGCCTTTTTTTCCTCCTCGTCAAACCAGTGCTGTGTAACTGATTTGCTCTCTGTGAAGAAACGGTAAGCGTCTTTACCAAGACAATGGAGATCTCCGAAAAAGCTCTGCTTATGACCGCTGAACGGAATAAAGCCGACAGGTACGGGAATACCTACGTTAATACCAACCTGACCGCCGTCGGTGAATCTTGCAAACTGACGTGCATAGTAACCGCTCTGCGTGTAAATAACCGAGCCGTTTGCATACGGGTTTGCGTTCATAATAGCAAGACCGTCCTCAAAATCCTTGCATCTCTTTATGCAGAGAACAGGACCGAATACCTCATCGCTGCCGATTGTCATATCCTCGGTTACATTATCAAAAATGGTAGGACCTACAAAATATCCGTTTTCATATCCCTTTGGAACTTCGGGATTACGTCCGTCAAGCACAAGAGTCGCACCCTCGTCAATACCCTTCTGAATATCTGCAAGAACTTCCTTGTAGTGCTTTTCATATGTAATAGGGCCAAGACGCGTTGACTTATCCCATGCAGGACCGCAGTTAATATTCTTTGCCTGCGCTTTAAGCTCAGCAACAAATTTATCAGCGATTGACTCTTGAACGACGCAGCAAGAAAGAGCCATACATCTCTGACCCGCACAGCCGTATGCCGAATTGATAACTCCTGCAACTGTTCTTTCAAGAGCGCAGTCCTCAAGTATAAGGGCGTGGTTTTTAGCCTGGCAGAGCGCCTGGCATCTCTTGCCGGTTGACGCGGCTTTTTCGTAAATCTTAAGGCCTACGGGAGTTGAACCTACAAATGTGATACCCTTAACATCAGGATGCTCAAGGATTGTGTTAATCTCATTTCTTGAACATGTAACAATATTGATAACACCGTCGGGAATACCTGCTTCTTTATAAAGTGCACCTATTCTCATAGCGGTTCTCGGTGTGAGCGACGCAGCTTTAAGCACCATTGTGTTACCGCAGGCAACACATACGGGAGCCATCCAGCCGAACGGAATCATAGCAGGGAAGTTGACAGGAACAATGCCTGCAAAAACGCCCATAGGTTCACGATATTTAACTGTATCAAAGCCTGTTGACGCGTCCATAAGGCTTTCACCCATCATCAGTGACGGAGCTTGAATAGCAAGTTCTGTGCCTTCCTGAGCCTTTCCTACATCGCCCTGAGCCTCACCCCATGTCTTGCCGTTTTCCTCACATACAAGCATTGTAAGTTCGTCCATATGCTCAAGAAGAAGCTCTCTGACTTTGTAAAGAATTTGCGCTCTTTTTCTCGCAGGGGTCGCGCGCCAGGCAGGATAAGCGGCTTTTGCCGCCTCGATTGCCTCGAGCACTTCGTCATTTGTACAGCAAGGAGCCTGGCCTGTGATTTCACCTGTTGACGGATTGTGAAGGTCATACCAGACTTCAGTCTTGGAATCCTTAAATTCTCCGTTTACAAAATACTTTAGCTTTTCCATAGATTATACCTCTTTAAAATAAATTTTATCTTTACTATTCTATCATCATAATCACAATATTTCAATAGCTTAATTATTCACTATTAAAATTTCCTGTCATAAAATAACCATAGGTGATTTTATGACACTATCCGATATGAGAGAAAATCAAATTGCTACTATAACTAAAATTGAAAGTGACTCGGCTCTTTCCAGAAGACTGTTTGATATGGGGTTTATTGCAGGACAGAATATAACTTGTGTTAATGTCAGCGCACTCGGATCACCTATTGCATATAATCTACGCGGCTGCAAGGTCGCTCTTCGTAAAAAAGATGCAGACAAGATAGGAGTGGTTTTGTGAAAAGGAAAAAAAGGGTGCTTTTAATGGGCAATCCGAATGTCGGCAAAAGCACGGTTTTTAATGAAATAACAGGCTCACATCAGCATACAGGCAACTGGACGGGAAAGACAGTAGACATTGCTAAGGGCGAATATTACTATAAGTTTTTAAATTATGAGCTTATAGATTTGCCCGGTACATACAGTTTGCTTTCCTCAAGCGAGGAAGAACGGCTTGCAAGAGATTATCTCTGCTTTGAGAATTATGATTGTGTTGTATGCGTTGTTGACGCCACAAATCTTTTGCGTAATCTTAACCTGGTATTGCAGGTTATTGAGGTAACGGATAAGGTTGTTGTGCTTCTCAATTTAGCGGACGAGGCAAAAAAGAAAAATATAGCTGTTGATATACAAGGACTGTCAAGATTTTTGGGAGTGCCGGTTATAAAAGCAACCGCAAGAAGCGGAAAGGGAATTAACGAGCTTCTTGAGCAGGTTCATCTCATATCAAACGGTACAGTTAAAAATGAAGTAAAAACTCTCTTTTATCTGAACGAAATTGAGAGTGCGGTCAAGCAGGTGAAAAAAGGGCTTAAGTGTACTGTTGATACAGACAAAAATCTTCGTTTTTTCGCCCTTAGACTTCTTGAAAATGACGAAAGCTTTAATAACTCATTTAAAAAACACTTCGGTGAAGATGTTTTTCTTAAAGGCAATCTGAGGGGTAATTTGAATAAAGCAAGGTGTGACCTTTCACAGCTTGGTTTAAATTCCGATAATTATGTCAAGTCCATTACCTCGTCAATATTTGATGTAACCAACAGTATTGTTGAGTATACCGTAAAAGAGCTTCCATCAAAAAAAGAGCAAATGGAAAAAAAGCTTGACGAAATACTGATGGGAAAATATACGTCAATACCTGTAATGCTGCTGCTTTTCGGTATAGTTTTATGGATAACAATAGCAGGTTCGAACTATCCGTCAGATTTTTTGCGGACGGTTTTTGACCGCTTTGAAGTGTGGCTTGCAGATTCAATGATAAGTATAGGCGTATCGCAGACGATTGTAAGCCTTCTCGTCAATGGCGTTCTCAGAGTTCTCTTGTGGGTCGTTGCGGTGATGCTGCCTCCTATGGCAATCTTTTTTCCGCTTTTTGCACTTCTTGAGGATTTCGGTGTTCTGCCGCGTATTGCATTTAATCTTGACGGGGCCTTTGAACGCTGCGGTGCCTGCGGAAAACAGGCTCTTACTACATGTATGGGATACGGCTGTAATGCTGTCGGCGTAACAGGATGCAGGATTATTGATTCACCCCGCGAACGTTTAGTCGCAATCATTACAAACTCATTGTCCCCCTGTAACGGCAGATTTCCTCCACCAACATTATGGCAACTCCGATGGCTGAAAAGAATAAAAACTTCGTCAAAGTAACCATAAATCCATCAGTCAATTTGTACAATCCAACCAAAATCAAAAACTTCAGAAAAAAGCATAATCTCAAGCGGACCGAACTCTCAAATCTAACAGGCATCTCAATAAATGCTCTTCAACTATGGGAACTCGGACAAGCTAAACCGCATTATAAGTGCTGGAAAAAATTATTGCTGTTTATGAGAGAATATGATAATAAAAAATTTTGAAAAGTGTATTTTTATAATTCAGTAAGATATGTATCAAATATAAAAAAAACAGTGCATTCGTTTGAATGCGCTGCTTTTTTTTGCACTAAAAATAAGTGTTTTTGCAAATCAAGTTGATTTTTCAAATTTTTAAAGTTACTATTCAACAAATTTTAGACTTAATTATTGTGTAGAACTGTGAGTTCTATAACAAAAATGCGGAGACTCCGATAAAACAGAGCATCCGCTAATTTTTGACCAAAATTTTTGACCAGCAATAGAAAATAATCAGGCTATTAAATTGTTGAGCTTTTCAATCTGAATTTTCTTAAGCTCCATAGACGAGTGAACATAGGTATTAAGCGTAATTGAAACATTTGAATGTCCCAAAATTTCGCTGAGAGATTTTACATCCATACCACACTCAATACATCTTGTTGCAAAAGTATGCCTTAAGGCATGGTAATTAATATCATTTATACCGGCATTTTTCAAAATTTTATGATAATTATATTCATATGTTCTCTTATTAACAAAACCTGCCTTTGCAGAAATAACATATGGCGAATTACTTAATCTTTTCATTTTTAATAGCAGAATATAAAGCTTATTAAATATGGGAATATCTCTAATTGACGCATTAGTTTTAGCCGAGCTGATATCATCATAACTTTTTCCATTAGATCCTTTAATTCTGATTACAGTTGAATTGATATTAATTATATGATTTTCAAAATCAATATCACTCCAACGCAAGGCACAGACCTCCCCGATGCGAAGACCTGCATAAAGAGAAATGTATACTCCAAGTGCCGTAAAATCAAGGTTATTCAAAATATATTTTTCAAGTATATTCTGTTCCGTAACAGATAAAATTTTCAATTCATGCCTTGTTTGTTTTGGCAAATGAATATCTAAATTAGGCATAAAAACAAACTGTTCCTTTATACCGAGTTGTAAAGCAGATTTAATAATAATCGCCATAGTTCTGACATAAGAATTTGATAAAATTTTAATTTTACCATCAATGAATTTATTAATCATTGATGATGAAATTCTGTTAAGATTAACTTTTCCAAGTTCGGATTCGATATGTTTTTTAATAAGAAACTTATACTTATCCTGTGTTGTTTGCTTATTCTTGGAATTGTTAAATTCAAGCCAGTAATAACACAAATCACTAAATGTATTTATTTGGGTGGATTTGTTAATGCTTGATTTATTGTTTTTTGCGATTTCAAGCTTATGTTTAGTTTCCGCATATGTTTTACTATATACGGATTTGTAAATTGCTCTTCCGCTGTCACTGTAAGAAAAAATATATCTCCCTTCCCATCTGCCATCCTTTCTTTTATAAATGTTTTCACCATGTCTTGGCATATAAATCTCCCTCCTATAATTGACGTTAATATTAATACCATAATTTTGACCATAAATAGAAACAGAATTTAAAAATTATTCTATATATAGATGCTTTGTTATCAATTTGTTAATAAAAATCACCTCATTTATATTGACATATTAATGATATATATGATAAAATGTGACAGAATAAAAATAATTATTTAATGATTTGAACTCACAGTTCTACGAAAAAATTTAAGAAGGTTAATATGACTAAGTTGAAAGTTAGCATAAAGAACTCCCAAATTTTGGTCAAATGCAAAATCGATAGAACGCAGTCTATAAATCAAAACGAGCTTGACATATTTAAGACTAAGTTTATTCGTGGTTTGATGCGACCAAATGTTACAGGAAAAAGAAAAATTGAATATACAGCTCCTGGCAACATCAGTCTTTTTGATTACTTGAGAATCGGTCTTTCTAAAAACGACTTCTTTGTAATATTTGCTCAATTTGTTGAGTGCTTAAAGAAAGTGGAAAGAGAAGGGTTTAGTGTAAATAATTTGATACTTGACACTAAATACATTTTCTTTAATCAAATGACAAGAGAAGTGCAGTTTATCTATCAACCAATTAACGATGCGAACGCAGCTAACAATGTTTATTCATTCATTTATGAAATTATAAATGAAACTGTACTAAACATAAGTGAAAGCAGAGATTTTATAAATCATCTAATACAGTATTTGCACAGTACTAAAACCTTTTCAAGTAATGATTTGGAAAAATACATAATCGGTGTTTATCCAAGAGTTTACAGACAAGTTAAAAGGTCAAAACCAGGCGATAGTCAAATACTTCAGCAAACTGGAAGAACATATTTTGAAAAAAAATATGATTCAGACTATTCGTCACAAAACCAAAAAGTTGATAACTTCGACGAAGCAACGGGATTGCTTGATGAGCATGATGATTTTGGTGACACGGGATTGCTGGAAGAGGACGACGATTTTGGCGATACTGGGCTGCTTGAAGAAGATGATGATTTTGGCGACACAGGATTGCTCGAAGAAGATGATGATTTCGGCGACACGGGATTGCTCGAAGAAGAAAGTGACAATTATGGAACTGACGTTCTTGATTACGATGATGAGGGAACGACTGTTTTAGATGAAAATGAAGGTACAACAGTTCTAAAAGATAACACACCTGTATTTCCATACTTAATTCGTTTGAATACATTTGAAAAAGTATTCGTAAACAAACCTGTTTTTAGGATAGGTAAAGAAAAAAGTTATGTTGACTTTTTTGTAATGAGCAACAATGCCGTAAGCAGAATTCATGCAGATATAGTAACGAGGAATAACCGCTATTACATTAAAGACAACAATTCAACTAATCATACATTTGTTAACGGAACAATGATTCCGGTAAATCAAGAAACCGAAATATATGATGGTGATACTTTAATGCTGGCAAATGAACCATTTGAGTTTCATGTTTCATAATCTTTAAAGAAATTTTATTTTTGAGGGTAAATTTATGAATTATTTTGGAGCAGTATCAACCGATATTGGAATTGTCAAACAAACAAACCAAGATAGTGCTTGTCTAAAAATTGCAGAGTTTGACGGAAAAGGTCAAGCGGCAATGATGGTTATCTGTGATGGAATGGGCGGACTTGCAAAAGGCGAGCTTGCTTCTGCTACTGTGATAAAACGCTGCGCACAATGGTTTGAGAAAGAACTACCACAGAAAATTAATGATTATTCGTGGGAAAAGTTATCCGAAGAATGGAAAAGGATGATAAAGGAACAAAATCAGAAAATTCTTGAATACGGAAAGACTATTGGAGTGAATCTTGGTACAACTTTAAGTGCATTCATTGTTATTGAAAATAATTATATGATTGTACAAGTTGGAGATTCGAGAGTTTATGAAGTCTCGGATACAGTAAGCCAATTAACTGAGGATCAAACCTTTATCAGACGAGAAATCAATGCAGGCAGAATGACACCAGAAGAAGCAGCTGTACATCCAAAAAGAAACATGCTTTTACAGTGCGTTGGCGCATCAAGAGATGTAGAACCAGTTATTACATTTGGAGCAGTAGTGCCAAATACAGTATATATGGCTTGTTCAGATGGATTTAGACACGTCCTTCAAGATAATGAGATGTTGGATAAGTTTAACCCTCTTAACTTGAATAGTATTGAAACAATGAAACAGAACGGCGACTATTTGATTGATGTTGTTAAAAAGAGAAATGAACGAGACAACATTACGGTTGCACTTCTGAAAAGCATAATGTAGGAGGTGCGTCTTGGCTACACAGATCGGTACAGTTATCGATGGCAAGTATGAAATACTTAAACAAATCGGTAAAGGTGGAATGTCAACTGTTTATCTGGCAATGGATAAGCGACTTAATAAACAGTGGGCAGTAAAAGAGATTAAAAGAACCGGCGTTGGTAAAAACAATGAGCAAATTGTCAATGAAGTGCCTGCCGATGCCGAAATGATGAAAAGGTTAGACCACCCCGCTATTCCAAGAATAGTCGACATCATAGACCATAAAGATGAAGAGTACATCTATGTTGTTATGGACTATGTAGAGGGTGAATCACTCGATAAGGTTCTAAATGAATATGGCGCTCAACCGCAGGAACTTGTAATCGATTGGGCAAAACAAATATGTGATGCTTTTGGGTATCTGCATTCACAAAAGCCGCCAATTATTTATCGTGATATGAAGCCGGCAAATGTAATGCTTAAGCCTGAAGGCAACATCAAAATAATAGATTTTGGTATTGCTCGTGAGTATAAAGAAACAAATCTTGCAGATACGACAGTTCTTGGAACAAAGGGTTACGCTTCTCCGGAACACTATGGTTCACGACAAACTGATGCAAGGTCGGATATTTATACGCTTGGTATGACAATGCACCATCTTGTAACGGGTGTTGATCCAAGACCGGCAGATTATATTTATGCACCGATAAGGCAATGGAATCCTGAACTGTCCGGTGGTCTTGAAAGAATAATTGATAAGTGTGTATCTCCTGACCCAAAAGATAGATATCAGAATTGTAATGAACTTCTATATGCCTTAGAGCACTATACAGAAGAGGAAGATTCTTTTAAGAAAACTCAAAAGAGAAAACTCTTGATGTTTATTGTCTCAATAGCGTTGGCAATTATTTTTGCTATAACGGGGTTGGTTACTGCAAATCTTGCAAAGAACGCCGAAAGTAACAATTATGATGTGTTAGTAGAAATTAACGGTCAGGATTACGATACTGCGATTAGTAATATAAATACAGCTATTCAAATCAATAAAACTGATAAGAGAGCTTACGAAAACTTCCTTTCTTATATTATATCAGATGATAATATTACTGAAAAAGAGTCTCAGGGCTTTAGCACAATATATAATCAGCTTAAGGCTACCTACACAGACGGAACCTATGATGAAGAGTTTGCAAAAATTACATATGAAGCAGGAATGAACAATTTCTTCTATTATGAATTCTCGTCGGACTCTTCAACAAGTGAACGTGCATTGAAAGCTATTAAGTATTTTGAAAACATTAAAGACGGTAACTTTACTGAGTCGGAAATGGCTACAAATTTCTACACCATTTGTAACTTCTACAAATCTGATAGTGGAAATGGAGTCGAGACTCCGGATTATAAAAAACAATATGAAGACGTCTTTGATTCAATTCAAAAATGTATTGACTATCTAGATGAATATCAGGAAAGCAATGCTAACTTTGTAAAAGCTGCAATGTATAAATCAACATTAGACTTTGTTAATACAAACATTAAGTATATAGCAAGCCCAAATTTTGGAGCAGTTGATAAGGATACAGTTTTAAGCTTGCTTGATACGATTAAGCAGAAAGCTGATGGTATTAACGAAGTTGAAAATGAGAAAAGCCGTGCTTACCAAACAAAAATATATGTTTTAAATAATATAAATAATGTTAGAAGTACTGTGGAAACTCAATATGAACATCTTGAAGGCTAAGGAGGGGATGATATGTATACACTTTTGATAGCATTTGCCGCCGATGCCGCAGAAAAAAACACTTCAACAAACTATGAGCAGCTTGCTAAAGTATTAAACACAGTTTCTTTAGTAACATTTATATTAGCTGTAGCTTTCTTAGCATTTGGTATTTTTTGCTTTATAAAATTTAGAATACCAAGAATAATTGGTGATTTATCTGGTAGAACTGCAAGAAAATCCATTGAACAGATGCGAGCAGAGAATGAAAAGAGTGGCAAAAAATCGTTTAGACCACACCCTGTTGCAGCAGATAGAGGACCACTTACTGACCAAATAAAGCAAAGCGGAAAAATCAAAAAAGATAAGGCGCAAAAATCAAATAAGTCAGCGCAACAACCGAACTTAGAAAAAGGTGTTGGAAGCGGAGCAACAGATGTTCTGGAAGATTTGAATGCTACGGAAAAACTTGACTATGATGAAAATGGTACTGAAATTCTAAATGATGGCACACAAGTCTTGTCGAATGAACAAATAAATTCCGCACTTAATAAAACAACAGTCGGAATGAAGATGATACAAGATATCATGTTCATTCATACTGATGAAGTTATATAAAGAGATATGGAGGAAATGAAAATGGTTGTTAAAGAAAAAGTTTCAAAGAAGCTAATGGCATTGCTTCTTGCGATTGCACTTTTGGTTGGTGCTGTACCAGCTAGTGTTGTCGGAGTATTTGCCTCGCAAGCAGCTGAGTTTACTGTAAACATTTCTGGGTATAACGAATCGGCAAAGGTAACGCTTACCTCTACTACGGATTCAACAGATACCAAGACTGTAGATGCTGATAACGGCAAAGCAGTATTTGAAACATTTGTTGATGATGAAAAAACATATAATCTTTCTATTGCAAACTTGATAGGATACGAAGACTATTCAGCTAATAATATCGCTATTGAGGGCTCTGAGTTAGAAGTTTCATCAACCGATTTTACTGCAATAGAAAAAATCAATGTAACAGGCGCAGTAGCGGATGAAAACGGTAATGCGCCAACTTCTGTAACTGTAAATTATTCCGCATACGATGGCAAAGTAACAGGCAAAGCCGATTATAATGACGGAATCTATTCTTTTGACGCTTATAAAGGTGTAAAATACACGGTTTCTTATACATTTGATGATAAGTATAATACAGTTGCTAATAAAACCATTACCCCCTCTGATTCTAACAATGAGTTAGCAGATATTGACCTTACTGTTAAGACTTTTAATATAACGACAAGCGCAGGTAGCAATGGCTCGATTTCTGACAGTATCACTGGTGTTGAATATGGTGAATCAAAAGAAATTACCATAACCGCAAACACAGGATATAGAATAGATACTGTTACTGGATATGGCTCCGACACAGAGGCCTACAAAGGTCAGCAGAGTGTTACTATTCCTATTAGTAATATTAAGCAGGATTATTCAATTAGTGTATCTTTCTATAAGCAGACATATATTGTTAAGTTTGACGTTTCTAAAAACGGTGAAGTGACTTACGATACCGATAAAACAGCTTTAGGTGGTCAGGTAACAGATGTTACTGTTGATGAAAATGGAACAGTAGAATTTACAGCGAAAGCAAATGCATCCGAAGGCTATCATGTAGAAAAGGTTACTAATTCTGATAATCCTCTTACAGATGGAAGTAATGATGATACAACTTACACTGATACTGTATCAAATGTGACTGGCGAGAAGACAGTAATAGTAACATTTGCTGTTAACACATATACTGTTACAACTTCTTCTGGCGACAATGGTTCTGTAACCACGAGTAACGAAACTGTTGATTATGATGGTCAAGCGGTTATAACAATAACCCCAGACTCTAATTCCTACATGGTTGATTCTGTATCTGTAAATGGTGCAGAAATTGATATTGAAACAGTTGACTCCTTTGTTGCAAACAAAGATGGTAGTGCAACTTATACAATCTCTAACATAAAGGCTAATACCTCTGTTAATGCTACTTTCAAAGAAATACCCAAAGACACTGGTGATTGGAAGGATAAAATTTCAATTATTGCAACTTCAGGTAGTCTTATTAGTGAAAAAACGAATGGCAATGATATCATAATGACTTATACGAGTGGTTCAAATGTAAAAATTGAACCTAAAACGCCATACACATACTTTGATGTCAAATATTCAGTTCCGTCAGGATATAAGGCATATGAAGGATGGAAATCGAATAGGACTATAAACAGTACTAAGATAATTGAAGTGCTTCAGGTAAAATCTGGTAAATATAGAAATACTATTAATCTTGATTTAGGTGCTCCAAATGCTAGAATTATTGTTCTTATTGATAACACAAAGCCAGAAGTAAACGATATACCCGCAATGGAATGGGATAAAACTGGTTCCTATACAGTAACTGGTTCGGTAACTGATAATACACAAAATCCGAATAACAATCCTTCAAGCGGTCTGGATTATGTTGTTTGGAGCAAAACATCTTTATCTAATGATGCTGTAAAGGCTGAAACAGAGAATAAAACAGTTATTACAAATGGTAATTACTCGTTTACTTTAAGTGGAGAACAAAATCAAACTTATTACATCTACGCAGTAGATGTTGCAGGAAATGTATCAAATGCAAAACAGTTTACCGCAAAAATTGACACAACAAAACCCGCAGTTGATAACTTTGAGTTTGCTGACTATGAAACCTCTGATGACACAGGTATATATGCAAGCGACAATATTAAAGTAACTGTAACTGCTTCGGATAAAGACAGTACTGTTACCAATTCTGGCGTTAGCAAGATTCAACTTCTTGTTAATGGAAATGCCTATGGCGAGGCAGTGACGGTTAATAGTAGCAATTCGGCTACATTCACTCTTAAAAAAGGTGATTTTGATAATGCTAAAACTGTTTCTGCATATGCCATTGACAAAGCTGGCAATAATAGCGATGTAAAAACTCCGACTGATGTTACAACAGAATACACCAGTAACAAGGTTACAATTAGTACTACTGAAGCAAGTGTAACAGTTACAAATCAAACCGATGGCAAGTACACTGATGCAGATAACAAAGATTGGTATAACGGAGACGCATTATTTACAGTTGCCATAGATTCTAATCATTCCGGAGTTGCTATCAAGAAGATAGAGCTTAAACTTAACGGAACAGATATTACTGCTGACTCCCAAGGAAACGCAATTAACGAAGGACTTAGCAGCACAAAAACATTTTCAATTAACACCAATCAAGACGGAACATTAAAAACAGGTGCAAATACCATTACCGGTAGAGTTACCTTAAAGAACGGTAAAAAAACTAATATAAATGGCACATTATATATTGATACCGTTAAGCCTGATATTACGAATTTTGAGTTTGCTTCAAAAGGAATATCAGCACTTGAGAAGGTATTAAATTTCCTTACATTTGGCAACTTCTTTAATGAAAAAATTGAAATAAAAGTAACAGCCAATGATAGCGGTGATTCTTCCGGATTAAAAGAAATTACCCTTTATGGAGATGAAACAGCTCTTGATACGCAACCGATTATTGAGGGCGTAGCTACATTTGTTGTGCCCGCTGAGGACATAGCTGATGAAACCATGCACCTTAACAAAGAGATTTCTGCAAAAGCTACAGATAATGTAAACAATGTTACAGCAGATTTTATACAGCCTACAACCACTAATTCGGAAACATTTGCCAACAGCGGATTAATGATTGAAACCAAAAAGCCAGTAGTAAATGTTACATTCCTTGATGCAGCTACCGATAAGAATCCTGCAACAGCGGACACAAACAAGTGGTATGCGGACGATATAGACTTTAATATCAATATTAAAGATGCTGATTCTGGAATAAGAAAAGTCGATGTAAAGATTAATGACACAGCAATAACAACAGACAAAAGTTCAAAGAATATTGCTGAGGAATTTAATAAGAAATCTGAAAAGACTACAGAACTCGACTTTACAGTTAATACTGATCAAGTTGATATAAAAGAAGATGGTTCATATACAATTACTGTTTCTGTTACAGATAATGCTGGTAATGTTTCCGATTTGTATACCGAGACCATTTTCAAAGACATTGATAAGCCTTCAATTATTGATTTTAAATTTGAAGCAACTGGTTATGATAAGGATACCGAAGTTAAAGAAACAAATCAGGCTCCCGTTCAAGAAACTACTTATGGCTTCTATTTTATAGAGGATACTAAAGTTACTATTACTTCTCATGATGTTGAGCCTACTTCGGGTATTAAAACTATTAGCTACTATACAGTTGACAAGGATGGCGGAAAGAGCCAAGAATTATCACCTCTTGTAGATGAAAACAATAAAATCTATTTTACAATTCCCGCAGATTTCAAGGGTCAGATATATGCAAAGGCAACAGACAATGTTGGTAATACTCCAGACGAGTATTCAAATCCCAACAGTGCAGTAATAGAAAGCCCTGAGCAGCACGAAAAAAGCAGTAGTGTTACATATACCCTTAAGGAAACACCTTATAAGGACGCTGACGGAAATAATCTTTATGCAGCTAATACAACAGTGGGAATAGAGGTTGTTGATTCATATTCTGGTATCCGACAGATAGACTGGGAAATTGTTTCTCCTTACGACGACAAGAAAGAAGCAGGTACGGTTACAGTTGACAATGATGGCGTTGTAACATCAAAAGCAAAAGAAGGATACAGCGCTGATTGCATTGGTGAATGGACTGCAACAAACGAAAGCAATCTGGTTATCAATCTTAAGAACAATATTACCATTTCTAATAATAGTAATAATATTAAAATTAAGATTACCCTTACCGATAGAGCTGGTAACAAGACTGAAAATGTTACACAGGTTCTTTCAATCGATAAGACTGCTCCCAAAATCGCTGTTCAAATGAATGAAAACGATGATGAAAAGCACGCTGGTTTCTTCAATGTTGATAGAACAGCTGACATCTATGTTTATGAGAGAAACTTTAAATCAGAAGACTTTAATTATGTAGTTTCAAGAGTAGATGATAACGAATCTAAATCTACAATAAAAATCACTCCTGAATTCAAGAAGGTTGGTGAAACCGTAATTGATGGAGTTGAATGTTATGTATACAAGATGAGTTATAAATTTACTGATGATGGTGATTATAGTTTTGCAGTTAATGCTAAGGACTTTGCAGACAACAAAGTTGAGGACAAAGCCGTAAAGTATAGCAGCAACAAAACCACAAACTATGCAGCACAAAATGATGCTGATAGAAGTATTGATAACAAATTCACAATTGATAAAACTGCTCCCAAAATCTCTGTTTCATATGACAATAATGAAGTTCAGAACGAGAAGTACTTTAAGGCTCATAGAACAGCTACCATTACAATTATAGAACACAACTTTGACCTTGACAGAGTTGAATGGACAAGAGACTCCAAATTGTCTGGAAATGACATTACTGATCCTGGAATATCGTGGTCACACAATGGCAATACGCATATAGCTACAATCAAATATGATTTTGATGGAGATTTTACATTTGATGTTAAGATGACCGATATGGCAGGCAATAAGGATACTGGTGCTGACTTTGGTGCTTCTGTTGCAGGAAAAGACTTTACAATTGATACTACATACAATGAAATTGTAAAAGTTGAGGGCATCAAAGATGGTGAAGTTCTTGGTCTTAATGACGGAATTGTAAATCCTGACGCAACCATCTCTATTATTATTAACGATGTTAACCTTGATAATTACAATGTGAAACTTACAAGAAGCAGAGTTCTTGTTGTAGGTGAAAGCAATAATAATTATGACACCGAACAGGAAAACGTTAAAGATAATCCTGAAAAGCAATGTGTTGAAGACAATGTTGATGTTACTTCTCAATTTGTAAGCAACGCATCAGGTAATTCAAATGCTACGGCTAAAATCACTATTCCAAAGAGAGACAAGGACGGAGTTAAAAACGATGGCATTTACACTTTAACTATCGAAGCAAAGGATAAAGCCGGAAATGCATATGATACTCAGAAAAACATTATTAAGTTCTCTGCAAACCGTTTCGGTTCGGTCTTTACTTTCAGTGATAGTCTCTATAAGTTGATTACAGAAAATGATGGTTACACTCAAAAACTCACATCAGATGATTTAACTGTTTATGAGTATAATACCACATTACTTACCAAGGAAAATGTCGAAGTAATTGCAAACAATGATTCGACAACTCTTGAGAAATCAAGAGACTACAAGATAACGCTGGATGATAGACAGACGGATACCTCTTGGAGTAGGTTTACGTATGAAATAAGTCCTGAGAACTTTACTGAGGACGGAACATATACACTTCGTATATCTTCAAAGGACTCTGCTTCTATCACTTCTCAAACCGTTGACTATGATGTATGTAGTGCAACATTTAGAGTCGATTCAACTCCGGCAGATATTATCTCTGTCAATTATTCTACTGAGGTAAATAAGATTGCCGGACACGATGGTGGTGCCGCAAAAGCAGAGAAGTTAGATATTAACTTTACTGTTGAAGACCTCATTAGACTTGAAAAAGTTGAGGTATATGTTGATAACAGACTTCAAAACACATATGTTTACGGAAAAGATTTTGATGACTTTAATACATTTGATGGTGGCGTAATCACACTTAACAGAAGTTCTAACGAACAATCAGTAAGGATTGTGGCTACTGATAAAGCTGGCAACGTTATTGATACTGATGATGAAAAGAACTATGACCCCGGATATGTATTCTTTAACAATATTACGGTAACAACCAATCAGCTTGTAATTTGGGCTAAATCGCCGGTATTCTGGGCTATCGTTGGCGCAGTAGTATTAGCAGGTGGTGGATTAGTATTCTTCATTCTCTTTAAGAGACGTAAGAAGGATGACGAAGAAGAACCGACTGCACAAGTCGAATAATTTTAATTAATTAAATTATGCAAGGCGCACTTGCTGCGCCTTGCATATAGACCTTGAAGATTAAAATATGGATTTTTGCACACGCAAAAATATGTATTTTAGTTTTTAAGTTCTTAATTGGAGAAAGCATTATGAAAGAGTTTTTACAATCAGGTAAAATTACCGAATTAAAAAACACACAAAATGTGTCATATATACTTGAAGATGCCTCGCTTTTTAATCTTACTGGATATAAGGTTTTGAAGAGTCAAGGTAACAGTGATTTTGTGTCATGTGCAAAAGTTTTACATAACGGTAAAACCAAATTGCTGTATTTTACATCTGGTCAAAAGAACTTCAAAAGTATGCTTTCTTTAATTGATACAGATACTTTTATAATTATAATATCCAATCTGTTAAAAGCTGTTATTGATATAAAAAACAACGGTTTTTTGTCATGTAATAATTTGGATTTAACTTATGATAAAATTTTTATTGATTCACACACTTTCGCAGTTCATTTAATCTATTTACCAATTAATAACGACAATGATGATGTTTCGGCTTTTGAAAACGAGTTAAGGACAGACCTTATTAAAATTATTACCTCGACACCGTCGTTATCAAATCCTAAAATGAATAGAATTAGTTCATTATTATCTAATGGGTCTTTAACTTTAAATGAACTTTATAAAAATATTCGAAGTGAAAGTTCGGCTCAGACATATATACCCGATAACGAAAATGTAGATAATTCTAAAAACAAAGAAAAAAATATTAATATATCTCAACCCCCACTTGTATTAACTTCTCTTGATCCACATAATCCACTACAATTAAACATTAGTTCTTCTGTTTATGTTTTAGGAAAAAATCCAGCAAAGGTAAATGGGGTAATTAGTTTTAACAAAGCTATTGGGCGAGTACATTGTAAAATTGTATTTAATAACGGATATTTCATAATAGATGGAGATGGAACAAAACCAAGCACAAATGGTACCTATGTTAATAATGTAAGACTAAGAAACACCTCTCCTTTTCCTATAAAAAGTGGTGATGTTATTCGCCTTGCAAACAGTGATTTTTCAATAACTTATTAGGGAGGCGATATAGATGGCAAAACCAATTATAATTCTTGCAGATACAGATGAAGATTATCTTGCTCCGCTTGAAATAAAGTTTCTAGAAGAATTAAACGATAAAATTGAACTTGAGATAATAACTGAACCAAGTTATTTTAATGAGCATTTTTCTAAGCCGCAAAACGCAGAAATACTAGTTGTTAGTGAAGACCTCTATTCAAATGAATTACAGAAACAAAACATATCTAATATTTTTGTTTTAACTGAAAGCGTAGATGAAGGTGGTACTGAAGCTCTCGATATCAAGAAAATCTTCAAATATACAAATACGAAAGAAATATATAATCAAGTAACCGCCACTAGTTCAGGAACCATTAACGCTGAAGCTAGCAAGACTCGAGAAACTATTGTGGCACTTTTTTACTCGGCAGCCGGTGGAGTTGGAAAAACTACGCTATCTATGGCAGTAAGCAAATGCTTAGCAAAAAACTACAAAAAAGTTCTTTATATCAACGCTGAGAGGTTGAATTCCTTTCATTTTCTAATAGATAATAAAGCCTCCATACCTAACAGTATATATGGCGAATTATCGAAAATTGACAGTACCCTTTTTGCTAGAATAAAGCACATTATCAGAAATGAACAATTTGATTATTTACCACCTTTTACATCGTCTCTTTCTGCATTAAACATTGATTATTCAATATATGAAGAGATAATTAAATCTGCTAAAGCAACAAGAAATTATGATGTTATTGTTGTTGATCTTGAATGTGCTTTTGATTCAAAGATTGCTTCGTTAATAAGTATTGCCAATAAAGTATTTGTCATGACCGAACAAACAAGAGCATCTGAATGTGCAACAAATGTTCTCGTTAGAAATATGAATTTTCACGATGCGGAAAAATACATTTTTATTTGTAATAAATTTGACGCTAATAGATTTAATGCACTGAACGAACCTAGTATTAAATCTAATTTTTCAGTCAATGAATATGTCAAGAAAATTGAAAAAATAGATGAAAAAAGCATTAATGAATTAGCAAACGAACCTGAAGTTCAAAAAATTTCCTTTTTGATTGTATAGGAGAAACATATGGAAAACAAAGCAATTGTAACATTTAAGATTCCCAAAAAAGACTTTGAAACAGACTTAGAAATTCCTTTAGATATATCTGCAAATGATTTAGTAAATGCTTTAAATATTAGCTTTGATTTAGGAATTGATGTGAGTGATGTCTCAAATTGTTATTTGAAAGCTGAAAATCCAATAGTATTACTTAAAGGCAACAAAGAACTAGCGGAATTTGGCATACGAAACGGAACAGTAATATTCTTTACTGAATAAATGGAGAGAATTATGGAGTACGGTTATATTATAAAATTATCAAGTAAAAAAGTTTATAGAGAAATTCAACTTCCAGCAGATTCTGAAGTGTTAAATCTTGGAATGGATATGTCTTGTGATGTCCGATTATATAAAGAAGATTTTTTCGAGGCATTTCAGATGTCGTTTACAAAAAAAGATAATGCCTGGGAGGTAATGTGTTCTGAAAATATATATATTGACGATGGCGATGTGAGAAAGCTTGTATCAAAAAGCCTTAAACATGGCGATTTGTTTGTTGTGCGTTATCAAAATTCAGGACAAGAAGTATTTAAAGTTGAGTTTTTGTATGACTTTGAAAATGATAAGAAAAACTACGACCGCATAATTGATATTTCTTCTATGCCAATTGTTACAATAGGTAGTGCAAGTGGCAATAATATTATAATAAATAGTAAATATGTACAGAATGACAGTGTTGCACTAAAATCAACCGACAAGGGATTATCATTACAAATAAATCACGCAAACTATGGCGTTTACCACAATGGTAAAAAGGCAGTCAATGGTGAAAACATTAAAAATGGTGATTTTTTATCAATTGCTAATTTTAGTTTTTATTATAAAAACGGAAAGTTATACACAGAGGCAACAGATAGTGTTAACACCAATATTACATATTTCGATAATCAATGTTCAAGAGAGTACCCAAAATTTAATAGAAACACTAGAGTTAAACATGTTGTAGATAATGAACCAATACAAGTATTGGATCCTCCCTCTGCGCCTAAAAAGCCAAAAGGAAGTTTGTTGACAAAACTATTACCATCCGCATTAATGATTGTAATGGGAATAGCGATGATTTCAGTTTCCCCATTTATGCTATTATCAAGTGCTATGGGCGTAATTACTGCGATTATTAGTTTAGTAAATGATAAAAAAGAATTTAAAAAAGGAACTGAAGAGCGAATTGAAAAATACAACAAATATATAGAAAACAAGACAGCAGAGATTGAAGAATACAGAGAAGACGAGTGTTCATTATTAAACGACATATATATCAATCAAGATAAAGAAATAGAAGAATTTGAAATGTTCTCATCAAACTTGTTTGATAGGCGTACTAGCGATAGTGATTTTCTTCAAGTAAATCTCGGCTCTGGAACATTACCTGCAATAAAAAGTATTACATATAAAAAACAAGAAAAGTTAGAAGTAGAAGATGAATTACAAGAAATACCGCAAAATCTAAGTGATAAGTATAAAACAATAGATAATGTACCTATTGTATGCGATTTCAAAGAAATAAACGCTATTGGAATTTACGGTGAAAAGAACAATAGAATAGGTTTATTTAAAAATATAGTTTTAGATATAGTAGCAAGGCAATTTTGTAACGATGTTGAATTATTCTTTATATCAGATACTTCCGATGAAAATGAATTGTCGATACTACATCTATTAAGATTGTTGCCACAGGTAACTAACAAAAATACTGGTTATAGAAACATTGTAACTGATAATGAAAGTAAAACTTTCATTTTTGAATATTTATATAAGGAACTAACTACAAGAGTCGATGCAAAATCCTTTAGCAAACACATTGTCGTATTTATTTTAGATGACAATAGTTTTAAAAGTCATCCTATTTCAAAGTTTATTGATACGGCTAAAGATATTGGTGTTACTTTTGTGTTATTGTCTGATATTAAAGAAAATATTACAACCGGATGTGATTATTTAATCGACATAACTACAGCAAATGAAGCAACATTAATCGCAACAGCTAACTCAGAAGTGTCACAGAGTTTTAAGTATAATGCGATTTCTAATCACGACTTCAGTAATATTGTAAATTTAATGGCACCTGTATACGCTGAAGAAATATCACTTGAAGGAACATTGACAAAAAATATTTCGCTATTTAAGTTGTTAAACATATTGTCAGTTGATGATATTGACCTTGAAAACAATTGGAATAAGTCACAAGTGTTTAAGAGCATGGCTGCTCCCTTAGGTGTATCAAAAAGTGGAGTCGTTAATCTTGACCTTCATGATAAAGCGCATGGCCCTCATGGTTTGGTTGCCGGAACGACTGGTTCAGGTAAATCAGAAATATTACAAACTTATATTCTGTCTATGGCTACGCTTTTTCATCCCTATGAAGTTGGTTTTGTTATAATTGACTTTAAAGGCGGCGGAATGGTTAATCAATTTAAAGAACTCCCTCACTTAATTGGTGCAATCACTAATATAGATGGAAAAGAAATAGACCGTTCATTAAAATCAATAAAAGCTGAATTGCAAAAGCGTCAGAGACTATTTGCCGAAGCAGAAGTAAACCATATTGATAAATACATAAAAAAATTCAGAAAAGGTGAAGTAGCAGTTCCAATTCCTCATCTTATATTAATAGTTGATGAATTCGCAGAATTAAAAGCAGAGCAACCCGAGTTTATGAAAGAACTTATTTCTGCTGCACGCATAGGCAGAAGCTTAGGCGTTCATCTTATTCTCGCAACGCAAAAACCGTCTGGACAAGTAAATGAACAAATCTGGTCTAACTCACGTTTTAAATTATGTCTTAAAGTTCAAGACCAAGCTGACAGTAACGAAGTAATAAAATCACCATTAGCAGCTGAAATCAAGGAACCAGGTCGTGCCTACTTACAGGTTGGTAATAATGAAATTTTTGAATTGTTCCAGTCTGCTTATAGTGGCGCTTCAGAGCGTAATGACATTATGTCAGTAAAAGAATTTGAAATTAATTCTTTGAATGAATACGGAAAAAGAAGTCAAGTTTTTGCACAAAAGAAAAAGAAAAACGAAGAAGATAATCGGACTCAACTTGATGCAATAGTGAGTTATGTAAATGATTTTTGTTTAAGTAACTCTATCCAAAAATTACCTGATATTTGTTTGCCACCACTTCCTGATGAAATTGGATTTACTGATGGAGGAGAAAATACTGATAAAGTAGCGGTTGGATTCTATGATGATCCGGACACCCAGTATCAAGGTGACATGTTTAAAAATATCAATGAAAACAACCTGCTAATAATTGGTTCTTCACAAACTGGAAAAACTAACTTACTACAACTTTTAATAAGAAGCATTGCCAGCAAGCAAAGTCCAAAAGAGGCAAACTTTTATATTCTGGACTTTGGCTCAATGATTATGAAAAACTTTGAGTTGCTTAAACATGTTGGTGGTGTTGTAACATCTACAGAAGAAGAAAAACTTAAAAATCTTATTAAATTACTATCTCTTGAAATTAATATGAGAAAAGAAAAACTCCTTTCTGTAGGTGTTAGTTCGTTTTCTGCTTTCATTGATGCAGGATTTACTGATTTTCCGTATATTTACATTTTTATCGATAATTATCCAGTATTCAAGGAATTATATTCAGAAAAATATGAAGACGATTTGTTGTTTTTGATTCGTGAGGGGTTAACTTACGGATTGACATTTGTGATGACTTCACCATCCACAAGCGGGTTGGGTTACAAATATCTTTCGAATTTTTCTGAACACATTGCACTTTCCTGCAATGATACTGGCGAATATTCTAATCTTTTCGATAGATGTAGAATCGAACCTAAAAATGTACCGGGTCGAGCGATTACATCATTTAACAAAGTAATTTACGAAATGCAGACTTACCTTGCTTTTGATGGCAAAAAGGAGATTGATAGAGTTAATTCTATTCGTAGTTTCGTAGAACAATGTAATCAAAAATATGATATATCCGCAAAAAAGATACCAGAGGTTCCAAGCGTTTTATCTGCAGATTATATCGAACAAAACTACAATATCAATCCTGCTTCACAGCTTACAATCGCATTAAGTTATCAAACAGTTGAACCCGTCATTATTGAATTAACATCTATGCCGTTGCTTTCAGTTGTAGGAAAAAGAACTGAATCAATGAATTTGTTTGTAAATTCAGTGCTGGACAACATAAAGAATTATTATTTTGATCGACCTTCAGAAGTATATATCATAGATTCGTTCAAAAGAGAATTTAAGAATTTTGAAAATGAAGCTTATGTTAATCAGTATACCGTAGACTATTCAAATATTGATGGTATATTTGAAGGCGTGTCTATGCAACTTGAAGAAAGATATAATGATGTAATAGATAATGGTATTGAAAACTTGAATAATGCCCCATATCTGCTTTTAATAATCAATAGTGCTGATGCCATTGAGTATGTTTCTAAATCCAAACCATTAATGGAAATGTATAACACTTTTATGACAAAGTATAAATCAATGAAGTTTACAATTCTATTTACAGGAATTGAAGATTCAAATATCGGTTATTCTGCACCTGAACTATATAAAAAGATTAAAGAAAGCAAAACGGCATTTATTTTCTCTGGTTTACAAGAACACAAGATTTTTGATATTCCTATTCCGTTTATGCGTCAAAATAAAAAACCGTTGGAAATTACAGAAGGTTTCTTTATTCGTGAAAACGACATTGATAAAATAAGATTTGTTGAGGAGGTGTAAGTGTGCAAACTCATTTCAAACTTGATACAAGTAGTTTTTCAAATGCAGCAAATTCTGCAAAAAAGCTTGCCGAGAAACTAGAGGATGCAATCCTTGATTGTGACAAGGCTATAGATAAATTATATTTTGATTGGTCTGGAAAAACTAGAAATGAATTTGAAAAAAAATATCATATTTTTGAATCTCAGGTTTCAGATATAAAAAATGGATTATGGGAATTGTATGAAGATATAGTTGCCGCAGAAGAAAGCTACATACAAGCGGATACTGATGCAGCAAAGGCCATTAATGGTAAATCTGAAGGTGAGATTACAATGAAGGACTATTAAGGAGGCATAAATTATGGTTGCAGCTTCTGTCGAAGAATATAAGCGACAAAGAAGGAACACAAAAACTCGTAGAAAAACATTCATAAATCGCAGAGATGCTGTTCAAAAAGCTTTGAACAAGGCATACGATATGGATGATTACAAGACCAAGATTAATAACAAAATTAGTGATTGCTCCGACAGTTTGCGCAATGGAATAAAGGGCTCAAGTGTAGCTTCAAAAAAGAGTAGCAACATTAGTAGTAAGAAGGAGACCAGTTCCGTTTCATCTCAATATCCTTATTCCGATGCAATAACAGAAATGCGTTCAGAGATTAATAGATGCAACACAGAAATCAGAACCTGTGATAGGCAAATTAGATACTATGAACAAAAAATCAAAGAACTCGGCGGCACACTAATGCCATGGGAGTGATAGTATGAGTAAAGTTACAATTAATTATTCAAATATAAAAAGTTCCGCAAAAGCTGCTCAAAAAGCGGCTGATTACTATGGCGACTGTGCTTCTGAACTTACAAACAAAGTATATAATAAACTTAGCATAAGTTACGGGAGTGATTCGTACGGGTACATTTCTAGTGCAAGGGGTTCTATAAACACAAAGGTTAGAGCGCTTAATCAAAAGAAGAGCGATTATTCATCGTTATCAAAAAAGCTCTATTCACTTCAAACCAACATCGAAAGTCATGAAAATAATGCAAAGAAAAATGTTGAAAGAATTGCAATCGATACATTGGAATTAAAAAATAGAAAATGGTACCAAAAAGTCGGAGATTGGATATATGGCACGGTTTGTGTAGACCTCCTAAATACTAATCCTATATACAGAGGTTTGGGCAATTTAATAAAGACAGGATTGGATTATGTCGATTACGGCTTTGATAAAGCAATTGACTGGTTTAAGCACGGCGACGGTAAATATTATTTAAATATTGCTCTATCTGTATTAGGAGATGTTGCAGCAATCGCTGGCACAATATCTGCAATTGCACTGTGCGCCGCTGCAACAGTTGCTTCTGGAGGGCCGTTATTAATAGCAGCCATAGCTTCTGGTGTTGGTACAGTAATGACATTAGTGGACTCTGGGTTTAGTATATATAATAATATTAAGGCACTAAAAATCTCAAAAGATTCAAACGACCCCGGACGAGCACGATATTATGGAAATATAGATGGTGTAAGCTCTACTATTGGCAAATACGATATGGGCGGTAAAACCGCCAATAAAGTTTGGAGTGGTATTGGAACGGCGTATGATGTTACACATACAGCCGCAGATGTTACAGCAGTTGTTGCTGGTTCTGTAGGTGCTGCTGGAATAAATGCTAATGGACATTATGATAAAACAATTGTTAAAGGCAACTTGAAAAATACTACTCTTGAAAAAATTGGATTCAAAAAACAACCTGGAACAGGTAAGTACAAATTTAGCATGAAAAACTTGTTCAGCTCCAAAAAAGCAACTCGAGGTAGTGCTTTAGGTCAACAAGACCTGGCAAAAGATAGGGCTTTGAGAAATAAATTTGGCAACAAAAACAGCTATACCAGAAAGAAGTTAGAAACTATAGATAAAATTGGTAAAATCTCGAAAAAGCCCGGAAAAGCAAAAAGTGTTGTTGACAATGCTGAAAAAGTCATTTCTAAAGATACCGGCGTATACGACAAGGGCAAGAGTGTAATCAAAATAATCACTGGTACTAGCGATGTATCCGGTAAAAAATGGAGAATTGTTTCTCCGCTAAAAGATATTGATGGAACAGCAGGTCAGATTATTGATACAATTAAAGATTTAGCTTCATAAGGAGCAAAATAATGAAATTCTATAGTATTAACGAAAAAAACTTAAAGAAAATACACAAAGACTACATTAAGAATTCAATTAATGAATATGGAAAATTTGTAAAGTTTTCGTTTGCTTTTGAAAAAGTATTGATTGTAGTCGGAATAATATTAGCAATATTAAATTTAATTAATGTTATATTTATTTCTCACGAACCTTTGTTTTTGTTGTTTCTAATAATGACTGCTGGTTTTCCTTATGGACTTTCATTGATTTTTAGGGCGGTATATAACAACTGGGTACTAAAAAAATATAAATTTAGAGGAAATGAAAGACTGGGATTAGACAAGGAGACGGTGCAATATACATATGATGATTATATTAAAGGCGTAAACAACACATACATTGCTGACCGTCATAGCATATCTTTTGTTGAATATCACAAAAACAAACACGAAGTTGTTATAGCAGGTAACATTAAATTTGTTACTGCGGTTGAAGATGAAATGATAGAAGAAACTGATATCAACTCAATAGACTTTTTGAATATCTTTACCAAAGATTTTATTGAATGGTCTAAAAAGAATAATATCTTAGTGAAGGAGATTTAGTATGAATGATTTTAACGAATTAACGCTTGATTTATTGAATCAAGGCGCTACATTAATGGCAACAGAAAACTATGAAGAGGCTACTAAATGCTTTGAAAAAGCTGTTCAAGAGTCACCTAAATATATAGATTGTTATATTAATTTAGGAAACGCATATGCTAGTCTTGAAGAATTTGATAAAGCAACACAGGCATTCAAAAAAGCTTTAATTCTCGACTCAAAAAATGTTGAGGTTTTGTTTGGTTTGGGCAACCTTTCGTATCTTCAGGGTTCATTGGAGGACGCTTTAAAGTATTATAACCAGGCTGAAGATACGGGCGAAATGAATGAAGAAATGTATGATGTATTGTCTGATATCTTTCAAAGTAATGAAGACTATGTTCAGGCAATAAGATACATAAATAAAGCCATTAAACTTAATCCGCTTAATGGTGAATATTATTTGACAAAAACAAGAATATTCGTAGACCAACAAAAAGCTGATGAAGCAATCGAAACTCTTAGAGAACTAAATGCTGTTTTACCTGATGCATTCGAGGCATATGATATGCTTGCCGAGATATATACAATTAAAGAGGACTACAACAATGCTATTTCAACTGTTGAAAAAGCCGTTTATAGATTTCCAAATGACCCAAGTATTGCATATCTAAAGTTAAGGGTTCTGGTCAAATTCCAGAAGGACAATGAAGCACTCAAATATGTAGATGAAATGAAAAAGAACGGGTTATATGAACCTCAGAAAGAAGAAAACGCACTGTTAGAAGCGGATATATATGTAAGGGCTAAGAAACTTGAAGAAGCGGTAAACTGTTTAGAAACAGCATTAGAGAATAAATATGACAATAGTCAAGCTGCTTTTGTATTGATTAACATTTATTTAACTCTTGCAAATTTTGAGAAGATAATTGAAATAACAGAATATATGATGGATAAAGATAACGATCTTTTCTACGATTCTACAGCTTATTTTTATCATGCCGAAGCACTGAATAAACTCGATAAAAAAGACGAGGCAAAGGAAGAGTTTAAAGTCCTTGTAAAAAAACTGAGAAACTACACAATTGTTGACCCTTCTTTTTATCAAGGTTATATATACAGAGTGTTATCCCACAAAGAATTGGGAGAATATGATGAGGCTTTGCGTTTAACAGATTATATTGAAAACTTGTTCCCAGAACGCCCTGATGGTTATATTATGGAATATACAATCTATGAGGAACAAGGTAACGAAGAAAAAGCAGGAGAATTGTTAGCAAAAATAAAAGAAATCGACCCTGCGTTTAGTATTGAGTAAGAGAGGTAGATTATGGCAAATTTATCTTATGATTTAGATGACTTAAAAAACGCAAAGAAAGCTATTAAGGGACTTAAAGACGAATTAGATGCCTGCAACACTGCCTTAAATAATGACCTTACCGAATTAAAAAAAGGATGGGATACAGATGCAGGTAAAAAGTTCTTTAAAGACCATAAAGACACATGGACTGTTTATGTAAAAAAATATGTAAAGAAGCTTAATGGTTTACAGTCAATGCTTCAAGCTGTAATAACAGAATATGACAAGATTGATGATGAAGTGTCAAAGTTATGATACATTATCATATTAATTCTGATATAAGGAGGTGAAAGGCAATGGCAATTTATGTTGAAAGAGAAGGCATTGAAGGATGTATCTCTAAGATTCAGCAAGCAATCGAAGATTTACAGACCGCAGCTTCTCAGATCGATTCAACGATGGGTGAACTTCCTACATATTGGCAGGGTGCTGCCTATGACAAAGCACAGGCAACATATGCAGAAGAGTATCAAACGTTGTTGACAAAAACTGTACCGGAAAATGTTGACAGCTTTAAGCAATTCATCAACAACTGCAAAGATACAATTATTGATATCGATACGCAGCTTTCTGGCCAATAAATTATAGGCAGTCCATCCTTCACGGGGTGGATTGCTTGTTTTAAAGAGGGATAAAAAATGGAATTAGTATTATCTGCTTATATTAAGGTTCAAGAACATAGCAAAAGAACAAAATTACAAATAACTGCAATTATTTTGTTTGCAATATCAATTGTTATAGAAATGATATATTCAAAGTATTATATGCTTGTTCTATTAGCTCCAATGTTTTTTTTAGGAATAAATTATATCAAATTAAAAAAGTCTTTAAATCATTATCAAAAATGCACAGCCATTTTTTCTTTTAATAAAAATTTTTTATATTTAGAATTTAGAGACTTACCAGTCGAATGGTCGGATGGATATATTATAAGTTACAATAGTATTGAACATATAGATTGTTTCGATAATGGTTCAGCAGTAATACAGACATGTAATATAACAAATAGACAGCCAAAAAAAATCAGAAAAAAAACTTTTGATTTTATCTTCAATTGCGACGACCTAAATAAATTACAAGAAAGTCTATCTTGTTTTTTACCTAATACAGACTAAACAAGATAAATATATTATATTTGTGTGACAATTGAGCTTAATAGTTGTTTTTTTATAATAATTGAATATTTACGACTTTGATACTATAATTGAGAAATTAAATATAGCTGTGGACGAAAAATTACTTTACTAATGCAAACGCAAGCCGTATTTATACAAGTGATAGAGTTAAATCAATGATTGAACATGAAAAAGAAAAATACGGCTGGGAATTTCTTTTCATCGGCGCGAACATTGACGCTGTTGAAACCGCAAGTCGCTTCGGAATAGCTGAAGACAGAGCAGTAAATTATCACGCAGACAGTCAGGGAACAAGCGTTGTTTATGATACAGTCGCAGACACGGTTTGCTGTATGAGAGCCTGTGCACCGATTGCTTCTAATTGGAGTGATAAAATAAATATGGATTTTAATAGCAGAAAATAAAATTAGATATTAAATTAAATATTAAGGCTGTATCATAAATCATTCTATGATACAGCCCATTTGTTATTTGTTGGATAAGATTTTTAGTTTATCTTTTACAGATAAATAAGAACTATCCAGCTTTTGCTTTACTGATTTTGCATGGTAATAGGTTAGTTTTTCTAAAATTTCTTTTTGCTCTTCTTGCGATATTTTTATTCGGTGGATACAGATGTTTTGAATTCTGCTCTTTTTCATCTGCAAACACCTCTGTAAAATATATTTTTTGAGCTGCTTGACCTATTCCTTTTTGAATTTTGCCGTGGCATAATACCACAACATTTTAATTGTTTTCTGTCATTCCTCCTTACCAAGTCATTCCGTGATACTCATTATATTCTTCGTCATAATCTTCGTTAGTGATTTTAAGACCCTGGGCGATGAGCCTTTCAATTTCTTTTTTACTATGATGTGGCATCCATTTGCATTTTGTGTTTTTTTGTATTTCCAAATCAAGTAGGTTGCCTATAAGATTGAATAAATCATCAGAAATAATTCCTGTCTGCGGTGTTTCATATTCTTGATATTCTTCAGCAATAACGCTATATGAACCGCCGAGCTCAAAATAGATTTCAAGATTTTCTTTTAGAAAACGTTCGTCAAATAACTTGTTGTCACGGCATTTGTGATCGTCATCTTTAGTGAAAGTAATATATTTGTGATTGTCTTGCCAGTTGACTGTTACGCCTAATTGTTCAAGAATCAATATAAATTCTGCTTTACTACTGCTGTGTTTCATCGCGTACTCAACTTTTATAAGCAGTTTGCGTTTCCATTTCGGCATATTGTATCTGGTGGCCTTTGCCTCTGTAAGAGTGAGTCCGTACTCCTGACAAATCTTATTTGAATACTCTTTTGCCTGTATCATTTCATCTCTCGTTTGATGAAATTTTCTACCGTTTTGAAAGTTTACCGAGTTAAAAACAATATGGTTGTGAATGTGATTTCTGTCTGTATGAGTAGCAAGTACCATTTGATAATTGCCAAAGTATTCTGCAAATTTCAATCCGATTTCGTGTGCGGTTTCGGGCGTGATATTATCATCGGGACTGAACGATTGCACCACATGATAATATTGTCTGCCATCTGTTTTGTTGAATTGCTTTTTGACTGAGATGAACTCTTCCATAGCCGTTTCCGGCATACAGTTGATACCGCTGATTAATTTTTGCTCCGTTTTTTCTTCTTTCATAATATATGGAAAGATATTATTCATCGGACTGCCTGAGGTAACGAATTTAACGATTGCCAAATTTTTTGCACCTCCTTTTTCGTTTCAGTTAAGTCAACGGCATATACTCCGCTGTTGACCGCTTTTGTAATTTGATTGAGATTGTTTCCGATGCGTCTTAGTTCAGTTGCGACATCTTTCACTCCGTCAATTACAATAATTTCTTTATCCAAAGCACAGTCACGGAGGTACATACTAACAAGTCTGTATGATGAAAGTGCCTTGGTTTCAATCAATTTCTTCTCTTCAGGAGTTACTCTGAAGGTTAGTATTTCTGTTCTGTTTTTGACTTTATTCAAAAAGTTTCCTTTCTTTTATATTTAAATTTTCGTTTCTTTTGGCTTACCTTTTCTTTCCACAAAGAAAAGGTAAGGGGGTTCGGGTTTCCCGATTGCATTTGTTATCGCCGTGGCGTAATACAAATGCGAAACCGGCAATAAATTCTTTATCAGCTACATATTTTTTCACCTCTGTACTATAAATTCAGGATTTATATTTGTAATACAATTCTTCCTGTGGTATCATTTTAATAAGTACAGAAATGAAAAACTATGCGTAAGTGATAACTGAAATTTTTGAGAAAGATTGATTATGGACAAAAACATTTATTCAAGAACAGGATTATATATAAAATTTAAAAGCAGGAATATTATTGAGCGGGTAGCAGTTGATGATTTGGATATTACTGAATTAGAGCCTATTGACTACAGGAACGAACTGATTGCACTTTATGATTATGAATTACCAGAAATATACGATAACTATACTGTTGATTGTGCATATGACTTTGCAGATGCAATTCTAAAAGACAATATCGTTTTAGGTATATTACTTAAGGCTGATATCAATAAATACCTTGTTCACGGAAAACTGACTGAAGAAATTTACACATCTGATGAAATCAAAAACAAGCTGGAAACCGTGAGCGTCAGAATGCAGATACTGCCATATATGAAAGGGTATATGAATAAATTTCTGTATGCGATGAAAAATAAGAAATTGCTGACTGATTTTCTTAAATATATAATGCCTGATAAAGTTGAATACAAGGTTGTAAAAAGCAGAAGCGGAGAAGAAATTTTATTTTTTGATGAGCCTAAAAATTACTATGACTATCTGATTTTTACATTCTATCAGCATGACGAAACAGTCTGCGAATGTGAAAACTGCAACAGGCTATTTGTTCCGAAGACAAAAAAGAAAACTCTGTACTGTGACAGAGCTTTTAAAGACGGAAAGACCTGCAAGCAGATTGGTCCAACACAAAAATATAAGGCACTTGCTGAAAATGATATTGTTTTAAAAACTTTTGAAAAAGAGAAAAATAAAATGTACAAGCGCATGGAGAGAGCATTTACATTCGGTGAAACATTAAAGTCCGTTTCTTATGATGAATATACAGCCTGGCTAAGCACTGCTGTCAATGCGAAAAATTTGTATCTTAATAACCAACTCACAGTAAATGAAGCATTGGAAATGATTATGACAGATTAAACGACAAAAGCACCTGCTAATCAGTAGCAAGTGCTTTAGTTTTATAATCCAAGTATTTTAATATAATCGCGTTTACCGTATATAATTCTGTCAATATACACTTCATTTTCAGAAATATGATAAAAGGATAAATAATTACCGTAAACAACATATCGGTAAATTGTAACCTCACCGGTTGGAATGCAGAGTATAGAACCACTCTCTGCAAATTGCTTTAAAGTATGAATAGAATCAATAATACCATTGACAGTATTTTCGGCAGCGATTATATCTTTTAACTCATAAGCAATATAGTCAAAAATTTCATCAAGGTCAGACAATGACTTTGGTGAATAGTGAATTTTATTATCCATTTGCTTTTTTAGAGAAATGCGCTCTTATATCAGCCTCAGTAAGCCATCCCTCTTCCTCTCCGGATTTTCTGCCTTTTTCAAGCTCGCAAATTAGCTTGAGCGCTGCTTTAGTTTTTTCATATTCTTCTTGTTCGGCAATATCTACGATAGCATATTTACCATGACCGTTTTTGGTTAAAAATACAGGCGAACCGACAGCAACATCCTGTAAAACAGTATTATAATTTCTTAAATCAGAAATCGGTTTAATATTAGGCATATGAACAGCTCCTTTCACAATCATATTATAACCTGATATTACATAATATTCAACAGTAAATTTTAAGAAATATTTTAAGAATATAATTCATATTGAGCCTTGAAGCATTTCCTTTTTGATGTTATATTATGTGTATAATAAGAGGTGATTATATGAAAGTTGCAATTTACAGCCGAAAGTCTTTGTTTACAGGCAAGGGCGAGAGTGTTGAAAATCAGATTGAAATGTGTAAGCAATACATCAAATTTTCAATGGCTGATATTGATGTTGCCGATGAAGATATATTCGTCTATGAAGACGAGGGATATTCCGCAAAGGACTTGAAACGCCCGCAGTTTCAGCAGATGATGAAGGATCTTGATACATACAAATTTGAGTATATCGTTTGTTATCGGCTTGACAGGCTGAGCCGTAATGTGAGTGATTTTTCTGGCTTGATTGAAAAACTGAACAACAAGGGCGTAAACCTGATTTGCATCAAAGAGCATTTTGACACCTCTTCTCCTATGGGCAAGGCTATGATGTATATCACCTCTGTGTTTGCTCAGCTTGAGCGTGAAACGATTGCAGAGCGTGTCCGTGACAATATGCACCTCTTGGCTCGAACAGGTCGTTGGCTCGGCGGTACTCCGCCGACAGGCTATCGTGGAGCGGAGGAGAGCGAGGTTATTGTTGACGGCAAGATCAAGACCTCGCATAAATTAGTGTTCAGTGATGAAATTGACACGGTAAAGCTGATGTATAATCACTTTCTTGAAACGCATTCTGTATCAGCCGTAAGCAAATATCTGATTGCAAAAAAGGTTAGGTCAAAGACCACGGGCAAATATTTTTCCGTACTCGGTATCCGTGATATTCTGCAAAATCCTGTTTACTGTATCGCCGATGAAAACGCTTATCATTACTTTGACGAAAACGGCTCTGATATTTGTCAGGATAAAGAATTGTGGGACGGTGAGCACGGCGTTTCAACCTACAATAAAAGAGATTACAGCCGTTCGGGAGCGCCGAGAAATTCGCTTGATGAGTGGATTGTTGCAATCGGCAAGCATGAGGGAATTATCATCGGTAAGGACTGGGTGTCGATTCAAAAATATTTTCACAATAATCATAAGGAAAAGATTGTCAATCATAGCGAAACAGGTCTGCTGTCGGGCTTGATTTACTGCACCAAATGCGGTGAAAAAATGTTCTCGAAAAAGCACAAAGCAACGAGTGATAGCTTTAGTTATATATGCTCAAGCAAGCTGAAAGGCAACAATGCGCTTTGTGATTGTCCCAATCTTACAGGTAAGCAGACGGACGATTTGGTTGTTGACTATATAAAGGGCGAATTTGATAATTTTGAGACCTTTACATCTGCTCTTGAAAATCTGAAAAGAGAATATGAAAAGGAGCAGAATATTGATAAAACAGAGAAAATAAAAAAGGACATTGAAGCTGTACAAAACGAAATGAATACACTTGTAAACCGTTTGACCGATACAACATTAAGTCAGGCATCAATCAGTGCCATTGACAAAAAAATTGTGGAACAGACCGAATATTTACACGCTCTTGAAAACGAACTCACAGAGCAAAATCAGACAAGCGATAATATAGATTTTGATACAGACGCATTAATTGAAAGTGTAAAATCATTTAAGAATTTATTTGACGATTTGTCAATCTACGACAAACGGCAGATTATAAGACTGCTCATTCAAAAAATCGAATGGGACGGGGCGGATTTACATATTTTTATGTACGGTGAATAAAGCAGTTTCAGCCGTTTATTCACCGAAAAGCGCACAAAAGTTTCCGCAATTTTGGTGGCGTATTTCCTCTTTTGATAGCAATAATATCAATGTTCTTTTGCAGGAGCAGTATTTTGTCGGCTGTAATACTTTTAGCATTAATTGCCGTGTCAATGCTGATGACCTTTGCGGCTTCAAAGGCGCTTACATCTACTGTGCTTAAAGGTGTTTCAAGCTCATTTGTGCTTGAGCTTCCTCCGTACAGAAAGCCGAAAATACTTAGTCTGATAGGCGATACAATACGCGAAAAAATAATTTTTGTACTTTTGAGGGCGGTAATTGTGGCAGCGCCCGCAGGACTTATAATATGGGTGCTTGCAAATATAAATATTGCAGGCACAACCATGCTCTGCAAAATAGCGGATGTCCTTGACCCTTTAGGTCATTTTATCGGACTTGACGGAGTAATGCTGCTTGCGTTTATTCTCGGCTTTCCGGCAAATGAAATCGTTATTCCGATTGCGCTTATGGCTTACCTTTCAACAGGTGAAATGGGCGACTATTCCACGCTTGAAAGTCTTAAGACAATTCTTGTTGATAACGGCTGGACGTGGGTGACAGCGCTTTGCACCTGCATTTTTTCAATGTTTCATTTTCCCTGTTCCACAACACTTTTGACTATCTGGAAGGAAACAAAAAGCGTCAAATGGACGTTACTGTCGGTGTTAACGCCGTTAATGACAGGCGTAATTATTTGCGCATTAATCAGTTTTATATTCTAAAACTTTTTAAAGAGAAGATTGTTAATCTTCTCTTTTTTCTTGACACAGGATTTATACGGTGATAAAATAATGAAAATTGAATATAACTGTTTTTCGGTGTTGTTTTTTAACATTCAAGGGGAAGTTCGGTGAAAATCCGTCGCAACCGCCATTACCGTGATTTAAATCCATAGATTTAATAAGTCGGGATTCCTGCCGAAAACAGTGGTATTAGGTTTTAACCTGTATGAACACTTTTGGGTAAGGAAGAGTGCAGCCGTTTGATGTGAGCGCCAAGGGACAGTTGTACTCTTTTGGATAACCCGCTTTCAAATAATTGTTGCACATTTCTGCTTTTTAGCAGAATGTGCATTTTTATTTTTATATTACAATTATCTTGATTAGGAGAAAAAATGAAAAATAAACTCACAAAAAATGATTGTATTGTTTTAATACGTCAAAAGACGGATGAGCTCGGACGTATTCCAAAAAAATCTGATTTTGACAATGAGGACGTCAGCATGATTAAATCCTTTTTCGGACCGTGGCCGAGGGCTTTGGAGACGGCGGGCGTTAAAAAGCCTAATGGAGAGAGGATTATTAAAAAGCGTGAAAAGCGCAGGCGCGCAAAGGAAAATCAAATTAAATACAGGAAGGAACATCAGAAAGAAAAGGAGAGTCAGTAAAATGAAAAAAAGAATTTTATCCTTGTTATTATCAATAACATTGATTGCATCCGCGTTGCCGGCAATTCCCGTTTTTGCGCAGGCCTGGGACGGCAGTACGAAAACAAAGCCTCAACAGATTGACGGTGTTTATCAGATAAGCAGTGCAAATGAGCTTGCCTGGTTTGCAGAATATGTTAATACTCTTGGAGCGGAGGACACAGGACTTGTCAGCCTTAACGCTGTTTTGACAGATGATATTGATTTAGGTAACAGACCGTGGACGCCTATCGGACTGGTTACATATGTTGTAGACGCTTATGCGGGTACGTTTGACGGTCAGAATCACACCGTATCAGGACTTAAGATTGACGCTTCCGCCGGAGGCTACGGCTTATTCGCAACTGTCAATACAGGTACGGTTAAAAACTTAAAGGTCTATGGCGAAATTACATCAAACAATGTGGTTGGAGGTATTATCGGCAAGCTTCAGACGGGAACGGTTGAAAACTGTTCCTTCAGCGGTTCGGTTACTTCGACGGGAACAAGTACAAAGGGCTACACAGGTGGTATTGTCGGAACTATTGTATCTAAGAATGCGGTTATTACAGGATGCTGCAATACGGCTGACATAAGCGGTTCATACGCAGGCGGTATTATCGGCTATACCAGCCAGTCAGCGAGCGTCAGCAGTTGTTATAATACGGGTGATATTTCCGGTAAAACAAGAAGCGCGGGCATTGCGGGTCAGCAGAGTAAGGGCGAAATAAGCTATTGTTATAATACAGGCGGCAGCGCTAACGGTATTGCAGGTTTCAGTAACGCTGTGATTACAAATTGTTACTATCTGAATGATGAGGTATCAGCGCCCGGCGGAACAGCGGCAGGCTATGAAAAAATAACCGATAAATCCGCGCTTTTAAAAAATCTTAACGCGGGCGCTCAAAAATTATTCAGCGAGGATACGTCAAATATGAATAACGGCTATCCCGTTCTTACATGGCAGCTTGTTTCCGGTGTTGAGGTTGTGCCAGTAACGGCTGTAATTATCCTCGGCGATGCGGTTACGGGTGCTGTACTTACAGCGCAGGCGCTTGGTGAAAATGAAAAAACCGCGACAAATGTTGAATACCGCTGGTCCGTCTCAGATGACGGCGTCGGCTTTACAGATATTGCAGATGCTAAAAGCGGTACATTTAATATCCCCGATACAGCCGATTATGCGGGAAAATATGTTAAAGTTACTGTAAAAGGGGAGGAGAACTCTGAAGCTTTTGCCGTTATCGGTCCTGTTAAAAAATCCGATAATTTAATTAAAAAAGAGAACAGTGATAAGGTTAAGGCGGCTCTTAACGCTCTTACTTTGGATAAAAATATAATTAAGGAAGAAACAATCTTAAATCTCCCTTCTCAAATCGGTGACTGCTCTGTCTGCTGGTCAAGCAGTAATCCTGAGATTATAAGCAATACAGGCGTTGTCAAACTGCCTGATAAAAATATTGTTACGGTTACGTTAACAGCAAATGTTTCCTGCGGTAATGTGTCAGACAGCAGGAAATTTGATATAGATGTATGGGCAACAGATGTTGACGCCGACGTATATCTCCAAAATGTGCTTGAGAGTATGAAATGGGATTTTAAACTTCTTCAGCCTGCTTACGGTGAGGATACAAATATTCTTTTTAAATTCAGCGATATTCTTAAAAGCAGAGGATATGACGGCGTAACCGTTACTGTTAATTCAACCTCGGACGAGAGCCTGATTTCAGCAAACGGAAAAATAAATTATCCCGCTGTTCCTGACAGCGGTACGTTTGCAAACGGAAAGCAGGTACAGGTATATTTTAACCTGACAGTAGACGGCAAAACGGTTACTTATCCCACATCAAATATCTACTCCATTTTAGTTCCATGGGATACGGCAGATGCCGAAAAGTCGCTGGAGGCTTCGACGGATAATGTACTGACAGAAGATGCTATCCGCGCGGACAACACAGACTTAAAGTCAGTTACCTCGGATTTGAATTTACCGTCATTTATAGACGGAGACAAATATTCATTCGCATGGATAACATGGCAGTCATCTGATGAAAAGCATCTTGCTGTCAGCAATGAAAAAAGGCAGAGCGGCGCCGACTCCTTATATAATTCTTTTACTGGCAGAGTTTATCGGGACAGTGAGGAGCATATCGTCACCTTGACTGCCACAGTTACAAATCCGTCAACAGATATTACGGTTATAAGAACATTTGATGTTACAATCAGTCCTCTTTCAGACGAGCAGTTAAATCAGAGTGCGGATACAATGAAAGCCGTTTTAAACTGCTATACGGCAGACAAACTGACAAATTTTGCAACAAAGGGAAAGCTTGATACAAGAGCCGTTGATAATGATATTCAGCTTGTTATTCCAAAAAATGTTGTAACTGCACAAGAACTTGAAACCCTTGATTACGGTAAATACTGGGATTACTGGAACTACAGATTTACCGTTACAAGCTCTGATACTAATGTTATTGATATAAACAGTTTCCGCGCGTATGTTTACAGACCGCTCGGCGAGGACAGCGGTTCTGACAAGCAGGTAACTCTGACCGTAAAAATGGAGAGCAAAGCAAACCCGAATCTCTATGTAACAAAGGATATTACGGTTACTGTTAAGCACTTAAGCAGAGCGGAGATTAATGCCTCGCTTGAATTGATGGATCAGGCAAAAACAAATTATTCCTACGGACTGCTCGGAGAAAATTCTGATATTTACAGCATTATTGACAATCTTACTCCATTTAAGGAAATTGTATGGAATAATGATAAATCGGGCGTTGATTTTATTTACCGTAATACAGATATGCGGGGCGGCGGAATTATTGTTGACGAGCTTCCCGGTTGGGAAGAGCAGGAGGACTGGCGTTTGTTCCGTACAAGTGAGCGGGATTTAATTTCAAACGAAACCTTGATTCTTAATCAAACGCCAACCAAGGATACATTTGTTAAAATCAACAGCGTATTAACAGACGAAACCTTAGGCAAGTATTATACTAAATTCCAAAATAATAAAGATTATGACGTTGAAGCATTGTCAAAGTTCAGACAGCTTTATAAACAGCCGGTAAGCGCATATGTAATGGCAGTCGGCGCGGGTAATTATACTGAAACCTTTGCATCTATGCCCGAAATGCTGAAGGCGTCTGCGTATAATGACGCCCTGTACGCATACAAAAAAGAAATTGATAAGCCGATCAGCGTAAGCTTTACACTTTTAGGACTTAACAGCGCGCCTATGATTGCTAAAACCAAGGTGACATCTTTCACTAAAGGAGCAACCGTTTTTGATGTGTTTAAAAAGGTGCTTTGCGATAATAATATAGCTTACACCGCAAAGGGCAGTTATATTTCTTCCGTAAACGGCCTTTCGGAATTTGATTACGGTAAAAACTCGGGCTGGATGTATACAGTAGGAGACGTGTTTGTAAATTCATATATGAATGCTCAGGAGCTCTCAGGCGGCGAAGATATTGTTGTTATGTATGTCAAGGATTATTCTCTTGCAAATAAGGCGGTTGATAGTCAGAATAGCAACCAAAGTGAAAATACAAATTCTCATGAGCAGGATGGCAATTCCTTTGGTACTGCTAATAATAAGGAAAATAATAATCAAAACAACAATAAATCTAATAATTCTTCTGATTTTTCCGTCAACAAGGACAAAGCAAACAGTTCAGGCAGTAATTCCGAAAGTTCTGTGCAGACCGCGTCGGTGAATCAAAAATCCCCAAAAAGCGCTGATAAAGAAAGCATTGCGAAAAATAATGACAGTCAGCCTGAAAATGAAAAAACCGCCTCACTTGATAAGGAAAAAGATAATAAGGTGCCCTCTGATGATAAAAACAATTCACAGACGGACATTGAAAAGAAAAGCAATAAATTGCCTATTATTATCTGTTCGGTTTTAGGCTTGATTTTACTTGCTGTGATTATCATTTTAATCATTCTTAATAAGCGAAAAAAGGATAAAAAATAATAAACAGACCCTCCCGGTATTGGACACATCGGGAGGGTCTTTGCCTGCATTATTTTAGTTGCCGGCTTTTTTTAGTACGAATACGAGCCAGCCCTTTTCCTCAAAACGCTCAATCATTTTAAAGTCGTTTTGACTGAAGGAGTACAGCACTTCATCCTCACGGCTTTCTATTATGCCGCCTGTTATATAAACTCCGTCGTCATCAAGAAATCCGCCGGCATTCTTGTTTAGTTCAATTATTATATCAGCAACTATATTTGCGACTATTATATTATATTTACCTGATACCTTGTCGGAAAGATTACCTTGAACTGCGTTAAATCTGCTTTTATCAAAGCCGTTTTCCTCAGCGTTTGCCTTAGCGGTTTTGACAGCCAGAGAATCAATATCAACTCCGAAAGCGCTTTTTGCTCCGAGCAGCAGACAGGCTATTGAGAGAATACCGCTTCCGCATCCGATGTCAAGTACCGTTGAATTATTATTAACATATTTTTCAAGTGTTTCAAGGCAGAGCTTTGTTGTAGGATGGCCGCCTGTGCCGAATGCAAGTCCCGGCTCAATATGCAAAACCTTTCTTTCGCCGGCATCGTATTTTTCTTCCCATGTAGGGCGGATCAGCAGTTTTTTACCGATCGGCATCGGGTGAAAATACTTTTTCCAGTTATTCACCCAATCTTCAGCCGCGCAGTCCGCAATTTTTATATCGTATTTAATATTGTTGCTTTCAAGTCTGTCTTTAACAAAAGAAACTGCCTCAAGCGGATTTTCATGAGGATTAACATAAACGTGAATGACACCCTTTGTTCTGTCGGACATCAAAAGTCTTTCATCTATTAAATCAATGTGGGCTATTTCCATAACCTCATCTTCAAGGGATGAATAATCCTCAATATAAATTCCGTAGGGGACTACCATATTTGCTATGTTTCCGGCAATATCAATGTCCTTTGTATTGACTGTTATTGCAATTTCCGTCCAGTTTTCATTTACTTTGTTATCCAAATTCTATTCTCCTAAATTTACCTTATGCTGTGTTGATGAGAGCCCGTGATTGAACAGCTTTCTGTTATCAAGCGCCCATTGTCTTTCGGTGAATTTACCCGGTTCAATTTTATCTGTCGCGTTATTTATTTCAAAAATTGTAGCATCAAGTGAGTCAAGCGCAGAAAGAATTTCAGCCTCCAAAAACATAGGTCTGACAGGAGAACCGTATTCGGGCACGCCGTGGTGTGAAAGTATCATATGCTCAATAAGTATAGCTTTGTCCCTATCAATATCAAGCTCCTTTGCCGTTTCCTCAATATACATCGCGCCTTTTACAAGATGTCCTATAAGTTCACCGCCGATTGAGTATCCGCTGCAGAGTCCCGTTTTGCCCGTTTCCATTTCAAATGTCTTTGCAACGTCGTGAAGGATTGCGCCGGAGATAAGCAGTTCTCTGTTAATATTAGGATAAATGACGCAAATTTTTTCAGCCATTTCGACAATAGACGCTGTGTGCAGCATAAGTCCGCCGACTATTGCGTGATGAAGTCTGTATGCCGCCGGGTATACCTCAAGCTTTTCTCTGTTTTTCAGCAAAATGCTTGTTACAAGCTGTTTAAAGTCATTGTCACTAAAGTTTTCAGCTTTTTTAAGAAGCATTTTAAAAACAACTTTTCCGTCATATTCTGCCTCCGGAACAAAGTCTTTAATCATTTCCTCGGGCGCCTTTTTAATCATTGTAATGTTAAGCTGTGTTTTGCCTTTGTAGCTGTCGACGGTATATTCTATTTCAATTACCTCGCCCGCCTCAAACTGACCGTTATTTTCAAATCTCCATATTTTTGCGGGATATTCCTTTTTGTCGCTGCCTATAATAGTCATATCAAGATAACCGTTTCCGTTCTTGTCCTTTTTTTCGGCAAGCTCTTTTATCATTGCGAATGATGCCATAATTACTCCTCTGTTTTTTATATTTGTTAACAATAATTATACAATAAATTAACTATATGTTCAATGCTAATTTTCTTGACAAAATACTTGATGATTGTTATTATATTTTATATGCGTTTATGTATGGAGTGATATAGATTGAACGATATTGACAATCTTTGTATGAACTGCTTTAAGGAGCTTACGGACGGAAGTATCTGTGCAAATTGCGGTTATGATAATGATATTCAGGTTGACATGATGTATCTTCAGCCAAAGACGGTTTTGGCTGACCGTTATATTATCGGCGCCGTTTTGGCGCACGAGAGTGACGCGGCAGTCTACGCGGCTTATGACAATCAGCTTGACACGCTCGTTAATATAAGAGAATTTTTGCCGAAGGGAATGGCAAACCGTCTTGAAGGTAATCTTGATGTTCACGTAAGAGAGCGTTTTAAATCAAGCTATGAAAAATATAAGACTTCATTTATCAACCTTTGGACAACTATTATAAAAATGCGTAATCTTTCCGCTGTTATTCCTACTTTTGATGTGTTTGAACTTAACGGCACGGCATATGCTGTAAGCGAGAGTATGGATTCAATTTCTCTTCGTGAATTTTTACTCAGAAATCCTGACGGCAATATCCTTTGGGATCAGGCAAGACTTATGTTTATGCCCGTGCTTACTACACTTGAGGTGCTTCATTCAAACGGTATAATTCACGGCGCTATCAATCCCGATAATCTTGTACTCTGCCGGGACGGCAAGGTAAGGCTCAAGAGTTTCTGTATTTCAGAGGCGAATACAAGTTCATCTGATTTGGAATTTAATGTAAACGACGGTTACACTGCGCTTGAGCAATATGACAATAATCATAAAATGTGCCCCGCAACAGATATTTATGCCTTTTCAGCATGTATTTTCCGTGCGCTTGTTGGTCAGAATCCTCCCGATGCTAAGTCACGTGAGGCTAATGATAAGCTTATGATTCCTAATTCAATCGCGGAAAAAATTCCTACTCATATTATTAAAGCTCTCGGCGGCGGACTTCAAATATATCCTGAAAAAAGGACACAAACAATCGACGAGTTCAGAGAGAAGCTCAATGCGGCTCCTGCTGTTGTTGCGGCAGCGGCTAATAATCCTGAGGTTGTCGAGAGAGATATGATTGAGGAGGAAGAGCATTACAAAGGGTATCCCGAATATGATGATATGTATAAGCCGAAATCCAAGGGATTTAAAATAGCTGTAACTGTTCTTGTAATCCTTATTATTGCAGCTGTAATAGCAGGCGTATATGTTGTTAAAAACGGAGGCATAGGTAAGCATCAGTCGGAGCAGACCACAGCGCCTGTGCTTGAAACATATTCTGTGCCCGACTTTGTATCGGCGGGATATACTCAAAGCGATATTGAAAATAACGGCGCGTGGAACGAACAGTTTAAAATTTCCTTTGTTGCCGATTATTCAAAGGATGTTGAAGAGGGTATTGTCTTTAAGCAAAGCGTTGAGGCAGGTCAGACGGTTGACAAGGGAGCGGAAATTCTCCTTACTGTCAGCAAAGGAGTTAAAACGGCGCAGCTTCCCGACGTCGGCGGTATGTCTCTTGAAGAGGCAACGAAAAAACTTGAAGACCTCGGTTTTAAAGTATCAACCGTTGAGGTTTACAATGACGGCGGACAGACTCCTAATACAGTAAAAGCAAACTACGGTATGGCTCCCGCGGCTGGAGAGGAGATAGCGGTCGGCGAGGAAATTATCCTACAGGTTTACGGAGAGTCTGTTTCAACTACCCATTTTGATGATACGCAAGAGTAGATTTGTTTATAAAATCCTGACTTGATTTTTTTATTAAGTCGGGATTTTTTATATTCTATATTCTTGCGGAGAATATATATATTATGGTATAATATTACAAAATATGCGATTAAAAATGCGTCAAAATTACGCATTTATTATTGCTGTTCAAATGCGCGAAGGCGCAGTATCAAAGCGGAAAGGCTGCTGAAATATATGAAATTACTTGTAATTGACGGAAACAGTATTGTAAACCGTGCATTTTACGGTATTAAACTTCTCACAACGAAAAACGGAGAATATACAAATGCAATTTACGGCTTTTTAAATATTTATCTTAAGCTGATGGATATTTGCAATCCCGATGCGGTTGCGGTTGCTTTTGACGTTCACGCTCTTACCTTCCGCCATAAAATGTATGACGCATACAAAGCGGGCAGGCATGGTATGCCTGATGAGCTTAGGCAACAGATGCCTGTTCTTAAGGAGATGCTTCATAATCTCGGCATAACGATTCTTGAACAGGAGGGCTGGGAGGCTGACGATATACTCGGCACACTTGCACAGGCGTGCCGTAAAAACGGCGACGAATGTTTTATTGCAACGGGCGACAGGGATTCGCTCCAGCTTGCACACGGCGGTGTTAAGGTGCTTCTTGCGCGCACAAAAACAGGACAGGCTGTAACCGACGTCTATGAGGAAAACGCAATTATGGATGAATACGGTGTAACGCCTCAAGAGCTTATTCAGGTAAAAGCGTTACAGGGTGACAGTTCCGATAATATTCCCGGTGTTGCGGGAGTAGGAGCAAAAACCGCCCTTGACCTTATTCAGCGTTTCCACACGATAGATTATATCTATGATAACATTGATGAGCTTGATATAAAAGCGAGCGTTAAGGCTAAACTTGAAAACGATAAGGAAAAGGCTTATCTTTCACTTGAGCTTGGTACTATACGTACAGACGCGCCTGTTGATTTGAATATCGCAGATTATAAAATTACAGACGGTGACAGACAAAAGGCTGTATCGCAATTCATTAAGCTTGAGCTGTTTTCACTTATTACTAAATTTAATCTCGACCCTAATAACGCTCAGCCGGCAGAAGAGGTTAAGGAAGAAGAAAGAAAGCTTACGCGCCTTACCTGTGTTGATGCCGATTATCTTCTTAAAAGAGTTCGTGAAAATGATGCGTACTTTTATCCGAATATTGTTGGGGGAAATATTACCGATTTATATTTTTCCTTTGGTGATGAAATAATTGTTATGCCGTCAGAAACGCCGGAATATTCTTATTTTATCCGCAGCTTTTTTGAGGACGATAGTATAAAGAAATATTCCTATAATACAAAGGAGCTTCACCGCCTTGCCTGCAGGTATGGTGTTGAACTTAAAAATGTCTGCGGAGATTTAATGCTTTCCGCCTATCTTTTAAGACCGAGTGACAACAATTATGACATTGAACACCTCTGCCTTGAATACAGTGTTAAGGTACCCGAATATCTTACTTCTCTGGGCGAACGTGATATGACGGTTTCAATTTCCTCTGTAATTAAACCGCTTTTTGAAAAGCTTGATAAGCTCATAAAAGAAAATGATGAGGAAAATCTTTTAAAGGACATTGAGCTTCCGCTTTCAGCCGTGCTTGCAAAAATGGAATATGCAGGCTTTGAGGTTGATAAAGAGGGTATTGAGCAGTTTGGTAAAATGCTCGGTGAAAAAGTAAATAAGCTGACAAAGGATATTTACGAGAGCGTCGGATATGAATTTAATATCAACTCTCCCAAACAGCTCGGTGTTGCTCTCTTTGAGGATTTGGGTCTTCCTTGCAAAAAAAAGACAAAAACAGGTTATTCAACTAATGCGGAGGTTCTTGAGGGACTTATTTATGAGCATCCCGTAATTTCGCAGATACTCGAGTACCGCTCTCTTGCAAAACTTAAGTCAACATATTGCGACGGACTTTTGAAGGTTATTGAAGAGGACGGACGTATCCATACAAGATTTAATCAGGTGGAAACTAGAACAGGCAGGATTTCCTCGCTTGAGCCTAATTTACAGAATATTCCCATAAGAACCGAACTTGGCAGAGAAATGAGAAAATTCTTTGTTGCGGGCAAAGGGAAAAAACTTGTCGATGTTGACTACAGCCAGATTGAACTTAGAGTGCTTTCGGACTTAGCAAATGACGAGGTTATGATAAATGCGTTTAATAACGGTGATGATATTCATACCATTACGGCGTCGCAGGTGTTTAATATGCCGATTGAAATGGTGACTCCCCAAATGCGCAGCAGGGCAAAGGCTGTTAATTTCGGTATTGTTTACGGGATAGGCGCCTTTTCGCTCGCAAAGGATATAGGCGTATCTAATAAAGACGCTAAGCAGTATATTGACAATTATCTTTCAACATACAGCGGAGTTAATTCATATATGCAGAAGATGATTGATATTGCAAAGGATAAGGGTTACAGTGAAACGCTCTTTAAAAGAAAACGCTATCTGCCTGAGCTTGCGGCATCTAACCGTATGCTGAGGGCTTTTGGCGAAAGGGTCGCAAGAAATATGCCTATTCAGGGTACGGCGGCAGATATAATTAAGATTGCTATGGTAAAGGTAGACAAACGGCTCAAAGACGAAAATATGCAGTCACACCTTATTCTTCAAGTACACGACGAACTTATTGTTGAGGCTCCCGAGGATGAGGCTGAAAAGGCGCTTGCCATTGTAACAGAGGAAATGGAAAACGCCTGCAAGATGAAGGTACTGCTTCGGGCAGACGGTAAAATCGGAGACACTTGGTATGATGCTCATTAAACCTTTAACCGAAAAATATCTTGACAATGTTTATGAAATAGAAAAAGTCTGCTTTTCAAACCCATGGTCAAGAGAGGATTTAAAAAGGCAGATTGAAAGCAAAACATCTTATTTTTTAGTTGCCGATATAGACGGCAGAGCAGTCGGCTATATGGGACTTCAGATTTTTTCGGGCGAGGGATATGTTACAAATATCGCTGTATTGCCGAAATACAGAGGGCAGGGTATTGCTAAGGCGCTTATTAATGAGCAGATGAAAAATAAAATGGATTTCATTACCCTTGAAGTGCGTGAAAGCAATATACCCGCAATTTGTCTTTATGAAAAAACAGGATTTGAAAATGTAGGTATAAGACCGAATTTTTACAGTAATCCGACCGAAAACGCAGTTATTATGACGAGGTGTTTTAATTAGTAAAATACCGAACAGTAAAAGGAAATTAATATTAATTGTTTTATTTCTTTTCATAATGAAAGTGTTTCATTATTTTTAAAATAATTTTTATAATTATGGATTATAAAAATTAAACCGGAGAAATACGAAATGAAAATTTTAGGTATTGAGTCCTCCTGTGACGAGACTGCTGCGGCAGTTGTTGAGGACGGACGAGAAGTATTGTCAAATATTATTGCCACCTCTTTGGAGGAGCATAAGCTTTACGGCGGAGTTGTGCCTGAAATTGCGTCACGCCGTCATGCCGAGTCAATCAGCGGTGTGGTAAAGGAAGCTCTTGAGAAAGCGGGATGCGTTATGAAAGACATTAACGCAATAGCCGTTACATATGCTCCCGGTCTTATCGGCGCTCTGCTTGTAGGCGTGAATTTTGCCAAGGGGCTTGCTCTTGCCTGCAATACCCCGCTTGTTCCTGTACATCACATCAGAGGGCATATTGCGTCAAATTATATATCAAGTGATATAAGACCTCCGTTTTTGTGTCTTGTTGTAAGCGGAGGTCACTCGCATATTATTGCGGTAAACGGATATACCGATTTTGAAATTATCGGGAAAACTCGTGATGACGCTGCAGGCGAGGCGCTTGATAAAGCCGGCAGAACTATGGGGCTTGAATATCCCGGAGGCGTCAGTATAGACAGAATCAGCAAAGAAGGAAATGAAAACGCATTCAGCTTCCCTAAACCGAGAGTCAGCGACAGTCTGTACGATTTTTCTTTCAGCGGACTTAAAACCGCGGTTATAAACACTATTCATAATGCAGAACAAAAGGAAGAGAAAATTAATATTGCGGATCTTGCCGCTTCCTTTCAAAAAAGCGTTGTTGACTGTCTTGTTACTAATCTTGAAAAGGCTGCGGTTGATAGGGGATTTAATAAAATTGTTATTGCAGGCGGAGTTTCCGCGAATTCAAAGCTGAGAGCAGAGGCGCAGAAATTGTGTGAAAGGCGTAAATGGAGCCTTTACCTGCCTAAACTTAAATACTGCGGCGACAATGCCGCGATGATTGCATCGCAGGGTTATTATGAATTTATGCAGGGTATTACGGCGGATGAAAGTCTTAATGCCTATGCAACAATGCCTATTGATAAAAGCTACAAAACAAATTGACACTTAATAATCTTATTGTTACATTTTAATGAATTTTTACTGTCACTATTGAATTTTTACTATAATTTGGTATAATCTACTTAATGAAATTACCGTGAGGTAATTATATCATTAATATTACAGACTATATATTTAAAGGAGAATACCGTAATGGAAACGAATCTTACATCAAACAAGTCTCTGCTTGCTTGGCTGGATGAAAAGGTTGAGCTTCTTAAGCCGTCTGAAATCGTTTGGATTGACGGTTCTCAAGAGCAGATTGCCGCTCTTAAGAAAGAGGCTGTTGAAACAGGCGAGATGATTAAACTCAACGAGGAGCTTCTTCCTGACTGCTATCTTCACAGAACTGCTGAAAATGACGTTGCGCGTGTTGAGGACAGAACTCTTATCTGCACAAAGAATGAAAAGGACGCCGGTCCTACTAACCACTGGATGGATCCTGAAAAATGCTATAAAATGCTTTATGAAATTGCAGCAGGCTCATATGAGGGCAGAACAATGTATATTATCCCTTATTCAATGGGTCCTGTCGGTTCGCCTTTCTCAAAAATTGGTATCGAGATTACAGACTCAATCTACGTTGTTCTTAATATGAATATTATGACGAGAGTAGGTAAGGCTGTTCTTGACTGTCTCGGTGATTCTGACGACTGGGTACGCGGTATGCACTGCAAGTGTAATGTTGACCCTGAAAAGAGATGGATATGCCAGTTCCCTGAGGATAACACCATTATTTCGGTAAACTCAGCGTACGGCGGAAATGTTCTTCTCGGCAAAAAGTGCTTTGCTCTTCGTATTGCTTCTTACCTCGGTAAGAACGAAGGCTGGCAGGCTGAGCATATGCTTATTCTCGGCCTTGAAAAGCCAAACGGGGAAACCAAGTATATCTGCGCCGCATTCCCGTCTGCCTGCGGTAAAACAAACCTTGCTATGCTTATTCCGCCTGAGGGATATAGGAAAAAAGGCTATAAGGTATGGTGCGTAGGCGATGATATTTCATGGATAAGAAAAGGTCCGGACGGACGTCTTTATGCTATCAACCCTGAAAACGGTTTCTTCGGTGTAGCTCCCGGTACAAATGAAAAGTCAAACCCGAATGCGCTTGCGTCAACAAAGAAGGGTACCATATTCACAAACGTATGTCATAATCTTGATAATAACACAGTTTGGTGGGAAGGACTTGATAAGAATCCGCCTGCAAACGCAATCGACTGGAAGGGCAATCCATGGAACGGAACTGAAAGTGATGAAAAGGGCGCTCACCCGAATTCACGTTTCACAGCTCCCGCTGTAAACTGCCCGTGTATTTCACCTGAATTTGAAAATCCGCAGGGTGTTCCGATTTCCGCTTTCGTATTCGGCGGACGCCGTGCAAAGCTCACTCCACTTGTATATCAGTCAAAGAGCTGGAACCACGGCGTATTTGTTGGTTCAATTATGGGCTCTGAAACAACCGCTGCCGCTACAGGCGCCGTAGGTGTTGTCCGTCGCGACCCGATGGCAATGCTTCCGTTCTGCGGCTACAATATGGGTGATTACTGGAAACACTGGATTGAAATCGGTAAAACTCTTGATCCTGATAAGGCTCCTAAGATTTTCAATGTAAACTGGTTTAGAAAGGATGACGAGGGTAATTTCCTTTGGCCCGGTTTCGGCGACAATCTTCGTGTTCTTGACTGGATTATCGACCGTTGCGACGGTAAGGTCGACGCTCAGGAGACAGCTATCGGTTATCTTCCTTACGCTAAGGATATTAACCTTGAGGGTCTTGATATGACGGAGGCTGACCTCGACAAGATTCTTGATGTAGATAAGAATGCGTGGGAAGAAGAGCTTAAGGGTGTAGAAGAGCTTTATGCCAAGTTCGGAGATACTCTTCCGAAAGAGCTCGCGAAAGAGCTTGCAGAGGTTAAGGCTGACCTTGAAAAATAATTCTAAATATTAAAATATTGACCTGCTGATTATAAGTCAGCAGGTCTGTTTTTTTGCGATTATTCAGTTAATACTCAATTTCCCTGAACATTTTTGTGACAGCGTTACAGAGTGGTTTGTTCTTTTCCGAATCAAGATTGTAATCCTCTTTGATGATGTCAAAGGCACAGTCCTGTGCAAGATGAAGAATGTCGATATTTTCTAGCATATCGGCTATTTTCAGCTTTGGGAGACCGTGCTGCCTTTCACCGAAAAAGTCGCCGGGCCCCCGCTGTTTTAAATCCTCATCGGCTATTTTAAAACCGTCGCTGTAATTCTTCATTGTCATAAGGCGGCTGCGTGATACCTCGCTCTTACTGTCGGACACAAGTACGCAGTAGCTTTTTTTACTGCCCCTGCCGATTCGTCCCCTTAACTGATGAAGCTGTGAAAGACCGAATCTCTCGGCATTTTCAATCACCATAATCGTGGCGTTCGGCACGTCAACGCCGACTTCAACTACGGTTGTTGCTACAAGTATCTTAACATCACCGTCCGCAAAGGCTTTCATTACATTTTCCTTTTCCTTTGACTTCATCTTGCCGTGAAGCAGACCGAGATTGAAACCTTTAAAGGCGGTTTGTGAAAGCTCCCGCGCAAGCTGTTCGGCGGATTTAACGCTTTCCATATCATCGCTTTCCTCAACCATAGGGCAGATTATGTAGCTTTGCTCGCCTCTGTCAGCCGCGTCACATATGAATTTATAAAGCCTTTGATGATACCTTGAGTCGACAACGTCTGTCCTTATCTCCTGTCTGCCCGGCGGAAGCTCGTCAAGTATACTGATGTCAAGGTCACCGTAAAGAATAAGCCCGAGCGTTCTCGGTATAGGAGTAGCGCTCATAACAAGAGTGTGTATGCCGGATCCCTTATTTACAAGGCTTGCTCTCTGTTTAACGCCGAAACGGTGCTGTTCGTCGGTAATAACCAAGCCGAGATTTTTAAATTCAACGTCATTTTGGATTATAGCGTGAGTTCCGATAAGCAAATCAATTTTACCGTTTATCAAGTCAGATTTTATTTCCCGCTTTTCATTGGGCTTTGTTGAGCCTGTTAAAAGGCGTATTGTGATTTCCTGACCGGCAAGCATCTTTGAAAGGCTTTCAAAGTGCTGGAGGGCAAGTATTTCAGTCGGTGCCATAAGCGCAGTCTGATAACCGTTTTTAACAGCGGTGTATATTACCCCGGCTCCGACCGCGGTTTTTCCCGATCCAACATCACCCTGCAATAATCTGTTCATAGGATATTTTCCCTGCATATCCTTGATACATTCCGCAATAGCTCTTTTCTGCGCGTTTGTCAGCGTAAAGGGGAGAAGTGAGATGAAATCATCTGTATAGTCCGTTGTGATTTTTAAGGGAGTTTCACTTTTTTTACTGCTTTTCAGTTTGAGAAGTCCAAGCTGAAGCGTGAGCAGTTCCTCAAATATCAAACGCCTGCGCGCCTCTAAGATGTCATCTTCATTTTCAGGAAAATGGATATTTCTTATTGCTGTGTCAAGTGAGATAAGATTGTATTTTTTTCTGATTTCATCATTGAGAGTTTCCTGTATTTCACCAAGATTTTCAAGTGCGGTTCTTATGACCTTTGCAATAGCATTTGATGTCAGTTTTCCTGTTTTAGGATATATGGGATGAATATGTATACCCATGTCAAGCTTTTCAATTTTAGGCGAGGACATTGACGCAGACGTAAGATTTTTTTCAATTTTGCCGAAGAGGACATAATCCTCATATATTCTAAGCGACTTTGCGAGGTATTTATTGTTGAATATTGTCACGTTAATAACACTTTCACCGTCTGAAAACCTGCACTTATAGAGAGTCATTCCGCGTCTCACCATTTGCTCATTAACGGGTGTAATCATAGTGACTCTTATGGCAATGCCCTCACCGTTTTCAGACTCGGATACGGATTTTGTTTTAGTCCAGTCCTCGTATTTTCTCGGAAAAAAATGAATAAGGGAGTCAACATCAAAGATGCCGAGATTGTAAAACATCTCGGCTCTTTTTTCGCCGACGCCCTTAATGAATTTTATGTTACTTTCAGAATTTAACATGGTTTACTCCACGGAAATAATAAAGTAATAAACAGGCTGACCACCGTTTACAATGCTGATTTCGGCATCAGAGCCGTATTTTTTGTTGAGCTTTTCCTCAACTTTTACGGCGTCCTCCTCACTAACACCATCTCCGTAAATAATAGTTATAAGAGAATGTTCGTTTCTTTTGAAAAGTCTGTCCGCAGATTTATACGCAATATCGGTTATACTGTCACCGATAAATCTGATTTTGCCGTTACAAAGACCCATAATCTCGCCCTTGTGTACCTCTTTGCCGTCAACTTCGCTGTCTCTTGCGGCAAATGTAATCTGTGCCGTTTCAACAGTCTCCGCGGCAGTCATCATTGCCATTTGGTTTTCGTCCGCGCTTGATGTATCGTCAAACGCAAGCATTGCGGAAATGCCCTGCGGAATAGTCTTTGTCTGAAGAACTCTTACCTCTCTGTCCGACGCAAGAGGAATTGTTTGTTCGGCAGCCATGATTATATTTTTATTGTTAGGCAAGACAAATACTGTTTTAGCAGGGGTATTCATAACGGCGTTCAAAATATCGTCAGTTGACGGATTCATAGTCTGACCACCGTTTACAATAACGTCCGCGCCTATATCGCTGAAAAGCTCCTCAAGTCCTTTTCCGGCGCATACGGCAACAAATCCGTAGTCGTTTTCAGGAGCGGACACAGTAGGCTCAATGACCTTTTCGCCGTCCTTGACGCCAAGCTCGGCATTTGCATGCTGATAGCGCATATTATCAATTTTTATGTTGATAAGCTGACCGTATTTGAGCGCAGCCTGAATTACATTTCCCGGCTCGTTTGAGTGAACGTGCACCTTAATGATGTCGTTGTCGTCAACAACTACAACGCAGTCTCCGATTGACTCTAAAAACGCGCGCAGCTTAAGAGGGTCCTTTTCCTTTGCGGTTTCTAATTTTTCAATTAAAAATTCAGAGCAGTAACCGAATTTAATATCATCTGACGCATTTGCGACAGTCGATTTTGAAACTGGTAAAACGGGATTGACGCTCGATCCTTCAAGCGGCTGAACAATAACTCCATTGTGCCATACGCTCTCCATACCCTCAAATATAAGGATAAGCCCCTGTCCGCCGGCATCGACAACGCCGGCCTTTTTAAGTACGGGTAAAAGCTCGGGGGTTTTTGCAAGCGCCGCTTTCGCAGCCTGAAGAGCGGCAAAAGCTACCTCAAGCGGATCGTCCTGTATATCAGCCATTTCAACGGCGGCGTCCTTAGCTTCCCTGACAACAGTAAGAATTGTACCCTCGGTCGGTTTCATAACAGCCTTGTATGCAGCTTCAACGCCCTCTTTAAAGGCGTTGGCTATATCCTTTGAGCCTGCTTCCTTGAGCCCTTTAAAGCCTTTGGAAAAGCCTCTGAATATAAGAGAAAGAATAACGCCCGAGTTACCCCTTGCACCTCTTAAAAGAGCCGAAGCGCATTTTGACGACGCCTCATCAATGGTGCAGTTGTTATCAAGTGTTGCCATTTCTTTTGCGGCGGCGCTAATGGTCATACTCATATTTGTGCCTGTATCACCGTCGGGAACAGGAAAAATATTCAGCGCGTCAACAGCTTGTCTGCTGTTAGCAATATTGTTTGCGGCGGAAATTATAGAATCACGAAACATTAAACCGGTTATCATATTTTATCTCCAATCAGTTAAGTGCGTCAACAAACACGTTTACTTTTGATACTTTTAAATCCGTAGCCTCTTCAACAGTATATCTTACCTTATTGACAATGCTTTCAACAATGGCGCTGATATTTACACCGTAAGAAACGGAAATGTGTAAATCAATCGTAAGATTACCGTTTATGCTTTTAACGGAAACCCCCTGATCATAATGTTCACGGGAAGTCTTGTTTTTTATTGCGGATTTAAGATTTTGATACGCGTTGCTGTTTACCATTCCTGTTACGCCGAAGCAGCTTTGAGCGGCTCTGCCGACAAGATTTGCAAAATAATTATTTGTAATTTCAATATATCCGTTCGGGTTTTCCAGTTTTATCATAAGAATACCTCCAAATATCACATATATTATAACTATTATATGTCTTATAGCGGTGTAAATCAAGAATTAAAATTCCAGCTGTCAATATTTGAAAAGAAATTACCGTAATACCCCTGCATATCTCCTTTAAGCGCTTTGCTGTAGCAAATCATTCCTTTTTTATAAAGAATGGGTATGTACGGCATTTCGTCGTTAAATGCAAGAATAAATTTTCCAAGCTCTTCATCGCCTGAAAGGTATTTTTCGTATATATCGTCGCAGGTCATTTCGTCAAGTTCAATCCCGTATTTTGCTCCTCCGTTTGAGGCAAGGAAGGGATAAAGATTCATATCGTCAGAAAGCTTAATTTCCCCTATGTATAAATCAAATTCAAGATTTTGTATCCTTCGTCTGTATTCCCTTACGCTTTCTCTTTCAATAGTTATTTTAAAGCCTGCGCTTTCAAGCTGTGATTTCAAAAGATTTGCGCATGCAATCTTGTTTTCATTTGTGTCAACAAGAACAGAGAGTGAAAGCTCCCTGTCTGAATATCCGCTTTGATTAACAGCCTGTTTTGCGGTTGCCGAATCGGCAGATGAAGAAAACAGATTGATTTTACCGAATGACTTGAAATCAGGGTGAAACGGTGAGGTAGCTACGCTTGCGTATCCCGCATATGCGCTTTCGGCAAGAACAGTTCTGTCAACGGCAAGTGAAATGGCGCGCCTTATTTGAGCGTTTGATGCTGCACCGCCTGTTGAGTTGACGCCTATGAAAACAAGATTGTTCATTGATACAGGCTTTTTCGCACAGGACAGTCGTTTTGATGTATCAGAACTCATATCCCTGAAAGCATATGATATATTTCCGATATTAACTGCATTGTCGATTGAATCAGCAGCCGCAATATTAACGAGTGTAATTGTGGCAAGATATGGGTCAAAGCCGTTTTCGGTATTAGCTTTAAGCACGACTGTGCCGTTGGAATTTTCATATCTGTATCTGCCGCTTCCCACCGGAAAGCCGTTTTTATCGTCTTTGATTGATGTAATGGGGAAGGTCAAAAGATTTACGGCGTTTGGATTTGAATAGCTGAGATTTATTATTACCGAATTGCCTTGCGCCTGTACTGACTTGATACAGCTCAGGGCGCTGCCGTATGCGGGCGATTTTTTTGCCGCTTTTATTGAAAAAACAACGTCCTCAATATCCAGATCACTTCCGTTTGAAAATTTGATTTGAGGATTTATGTCAACTCTCAGGGTCGTTTTATCTGTAAACGCGTATCCCGTTGCGATATTTGTAACAGGCTCGTAGCTTTCATCAAGATCGAAAAGCGACTCAAAAACAAGCGACGCGAGAACCTGATTGTTCTGTGTTTTGGCTTTAAACGGATCAAGGCTGTCCGACTGAGTATAGCTGAGTTTAAATGTCGAATTGTCTTTTTCCTTCGCCGTAACGGATATTTGTGTGGCAGAATCATTGTTTGCGTTATTTGTACTGCACCCTGCGAGACAGGAGATAAGCAAGCAAATTGCCAAAAACAAGGCGATATAACTTTTTCGCATTTTTACCTCCTGATTAATGTTGAGCCGACGGTTTTGCCGCTTTCCTTATCAATGTCAAACAGACATCCCTCCAAGACACACGGGCCATTAGGATTTGTAAATCTTACGGGGAGAGCAGTTATAAATTTTTCAATAACACATTCGGGTGTAACACCTAACACGCTGTAATACGGTCCTGTCATACCGATGTCTGTAATATATCCGGTACCGTTTGGCAGTAATTGATTATCGCTTGTCTGCACATGGGTGTGTGTGCCGTAAAGGGCTGAGATTCTGCCGTCAAGATAAAATCCCATCGCTCTTTTTTCAGATGTTGCTTCAGCGTGAAAATCAACAAGTATTATTTTAATACCCTGTGTCGTAATTTTATCTACAATCTTGTCGATAACTGAAAAAGGGTTTTCAACAGGCTCCATATACATTTGTCCCTGAAGATTTATAATAGCCGCCTGAAAGTGTCCCTTGTCAATAATCATATATCCCCGCCCCGGGGCTGAGGAATGATAATTTGCAGGTCTTACAATCGGATTGCCGCCGTCAAGAAAATCGTATATTTCTTTCCTTTTAAGACAATGATTTCCAAGAGTTATTGCGTCGGCTCCGCTGTCTAAAATGTGTTTTGCACTTTGCGGCAGAATACCGTTACCCACGGCGGAGTTTTCACCGTTTACAACTACTATGTCCGCGCAAAGCTCTTTTTTAAGCTTTGGCAGTTCCTGTCTTAAATAGTCGCAGCCCTGCTGAGAAACGACATCGCCGATAGTTAATATTTTCAATGTTACACCTGTTTCTATAAAAACAATTATTAATAATTATACAATACTTTACTTCTAAAAACAATAAATTGACACAAAATTCACACTGTGTTAAAATAATCAGTAATATTTTTTATTAAAAATCATATATTGTTATTATAGACTTTTTAAGGAGTAGCTATGAATATTTGTGTTTTTGGAGCTGCCAGCAGTGAGATTGATGAAAAATATATAAAAGCAGTTGAGCTTATGGGTGAAAGGCTTGCGCAAAAAGGTCACAATTTGGTTTTCGGAGCGGGAGCACAGGGGCTTATGGGCGCTGCCGCGCGAGGATTTAAAAAGGGCGGCGCAAAGATAACGGGAGTTATACCTACCTTTTTTAAAGAGGCTGATGTAGAAATTATTTATGATGACTGTGACGATTTAATATTTACTGAAACGATGAGAGAGCGCAAGGCAAAAATGGAGGATTTGGCGGATGCTTTTATAATTGCTCCGGGTGGTATCGGTACGTTTGAGGAGCTTTTTGAGGTGATGACATTAAAACAGCTCGGAAGGCATAAAAAAGCGATTGCAATTTATAATATTGACGGATATTATGACTCAATGGAGGCAATGCTTGAACATTCAATAGAAGAGCGATTTGTCAAGGAAAACTGTAAATTGCTTTACAGCTATTTTTCGGATTTAGAGTCAATGATTGATTATATTCAGGCAGATATTCAGGTTGATTTCACTATAAAACAGCTTAAAGACGGATAAGAAAAAACGGATTGAATCAAGTTTCAATCCGTTTTTTATGTACGGTCTGTTAGTAATTATCCAAAAAAGAATGTTTTTCTCCGCCTGTTTTGTGTGCGGGGAATGTGTCAAGACATACCGAATGAATACTTTTAAAAATACTTTTTTCAATATTTGGATTATCACGCTTTAAATTTTTTATCAGTTCTTTTATCTCTTCCCGTTTTGAACTGACGTCGCTGTTATCAGGCATTGTACAGCTTTCAGTAAAACGGCAGGCGCACTGTAAAAACTCAAGATTGTTATACCTTTTCCATGCGAGTATATCTTCCTCGTTAATACAGTACATAGGGCGGATGAGTTCCATTCCCTCAAAATTCTGGCTGTGCAGTTTCGGCATCATTGCCTGAAGCTGTGAACCGTAAAACATACCTATTAATGTAGTTTCAATCACATCGCTTAAATGATGCCCCAGCGCAATCTTATTACAGCCGAGCTCCTTTGCCTTATTGTAAAGGTGTCCTCTTCTCATTCTCGCGCAAAGGTAGCAGGGAGTTTTATCCGTACTGTTCGCAACGGCGAAAATGTCCGACTCAAACACAGTCACCGGAATGTGCATTAAAGAAGCGTTGCTTTCTATCTTCTGCCGGTTCTCACCGCTGTATCCGGGGTCCATTACAAGAAATATTAAATCAAACGGTATATCGCTTATTTTCTGAAGCATCTGCATCAGCTTTGCCAAAAGCATTGAATCCTTACCGCCCGATATACATACAGCTATCTTATCTCCCGTGTTTATCAAATTGTATTCCTTTACAGCGCTGATAAACGGATTCCAAATTACTTTTCTGTATTTTTTTATAATGCTCCGTTCTATTAACTGATACGGCTCCAAATTTCTGCTCATTTAATCAACTCCATGCCTTATTACTTGTGTGATATAAAAAATGCCAATACTGCAAAAACAGCATCAGCACAGCAGTTATAATATCTAAAAGATTATGACTTATTTCAGCAGTAATATTATATCATCTTGCATCACTTTGTCAAGATAAGGCAATTATATCAGTGACGGCTTGATGAAAAAGGAGAGCCTCAGCCTTGTAACAGCGGTACCTAACGGTAACGGAGACTTAATGAGCCCTAAAAGCATAATATTGCTGTTAAAACAGACCTGATTATATATATAGCCTGTTTTTGCTGTTATTTACAGTTTGTTCCTTTTTCTTTTCTCTAAAGCCTTTTCCGTAGTATTTTTTTAAAAGGCGCTGTGTTTGCCTTTCACATAGGCCTATTCTGTTTGAAAGCTCGGTTAAGGTCAAATCCGGCGTATACAAAAACGCCTGTTCGATTATAACAAACCGCCTGTCGTTAAGACCTTTTGAAATAATGCTTTCATTAAAATCGCCCGGTATAATTAATCTGGTTATATCAGTTAAAAGTTTCATTGTAAGACCGCTGATTGCGCTTACGTAATCGGTTTTTTTATTTTTATATTCTTTTAATATTTCCTGAGCGGCAGTGAAATCATAACTCTCGTAATAATAAAAATGTGTTTCTAAAAGAGCAAGTGAAATTGCGTTTGCCTTATTTGTATTGACTGCCTGGAGCATAATAAAAACATCCTGGACAGGATTGTCCTTATCAGCGATTTGTTCGTGATAAATATTAGGCCCCGTTATGAAAAAGTCACCTTTTTTAAGATTGTATTGCTTTGTGTCGGTAATGAGCTTTCCTATGCCCCCTGTAATAAAGTGCAGTTCATAGCTGTTTTTTGAATGTGCGTGCCTCGGTATATCCGTGCCGAGCGTGCCTCCGCCTATATCGGTTATATCAAATAATGCGTTGTTCCATGTAAATCTAACCATATTTATATCACCGAAATAATTATATCATATTTTATACCTTTTTTCTATATATTCACATAAATACAGAAAAGCACAAAGTGAGCAGTTTATTTTAAACTGCTCACTTTATTAGAATATACTGATTATTTTCTTGAAATACGTATAACCGTCGCGGAGTATTTGGCAACTGTATAATTAAATTTCTTTGTAATACCGGTAGCTGTTAATTTTTCTATAAAGCAGGTATCCTTGTCGCCGAGAATATTTTCATCGTCAAGGCTTTCGCCTGAAACCTGATAAACCGTAGCGTTATCGGCAATGCTTTCAGCACCGGAAATATCAACTGCAAATGTGCGCTCGGAATCTGTTACATTGATAAGTTTAACAATAATATCACCGCTCTCATCAGTACTTACTACCTGATACGCCTCTGCTTCCGAAGAGCTTCCCGCGTCATAATCAACATAGAGCTTATCGTCAACATAGCACTTAATATCTGTACCGTCAACTGTAATCTTTAAGGTATAGGTTTTACCTGTTTCAGCCTCAAACGGTTTTACAGTGCCGAGAATCTGACCCGTTTTAACACCGTCCTGCATATGTTGCAGACAGGAAACGGTATTTTCCCAGCCTCCGAGATTCCAGAAATAATTTGTTTTGCTGTCCTTTACGGCGAAAGGAATAATAAAGCCTTCCGCTCCGTCGAGCTTAGTTGCTTCAACTGTAAATGTGTAATTTGACCAATCGGTGTCACCGAAATAAACAACTGAGCCGTTTTCGCTGTATTCCATTTCGGTTGTCGCTTGGCGCAGTCTGCCGTCGACAATACCGAATTCTCCGTCGGTAACCTTTTCCCAGTTCTTTTTAAAGCCTTTGTCACCTGATGAAAAATCGTCCTGCGCAAGAATTTCACCCGTATCGTTATTGACTATTTTAACATTATCAAATTCCGCTGAGGTGTACCAGGTGCCGACTCCTACCTTACCGCTGATATTCTTGCCGTATAGTGACGCGCCCTCAAGCGTTGATGAAAGAAGCTTTGAGCCCGTGTTTGTTGAAAACAGCTTTTGTATGTAATAGTTTACCGAACCCGTACTTGTGCTGTTATTGAACCAAATGAGGTCGGGCTCCCAATGCTTTGCGGTATTGTTGCCGAAAAGCGGAGCGTATGCCGCCATGCGGACTATATCGCCGTTTCTCTCAAGACCCGTCATATACGCAGCCTCTGCAAGCGCGGAGTTAAGAGTGTTTGACTTTGAAGCATATTCGCCGAGAAAGACATTAAGTCCTCCGCCGTATGGCGTATCGGTCATACTGTCAACGTCTCTCGGGTAATTATTTTCATCATAATAATTTACGTTTTTCAAAAACCATTCAGGCTCGTTATAGTAGTGGTGATCGGTAGCCGCCGCGAAATCGGAAGCGCTGTTACTGCTTCCAAGCTGTTTCTTTGCGTATTCGTAGGATGCTGAATAATTTTCTCCTCCGGCAGCAGATGCTCCCGATGAATAAATCAATTCAATTCCCTCGTACAAATCGGGATTTTTTTCCTTTGCGTCATTGAGTGCGTCGAGGAACGCCTTGTAACGTACAAAATAATCCTCGCCCTCATTCTCGTTTCCTATACATATGTATTTAAGCTCAAACGGCTCTTTATGCCCAAGGTCCGCTCTCACTTTTCCCCAGGTTGATGAGGCGTCTGCGCGGCAGAATTCAACAAGGTCAAGCATATCCTGAATATATGATTTAAACAGCTCTGTATTCATATCAACGGGACCCATACCTCTCATCTGGCAATAAAGTCCGCAGTTGAGAACGGGAACTCCGACAGCGCCAATATCTTCAGCAAGCTGGAAATATTCGTAAAAGCCGAGACCGTATGACATAAAGCTCGGCCACTTGTCGTCCGTTGCGGCGTGATCCGTCCATATATTTTCACCCTGCTTTCTTGCGGCAACGTCGCCGTATCTGCCGTTGAATTTTAGAGGCAGACCGTCGCTGCCGACGCCGATAGAATCCTTCCAGTGATAGGCAGTACCCTCATCACAGCCTTCAATCACGCAGCCGCCGGGGAAACGGAGAAATTTAGGCTGAAGTTCTTCAAGCATAACGGCAAGGTCGTTTCTTAAACCGTTTTCTCTGCCTTTAAATGTATCTTCGGGGAAAAGAGAAATCATATCAAATGCGGCTGAGCCATTGCCTATAAGGACTTGTAGCGTTACGTCCTCGTTTGCGTCAACAGATGAGGTGAATGAAAGCTCATATTTATCCCATTTGTCAGTAATGCTGTCAATCTGTGCTTCGGCGGCTACAGATTTACCGTCCATAATGCGGACGCTAACAGGACCTGTATAACCGTCTATACCTTTTGCGTAAAGCGAAAAATTATAATTCTCGTCTTTATTAACCGATAATCCGTCAAGAAAGCCTACGTTTTCAATACCTGCCTGCTTATCTTCGCCGTTTGTAAGAATAAGGTAATTAGTATTGTTCTCATTCAGACAGTTTTCTGTGTCGTTTATTTTAACCTCCGCTCCTGCATTACCGACGGTTCTCCAGCCGTAAAGTTGGTCGTTTTCGGCAAGCTCTGTAAACTCAAACGAGCGGTTAACTATTTTTTCGGCATAAAGACCTCCGTCTGCCGCAAAATTGATGTCCTCAAAGAAAATGCCGAAAAGCAAGTCGCTTATATCGTGTATCTCATTTGAGGAGTCAATATTGAGCGTATAGTCCGCAAGCTGTGCGTTGTACTCACCGACTTTATTGTTATTCGGACTTTTTGTGCCGGAGCCGCAGCCGTTCAGATATATAACCGAAAAGGCAAGTAACACGGCAAGTAAAGGCTTAAATGTTGATTGCAGAAAATGTTTCATAATCAAAACCCTTTCAATAAATTTTATACTTTATCTTATCATAGATATATTATTTAAAACAACAATAATTACTTAAAAGATGAATATAAGGTAAATCAAAAGCAGTTTATAACATCCGCGCCTTGTTTTACAAAGGCAATAAATTCATCAATTTCGGCTGATATTTCGTGCCAGCCCTCTGTGTATGTCTTCTTGTTTTTAGTCAGCACCCATTCTCCTTCGGGAAGATAAACCTTTTTATTTGTTTGTCCCTGGTTTACAATCGGAGCAAATAAAATGTCATCGCCAAACATATACTGCTCGCCGAGTGTATAACAAATTTTATCATCGGGATAATCAAAAAACATCGGGCGCATAACAGGATAGCCTTTTTCGGAGGCGATTTTCATATGATGCTCAATATACGGTCTCAGCCTCTCCCTTAAAAATACAAGCTCTTTCAAAATTTTAAAGTTTTTTTCGCCAAAGCTCCAAAGCTCGTTAGGATCGCCCGACGGCTCCTTGACATCATTCTTTTTACCGTGGCGGTTTCGGTTTCCGTGCAGACGCATAACAGGTGAAAAAACACCATACTGAAACCACCTGACAATGAGTTCCCTGAATTCTTCGCTTTTAGTATCTCCCCCGTAAAAACCGCCTATATCCGTGTTCCACCAGGGAATACCGCACATAGCCATATTAAGCCCCGCTTTTACCTGAGCGCATAAGCTTTCAAAGGTTGACGGAATATCGCCCGACCATACAAGAGCTCCGAACTTTTGACTGCCGAGATAAGCGCATCGGGTAAGCGTTACGGGATTGTCAATTCCGATTGATTTAAAACCGTCATAAGCTAATTTTGAATAATAGTACGGATAAAGAAGCGCAGTTTCGCCTCCGCCTCCTTTATGAAAGATTAAATAATCAAAGTTTTCGGGGTGAATTTCAGGTTCGGCCTCGTCAAACCAGAGAGCGTCAACGCCGTTATCTATGTAATTCTCCTTAAGTCTGCTCCATACAAACGCGCGTGTAGCGGGGTTTGTAACATCAATTTCAGCCTGCCAGCCGTAGAAACTAAACACCCTGTCTGAGCCTGCGGTGGTGCGGATAAGCATATTGTTATCACGCATATATGAATAATTTTCACTGTTGCCGTTAATTGTAGGCCACATTGAAACTACGAGCTTTGTATTCATCTTGTGAAGCTCGTCTGTCATAGCCTTGATGTCCTGCCAATAAGCAGGGTCGAATTTATAGTCTCCCTGCTCTGTCCAGTGAAAATAGTCTGCAACAATCGCGGAGAGCGGAATGTTTTCTTTTTTATATCTTCGGGCAACCTCAAGGAGTCCCTCCTGCGTTTCGTATCTCAAACGGCTTTGCCAAAAGCCTGTTGCCCAGCGGGGCATAACAGGAGCGTGACCCGTCAAATCCGCAAGAGCGTTTGCAATCTCTTTGGGTGTTCCGCCTATGACTGCATAGTCGATTCTTTTCGTAGACAGGACACTCCAGCGTGTCCTGTTATATGACAGCTCAACATTGCCGACAGCGGGATTGTTCCATAAAAAACCGTATCCGAGGGAGGAATAAACAAACGGTATAGTGCATTTTGCATTGACATTGCGTATATCAAAGGAACACCCTTTTAAATCAAAACGGTTGCTTGCCTCGTGACCGAGTCCGTAAAAATGCTCGCCCTCAACGCTTTTAAATGTAACACGGGCGGACCAAAGACCGCTTGATTTGTTTTCATAATGACGAAAACCGCCGTTGAAGGTAAGCTCAGGCTTTTCCTCTAAAATTACTTTATCGTTACGATAATATGTAACCTTGCCGTTTCTCTCTAATTTAATTGTAAGATTGCCGACAGTCATTGAAACTGCGTTTTCATCTTCAACAATTTCGGCATCGGCTTTTTGCGGTATTAAGGTGAAATCCTCGTCGATTATTTTGCAGTCAGGGAAAGCCTGAAAACGTATTGAATTATTGTGACACGGAGTTATGCGGATAAGTTCTCCGCATCTTGAAAATAAAATTTCATTTTTATTTATAATGGTATTTCTCATTTTCATCACCATCCGGTTTCCTTGTTTTTTATTATTTTTTACAGGTTATAATATTGCGGTAAATCTGACTAATCTATTTCTATTTTAAAGCAAATCGGTTTATCTGATTTAAAATGCTCATTTGCCTTTATAATCATTTCGTTTTCTGTTCTTTCAAAGTTTATTGATTCGCCTGTTGACAGCAGAGTAACGCAGTTAACCAAGAAGTCGTGCTGTGTATGCTTTGCAAAGGCTTTAATTTTCACGTTGTTTCCGTCGGGTTTCATTTGAAACGCGTAGACACAGCCTTTTTTATATGTAAATCTAAAATCTTCAAAAGTATATTTTTTCTCGTTATAATCTTTGAAAAAGCCTTCTTCTGCGTTAACCTTTCCTTCGCCGAACTGTTTCCAAAAGGTAGTGCCGTAGATTCCCTCTCCGTTTGCTTTGAGCCATTCACCGATTTCAAGCAGGACTTTTGTTTCCTCTTCTGAAATCGTGCCGTCAGGCTTTGGACCTACGTTGAGTAGGAGATTGCCGTTTTTGCTGACAATATCTATCAAATCACAGATTATCTGACGGGTAGGCTTATATTCGTTATCTTTAATATATCCCCACGATTTTTTGCCGATTGCGGTATCTGTCTGCCACGGGACAGGTGAAATATCTATAAGCGCTCCGCGCTCAACATCAAAGGTTGCCACAGTCGGGGGAAACGCCTCATGCTTATAGTTGATTGTTACTTCTTCTCCCCATTCCTCCGCTCTGTTGTAATAATATGCCGCAAGCATTTTCAAATATGGTTTAAAAGAATGATTATGAATCCACCAGTCAAAATATAAAATTTTTGGCTTATATTTATCTATAATTTCACATGTGCGTACAAGCCAGTCCTCAAGCCATTCTTTGCTTGCGCCGCGAGAGTATGTGTCTGCCGTTGTCCTGTGGATTGTACCGCCGTCAAATTCAGGGCAGTAGAATGCAGGTCCATAGAAATCGCTAAACTCTTCACTGTTTACATCACTGTCAAAGGTTCTGCCCATATTCATAAAAAAGTAGTGTTCCGCCCTGTGTGACGATGCGCAGAATACAAGATCGTTTTTCTTACAGGCTTTTTTCAAATCACCGACAATATCCCGGCAAGGGCCCATATTTTTTGCGTTCCAGCGGTTAAATTCCGTTTCATACATCGCAAAGCCGTCGTGGTGCTCGGCAACAGGCATAACATATTTTGCGCCTGATTTTTTGAACAGTTCAGCCCATTCATCAGCATTGAAGCGTTCAGCGGTAAACATGGGAATAAAATCCTTGTAACCGAATTTGTCCTGAGAGCCGTAGGTTTTGATATGATGTTCAAATTCTCTCTCGTTTTTGTCATACATCGCTCTTGAATACCATTCGTTTCCAAACGCTGGCACACTGTAAATGCCGAAATGAATAAAAATGCCAAACTTATCTTTTGCAAACCATTCGGGTGTTTTGTGATGTGAGAGCGACTCCCAGTTGTCCTTGTATTTGCCGTTTTTTATAACATTAGTTATTTGATTAAAATATTCCTGTTTTGTCATAAAAGCCTCCTTTTTAAACAATATCTGTTTACATAATCAGGATTATATGGTAAACTTCATATTGACAACCTCATAATATCATATTAATGAAATGAATTGAATATCAAATTTAAAATTAACCTATAAATTTAAATAAAATACGGGGTGACAATATAATAAAAATTACTTTTATGGGTGCTGGCAGTACTGTCTTTGTAAGAAATATTAGAAGGACGCGTCATTTGTAATTAATGCAATTCAGGTCGGAGGTTATGACCCGTCTATGATTATCGACTTTGAAATTCCAAAAAATACGGACTTAGGCAAACGATAGGAGATACTCTCGGTATCGGCGGCAATGCTTGACCCCCATACATCAAGCGAGCTTGATATAGATACAATCATCAGAATGTGTGACGAGCTGATTGACGCCCACGGCGATTATCTTCCTGAATTTATATAATAAAAAACTATAAATAATGCTAAACACAATAAGCAAAGAGCAGGTTTTTTAACCTGCTCTTTGCTATTAGAAATCTATATCCGGAATCGGCGCAAGGCTTCGTTTGAGTATACCCTGCATATATGCAATGACAGTTCCGTAATTTGTAAAAGGAACTCCCTGCTTTTGCGCTGTTTCCATTCTGTATTTCATTTCATTGTCATTAAGCATACATCCTCCGCAGTGAATAACCATATCATAATCCTTAAGATTTTCAGGAAATCCGTTTCCACTGCTCCATTCAAGGATTAAATCCGCGCCGGTATAATTTTTTAACCATTTCGGCATTTTAACCGTTCCTATATCGTTACACTGTCGGTGGTGAGTACACCCCTCGCTTATCAGCACACGCGAGCCGTCCTTTAAGTTGTCAAGCGCCTTGACTCCCTCTACAGCCGTGTTGAGAAATCCTTTGTACCGTGCCATTAAAATTGAAAATGATGTCAGAGGAATTTCATCGGGCACGATTTTGCTGACCTGCTTGAAAGCCTGTGAATCCGTAATGACAAGGGCAGGGGATTTGGAAAGCGCATTGAGCGTATATTCAAGCTCCGTTTCCTTTGTAACTACGGATACAGCACCGAAATCAAGAATATCACGGATTGCTTGCTGCTGGGGCAGAATCATTCTTCCCTTTGGGGCTGCGGAGTCAATCGGCGTCACGAGTACGACAATATCGTTTGCCTTAATTAAATCACCTACATAATTTATTTTCTTAGATTTATCCTTAACGCTTGCGCCGATAGCATTTTTAAGTTCCTCTATGCCCGTTTTATTCAAAGCGCTTGTGTATATTGTATTTTTTTCATTGACGGCTGGGGAAACAGAAATGTCAACCTTATTCTTTGCAATTAAAAAAGGTATGTTTCTTTCCTTAAAAAGAGAGATAAGTTCATGTTCTGTTTTGTTAAGTTTTCTGTCAGCCTCGGATACAAGAACAGCTATATCACAGCTTCTCAAAACTTTTTTTGTTGACTCAACTCTTTTTTTCCCTAAAGCTCCCTCATCGTCATACCCGGGCGTGTCAATAATAATAACAGGTCCGAGAGGTAAAAGCTCCATGGCCTTTTTAACAGGGTCCGTAGTTGTTCCCTTAACATCGCTTACAACTGATAAATCCTGCCCTGTAACAGCGTTTACAAGACTGCTTTTTCCCGCGTTTCTGCACCCGAAAAAGCCTATATGCAGTCTTTCAGCCGAGGGGGTATCGTTTAGTCCCATAAATTCACCTCATTAAAGCTAAAAGCGAAAATCTCTTTCACCGTTTTCTATTTTGATAAGTCTTTCTCTTACAATGTCCTTAACCTTATCTTTACCGATATTGTCAATTTCTTTTTCAATAAGCGCTTCGCCTATTTTGCGTGTGTCCTCGCTTGCGTAATCCATAAGAAATTCCTTGAGTGTCATAAGCGCGTTAGGGTGGCAGCAGTTTTGAATCTGACCTGATTTGCAAAGACTCATAAATCTATCGCCTGTTCTGCCTTCTCTGTAGCACGCTGTGCAGAAGGACGGAATATATCCCGCTCTCATAAGCCAGTTTACGACCTCGTCGAGCGTTCTGTTGTCGGAAACGTCAAACTGCTCGGTATCGTGAGGTCTTTCCTCCTCGCAGTATCCGCCGACAGAAGTACGTGAGCCTCCGCTTATCTGGCTTACGCCGAGACGTATAATCTCCTCGCGCACCTGCGGTGTTTCACGGGTGGATATAATCATACCCGTGTACGGAACGGCTATTCTTATGCACGCCGCGATTTTGCAGAATATTTCATCACTGAGGGAGTTATCAAAATCCGAAGGGTCAATATCGTCCGCTCTTTTAACACGGGGAACGCTGATAGTGTGCGGACCTACGCCGTGAACAGCCTCAAGATGCTCCGCGTGCATCAAAAGCCCTGCGAACTCATAACGGTATTTGTCAAGTCCGAAAAGCACGCCGATACCAACATCGTCGATACCGCCTTCCATAGCCCTGTCCATCGCCTCTGTATGATAAGCGTAATTGTGCTTAGGACCTGTCGGGTGGAGGTATTCGTAGCTTTCCTTGTGATATGTTTCCTGAAAGAGAATGTATGTGCCGATACCGGCATCCTTCAGCTTTTTATAGTTTTCAACAGTTGTAGCGGCAATATTTACATTAACTCTTCTGATAGCTCCGTTTTTGTGTTTTATTGAATAAATAGTTTTTATACATTCAAGTATATATTCAATAGGATTATTGACAGGGTCTTCTCCTGCCTCGATTGCAAGGCGCTTGTGTCCCATATCCTGAAGAGCGATAACCTCTTTGGCTACCTCCTCCTGAGTGAGCTTTTTACGCGCAATGTGCTTGTTTTTTAAATGGTACGGGCAGTAAAGACAGCCGTTTACGCAGTAGTTTGAAAGATAAAGCGGAGCAAACATAACTATTCTGTTGCCGTAAAAATCCTTTTTTATCTGCTCTGCCAAATCGTATATTTCATTGATTTTGTCCTTGTTTTCACAGGCAAGCAGAACACTTGCCTCCCTGTGATTAAGTCCTTTGCGAAGCTTTGCTTTCGCAATTATTTTGTCAATAAGTTCAATGTTGTCCTTGTTTTCATCTGCGTATTTAAGAGTTGCTTTGATTTCTTCATCGTTTATGAATTCCTCCGCAACAAGTGATTTAGGATTATATTCAGCCATTATTTTCTCCTTTACAGTCGCCGCGGCTGATTTCAATTTCACAGCCTGTGGCGCTTATTCTTCTTTTTAAACATTCAATACACTGCGCCGCCTCGTCGCCGGTGCAGATTTTATTATCATAAAGCATATACTTTCTTCTGACATCAATAGGTGACAGATTAGGCATAAGAACATTTGCGCCTGCCAAAATCCCTTTTTCTCTTCCTGAATTATCAATAGTTCCCAAAGCGGTTGTGGCGGGTAAAAGCGCATAGGGAAGTGTCAGCCGTACGAGTCCGAGCATAAAGAGTGTAAGTTCCGCCGTGCCCGAGGGCTGATTGTAAAAAGGGGTGTCCTTATGAGAAATGAACGGTCCTATGCCTACCATATGAGGTTTAAGTCTTTTTAAGAATAAGAGTTCTCCGGCAAGATTTTCCTCAGTCTGAAACGGTGAACCGACCATAAAGCCTGCCCCGACCTGATAGCCGAGCGTTTTGAGATTTTCAAGACATTCAAGCCTGTTTTTATAGCTCATTTCACAAGGGTGCAGTTTGCCGTAATGCTTAGGGTCGGCAGTCTCGTGGCGAAGTAAGTACCTGTCTGCTCCCGCGTTTTTAAGCTCTTTGTAGCTTTCAAAGCTTCGTTCGCCGAGCGAAAGTGTCACGGCGCAGTCGGGATACTTTCCTTTTAATTGCCTTACAATATCACAAAGCATCTCGTCAGAATAGTATGCGTCTTCACCGCCCTGTAGTACAAAGGTGCGAAAGCCGAGATTGTAGCCGTAGTCGGCACAGCTCAATATTTCCTCTGCCGTCAGTCTGTATCTGTCGGCTTTTTTATTGTTCCTGCGTATTCCGCAGTAAAAGCAGTTGTTTTTGCAGTAATTCGTAAATTCAATCAGACCTCTGATATAAATTTTGTTAGAGTAAACGCTTTCACGCACCTGAGAGGCATTTTTGTAAAGATAGTCGGCACATTTATCTCTGTTCTTAATTAAAAACAAATATTCATCAAATGAAAGAACAGTATCCTTACGCAAGGTGTCAATCAGTGAATTACACATTACTGTATGCTGCTTTTGCATAAACACCGTCAAGCCTTCCTATTTTTCCGCTCAATGCGTTAATAACATTCTGCGGCGCGTCAACCGCGACTGAAATAATATTAATGTCCCTTTTACGATACGGAACGCCCATTCTTCCTATTATATAATCACCGTATTCTGAAAGTATTTCGTTTAAAGCGGCAGCGCTTTCCCTGTTTTCAACTATTATACCTATTACTGCGACACGAGTTTCCATAATATCACCTCAATTAAAAAACCGCGCCTTTCAAAAGGCGCGGTTTTAGATTAAAACTATTTGCGCTCTTTCGGTCAGATGGCGTAAAACCCGCCTGCTTTGCGTCAGAAAGCATTTAATATTTTTAATTTATTTTATATTTTATATTTTTTTCTCGGAGTATATGAAGTATGCAGATCGTGGTGAGCCTTGTGACCGCCGAATCCGTCATACCATTCCTCATAGAGTTTCTTGATGACAGGGGATTCGTGCGACATACGAAGTGTCATTGACTTATCCTGGTCATAAAGAGCCTTTGCCCTAACAGCCTTAAGGTCAACAGTATCGCGTACATACTGCGGCTGAATCGGCTGACCGCCGCCGTTTACGCATCCGCCCGGACATCCCATAATCTCAATAAAGCCCCAGCCGTTGGGATTACCTGCCTTTAGGCTGTCCATAACAACCTTTGCAGCAGCGGCTCCCGATGCTACGGCAAGCTTAAGCTCTGTTCCATTAAGATTTACTGTTGTTTCCTTTAAGCCCTGTGTACCGCGTACAGCTTTAAGTTCTATCGGTTCGGTTGAGCCGTTAAGCCACGCGTTAGCGGTTCTTACTGCCGCCTCCATAACGCCGCCTGTTGCTCCGAAGATAACGGCAGCGCCTGTATCGTCGCCGAGAGGACTGTCGAACTCTTCATCAGGAAGAGCGGCAAAGTTAATTCCGAGTCTGTTAAACATTCTGCTGACTTCTCTCGTTGTTAATACAATATCAACGTCGGGAACACCGGCTGCAGACTGATCATCTCTTCCGATTTCAAATTTCTTTGCGGTACAAGGCATAACTGATACGCAAACGATGTCTTTTGGGTCAATGCCCATTTTCTGAGCGTAATATGTCTTAATTACCGCGCCTGCCATTTGCTGCGGTGATTTGCAGGTTGATAAATGTGAGAGTAAATCAGGATAGTAAAATTCACAGAATTTTACCCAGCCCGGTGAGCAGGAGGTAATCATAGGAAGAGTGCCTCCGTTTTTAATACGTTCTACAAGCTCGTTTGCTTCCTCAACGATTGTAAGGTCAGCGCCGAAGTCTGTATCAAATACCTTTTCAAATCCGAGTCTGCGAAGCGCGGCTACCATTTTACCCTCAACATTTGTGCCTATCGGCATGCCGAAGCATTCGCCGATTGTTGCGCGGATTGAAGGTGCGGTCTGAACAACAACGTGCTTTTTAGGGTCTGCAAGAGCGTCCCACACCTTGTCTGTATCATCTCTTTCGGTAAGCGCTCCTGTAGGACATACAGCCGTACACTGACCGCAGGAAATACAAGGCGTATTATTAAGCGGCAAATCAAACGGCTGACCGATTGAAGTGTCCATACCGCGGTCGTTGGCTCCGATTACGCTGACATACTGTTGTTTGCAGGCTGCAACGCATCTTCTGCAAAGAATACATTTGTTATTATCTCTTACAAGATGAGCGGTGCTTGTATCCTTTTCATAATGCGGTTTCTCGCCCTCAAAGCCCGAGCTGTCAACGCCGTAGTCACGGCAGAGTTTCTGAAGCTCGCAATTTGTTGAACGTGTGCAGGAAAGACAGTTTTTATCATGAACCGATAAAATAAGCTCCAGTGTTGTTTTCCTGTATTTCTGTATTTTTTCTGTATTTGTAAGAACCTCCATACCCTCTGATACAGGGTATACGCAGGAGGTAACAATTTTAAATCCTCTTCCCTCGTTAGCCTCAACTATACAAATACGGCAGGCGCCGATTTCATTTATATCTTTCATATAGCAGAGTGTGGGGATTTCAATACCTGTCTGACGGGCAGCATCTAAAATAGTTGAGCCCTTAGGTGCGCTTACGGCAATGCCGTTAATTTTTAAATTTACCATTTCCATTTTTAGGCCCTCCTTATTTATTGCTTGCTGATTGCTTTCAATCGGCAGTTTGAAATACAAGCGCCGCATTTAACGCATTTATCAGGAATGATTTCATATGACGGAAGCTTGTGTCCCGGTGCGGTATAATCTGTTTTAACAATAGTTTCTGCTGGGCAGTTTCTTGCGCACATACCGCAGCCTATACATTTATCCTTATCAATCACATATGTAAGGAGATCCTTACATACTCCTGCTGGGCACTTCTTATCTTTAACGTGAGAAATGTATTCGTCACGGTAAAATTTAAGAGTTGCGAGAACAGGGTTAGGAGCTGTCTGTCCGAGACCGCACTGTGAGTTAGCTTTAATGTAATAGCAGAGCTCCTCAAGTTTGTCAATATCCTCCATTGTACCCTTGCCGGATGTAATCTTTTCAAGCATTTCAAGGAGCCTTTTTGTTCCTACACGGCACGGAGTACATTTTCCGCAGGATTCATCAACTGTAAATTCAAGGAAGAACTTGGCTATATCAACCATACAGGTATCCTCATCCATAACGATAAGACCGCCGGAGCCCATCATACAGCCGATTGCCGTAAGGTTGTCATAATCAATCGCGGTATCAATAAGCGAAGCGGGGATACATCCGCCGGAAGGTCCGCCTGTCTGCGCAGCTTTAAACTTTTTGCCGTTTGGTATACCGCCGCCTATATCCTCAATGATTTGGCGGAGAGTAGTTCCCATAGGAACCTCAACAAGACCCGTATGCTTAATCTTACCTCCGAGCGCGAATACCTTTGTACCTTTTGATTTTTCTGTACCGATTGAAGAGAACCATTCTGCGCCCTTGAGAATAATCTGAGGAATATTTGCAAAGGTTTCAACATTGTTTTCTACTGTCGGTGAATTATATAAACCTTTGACAGCAGGATACGGAGGACGCGGACGGGGTTCGCCTCTGTTACCCTCAATCGAGGTCATAAGAGCGGTTTCCTCACCGCATACAAATGCGCCTGCGCCAAGTCTTATTTCAATATCAAAATCAAAGCCTGAATCAAATATGTTCTTACCGAGCAGACCCTGCTCTCTTGCCTGGTCAATAGCAATCTGAAGGCGGTGAACGGCAATAGGATATTCAGCACGTACATATACAAAGCCCTTTGTCGCGCCGATAGCATAGCCCGCAATAGCCATTGCCTCAATAACGCAGTGCGGGTCGCCTTCAAGAACTGAACGGTCCATAAATGCTCCGGGGTCGCCTTCGTCGGCATTACATACAACGTATTTTTGAGGAGCCTTGTTCGGTGCGCATAACGCCCACTTGAAGCCTGTCGGGAATCCTCCGCCTCCGCGTCCTCTGAGACCTGAGTCGGATACGCATTTGATAACATCGTCAGGTGACATTGTTTTAAGAGCCTTATGAAGCGCCTGATAACCATCCCTTGCTATGTACTCATTAATGTTTTCAGGGTCTATAACACCGCAGTTTCTGAGCACAATACGATCTTGGGAACGATAGAACGCTGTTTCTTTTAAAGTTACGTACTTTGGATTTTTAGGCTTAACATTTCCCGTATCGTTATAAACAAGTCTTTCAACAATATGTCCTTTTAAAAGGTGCGACTCAACAATTTCCTCAACATCCTCCGGCTTTACTTGGCTGTAAAATGTACCTTCGGGATAAACAATTACAACGGGACCGAGAGCGCACAGACCAAAGCATCCTGTTTTAACAATCTGAACCTCATCCTGCAAACCATATGATTTTATAAGTCTTGCAAATTCTTCCTGAATTTTTAAACTGCCTGAGGAAGTACAGCCTGTACCTCCACAGATCATTACATGTGAACGTATCATACTTTATTCCTCCTTGCCTGTATCATCAGTCAAAAGATATTCTTCAATGATTTTTCCGCCTTTGATATGTTCCTCAACAATACGTTTTGCCATATCTTTTGTAACATTTGAATATACGGCGGTTTTTACGCCGTCCTCAACTATCTTAACAACAGGATTGTGACCGACCTTGCTGACTCTTGCCTCCTGTGTAACAATAACCTTTCCGCTGAGACCCTCGTTTTCAATCAGCTTAACGAGTGTCTTGAGTATATCGCGCGCGCCGGCAACAATACCGCTGTTGCCCATTCCGACAATAATTCTTGTTTCATAATCGCTTGTGCGTATTGTTACCGCACTTCTGTATTCCTGCTTAATAGCATTAAGCTCATCAATGGACTTCATTTCACTTCTCCTTTCAATATATATTAGTAAGTTAATTCTGATATTTTGCGAGAATACCGTCAATATCATCAGCCGTAAGCTTACCGTAAACTTCGTCATTAACGGTCAATACGGGACCTAAGCCGCATGCGCCGATGCAGCGGCAGGCTGTAAGTGAAAATTTTCCGTCAGGAGTACATTCATCAATACCTATACCTAATTTTTCGGTAAGAGCGTCAAGAAGAGTTTGGGAACCCTTTACATAGCAGGCAGTACCCATACATACCGATATATTATACTTTCCCTTAGGAGCTAATGAAAACTGAGCGTAAAAGGTTGCGACACCGTATACCTTTTCAAGCGGAACGTCCATACCCTCAGCAATCATTTCCTGCACCTCTATCGGAAGATAACCGTAGATTTCCTGCGCCTCCTGCATAACAGCCATCAAACGGCTTTTATCGTGCTTGTTTGCGTCAATAACGGCGTCAAGCTTTTTTTTCTGCTCGTCTGTGCCTTTAAAAGGAAGTGTGCTTTTTTTCTTTTGCATTAAATTTATTCCTCCCAAAATTATTTCATTTATTAAACTGTATTTCTATATGAGTAGATATATATTAACATATAATTGTCAAAAAATAAACAATTAATTGTCAAAAAATAAACAATTTTTTTATTTGTACTCAAAATATAAAAAATTATTGCGAAATGCACTAATATAATATTGTATAGCAGTCGCAAAGTCAATAAAAAATTTTTACCATTACGATTAAAATTTTGTAATATAAATATTGGCGAAAAAAGACTTTGTGCGTAAACCTGATTTATTTCAAAATGCTTGAAAAAGATTGCTGTATGTTATAGAATTATAATGTAATGTGTGAATTGTGTTGTTTAACGCTATAACAAAAATTTAACTAATCATCATACGGTGATATACAGGATTAAGTATTATGGAATTAAAATTGAGCAGAATTGATATTAATGACGCCAACCGTCTTTGGAAAATGCAGGTTGAGGCTTTTACTGATTTATATAATAAATATCAGGATACGCAAACAAATCCCGCCTGCGAGCCTGTTGAAAAAGTAATAACGCGTTTAAAACAGCCGTTTACATATTTTTACTTTATTAAAGTTGATAATACGATAACCGGAGCAATCAGAATTGTTGATACTAAAGAAAATGATAAGGCAAAAAGAATATCTCCTGTATTTGTAATGCCACAATATAGAAATAAAGGTTTAGCGCAAAAAGCTATTCTTGAAGCAGAAAGCCAACTGGGAATTGGAGACTATATTGCAGGAGAAGGGCAACTGCCATTTGTATGAAAAAGTCGGGTATTATCTAACAGGTAAAACAGAAATAATAAACGATAAAATGACATTGGTATACTATAAAAAAGATTAGTCAGTTTCGTGTTGTTTTAGTTGTGTATTTATGATAAGCTCTTAAAATGAAAAGCTGAAAACACGACATTATTATGATTATAATGTCGTGTTTTTTATAGGCTGTTATGCTATAATTTTTATGAGGTGATAGTATGAATAAATTAATCAAAAAAGCACTTTGTTTAGGCTTATGCTCAGCGTTTGTTTTTTCTCTCTCTGCCTGTTCGGGCGGAAAGAATACGAATGCGAAGATTGAAAGCCTTTTTACTGATTTAAGTAAAATTTCGTACAGCAGTGATTATAAGGAACTTTCAGTGTCAAAGAAAAACAATACAGATAAATGGAGACACGGTATGGTATCGGGCAACGGACTGCAGGGCTTTGTCGAAAGCGGTTCGCCGTATTCTGATACTTTCATTTTCCAGAATATGCACTTTATTATGCCGAATGAGAATGTGCGCTACTGCCCTGAAACCTTTGACGAGCTCGAAACTGTTAAGCAGTCGATAGTCAAGGGTGAGGATATTGTTGATAACGCAAGCTATGACGACGTTTACCGTTATCATCCCGGCGGTCAGTTAAGGCTTGATATTGATGGAAAGGGCGAGTCAAATTATGCCCGCTACACTGATTACGAAACGTCACAGGTTGGCGTATATTATGAAAGCAAAGGCGGAGCTTGGCAGAGAAAATCCTTTACATCAATGGCTGACGGCGCCGTAATTACACAGCTTAATTCGTCTGACAAGGGCGAAAAGATTAATATGACACTTTCCTTTGATGATATTTCTACCCTTGCTAATTTCGGCGACAGCGACGAGAAAAATCTTAAATATAAAAAGATTACGGACGATAATGCAGACTCAATAGCTTTTGTCGCTCATTATCCGAATTATGAGAACAGTGAGCTTAAAAACGGAGGTTACGCAACGCTCACATATGTTGTTATACAAGGCGGCTCTAAGGAAAGGGTTATACTTGATAAAAATACAAAAGAAACACAATTTTGCGGCGATAACAACGGTATTAAAATTACTGACGCCGATGCGGTTTATTTAATTACGATTTCCGACCGTACTTATGACATGGGCGCATATGATGAGTTTGAAAAGCAGGAAAGCTATGCGCTGACTGAAGCGCTTTTCAAACAGACAAAGGCGGTTGCGGATAAGTATTCTGCAAGCGGAGATTTTGATTATGACAAGGCGCTTGAAAATCATTTGGCGATTTACCAGCCTCAGTTTGACGCGGTTACATTAACGCTTGGTGACGCGGATACCTCTTCAAATGAAAGTATGCTGAAATCACAGAAGGGTAAGGACGAAATTAATTCCGCCCTCGCACAGAGAACCTATTATGCGGGCAGATATGCTTATCTCTGTTGCAGCGGATATTCCACAAGCCGTCTTTACGGTATGTGGACAGGTGAGTGGAATACCGGCTGGGGAAGCAAATACACAATGGACGCAAATGTTAATCTGCAAACCTCGTCTATGAATACAGGCAATATGTCTTTAACACCTGTCGGTTATGCTTATTTTATACTCCGTCAGCTTCCTGACTGGGAGGAAAACGCATACGCAACGCACGGCTTTAAGGACGCGATACAAGCGCCTGTAAATTCCGACGGCGATAAGGCTGTAATAACAGAAACCTGTTATCCTTATCCTTTCAGATACTGGAACGCGGGAACTTCGTGGATGCTCCAGCCGTTATATGAAACCCTGCAATGCTACGGGAATATCAATATTCCTCTCAGTGATGAATTTGATTTGAATAAGCTTAAATCTGTTCTTTCTCCTACGGAAAAGGATTTGACAGACGCTCAACTTAAAAAAATTACGGACAGGGGTTATTTAAGACTTCAGGAGGATATTCTTCTTCCTCTGCTTACTAAATCCGCAAATTACTGGCAACAGCTTATGACGCCTGAATATTACACCGACAAGGACGGCGGTATTCATTATGAGCAGGGAAAGACAGAGCTTAAGGACGGGGAAAGCTACTGTATTCTTCCAAGCTACTCTCCGGAGAATAATCCTTCTAACTATCCAAGCCCGTCCGATGCAAACTGCGCTATTGATATTGCCGCGTGCAGGGATAATCTGAATATGCTCATTGATGTTACGGCAAGTGTAACTCCAAATGCGGATACATCAAAATGGCAGGCTTTGCTTGATAATTTACCTCCTTATCTTTATGACGAAACAGGCGCATTAAAAGAATGGGCAACAACAGCCTTTGAGGAAAATAACGAGCACAGACATCTCAGCCATCTCTACTGCGTATGGCCGTTGTTTGAAACGCAGGATAATGAGGAGCTTACAAAGGCTTGTGTTCAGGCAATCGACAACCGTGAGAGTGAAAATGAGGCGAGCCACGCGCTTGTGCACCGTTCTCTTATCGCGGCAAGACTTAAGGACAGAAACAGTTTGACAGACGCTTTGACAAAGCTGATGAATCACAAGATACGTTATGATTCACTTATGACAAACCACGATTATGACAGAGGAAGCTGTTATTGTACCGATTTCGCAATCGGTTATCTGGGAATAATCAATGAAAGCCTTGTTTATTCAAACACAGGTGAAATTGAGATTTTGCCGGCGCTTTTAAACAGCGGTTTTGATAAGGGAACCGTAACGGGAATAAAGGCACGCACACGCGCAACCGTTGAAAAGCTTGAATGGGATATTGCGGCAGGTACCGCGGTTGTTGAAATTAAATCCGATACAGACCAGAAAATCAATGTGTCCTGCGGACTTTCAAGTGAATCTCAGGAGGTTGCCTTTAAAGCCAGAGAAGTTAAAACAATCACTTTTAAATTAACTGAATCTTAATTTTTCAGTACCGTTTTATTCTGCCGAATTAATGACAACGCTTTTAAAAAATATTGATATTTCATTAACTGATATTCAAATAAATACGGATTAAAAATCTAAGAAAAATTAAAATAAAACAAGCCGATGGTTCGAGAGATATTTCACAAACCATCGGCTGTATTTTTTATTCTATGACGTAAAAGATATTTATTGTTTATGCTTTAAATTTATAAATTTTCCCAGTCAATTTTCTCGTTCTTATAAAAAAATTCTCTGTCACGCTCATTTATTTCCCTGAGAATTCTGCAGGGATTTCCTACCGCAACAACATTTGCGGGTACGTCCTTTGTAACGATACTGCCTGCGCCTATAACGGAATTATCACCGATTGTTATTCCGGGAACGATAACCGTTCCAGCGCCTATCCACACATTATTACCGATTCGAACATCTTTATTGTATTGCAGAGCCCGCTGCCTCAGTTCGGGAATAATTGGATGATTAGCAGTTGCAACCGTCACGTTTGGTCCGAACATTACCTTGTCGCCTATAAATATATTTCCGTCGTCAACAAGCGTGAGATTAAAGTTTGCGTAAACATAGTTTCCCATAAACACATGCTTTCCGGCCCAGTTTGCATAAAACGGAGGCTCAATATAACAGCCTTCTCCGATTGTACCAAGCATTTTTTTGAGCAGTTCAAAGCGTTTTTCAGATTCGCTCGGGCGTGTTGAATTATAATCGTAAAGCAGTTCAAGGTATGAAGCTTGCTCTGCCATAATTTCGTTAACTGTAGGGTCGTAAATCAATCCGGCGTTCATTCTTTCTCTTTCTGTCATAGTTAAATTCACTCCTCGAATTTATGCTGGTTTCAAATACAACTGGAAAATTATAGAATAAATAAAAACATTGACCACAGTTGCGACATGGTAAAAATCAAAATGTTCTGCTTTATTTTAAATATGTTTTAAAGAAATCAGTGATTTTATCAAACGGAATAATTTCGGTTTTATCATACAAATCCGTATGTACGGCATTAGGAATAATCATAAGCTCTTTGTTATCCGAAAAAGGATTATCCTTTACCATATTACTGTAGGCGTCTTTGCTGAAATAGCAGGAGTGTGCTTTTTCACCGTGAATTATAAGTACTGCGCTTTTTATTTCGTTACTGTAGCGTAAAATCGGCATATTCATAAATGACATACAACCCGTGATATTCCAGCCGTCATTTGAATTTAATGAGCGCTCGTGATAGCCCCGCTTTGTTTTGTAGTAATCATAGTAATCCTTTACAAAAAACGGCGCGTCCTCAGGGAGCGGGTCAACAACACCGCCGCCGCGCACATACTCGCCTGATTTGTATTCTTTTGTTCTTTGCTCGTTTAAAGCTTTGCGTTTTTCATAACGGGATTCGCTGTCGTTTTCGGAATCAAAATAGCCGTTCGCGTTTACACGGCTCATATCATACATAGTAGATGCAACGGTCGCTTTAATTCGTGTGTCTATCGCAGCCGTGTTCAGCGCCATACCGCCCCAGCCGCAGATACCGATAATACCGATTTTTTCAGAATCGACATTATCAAGGACAGACAAAAAGTCAACTGCCGCCTGAAAATCCTCAGTATTAATATCGGGTGACGCCATATATCTTGGCTCTCCTCCGCTTTCTCCCGTAAACGATGGATCAAATGCAAGGGTTAAAAAGCCCCGTTGTGCCATTGTTTGGGCATATAATCCCGATGCCTGTTCTTTTACCGCGCCGAAAGGACCGCACACGGCAATCGCGGGAAGCTTTCCTGTTGCATTCTTAGGCTCATATAAATCTGCCGCCAAAGTTATTCCGTATCGGTTATGAAATGTTACTTTTCGATGATTTACCTTGTCGTTTTCAGGAAAGGTCTTATCCCATTCGTCAGTTAATTTTAGTTTCGTTTCCATAAAAATTTCTCCGTTATTTATTAAATGTAATTGTTATATCGTCGCTGCCGACAGCGTCGGCAAGTTCTGACGGATTTTCTATATATCCGATTTTTGTATAACTGTAATCGGTTGAAAAGCTGTCATAAAACAACACAATGCAGTTGCTTTTGTAGAGCATAATATCACCGCTTTTTATATTAATTACTTCTGAACTGTCAGACGGTAACGGCTTTTTTAAATTATAATATTTTTCATTACCGTTAAGCTCGTTCATACTTAGGGTGAGAGGCAGCATATCGGCAAACGCCTTCGCGGTTTCATTATTATAAAGCTGTGCGGAAAATGATTTATCACCGATATTAACAGTGAATGTGTTGTCTGATTTTTCGCTTTTATCAAAGTTCTTTACAGTGCTTTCCTTAATTTTAACTGCGCTTTCGGAAGCTGCAGAGCCGGCATTTTCATTACTGCAGGCACAAAGAAATGATAGTATCAAAACTGTCGATATTATTAATAAAAAATTTTTCATAAATCTTATATTATTCATCCTGATTTTTAATATTCATATCGGTTTTGTCATTGATGTTTTGCTGGGCTTCAATTTTTTCACGCTGAGCAAGTACCGCATTGTGGACATCTTCTTTTGCCTTGCCTGTCAGTTTGTAAAAGAAGAACGGAACGCCCGCAAGGAACATCATAAGACCGTGAACAATAGTGTAGAAAAACAAGAGCATAATTTTTGTATGGAGGCTTTGCTCCTGAGTAACGCCGTTGACAGCTTGAATGTATTGAATTATCGGAATTTTTGTGCCGTAAAGAATCTTGGGCGCAAGCGCCGAGGCGATTGTGCCTGATACCATTGTGCCTATACTGATAACAAACGGAAGAGAGGCGTCAAGCCGTTTTCCTGTTTTCAGTTCAATAGTTTCAAGGACATCAGCTTGAAACATTGTTGGAAGGAGATTTGACGCTCCGAACTGCAATCCTATAAGGAATAAGGTTAAAACAAATACTATTTGAAGAATATTGTTGGGGCTTTTAAAGTATGTGTAACCCACCGCAAAAGCAATACAGTTTGCAATTACGGAATAAATTCCGCTTGCTATATAAAGCTGTTTTGAGTTAAATTTGTTAAGCAGGAAATTGATGATAAGCATACCGACTGCTGTGCCTATACCTGTAGGCAGACCAAATAAAAGAAACTTACCCGGTCCTAATAGAGCTTCGGCAAGGAAAATACCCATATATGTTGAAACGCCTCTGAAGTTTTTTAAAAACTCTGATATAATTATTATCCAAGCGTATTTGTTCTTAATAACATCGGCATAGCCTGCAATGGGATTTTTCTTTTTATTATCATATGTAATTCTTTCACGGACCGTTTTCATACCAAGAAGCATTGTTATAATTCCGAAAACTCCGCAAAGAGAAGCAACCCCGATATAGCGAAGAGCCTTATCCTTAATAAAAAATGCAAGAACAAGCTCAACAACGAGCGGCGCGGAATTTCCCACAGCGGACACTATTGACCTGAAAGATATTACCGTATCACGCTCTTTCATATTCGGCGTCATAACGATTGCAACCTTGTTCACACAGTCACCGAAGTTGGTGCATACGGCATATGCAACTGCTACGGTTACAAGATAAATCATAAGTGTTGAACCGGTAATTTCCTTTGGCGCCCAAAATGAAAGCAAAAGAAATATTCCTGTCGGAATAGCAACGAGAAGCGCAAGCGGTCTGAATTTTCCGCTTTTACCTGTTTTTCTTCCGTCAATATACATGGCTATAAAGAAGTTAAGAATAAAAGGTATAACAGAAATCAGTGTGTTGAACAGGCTTACGCTGTTGTCCGGCAACGACAGCACGTTTATTAAGTAGTCGCTTCTGTAGGAACCGACCGTACCCGTCATCATAGTATAAAAGAACACGGCAACAAGATAAAGAATAAATTCTTTACCTTTAATATATTTTTGTTCTTTTTGTGTTAAAACTGATTCAGTCATAATTTTACCCCTCTTATTTTTAACTGATTCAAATATTAATTGACGTTCTTTGTTACAATATAATTCTATATTTAAAATAACATTTGCGGGTTGTCCTTGTCAATTAACAGAATTTACAAAAATATATGTTGTTTATTGTATAAAATAAAAGATTAATTTTAAACGCCCGAAAGCTTATTCCTTTCGGGCGTTTAAATATTTAACTTTACCGCTTATTTAATTATCCGAAATGAATGGTTGCGTTTAATAAATCTTCATTTCCTTTTTTTGCAATTTTAATTTCTTTCCACTGCTTTTCTGTTCCTGCGTAATAAACATTTTTAAGATAATCATTATTCAGAAATGCACTTTCTTCAATGGTTTTTACTGATTTTGGGATATAGACAGTGTATGCCGAAGAGTTGTTGCAATTTAAACTTGTGATTACTGTTATACCTTCTTTATATTTCAGGGTGTTTATAGTCGGAAATAGTATGCCTTCCGACCAATCTGACGGGGTTTCAATTAATTTACTTGGAATTGAAACAGCATCTAACGGATCTGTATCATCAGTCGGACCGTTGCCGCTGACTGTTACAACACCTGTGTAATAATCAAGCTTAACGGTAATTTTACCCCCTTTTCTAAAGTGCTTTGTCTTGTATCTTTGATTAAAATAATAATCGGTAGAATTACTTACAGTTGATTTTTCTATTTTAGCGTTATAATTTATTGATTTGCAATTTTGAATTGCCTCGTTATTGCCGTTATCAATAAGGATTTTTTTCCAATCCTCTTTTGATCCGCCGTAATTTATGGTTTTGATTTTCATTGAGCTTGGGAAAGTATTACGAAGAATCCTTTTTGTCGATTTTGGTATAGTAACCTCCGTGGCATTTACAAAATAGCTAATCGGATTATAACCTATAACAGTTACTCCGTCCTTAAAATAAATTGATTTAACGTTATTTCCGTCAAACTCTTCTCCGTTAAGTTTGTTATAATATAAATCATTACCGAATTCTAACGCGAATGCAGGAAAAAAGTTGCCATGGCAGTCAATCTTAAATTGCCCTGTTTTTTTATTAAAAACGACAACCGCATTGCTATCAATTATATCTGTCATAAAATCTTTGCCAAGCTTTTGAGTTGTTGCAGGAGGATAGTCAGAGGTAGTAGTTTTACCTTTGTTTTTTTTGGAAGCGGTAGTTTTTTTGTTTTTTGCATTTTTTGTGGTGGTTTTCTTTACGGCCTTTTGGGTTGTTGCATTTGCATTTTTCGAATTAGCGGAAGTTGTGCCTGTGGTTTTATCAGTAGAGGAAGTTGATTTGTCAGTAGCAGAAGCTGCGACTGTGGTTTTATCGTCAACATTTTGAGTCGTTGCAGATACCTCTTTTGAAATATCGGCAGCGGCGGTATCTGTTTTGTTGTTTTTGCATCCGGCAAAAATAACTATTATTGAAATACATATCAGCACGCAGGATAAAATTTTTCTTTTTTTGTCAGTCATTTCAGACTCCCCCTTAAATTATTATACTAATTGAGTTGTAGAATTAATTTTCCAATCCTCTTCCGTAAGATTAACACCTATTCTTGCTAATTCGGATTTGCGTATAAATATCACCGGTTAAATGAAATGCCGTTTTAAAAATCATTGCTCCAAAGTATCAGTTTTGCTTTTCCCTCCTGATATTAAACATAAATATTTACTAATATCCTCTAAAATATAACAAAGTGATGTTCTTAAGAAAAGAATTTCAAGCGTTTTATCAAAAACAGTAAATGTGGAATTATCAATAAAAGTGTAAAACGAATTACTAATTGATATTGGAATCCATCCGCCAACTTTAGAATTGTAAACCACTAATACAGCCATTATTTCTCTGAAAATTATTGATAATATATAATTTATTAAAGCATACATTATTTTTGCAGTAAACGTAAAAGGTGAAATCGCGTAAAAATCATGTCGAATTACAGAAATATAAGCTATTAGAAATCTATATTCGTGATACGAGTAAATTTAAAATTTTATGTTTCTGAACTTGAGCGGTGATACGCCTGTTTCTTTTTTAAAAAAATAGATAAAATTTGAAGAGCTGTTAAAGCCTGTTTTGCAGGCTATGCTTTCAACGGAATTATCAGTTTGCCAAAGCAGTTCTTTAGCCTTATCAAGGCGGAGCATAAGCAAATAATCGTACGGCGAAAAGCCAGTGTTTTGCTTAAATATTTTTGAAAAATAAGATACGCTCATATGAGCTTCTTTTGACATGTCGCTAATAGAAATATTTTTGTCATAATTTGAAATTATAAATTTTTTGGCCGTTTCTATTAGACTTGAATTTTTGGTTTCCTGATTTTTGTAACTTTTTTTGCTTATATTGCAAAGCAGGGAATATAACTCGTTTGTAATGTCGTATTCATTTTGATTTTGCTTAATATTCCTGATTATACTTGAAATGTATTCAGCAGTCTGCCTGCCGCATCTTATTTTTTGCCCCTGCTGCGACGTTATTTCACCGAACCATTCGTATGAGTTATTGCCGTCAAAATGCACCCAAAGAGTGTGCGCCGTGTTTTTGGTGTAATATTTATGTGCCTTGTAGCAGTCAATCAATAACAGTTCGTCCTTTTGAGCATCAATTTCCGTATTATCCTGAAGCATTGTCATCTCCCCGTCAAGAACATAAATTGCAAGAATACTGTTATAATTATCCCTTTTAACACTGTATTCACTGTTGCAGTAAAATTCTCCTGCCGCTATGGGATAGTATAATAAGTGTTTTGCGCTTTGCGAGGGAGTGTAAAAATACATATGAGAGCCTTTATCAAGACCGTTTCCTATAAGTTCCATAATATTAAGATAAGATTTCTAAATTTTTTGATAAAATATCAAAACAAATCTTTTCAAAAACATATTACAATAATAATAAATCAATGTCAAACAGGAGATGAATATAGGTGAATAACATTTCTAAAGTTCATGTGTGGGAAGAAGAAGTAATCATTCCCACATATGAAACGGGCGAGCCTGATAAAAATCCGTTATTTCTTGAAAAGCGGGTGTATCAGGGCAGCAGCGGCAAGGTGTATCCCCACCCCGTGATCGATAAAATAAGCAATTCAAAAATTGATAAAAAATATAAAGCTGTTTTTTTGGAAAATGATTACCTTAAAATTATGATTTTGCCTGAGCTCGGCGGGAGGGTACAGAGAGCTTATGACAAAACGAGAAAGTATGATTTTGTTTATTACAATCATGTGATTAAGCCCGCTCTTGTAGGGCTTGCAGGTCCGTGGATTTCGGGTGGAATAGAGTTTAACTGGCCGCAGCACCACAGACCGTCTACGTTTGACGCGGTTAATTATACATACAGGGAAAATTCAGACAAAAGCGCAACGGTTGTTGTGAGCGAAATTGAAAATATGTTTCACACAAAGGGTGAAACAGAGTTCACTTTATATCCGGACAAAGCATATCTTGAACTGAAAAATCATCTTTTTAACAGAACATATACCAAACAAACATTTTTGTGGTGGGCAAATCCCGCCGTTGCGGTAAATGAAAATTACCGCAGTATATTTCCTCCCGATGTAACAGCCGTTACGGACCACGGGAAACGTGATGTTTCAACCTTTCCGATTGCAAAGGGGACTTATTACAAGGTAGACTATTCAAGAGGCGTTGACATATCACGATATAAAAATCTGCCTGTACCAACATCGTATATGGCTGCAAAAAGCGATTACGATTTTGTAGGCGGTTATGATGAAGGTATAAGTGCGGGAATACTTCACATAGCGGATCACCATATATCACCCGGCAAAAAACAGTGGACATGGGGCTGCGGTGATTTCGGCAGAGCGTGGGACAGAAATTTAACAGATGATGACGGTCCGTACATTGAGCTTATGACGGGATGCTTTACTGATAATCAGCCCGATTTCAGCTACATTGCGCCTATGGAAAGCAGAGATTTCACCCAGTATTTTATGCCGTATCATGATTTGGGAACTGTTCATAATGCAAACAAAGATCTTGCACTTCACTTGGATGTTGATGATAAAATAACAGTTAAACTCTACTGTTCGGGAACGCTCGGCAAATGCGAAATCAGAATAAATGATATGTTCAGCAAAACTCTTGATTTGATTTGTGCAAACACTTATGAAATCAGCATAGAGAACAAAGGATGCAGTTTTAAAGATGTTACTGTAAAAATCATTAGAAACGGCAAAGCGATTTTATCTTTTGACGGAAATGTTAAAAAACAGGAAATCCCTGAACCGGCAAAGCCCGCGCCTATGCCGTGTGAGTGTGAAAGTACAGAGGATTTGTATTTGTATGGACTGCATATTGAACAATACCGTCATGCAACACGCAGGGCAGAGGACTATTATATTGAAGGTCTTAAAAGGGATAAAACGGATATAAGGCTCAACAATGCTTACGGTATGGTGCTTTTCAAAAAGGGTTTTATTAAAGAAAGCGAACATTATTTTAGAAGAGCGTTAAAAAAACTGATACGCTCAAACCCTAATCCTATCAGCGGGGAGGTATATTATAATCTCGGGCTCTGCCTTTTTTATCAAGGAAAATACGACGAGGCGTATGATTCATTTTATAAGGCTGTCTGGAACGCCGAAACAAGCAGTAATTCATATTTCTTTATGTCGCTTATATGTTCAAAGCAAAAGGATTATGAAACTGCTCTTGAATTTGTTAATAACGCATTGATTTATAATGCGCATAATTTCAACGCGCTGAATCTTAAGACAATGCTTTTAAAAGCGCTCGGCAGAGCTTATAAGTCAAACACGGATTATGTTTTATCTGTTGATAATCTTAATATTATTGCATTGTATCAGTCGGGTGAAGATATATCAAAGCATATAATTAATTCCGATATGCTCATTGATTTATCTCTTGAATTTGCATTTGCGGGCTTTTATGATGACGCCGTGAATTTACTGGATATGGATAAATCCGGCTATCCGATGACAGATTATTATAAGGCTTATTTTTCCTATAAAGCAGGTAAAGATTATAAATCATATCTTAAAAAAGCATTTCACGGCAATACCTGCCTCTGTTTTCCTAACAGGCTTGAGGATATTGCGGTGCTTGAATTTGCAATCAGAAGGAATGAAGGTGATTTTAAGGCTCCGTATTATCTCGGTAATCTTTATTATGACAGGGAACGCCATGACGATGCAATATCCTGCTTTGAAATGTCAATAAATATCGGCTGTGATTTTGCGACACCATACCGAAATTTATCTCTGCTTAATTACAATTTTAAAAACGATGCCGGCAGAGCGCTTGATCTTATGATGAAAGCGTATTTGATGGACGAAACAGACGCAAGAGTTCTTTATGAGCTTGATTTACTTAAAAAGAGAATGGGAATTACTCCGGCAAAAAGGCTTGAGTTTCTGAAAAAGCGTTTAGAAACAGTCAAAAGCCGTGATGATCTGTATCTTGAATACATAACGCTTCTCAATCTTACAGGTGAGTATGATAAGGCTTTGGAACTTATCCTTTCGCATAAATTTCACCCGTGGGAAGGGGGAGAGGGTAAAGTGCCCGAACAGTATATTTTTTCAAATATCGCTCTCGCGTCTGAATGTATGAAGGGCGGGGATACTCAAACGGCAGTAAATTACCTGAACAGCACCTTTGAGTATCCTCACAATTTAGGCGAGGGAAAGCTTTACGGCGCTCAGGAAAATATGCAAAACTATTATCTCGGCAGAGCTTACGAAAAGCAGGGCAAAACCGATATTGCACAAATATATTTAACAAAAGCGTCAAGCGGTATATCAGTGCCTGCCTCCGCCGTGTATTACAATGACCGGCCGCCCGAAACGATTTTCTATCAGGGGCTTGCATTACTCGGACTTGGTGATATCGAAAATGCAGAGAGCCGTTTTAACAAACTGATTTCTTATTCCGACGAGCATATAAACGACAATGTAACGATTGATTATTTTGCGGTTTCGCTGCCTGATTTATTAGTGTTTGAAGAGGATTTGAATATAAAAAACAGATTGCACTGCTTATTTATGAAAGCGCTTGGCTTATACGGACTTGGCAGAAAAGAGGAAAGCAAAGCGTTATTTGAGCAGGCGTTAAATGAAAACTGCAATGTTTTTCAGATTGCAGCGCATTATCAATTACTATTTTAGGAGAAACAGATATGAGATACAGTATTTCTTTAAACAGATGGAATTTTTCAATTAAGGAACTAAACTATTCGGCAAATGTTATTGTTCCGCACACATGGAATGTGGACGACAATGTTATGAAACACAGGGGAGCGGCTGAATATGAAACGACTGTTTTAATAGACAAGGCGTTAAAAAATAAAAAAGTATTCGTTACATTCAACGCTGTCTATCACACAGCGAAGGTTTACATAAACGGTTCTTTTGTTGGCTGCCACAGTCGTTCGGGTTTTACTCCTTTTAAATTTGATATTACCGGCAAAGTAAATTTCGGTGATGATAATAAAATCAAAGTAGTTGTTGACAACACTCATATTGATGAAATGCTGCCGCATAAGGATGATTTTGACTGGGCAGACGACGGCGGAATCATAAGAAAAGCCGAGCTTCAGTTTATAGAGCCTGATGCGGTTGAATATCTGCGCGCCGAGGAAAGTATTAACGCTGCTGATAATGAGCTGTGCAGCGGCGCGCTGAAAATAAAGACTGCGTTTCTTGACGGAAAATCACACGGCGGTGCAGTTAAGATAATTGATTATTCAAACAATGAAACAATAATTGAAAAACATTTTGAAAGTATTGAAAACGAGTTTACTCTTGAGTTTAAAAATCTTAAGCTGTGGAGTTGTTGTTCTCCAAATCTTTACAGAATTGCGATTGAAACCGACAACGATTATTATGAAATCAGGACAGGTTTGCGGAAAATTGAAGTTCGGGGAAGCAAAATACTTCTAAACGGCAGGGAAATATATCTTAAAGGTTGTGAATGGATGCCGGGCTCTCATCCCGATTACGGTATGGCGGAACCGCTTGAGCACAGTATAAAATGCTTAAAACAGCTTAAAAATGCGGGTTGCGTGTTCACACGCTTTCACTGGCAGCAGGACGACGGTATTTTTGATTGGTGCGATGAAAACGGGCTTCTTGTTCAGGAGGAAATACCGTATTGGGGTTATCCGAAACAGGCATCCGCATTGCAGCTTGATATAGCAAAGCAGCAGGCAGATGAGATGGTATATTTTCATTCACACCACCCGTCTATAGTTTTCTGGGGAGTCGGTAATGAGCTCGGCGCGGAAACGCAATCTACTATTCAGTATGTAAGGGATATGGTGGAATATTTTAAATCACTTGACGGCAGACGCCTTGTAAATTATGTTTCAAACACATTGAGCAGAGTTGAAAACGCCGACAAAGACGACGCAACACTATACGGCGATATAGCAATGTGGAATGATTATCTCGGTCTATGGGAGCCAAGCGGCGATATTGAAAATCATATGATAAGAACTTGTAAAAAGGCGGATGGTATGCCGCTTGTCGTTTCGGAATTCGGACTTTGCGAGCCGCACTTTAAAGGGGGAGATAAGGAACGGGCGAAAATACTTTTGCAACGCCTTGAAATGTATAAAAGGATAGAGAATATCAAGGGCTATATTTGGTTTTCGCTTAATGACTACCGTACTCACTGCGGTGAGGAGGGAGAAAATAAAATGCGCCGGCGTGTACACGGCTCAACTGATTTGTACGGAAATGAAAAACCATCGTACAAATTATTTTGCGATTTGTAAAAATAATAAAGATGAACAAATACGGTAAAAGCGGAAAGTGAAAAACCCCTATGGCAGTTATTTTATTCTGCCATAGGGGATATTTAATGCAACATATTTAAGTGAATATGAAAAATTATTATAAAATTGAACACAGGCAATGACACTGAGGGAAACTGAAATTTCCCGTTAAAACATATTAATGACTATATCCAGGTTTCCGTTTTAATGATTTTTCCATAGCCGTTAATTAATGTTTTATCGGCAGAGCAGTATTCTAATTTTGTTCCTTCCTTTATATACATAGGCATCGTTTTTAAATCAACTTTTCGCTTTATCCACATACCTGTTGATTCAATTCTTTCTTTGGTAAAGAAATCAAACCAGACACCGCTTGGAAGATAGACGTTTCTTATATCACTTTTTGACAGAGGCAGCAAAACAGGAGCGATGAGTATACTGTCACCAAACATATATTCATCGTCAATATGATAAACATTTCTGTCATCAGGATATTCAATATATAAGGCTCTCATCATCGGAAGTCCCGTTTTTGTGCATTTTTCCGCTTCTTTGTAAATATAAGGCATTAATGAATACCGCAACTTATCATAGTATCTGAAAATGTCACAAGTTTCTTTGGAAAAAGCCCAAGGCTCTCGGTGTGTTGTATCACCTGCACCATGACAGCGAGCGTGTGAAGAAAATAATCCAAGCTGCGACCAACGGATATACAATTCATCACTCGGCAATCCTAAGAATCCGCCAATATCGTGAGAGAAAAAGGGAATACCGCTAAGTCCCATCGACAAAGCACCTCTGAGTGTACTTGCAAGAGCCTCAAAACTGCACTGACTGTCGCCGCCCCAATGCACAGGATAGCGCTGGCTTCCTGCTGTGCCGCTTCTTGCCCAAACTATATTTTCTCCGCTTGTTTCTTTTGTTGCATTAAAAATAGTGTGGTTATATACCAACGAATACAGATTATGAAAATGCCTGCCGTCGATATTTTGGTAAACTGCATCTTCCGGTATACCCTCACCAAAATCTGTTTTTATTGCTCCCGCACCCGTTTTAATAAGTTTGCAGATTTTATCTCCATACCATTTTCTTGCACTTGGATTTGAAAAATCGACAATTACATCTTTTACCCAGCTGCCTTTATATTCTTCCGGCAGTTGGTAGGGCTTGCCGTTACTGTCTTTTGCAAGATAGCCGTATTTTACCGCCTCCTGATAATGCGTATTTTCGGGATTAGGCGGAATAAAATTATATTGCCAAAGGGATGTGTGAAATCCCTGCTTTTTTAATTTTTCCATATGTTCAGCCGGTTTCGGAAAACGCTCTTCGGAAAATTTTAAATCGCAATCCCAGTCTGTTTTAAACCAAGCTGTGTCTAAATGTAAAACATCACAGGGTATATCATTTTCACGAATTTTATTTGCAATATCATCGACAACTTCCCAGGAAATATAGCTGTTTCTGCTCATCCAAAGACCAAATGACCAAAGCGGAGGAAGCGGCGCAAACCCGGTGAGTGAACAGTATGATTTAATTATTTCTTTTGGATTACCCATCATAACAAAGTATTCCATTTGGTTGTCCGAGACAGAAAACTGAATACTTGAACAATCGTCGGTCGCTATATCCCAGGTTGTTTCTGCGCCGCTGTTCAGGAATAAGCCGTAACCCTTTGTGGATATGTAAAACGGAATATTTACATAAGCTCTTTTGCTTGTTGTTCCAACAGCATCTTTATTATGAAAGTCAACCGTCCTGCCGTTTCTTACAATACTGTCCCAGCGTTCTCCGAGTCCGTAAATTATTTCGTCATTGTCAAGCTCCAAAGCTTCATAGGTTTGGTATTCATTATTGAGAGTACCTACTGCCATATCACAGGTATCAGGCGTTCTGAAATCATTTTTGCGCTGTGAGTAAAACATTCTGCCGTTATTATCACAGGCATATATTTTAAATTGCGTTTTATCAATATGTATCTGTATTTTTGAAGTTTTGATAATTATTTCACTATCATTATCAGAAATATTAAAGTCAACCTTTTTTGGTTCAGCTATCAACATTCTCATTTCATTAGGAATATTTTTAAACGGGCTTTCGGGATTTTTTTCGTTAGAAATCAATACCTTGAAAATTGTTTCACTCCGAATTTCAATATGAACATAAAGCCTGTCTATTGCAGAATCACAGGGCTTTAATAAATATATTGCCGTTTCGTGGGTATAGGACAAATTTGCTTTTTTCGCAGATGTTGAAAGAGTCAGTATTATTCCAAAATTGTTTTTTTCAATATCCAAAATTTCATCCGGTCTATTGTGAACAACAGAGTATTTATTAATGGATTTTTTTTCGGTTTCTTTGCCTTCTGCGGTTTTAAATTGCGGGAATTCTTTATCATTTGGAATATTCATAACATCACCTCATAGCGTAATTTTAACATATAATCTTGAATAAACAAGAAATATATTATAAAATAATAGCAGAAAGTTAAGGTGGTTATATGCTCTTTGAAGTCAAGCACAGTAATAACAATCATTACGCGACAGTTGTTATTGATAATATTTTATGTGTTCCTCATTGCCATACAAGCTATGAAATTTTATTTGTCATTGAAGGAAGAATTGTGGCAAATATCGACGGCAGGGAGCATATAGTATCCAAAGGAGAATGTGTTGTGATTTTACCGATGCAGATACATTCATACTGTACTGTTGATAATAGCAAAGCCGAAATATCAATATTTTCCAACGATTATATTTTTGATTTTTATAATGAAACAAAAGATAAGGAGTTTGAAAATCCTGTTTTATCTTATAATTTATCCGATGTTGAGGTGCTGAAAAAATCAAACGACAGGTTTGAAATAAAATCAATTTTATATAAATACTGTTCAAGTTTAATGAAAAGCGGCATAAAAAAAGCAGATAAATCTAATAATGATTTATCCGCGAAAATAGTTTTATATATTCAAAAAAATTTTAAGAATAATATTTCACTAAAACAAATGGCTAATGAAATAGGTTATAGTTATAATTATTTGTCGTCATATTTCAAAACTCAGTTTGGCTGCGGTTATGCTGAGTATGTAAATAAATTCAGACTTGAAGAAGCAGTCAGAATGTTAAAGAGAACCGATAAATCAATAACTCAAATCGCTTTTGAATCAGGTTTTACAAGCATAAGAAACTTTAATGACGTATTTAAAAAGGAGTTCGGCATCAGTCCGCTATTATACAGAAAAACAAAAATTTAATTTATAAAAAAGAAATTTAACTTTTATCTCCGCCTGGCAGATACTGTTACCAAACTTATCATATTCGCGATACTCATTTCGTTTCATTCTCACATCAAGCCGGGCTTTTAAAATAACGGCAGGCTTAAACACAGAAGCGTCTTTTGCATAGAAAAAGCGGTGACATATTGTCACCGCCTGCTGGTGGACACGAAGGGAGTCGAACCCTCGACCTCTGCAATGCGAATGCAGCACTCTCCCAACTGAGCTACGCGCCCACGATAATATTTATAATACTACTAAGGTGTATTTTTTTCAAGCCTTTTATTATTTTTTTACAAATTTCAGATTCATTCGGATGAAGTCATTTATACTTTTTAATTTTAACTGCTCTCGTTATGTCAATAATCAGATCGGAATATTCACTCTCAATTATTTTGCTTTTTAAAGACTTTATATCAAAGATCATATTTATGCACCAAAAACGTCCCATACACTATTGTATAATAACCTCAAAAATTGTAGAATAAATCTGAGGTGATAATATGGCAAATAAAAAGCAGATTATAATTAACATTCTTGATATTCTCAAAAGATATACCGATGAAAACCATAGGCTGTCGCAAAAGGAAATTGCAGATATTTTGAAAAATGAATACAATATGAAGATTGACAGAAAGTCAGTTAAACGCAATCTGTCAAATCTTCTTGAATTCGGTTATCCTATTGAGTACAGCGAGTCTATTCGTATGGTTCCTAATCCAAAAACGGGTGAGCTTGAAGAAAGCTATATGCTCTCTGATTTTTATCTTGAACGTGAATTTTCGGATGCCGAGCTCCGCCTGCTTATTGACAGCCTGCTGTTTTCAAAACATATCCCGTACAGTCAGTGCAAGGATTTAATAAAAAAGTTAGAGGGTCTCTCTAACAAATATTTTGAATCAAAGGTTAAGCATATCCGTACTATGCCTGAAAACAAGTCTGCCAACAAACAGTTATTTTATACGATTGACATTCTTGACGAGGCTATCAGTAAGGAAAAGCAGGTAAAATTTCATTATGCTGAATACGGTACGGATAAGAAACTCCGTAATCGTTTGGACAGCAACGGCAATCCTAAGGAATACATAATTAATCCTTATCAGTTAGTTGCCACAAACAACAGGTATTATCTTATCTGCAATTATGATAAGTATGATGATTTATCAAATTACCGAGTTGACAGAATTACAGATATTGAACTTCTTGATACGCCTGCCAAACCCAAGCGTGAGGTAAAAGGCTCCGAAAACGGATTTGACCTTTCAAAGCATATGTCGGAACACATTTATATGTTCGCGGGCAAAAGCATAAGAGCGCAGTTTATTGCAGAAAAATATATAATCAGCGATATTCTTGATTATTTCGGCAATAATGTTGAATTCGGCAATGAAACAAAAGAAAAAATTACAGTTACAACAACAGTCAACGAGCAGGATATGCGTCTTTGGGCAATGCAGTATGCTTTGCAGGTAAAAGTTATCTCACCCCAAAGCCTTGTTGATGATATTAGAAATGATCTGCAAAAAGCAGCAGAGAGATATAAAGGGGAATAGACGTGAGTGATGTAATAAAAGGATTTGTAAAATTGTATGATATGTATTAAAGTAGAATTATAAATATAGGAGGATATAATATATGAACTACGATAAAGTTTTTAAAAATGTTCAAAATCTTCATAAAATCAATTTTAAACAAATCATAAAAGTTAATAAATATGATGATAATTTTTCATTAACTGAAGATTATTATAATTTCAATAAATATGTCGGCAATGGTGTATATCAAAATGGAAGTTTCAAATATGGAATCGCTGGATGCTGTACAAAGTGTGATTCTAATGCAATTCTTGACAAAAATGAAAAATGGAATAAAAAAGATAAAATTGACTATGACAAGTACTATAAAGATTATAGATTAAAATATGTATCCCACGGTTCTCACACTTTAGATTTTTTGAATGCAGCCAATTTAGACAAAACGGAAATCCAAGATTTATTTAAAAATAAATCTTGGATTGATACCCCTATTTTATTTTTAATGGAAAATCCCAGCATAGATTATGAAATTTATAATGAATGTGAAAATGGAAAATTCCCAACAAATACATGGTATTGGATACACAGAAGATTACAGGAACCTAGTAATGTAAATCTTGATGAATATTTAAAACAAGGAAAATATGGAGAAATGGTTTATTCATTAATCTGTAAATATAAACTTGCAAATGCTTATTTGACAAATGTCATTAAATGCGGTTTAAACGGATATAAAAACGGAAAAGATAATTATTTAGGTACTGTTTGGTATAAAGATGAGTGTAAAAGAACATGTATTAACGAAATATTAACCAAAGAAATTCAAATGCTTTGTAATGGATATGAGGAAATAAAAGTTTTTGCATATGGCAGCAATGCTTATTGGCTTGCAAAGGATTATTTTCAAAACAGTTCTTCAGAAACATTAGAAAATTTAGATATTCAACTTGTTCAATTACCACATCCATCAAGCAGATTAAGTAATAATTTTAGAAAGTATGTTGTTAAAGGTATAATAGAAGATGTATTAAAAAGCAAAAAACAATTTGCCCTCAATCACAAATATTTGCCTGTAGTAAAAGATGTAGAAACTCAATTAAAGAAATGCTTTGCCATGAATGATATTGAAATAGGTAAACGAACTCATAATGATAAACTAGCTATACGAACAAAAACACAGTCATCTTTATTTAATACTACAGAGTCCCTTATATCAGAAGTTGAAATAATCGCAGGAAAAAATAATCAGCATTTAAATAACTCTGTTAAAATTGGATATGGCTACAATTTTCTTACTGGCGAATTTTGGGGATGGAATTATGAGAGTAGAGAATTTATTGAGTATGAAAATATTAAAACATTTGATATCTTTAAAGAGGTTATTGAAAGGCTAGTTTTATGACCTATGTAATATCAGACCTGCACGGTTATCCGCTTGAAAAATTTAAGAAACTGCTTGAAAAAGCTGAATTTTCGGATGATGATTTTCTGTACATATTAGGCGATGTGATTGACCGAAACAGTGATGGCGGAGTCGAAATGCTCTGCTGGCTTTTGGAGCAGCCTAACATTCAGCTGATTCTCGGCAATCACGAGGCGATGCTGCTGTCCTGCGAATTTGTTTTTAACGAGATTACAGACGAAAGCATTGGCGAAATAACAAATGAAAAAATTGAACTGCTTAATAACTATCTGCTCAACGGAGGCAATGTAACGCTGAAAGCGCTGAAAGATCTTAAAGAGTCATCGCCCACAGCAGTTTCGGATATTCTTGATTATCTGCACAATGCTCCGCTTTATGAGGCTGTCAGCGCGGGAGAAAATGATTTTTTTCTCGTTCATTCGGGCATGGATAATTTTGATAAAGGCAAGAAGTTGCCGCAGTATTCAAGCGACGATTTTCTGTGGGCGTGGCCTAAAATTGATGATGAGTATTTTGATGATATTATCACGGTATTTGGGCACACCCCAACCTTGTGCTATGGTGATGAGTACAATGGTAAAATTATCAAAACAAAAACCTGGATTGATATAGACATTGGTGTATCTGCCGGCAATGAACCAATACTTCTCAGACTTGATGATTATAAAGAGTTTCAATTTTAAATAGTTATTAATTAAAAATCCCTGTACGATGGATACAGGGATGAATTTTTATTCAATTTTAAATTCAGCATTAAGTATTTTACAATGACAAAGCATATTGAAATAATTACCTTGTCAGACGAATAATAGTATAACTAAGTCCTTCGGCTTCTTACTTGCTCATTAAAATAATATTCATTATTTAATTATCCATTTCTGTAAACTGATGTGTTTCTGAATTGTATTTTAATTTAATAATCCCTGTATCGCCATAATTATTTTTAGTAATAATTAATTCAGTTATATCGTGATTTATATTATTAATGTTCTTTAAAGTAAAATCATCTCTTTGAAGGAGCAAAACTACATCCGCGTCCTGTTTAATAGTACCATACTCTCGTGAATCACTCAGTTTAGGCATACCCTCATATCTTGCCACTTGTGAAGTACAAATAACAAGAATATCGAATTCTTTTGCCATTCTTTTGAGTTCTCTTGAAATATCATAAACTTCCTGCGTTCTGTCTGCTCCTTTAATTTCAGGTTTAATTAATCCCAAATAATCTATGACTACACAATCAACATATTTTAAATCTTTTACTTTTTTCTTCATTTCCGATACTGTTGGTGCGGGGTTATCATCAATATAAATTTTCATATCAGAATTAATTCGCAAAAATTTTTTTTCAATACCTTCAGCTGATAATTCAAGACTGAAAAACGCACATTTCTTTTCTACCATTGTTATATTTTCTGCAAGATTAACTGCAAAAGTGGTTTTGCCCATACCCGGTCCGGCACCAATATAAATCAAATGTGATTTTCTGAATCCTTTTGTAAGTCTGTCAAGCTGTTTAAATCCTGATAAAATAGTTTCTTTATCAGCTTTTTCATTATTAACAATATCTATAAGTTTTCTCATTTCATTCTCCTGTTACTATATATTTGACGGTAAACGCCAAATATAGTTTAGCGTTCGGTTCAGCGGGTTGACCTTATTGTTCGTGTCACGAAACAGATTGAATGTTTCAGTATCGCCCTTATAATTAACAGGTTGTTCATTATCACCGCAATACCAAGAGGAGCATAAAAACTGATAACAACAGTTCTTTTAGGAAAATCGCTCTCAAATAATTCTTCAATCTCTTTTCTTGAATAAATACTAATTTCTATATCATTACCCCTTGTGTTGCGTTTATGACAACAAAAAAGATGTACCAAAAACGGCACATCCGCTTTTTTATGTATCATTATGTTTGTTTTTCTCTTGATTTTTTACCTCATTTGTTTTCTTATTTCAAGATTATAAATTCCGCAAAAAAATTTTCTGAATATATTAAATAATTAAACAAATTTATAACAATAATAGACTTTAATATTTTATAATGATATAATACTATAAAAAAGGGGGAATACTATTGATAAACAGAAATATTCAATACAAAAATATAATTATGGAATATAATCGAAAAAATCAAAATATCAGAGTCAATTTACCTAAAGGGTTTAAATTAAAAAAATATCAACTCGGTGACGAAAAGTATTGGGCTAAATTAGAAACGGACATAGGAGATTTTGATAATATTGAATCAGCACTCAAATATTTCAAAAACAACTATATGATTGAACTTGAAAAAATCAAAAACAATTGTTTCTTTATAATAAATGAAGAGAAAACACCTATTGCATCATGTATTTTATGGTATAATATATCAAAAAATAAACCTATCTTTACCATTGATTGGTTAGTAGTTGATGAAAAATATCAAGGAAATGGTTTTGGAAAAATAATTTTATTAGAGGTTTTAAAATTAGCAAATACTTTAAATAAAAACTCTCCAATATTTTTACATACACAACCGTGGAGTTACAAAGCAATTAATTTATATAATAAATGTGGATTTTCAATTTTAAAAGACAAAACATTTTCAAATTATCTTAATGAATATGAAGAAGCTGTTAAAATATTAAAAGATTTATATTCTGATGAAACTTATTATAATATAATAAAAAATGCAATATGATTATTAAAGATCGCTTATGGAAATTATATCCATGGGCGATTTTTTTACATATAAACGTTTTCATAACATATAGGAAAAACTGATAATTTCATATATTTGAAATTACAGAATAACGTAAAAAATAAACAAAATCGTTTAATTTCAAACAGAAAAAAGGCAGGGATAGCTTAAGCTGCTATCTCTGCCTCAGACTGCCGATAACGCGGTCTGAAACACGCCGAAATAAAAACAGTCATAATGGTAATAATATTTACATATTAAAAAACAGTAAAACTTTATAATTATTAAATAGATTTTTTGTATTGTGAAAAGCCGCTTGCGAATTAAAGCGGCTTTTGGCGTTTTCACCTTTTGGCAACTCTACCGTACCTTTGTACGCCTACGAATTGCCAAAAGGCGAATTCAGTTCAGTTTCTCAAAGTCTGTCAGCGTGTAGAAATCTGATTTTGGGACATTTTATACACACTGTGAGGTTGGATTTTTCCAAGCTCTTTTTATATATACTTTTGATTAACATATGGTCATTTATTATTTTTGTTTATCAACGGGCGGTCTCATTTTTGCATAAGATTTAAGCATCAGCTTTGTACTATGATAATAACGCTTGTTTTTATTCAGCGCAGAAATCTTTGCCATTTCAGCGGCAGTCAATTCAAAATCAAACAAATCAAAGTTTGATTTAATATGTTCTGCATTCTTAGATCCCGGAATGACAACATTACCTGACTGTATATGCCAGCGGAGAATAATTTGAGCATTGCTTTTTCCATACTTTTCTGATAGACGGGTAAACACCTTTTCTTTTAACAATTTCTTATCGCCATGACCCAAAGGATACCATGCCTGAATTACAATATCCTTGTTGTTCAGGAAATCTTTTAAATCACTTTCCTGAGAATACGGATGCACCTCTGTTTGTAAAATCGCAGGATTAATTTCGCAAATGTCAAGAATCTCCTTAATTTGCTCAGCGTTGAAGTTTGACAAGCCGATAGATTTTACCTTACCCTCTTTATAAGCCTTTTCCATCAATCTATAACCTGCTATATAGTTTCCGGCAGGTTGATGAATCAGCAGCAGATCTATATAATCTGTATCTAATCTTTCCAAAGTCTTATCAACCGCATCAGTTTCTTCATAAAATGAAGGCCAAAGCTTTGTTTCCAAGAAAATTTCTTCTCTTGAAACTCCTGATTTTTTTATAGCACGACCTACAGCTTTTTCATTCACATAAGCATTAGCTGTATCAATCAATCTGTATCCATCTTCAAGTGCGCTGAGTACAGATGCTTCAGCTTCATCGGGGCTTAACTGAAATGTGCCTATTCCCAGCATAGGCATTTTTACATCGTTGTTTAATGTAATATACTCCATATTTATAATCCCTTTCCTTTTATATTTTTTATAATTTTAGATAAATAATAACCGACAAACACAAACAAACCCATTATTGCAATATCGTCAGCAATGTACATAAGCAAAGGCTCGCTGAAATCAGCAAATGAAAAAGCATACTTTGATAATATAATACCGCAAAGTATCTGCATCAGCATTGTAATTAAAACTAAAATGACCGGAACATTCTGGACAATTCTAATTGGCGTATGCTTTTCTTTAAAAACACTTTTTACCATTTTCTGTGAGCGCAATAAAAAGTACTATTATCGCAGTTCTGATAAGTTCGTGTGTAGCATCATCAATCGGATTGTATGCCATTAAAAACAGCAATGCCAATGTCATTAAAGAATCAATTATAATTCTAATCTTTTTTATTTTGTATTATCTTATAAAATTTGTAAAAGTTACAGCTTCGTGTTCAGGTGGATTTATGCCTGCCTTTTTACCTGCGTCAATACACTTGAGATAATACGCCATATTTCTTGCAAGAAAACGCATGGACTGCATACCTTCTAAATCCTGCTTAACCTCATCCGCATTTGTGCCGTGCACCATATTCCAATATCTTGACGGCATTACAGGCATCTGAGAAATGGAATAATACTTATTTATTTGGTCAAAGGTAGCAGTTGTGCCTGCTCTTCTTGCAGAAACAACTGTTGCGGCAGGTTTGAACATAAATGCCTTTCCGCCGTTACCGCAGAATTCGGAATAAAACAATCTGTCCATAAATGCAGTCATGTTACCTGTGGCAGCTGCATAATGAACAGGTGTGCCGAAAACAAATCCGTCCGACTCAATTGCTTTTGCTCTGCATTCGTTAACAACATCATCAAAAACACATTTTCCCGTTTTAACACAGGATTTACAAGCGATACATCCGCCGATAGGCTTATTCTGAATCCAAAAAATTTCTGTTTCAATGCCTTCATCATTTAGAGCTTTTGCAACCTCACAAAGCGCAGTATAAGTACATCCGTTTTTGTGTGGGCTTCCGTTAACCAATAATACTTTCATCATTCATTACTCCTTACTGTATATTTTTGTTTCGCCGAAAACGGCAGACATTACCTGCAAGAACTTCATTACAGTGCGGATCTTCCTGAGTTCCGTAAACCTTTGCTGTATCAAACAACTCATATCCTGCTTCTGCTGCTCTGCAGATGATTTCAATTGCCTCGTTATCCTGTGTCGATGCACCATAAGCATGAGAAAATCCCATACAGCCGAGACCTCCTGTACCTGCTTCAAATCCATTTAATAATTTTTGCTTTCTCAATTTAATTTATATTACATCTCCCTTTATAATAAGTTTTTATTTTTTATATCCTAAATCACCAAGCCAAGAAACAATTTCAGGCTCAGCCTCCTGCACATTGTTTCTTGTTACAGTATAGCAGTCTTTATTAACATTTGCAGCTCCTTATTCTTTTTGATTGTTAGAATGTATAATTTCCTCAAGTGTGATATTTTCATTCCTGTATCTTGCATTAGGATTTTTTTCACCTCGTTTTATTGTAATTGCTTTATTCGGACAGTTGTGTGCACAGGCAAGGCAATATTCACACTTTGCATTCTTACGCACGGCAATACCGCTGCCGATTACAATATTATCAATCGGACAAACCGACTTACAGATACCGCATCCCGTACACCTTTTTGTTTTGATTTTCAGTTGACTGCCGTCATTAATCATAAGCCGAAGTTTTTCCATTGTCCAGACCTGTTTTGCGAGTCTGCGCCCCTTTGGATCAACAACAGGAATACCCTTCTTCCTTGATGAAACATCAGCCATAGTTTCATCAATTTTCTTTTCAGTACCTTTATCCGCCTTCTTTTCCTGCACCATATCAAACACAGGAAGATAATTATCCACCATTGATACAGTATTCATATAGGCAATTTTAATACCAAGCTTTTTACATTCGGCAGAAACTGTTTCACATATTGCAGAATCACAGTTTCCGTATGTTCCGATAAGGTAAAAATAATCTGTATTGAACTTTGACCTTTTAAGAAAATCTAGAACGATTTTAGGTGCTCTGCCTGCATAGATGGGAAATACAATTCCGATTGCATCATCTGTAAAAATAAGATTTGTTTGCTTTAATATTTGAGGAATACTTATCGGATTTTCATCAAGCTTTTTTGCTGCATAAAGGCTATTGCCTGTGGCTGTAAAATAAAATACCATATTAAAATCCTCTATCTTTTATTTATAAATCAAGACTGTTGACCCAATCTGTAACATCATTTTCGGAAACGTTTTCTGAGAATCTTTTGCCCTCAAGCCAATTACCTGTGCCTGCCATTTCTTCAAGGAGCTTTCCGCTTTCACCTAACCCTGAGCTTGTTGAAGTGCAGAACGGAATAACCGTTTTGCCTGTAAAATCATTGTTTTTAATAAAATGATTTACAGGCCAAGCGGCAATCTGCCACCAGATAGGATAACCGATAAATACAGTGTCATAGTCGTCCCAGTTATCAACTGTTGATGATACAAGTTCAATATTTCTTGCACTTTCATTTTCGTGCTCATAATTTACACGGCTGTCAGGATTTGTCCAGTTCAGGTCTGCATCTGAATATGCATCCTTTGGCTCAAGTTCAAAAACTTCACCTTTTGTCGCTTTTGCAATATAGTTTGCAGCGTTTTCTGTATTTCCGCTTGCAGAAAAATACACCACTAATATTTTGCTTGAAATAGCAGTATTATCCTTGCTTTCGGGCTCGGTTGCCGTATCAGATGTTATCTGCGGCTGTGATGATGTGTTTTGTGTTTCGCTCTCATTCTCGGCACTATTACTGCAGGCAGAAAATGCAAATAAAACTGTGATTACCATTAAAAGTGATATGACCTTTTTCATAACTCAAACTCCTTATAAATTAATAACATTCTTTTAAGATCTCTAAAATTTCTTCGTGTGTCATCTTTTTATAGCTGCCCTGTGAAATACCGCAGGAATCAGCAATTGCCTTTAAATCTGTGTTTTCATCAAAGCCGATTTCTCTCAGTGTTGTCGGCATACCGATTTCTTTGACAAAATCAGCCAGTGCATCAATGCCTGCATTTGCAAGCGCAAGCTCAGTTTTGCCGTTATCATCAATACCCCAAACATTTTTTGCAAAGCGTGCCAATTTTATTTTGCCTTCATTCACAATATGACGGTAATAAACAGGGTGAATAACTGCCAAGCCTTCACCGTGATTACAGTTTGTAAAAGCACCCATCTGATGCTCAATATTATGGCATTCAAAATCCATTTTTTTGCCAAGCTTGATAATTCTGTTTTCTGCCATAGTTGCATCCCACATTAAATTACTTCTTGCAGTATAATCTTCAGGATTCACAATAGCAGCACGAAGGTTTGTAATTGTATTTTTCATCAATGCTTCTGAAATATCGTCTGATACATTATTTTCATCAGGTGCACTGAAATAAATTTCCATAATATGAGAAAGTGTATCAAAAGCACCTGAAACCATTTGTCTTTTCGGAACACTGTAGGTATATGTCGGATCAAGCAACGCAAATTTAGCATTCAGTTTCGGATAATCCCTGCCTGTTTTGATTTTCAAATCTTCATTTGTTATAACAGCACCGCCGTTCATTTCACTGCCTGTGCCTGATGCTGTAACGATTATTCCAAGAGGAACAGGCTCAAAATCAATAATTCCTGCCTGTGCCCAGAAATCAGACCAAAGATCACCGTCATATTTTGCAGCGAGCGAAACCGCTTTGCAGCAATCCATAACAGAACCGCCGCCTACCGCAAGAATTAAGTCTACATGGTTGTCCTTTGCAAGCCTTGCACCTTCAAGCACCTTTGCATAAGTTGGGTTTGACATAATGCCTGAAAACGCAATAATGTTTTTGCCTGCACTTTGAAGAATGGCAACAACCTCATCATAAACGCCGTTTTTCTTTATTGAGCCGCCGCCGTATGCAAGCATTACATTGTCACCATAGCCGTTTAAAAGGCAATTCAGATATTCCTTTACACAGCCTTCTCCGAAAATTGCTTTTGTTGCATTTTCAAAAATAAAATTATTCATAACATAACCTCCGTATGTCTTTACAATTACATTATAAAAAAATCGAGACTTTGGAAGAAGTCTCGATTAGCTACGCAGTTTATACCTTTGGGTTATAACTTGTTTTTGCTTTCTAAAACAATCTGAATTGCATTCAACAGTTTATTTACATTGTCACTTGGATGCGTTGAATGGAGCAGACCATACGGAATGGTATGTTCCCATTCAACAGGAATAATTTTTAAAAGCGGATGCACACTGCTCCATGCATCTATCGCCATAAGTATATCATTACTGTTCTGACATTGATTGAATACCTCTACGCTGTAAAAATCAAAATCAACAATGTTTATCTTGTTATGGTTAGTCCATATATCATCACGAAGTTTATCAACATAATTGCTCCAACCCCTGTGCATAAGCATAAGATTTTCACCATATAAATCACGAATGAATAGCTTATCCTTTACTGCTAGCGGATGATTAAGGGATACAGCACAACAGATCGGAACCTTGAAAAGCTCAAAGCCCTTGCATTGTCTTAAATTGGACATGGTTTCATCAAATATTCCTGCAACAATATCAATGTTCTGTCCAAGATTTTTTAATATTTCTCTCGCATTTTCGGGTGTATTTTCAAATGGAATAAGCTGAAATTTTATATCAGGGCAAAGCTTGTGAATTTCAGGCCATAAGTCAACAAGAATTTGCGTAGGAGTCATTGGTGATGTTCCAATACGGATTACATTTGAGGTGCTTTCTGCAGCCTTTCTTGCACGCTGTATAGATTCACCGCTGTACTGAATGATATACTTTGCATCATTATAAATAGATATGCCCGGGTTTGTCAGAGTAAGCCCTCTGTGTGTTCGTTCAAACAACTTTAGGTCAAGGCTGCTCTCAAGCAGATTGATCTGTTTGATTACAGCGGTTGGCGTTATAAACATTTTCTCTGCTGCTTTATTAAAGCTGCCTGCATCTGCAACCTTAATAAATGTTTCAAGCTGGGGATTATACATAACATCACTTCCTTGTCCGTTTATAAATTCATTTTACCATATACGAAATTAGAAGAAAAGAAAAATATTGACACAATAGTTACTTTTGCAAGAGTATACAAACTGTCAAGGATACTATATCGTATATATATGTAAAATCTACTGCACTGTCTATTTTCCTCAATATATGATCTGACGGTACAAATTCCTCTATGCTGAATGTTTCCACTTGTTCGCGGTTTTCTTTCCCTTCTACCACCGCTTCCGTTTTACCAAATTTACACAAAAAGCCCAGCTTTTCGCTGGACCTTTTTCAATAAACTGAAATCAGAATCACCAGTTTAATCAACTGATGATTATGATTTTTTTGTATTATTAATTGTTTAAATGCTTAGGCTTTTTTTATTTTCCTCATTGATTCGATTTTTGAGAAACATAGCGGATAGATTACCATAAGAAGTATCAATTCAAAAAATGTTAAAGCAAAGCTTATCCACGATGAACTTATTGCTTCCGTTATCATCGGCATAAAGGCATTTTCGTAGAATATAATCAGCAAAACGCCAAAGCAGCATCTTGTTGCCTTTTGAACTGCCGTTACATTAAGAGTAAATCTTACAAACTCTCTTTCCAAGAACCATCCTATTGTAACACCGAGAAATCTGCCTGCATCTTTAAAGCCGTCTTTCATCATCTTACTCGGGTCAACAAGAAGCTTCTCGTCAACATAGTCCATAGGATATGTCTTGAGAGATATATATACCAAGAACAAAACGGTGAAAACCAAGCAAACACAAGGTATTATATTATCTCTTTTTTTGCTTTTATCAATCCATTCCCAAGCCTTTGAGCCTAATATTACTACAACAGCTCCGAGCAGAGCGCCTACCAACACATCCTGCGGAGTATGAACACCTATGTAATTTCTTGAAAACATTGTAAGCAAAATCATAATAATCATAAAAACGCACAGCATTTTATGCTTTCTGTTGCGTTCAATAATTGTTCCGTAATTTGCCGTTGCAGTCACACTGTGACCGCTTGGAAAAGAATAACCTGAAGCCGTTTCAACAGGGACAATTTTATCGGATTTTATCCACGGCCTGTAAACGCAGAATGTTAGCTTTAATAATTGCATAAAAAATCTTGAAAAGCCGATATTCAAAAAAAGAAAGCTGCCGCTTTTCTTATTAACTGCCCAGAACATTATGCTTGCAAGCATCCATATAAAAATACCGTATGACAAATCACTGATTTGCAGAAAGAAATCATTAAAAACCCCACTGATTGCTTCTCTTACTTCCTGTAAAAAAATAAATACTGAATATCCATAAAATTCTCCTTATATAATTATATTTTACACTACAAATTATCAATAAACAAGAGTATTTTAATAAGAATCTATTTTATTCCACCATTATTCTTTATGATATTTTTTACAATATCATTAGCAATTATGTTTTTAAAACTACAACCAAATATAGAAACACATGGATTATAATCAATTGGTTTCATCAATTGACCGGTGTTAGTATCTATTTCTGCAAGAATATATGACTCATAACAACCTACTATATTTCCATTGCTCCATGGAATAGCAAATGCCAATAGGCGTTTCCATTTGAATCACCAATATCAGCCTTAATATCGTTATCTAAAATATCATAAGTAAGATTATTCAAATTATTTTGATACGATAATCGTTTTGATCTTTCAGTAAAAAGACACTCTTTCATATCATCTGATAAATACATAAAACTATATATACTTTTACTATTGCTAAATTGTGCGGAAAGCCTTGCGTGAACACAAGGCTAAAAATTTGAATAAACAGTATGTATTTGTAAAATGTAAGAATCCAAATCTTCCTATGGATGAAAATGCTTTCTACCACGCTTGGCACAATTTTTGCAGAGAAATGGACATTTACAACGGTGCAACAGTTTACAGAAATCAGATTACAAAATCTACATTAGCCGAAGATTTAGAACCCTATCTGCTACGACACACATTCTGCACCGATTGTCAGGTAGCAGGAGTACCATTGAATGTCGCAAAGGAACTTATGGGACACAGTGATATATCTGTAACAGCAAAAATTTATACTCATATGGTAGACGAGGTATTTGAACAGAATCGAAAACGATTAGCCGAATACGCTAATCAAAAACAGCAAAAAGCAGTTAACGAATAATATCAAAAAACTAACGGTAGGGGTGGTTCAAAATTTTAACCACCCCTATCGCAAATTTTGCTGACAAACAATATAAAACCTCAATGTATTTGGAAAACAAATTAAATTTGTAATTAATTAAAGCATTCACAAGGAATTGTTAGAAAATTATCCTTATTTTCTTTGAAACCTATTTTTTCATAAAAAGCTTTTGCCCCATCAGTTTGTACTAACCATTCAGAATTTTCACAAGCATTTCTACATTTCTGCACTAATTCTGTACCTATTCCTTTATTCTGAAAATCAGGCAAAACAGCTAAATCGTAAATAACAGAGTGAAAATGCAAATCACTTAAAACTCTAACGCATCCAACTAATTTATCATCAATCCACGCAGAAAAAACAAATGTCGAATTAATGAACCCAATATTAAAATTATCTATTATTTCCTGTGTAGTTGTATCTTTCTTTGCCCAGCCGACTGCTAAAAATAATTTATACAATTCATCACAGGGTAAATCTTTTTGTGTTCTGTATTCTATGTTCATTTATATCACCAACTAAACGACTATTTACTTTAACAATTTTATTATATCATAACAACCCGCAAATACAATACACATCTCACAAAAGTCTCTCACTTAAACGCTCTCAATCGCTTCGTTCGGTTTTGAGAATTGGTAATTTATAGGTCTCTGAAAATCTCGCAAAAAATCTCAACAGAAAAAGCAAAAAAAGAAATCGCCTTTAAATCATTAGCAGATTGAGGGCGATTTCAGAATGTTTACGGATATTTTGAGCAAAAAATAAGGCTGAAAGCCTAAACTTTCAGCCTAATGGCAGAGGTAAAAAAACCTGCCTTGCGATGCAAGGCAGAACCTTGTTATTCGCTTTGCTCATAATAAGAACCTACATACTGCGTATGCAGAATCTTGGCGTTCGCAAGGCTTTGCCTTGCTCGGCTAAAGGATTCGAACCTTAAATGACGGAGTCAGAGCGGTAGGGGGCGACTGAAAAATGTACCAAATTGAAGGCATATTTCAACCTTTGATGTCTGTCAAATGTCTGCAGTAATTTTTCTTGTGGTTTTATTAAAAATGCGCAAATTACCACTGCAGAATTTAAACCACCCCTACCTCAAATTTTTATGCCAAACATTATGTAAATAAAATTATTTTGAAAATTCAGATTTCAATATTTTATATAAAATATTAATTTCTTTATCATTTAACACAACTTGTTTATAATTATCATAATGATGCCCGAATTCATCATCAGAAATTATTTTGCCACCTATGTTGACGGGCGTTCCGAGTCGTGGTCGTATATGAATATGTAAGTGCGGATTTGGATTTGAATTTTTATAAAAATCATTCATAAGACAACTCCAATTACACAAATCTGCTGAAAGCACTTTCTTCATAACATTTTCTATATCATCAATAATATCTTTCAAATCTAACCATTCATAATTATTTAATTCAGATAAACTGCCACAATGTCTTTTTGATACAAGAATACATCGTCCAATATAATCTTGCCTGTCTGATAAATATATATCCCAAAATTCAGTTTCATACAATAACCATTTTTTATCATGAGGTGTAAGATTACACCATTGACATTCGCTGTCTTTCATAATCATATTTAGCTGTTCACACTTTTTAAAAATAGTATTTACAATATCATTTATCGGAAGAGTGGCATCTAATTCCAAAACAGGGCAATCAACAAACCGCATCTGCTCTGTCATATGTTTTTCCCCTCGTGATAAAACTTTATTGTGAAATTTACGCTGTGATTCGTATAAATCTCCGCCATTTAAAACTCTGGTTCCGAATTTCTCATATTCACGCTTTCTTATACGTTCCATTCTTATATCAAGAGGGGCTTTTAACAAAACAGCGAGTTTACACATAGACAATATTTCTTCACCCCAGTCACAATTAACAGTTGCTAGCACAAAATTATTGTGTTTTAAAATATCATCCAACATAAGTTTTTTAGTTTGTTCGTGAGTATGAAATTTTGAATATGGTATATCACTTTCAATAAAATAGTAATCTTCAACATCCATGCTATAGTAATTAATTTTTTTGGCAAGCAATTTGCATACAGTCGATTTTCCACAACCGTTCAGTCCTGTGATAATGATTCCGTCAGGCAAAATCATCGCCTCCCCGTGTGTTATTTACAATTATACAGCAAAAAATAATTAAACACTTTTGTGTCCATTCAACTTTTTCTTAAAGAATTAATATTATTGCTCTCATTGTCTTGTGTTTTTTATACCGTTTCACCGAATTTCAATCCAACTTCTTCATTAAGCTAATAAACATAATTGCTCTTAGGTCTTCCTATAGAATATGTCATTATAATTGTCTTTTTCAAGATGTACATTAGTGGTTATATTATATATCATAAAAATTACCAAAACAATTCATATTTCTTTCTCTTGTCTAAACGCTCCCAGTCGCTCTCATTCGTTTTTAAAAATGAAACATTTTAGGTCTCTGAAAATCTCTACAAAATAGAAAAGAAAAAATCACTCTCAAATCTACAGCAGATTGAGGGCGGTTTCGGATTAAGGCTGTTTTTCATAGAAAAAAGGCTTGGATCATCTAAATTCCAAGCCTATGGCAGAGGTATAAGGATTCAAACCTTAAATGACGGAGTCAGAGTTGCAAAATCACTTTTTGAAATGCGCCGTTTTAAGCCAAATTTTCACTTTTCAGTCTCTCAAATGTCTCTTTCCGATTTTATTACATATCGAAATGTTTTGTCTATACAAACTCAAGTAACCAAATATCAATCACTTATTATAGTAACTATATCACGCATTTTCAGCTTTGATTCAGTTAAAATACTATTAATATTTTTAGCAAACTGTTGCGCAAAATTATCATTTTTAATATATACAATAATTAGCTTTGATTTAGCTCTTGTCACAGCTACATAGTGATTATATATGTCTTGTTCAGTTGACAAACTATAATCAGAAGCAAATAAAATAACATTATCAAACTCTAATCCTTTTGATGAATGAAATGTAATTGATATATTGTTTAACTCTTCTATTTTAAATGCAGGATGAAATTTTTCGTCGCAAATAGTAGTATATAATTTCTTACAGTGTTCAAATTTAATTCCATAGCCAAGATAATCAGCCAAGATCTCTATTTGTTTTGAAAATTTTTCTAAATCATTGTTGTTTATACTCTCATCTATTTTTGCCAGAGCGTTTCTAATATAATTTAGAATTTTTTTATTACCATTTACTTCATTTGGTATTTCATCTCTAAAATCATATACAGAGTATTTAGGTATAATAAAGTATTTTGCAATAGCATTATAAATCCATGCTGATTCCGTTGTAATATCCGAAATTGGTGTTTGCGGAATATATGTAAACTCCATTCCCATTTCTGTTAATTCATTTGCACCTGATTCAGCATTTGAATTGCTATATCTTAATAATGCACATTTTTCGTTATTATCTATATAAGGAATAATTGATTTAACCCAGTTATCCTTTGTCGTGCATACTATCACGATAGAAGATAAATCTTTTATAGGCTTATATAAATCTCTTGTTTCTTTACATAGCAAGTTGGAATAATTTTGTATTTGTTGACAAGATCTAAAATTTTCTCTCATGAATTTCTTTGAAAATTCTTTTTTATTCCAAATATGCATAAAAGCTCTTGGATATGCACCACGCCACATATAAATTGACTGCTTTTCATCGCCTACAACAAACGTATCTATTTCGAGTATTCCACATATATACATAAATAGAGTATGCATATCTTTATCGCAATCTTGATATTCATCGACATAAATTTTAAAATATTTTGCTTTCAAATATAATTGACAAGCTTTAGAATTTTTCAAAATCTTTAAAGCAAGCTGAAATATAAAGTTCTCTTTACTATTTGTATATGAGCATAAAATTTGTTCTTCTTTTAATTTTTCTAATCCTTCATCAAAAGATTTTACTTTAACTGAGTAATCCGTGCTCATATCAAAATTATATGTATTTCCAAACACATCTTTTATGAAGGGTTTTATAATTTCTTCTATTGCAAAACTATTATTTGTTCCAATAAAATGGTCATTTGTGTCTATTGTTAATCTTTCCTTAATTTCATTAGCAGCTTTGATTGTAAATGTAATTGCTACAACAACTTTATGTGAATGTTGGTGTTCAATGTCATACATAATTTTAAACACCATAGTGTGTGTTTTTCCTGTACCCGCACTTGCTCTGACTATCAAATTTCCAGATTGCTCAACAATATCTTTTTGTGTAGGCGACAACATTAATGTAACACCTCCTTTAAACACTCAAAATTATAATGATTAAAAATTGTTTTACAATCTTCTAGTGTAAGTTTCTCGACAAGTTCAACCATATGGTTATTTTTTGCGTCTTTAAGATATTTTATAGGATCTCCATTTGAATTTGGAAGATATTCAACCATTTTATCATGAATTACCTCATCTAAATCTTCTTCTAAACTACATCTTGACAAAAACAAAGCGTATTTATGTCGAATTTCGTCTAAAATATCTTTGTTAGAATCATATAAATTTCTCTTTGCTTCAACATTATTTTCATCTATTGGCTCATTCGGTAATATTTCGTTGTTAATGAAATTGTTAATCCTCATAAAACCAAGTACACTATATTTTTTCTTATCTTTAATTTTTCTTAGGTCGTTATCTGTTTTTATAATGTTATCAATATTTAATGCATTTAAAACTTCAAAATATGGTCTAAAGCCGAAACCACCAACTGACAATATATAAATTCCATCGGCTTCATAAAACGGATTAATTTCTGAAAGCACTTTTCCAAACAAAACGCTTTCCGAGGGACCTTCTACCAGTAATACTTTATCTGCAAAAATTGCTTCAACTAATCCTCGATTTAACATTTTGCGTTGACTCTTGAAATTACTCGGAACAGAATAAAGCACACTTTTACTTAAAATTTTGTCCTCATTATATATGCGCACCAAATTTACTTGATCCATTTCTGCTAATACATACGGCGAATGAGTTGTCATAAATAAATATTGATATTTATTATCTAAAAATAAAATATGGGATAATGCAATTTGCAAAGAACGATGCAGATGATTTTCTGGCTCTTCAATTAAAAATATGTTGATTTTCTTTTCTTCTTCCTCTTTAGATAACAAATCAAAAATGGCATATACCAATAATTTTTTTCGCCCTTCACCTGATGTAGGATATAACGAATCGTCATCATTTTGTTTTATATATGGAACAATATTCGAATATAATCCTTTTACTGCTATTTCTGATTTTACTGATACTGATACATTTTCATGCCTATACTTTTTATACTCAGATTCAATTTTTTCTTCAAATGTTTTTATTCCAGAAAGGCTAGAAATCTGCTCATTCAAGTTTTCACATGTTTTGTGAATGCTGTCTAAAATATCTTTGTCATCATCGTTATCATTCACAAGTAAAGTATTCGCGTTTTTTTTTAAATAGAGTATACAAATCAACATATGCATCTATATAGATAGTATTAAAAATGTAGTCTATTTCAAAGAAAGTACCATGAACTTTCATTTCCTCTAATTCCTCAATATCCCCACCCCAATATAATATAGGAATACCAACCATTTCTTTTTCATTGTAGAAAGCTTGTGCTTTGATATATACGATATCTTGATTTGAAAGAATCGCTCCTTTTAATTTCGCACGCAGTTTTTGGCTGTTGGTATCTTCTGTATCACTAATATCAATCGCAATAATAATTTCTATTGGCATGTCTACTTCTTTTTTGTAATAATCTGTATCATTGAAATTTTGTCTTCGAACATCTTTATCAAATATAAATCTTAATGCGTAAAGAAAATTTGTTTTGCCGATATCATTCATCCCAAAAAGAACATTTTTATTTGTCAAATCTATTGTAATATTTTCAAAATTTCTAAAATTTTTAATAGAAATATTTTTAAAGTTCATAAACACACCTTCAATTTTTTAATTTTATTATAATTCCAAACTATCACTATCAAGCAAGAATTCTTTTACTCCCATCATTAGGTATCCTTTATCATTTCGCCTCGGTTTCATACTCTTTTCAACAATAACGATTTTCTTAAATGAATCATTGGTTTTATCAAATGGTCTGATTTCTTGCTGCCATTTTTCATTATTTTGAATTTCATATGCAGACTGAATATAGTATCGTTTGCTGCCTTGGTTTGCGATAAAATCAATTTCTACTTGTTTACGAATTTCTTTACCTTCGTCTGTTTTTTCTCTAAATTCAACCACACCAACATCAACATTATATCCTCTATACCTCAATTCATTGTAGATGATATTTTCCATCAAATGAGTTTCTTCTATTTGCCTGAAATTCAATCGAGCATTTCTAAGTCCGGTATCTTCAAAATAAAGTTTGTAAGGAGTGCTGATATATTTCTTCCCTTTTACATCATATCTCTCTGCCTTGCTAATTAAGAATGACTCTTTTAAATAACCAATATATTTATCGATTGTAGAAGCACATAGAGTAGCGTTTTTGACTGATTTAAAAGTATTCTCCAATTTTCTAGGATTAGTTAATGATGATATGCCTGATGCCAAAATATCTACAAGCTCACTAATTTCTTGATCAGAATTAAGCTTATTTCTTACTACTATATCTTTGATATATACATTTTTCATCTGCTTCATTAGATAATTAGCCTTTTGCTCATCTGTTTGCATTGAGGCTATAGCTGGCAGGCCACCATATACCATAAAATCATCAAACGCTTCTTCTTTTGTACTTTCATATGCAGAATAAAATTCTGAAAATGATAATGGAAGAATGTGGATTTCATCACCTCTGCCCTCAAATTCTGTCAGTATGTCACTTGAAAGGAATTTCGAATTACTTCCTGTAACATAGATATCTAAATTGTCCTTTCGCATATATCCATTTAATACAGCTTCAAAATTTCCAAGTAACTGAACTTCATCAAGTAAAAGATAATATATCTCATCATCAATTATCTTACCTGAAATATACTTCATAAATTTTCTAGGATCTACTTTTCTATTTTGTTCACTAATATCTAAAATATCTTCATCAATAAGTAATAAATCATCTGCTGAATCGAATGCAAATTTGATAATATGATTTTTTTTAACACCTTCAGATAGTAAATAATTATAGAAAATTTTATTCATCAAATATGATTTACCGCATCTTCTAATACCAGTGATTACTTTAATGAATCCATTTTGTTTTCTTGTAATAAGTCTGTTCAAATAAATATTTCTATTAATTTCCAAAATGTCACCCCATTTAATATTTTTGCCGTTATCGGCATTTTTGATAATTTGATTATAGTATAGTTTACTCAAATTTTCAAGTTTTATTACACACTGATAGTTATAAGGGTGAATATATTGGTCATATACCATATGGTAATATATAAACAAAACTAAATAAACAATTAACAATAATGTCAAAAATCACTCATCAATTGTTGGGTGATTTTTGATTTGTATCTTTTCTTGAATTAAAACTCAATAAAGGATAATCAGTAATTATCT
>CANQBM010000003.1 GCA_947589575.1 uncultured Clostridia bacterium | reverse complement strand
CCGAAATTGCGCGGAGTGTAGCGGTAATATTTTTCAACCTCCTGTATAAGAGCAATAAGACCGAGAGCAAAGGCAAATCTGATTTCTATTTCCTTATTCAGCTTTATCGGAGTATGTGAAACTGTGTTGTAATACTTAATTGATTCAGTTTTTTCGGTGATTAATGCAATCGGATTTTCAAGGCAGAGAAAATCAAAAATCCTGTCGCCCCAGAAGCTTCTTTCAGGGTCAATCCAGGAAAAGTCAGTTTCTCCTTTTTCATTCTTTGCGCATAAAACATTAGCGTCCCATAAATCGTAATTAATCATTGAGCATGGGACATTTATCAGAATTTCTTTATATTTCTGTGCGTATTTTAAAAGTCTTTCACCGTTTTTTGACTTTTTGCCTGCTTTTTTAGCGTCATTCAACAGGTTATTTATTATGCTGTATAGTGCCTCATACCAGTTGTCAAACAGCTCGTTTTGAATGTAACCGAATTTATTATTGTGTATATTATGAATCTGAGCAACCATTTTTGCTGTCTTTTCGGTAATGAGTCTTTTGTCAATATCTGTTTTATTTCTCTGCTTTCCCTCGAGTTTTTCCATGATAAACCAGTCAGCATGTATAAGCTCTTTTGAAAAGTCACTATAATAAACGGCGGGAACTCTTATGTCGGTATTTTCTCTTATTATCCCGTACCAGTAAAGCTCTGCCTTCATCATATCCTTTTCGTACGTTAGTATCGGAGTATTTGCATTAGGCGCTATTTTGAGTACGTAATTTTTATCGGCGGTAACCTCATAAACGGCATTAAATTCACCGTCGCCGAGCGGAGCGATTCTTGTAACTTTGTCAATTCCCGCTTTTTTAAACATAGACCTGATTATATCGTCGCTTAAAAGATATTTTGTTTTGCTTATCATAGCCTTTTCCTCCTGACTATCGGATGTATACCTCAGCTTTAAAGTAAGTAATTATTTTGTAAAAGTCAAGCAAAAGGGATTTTTTATTTAGGATATTTAAAATATCCTAAGAATTTTATTATTAAAATAAAAGCCATAGAGGAAAATCTATGGCAAATTATATGTATTCTTCAATTTTATCTGCTTTACTCTCGCCAAGAATTACTATGCCGTTGTCATAAAGCAGCTGTGCCGCAATGCCGTTTCCAAAAACGGTTTTGCCTGTAAAACTTCCGTCATATATTGCGCCGAAGCCGCAGGAGGGACTTCTTTCTTTTAGCACGGCTATTTGACAGCCCGACTCTTCCGCAACGTAAAGCGCTTTTTCAGCGCCGTCTTTGAATTTGTCCGTTAAATCTTTACCGTCTTTTGAAAAGACTTTTCCGTCTTTGATTTCACTCGGTACTCTCGGTATAGGCAGACCCGCAAAGCACTCTGGGCAAACGGGTATAAGCTTATGCTTTTCCGCAAGTGAAATCACCTTTTCATTTTTATTGTTACCGCCGTTATATTTGCAGTTTTCGCCGAGCAGGCAGGCGCTTACGAGAATTTTCATTAATCTTGTCCTCTTACTTTCTATTTTTACCTATAATAATAAAAAATCCTATAACAAATATTATCAGTATTACCGCAAAAACAAGCGATAACGCTTTGCCGAGAAAAGGAATGTGTCCCGAAATTCCGAGTACCGCAGTAATAGTCAAAAATACAATAATAAACACAGTAACTGTAATTGCTGTTTTTTTGTTATTCATAATCATATCACCGATTATATTTTATCAGATATTAAAGCTTATGTCCATATTAATTCATTGTTGTGTTTTACGGCGTTAAAATATATGTATTAAAAATATTGAAAAAAGCCTTTATAAGTAGTAAGATTAAAACTGTTAAGTAAATAATTAGTTTTATGGGGTTTATTTATGATAATAAGGCGTTTTGAAAAATCCGATATTTCCCAAATGATTTCACTTTGGAATGAAATTGTGGAGGAGGGAACAGCTTTTCCCCAGGAAGACTTGCTTGACGGGCAGACAGGCTATGATTTCTTTTCCTCGCAAAGTTTTACTGCCGTGGCGGAAGAAAACGGTAAGATTTTAGGACTCTATATTTTACACCCTAACAATATCGGCAGATGCGGTCATATATGCAACGCAAGCTATGCCGTCGGCTCAAAGATGAGGGGCAGGCATATCGGTGAAAAGCTGGTTCTTGACAGTATAAAAACAGGCAGAAAGCTCGGATTTAAAATTTTACAGTTTAATGCCGTTGTTGAGTCTAATATTCACGCACGTCATCTTTATGAACGTATCGGTTTTCATCAGCTTGGCATAATACCGAACGGATTCAGATTAAAAAACGGACAGTATGAAAATATCTGCCCGTACTATATTGAGTTATAAATATAACGGCGCCCGTATTTGAGCGCCGTTATTTGTTAGTTATCCTTCGTATTCATCTTCATTTTCCCAGTTATGCCAGATGTTTTGCACGTCATCATTTTCCTCAAACATATCAATCATCCTTGACATAGCCTTCATATCATCCTCTGACTCAAGTCTTGTATAGGTCTGCGGTATATAAGCGGGCTCTGATGAAATTATCTTGTAGCCTTTTGCCTCGAGTTCGTCACGGATAATGCCTACATCATTTGCGGCGGTTCTTATTTCAAATATATCCTCGTCATCAGTAAGAAAGTCCGTAGCGCCCGATTCAAGCGCGTCCATCATAAGAGTGTCCTCGTCAACATCTTCTTTTTCAATGATGATTACGCCCTCCTTGCCGAACATAAATGTAACGGAACCTGGAGTACCCATATTCCCGCCTGCCTTATCAAAGTAGTGGCGGACTTCGGACGCAGTTCTGTTTCTGTTATCGGTAAGCGTTTCAACAACTACCGCAACGCCTGACGGACCGTAGCCCTCATATACGATTTCCTCGTAGTTTGTACTGTCTCCGTCGCCTGCGGCTTTTTTCAGCATTCTGTCAATATTATCATTAGGAACATTGTTCTGCTTAGCCTTAGCTATAACGTCACGCAGTTTTGCGTTGTTGTTCGGGTCGGGACCGCCGTTTTTAACGGCAACTGCAAGCTCCCTTCCGATTTTTGTAAATATCTTTGCGCGCGCAGCGTCGTTCGCGCCTTTTTTTCTCTTAATGGTGCTCCATTTATTATGTCCGCTCATTTAATCACTCCAAATAACAAACTTTAATAAAGTAGATTTTATCACATAATACCCCATCTTTCAAGTGTAAAACTAAGTATTGTATATTATTTTTATTTATGGTATTATATAGCTACATATTTTTACAGTTTTGGAGGATTAAAGAATGTTTCCCGATTATTATGATTCTATCGCAAAGGTTTCAGAAACGGATAAAGAAGTTGCCGACGCAATGGCGCTTGAGCTTAAAAGACAGAGAGAAAATATTGAGCTTATAGCGTCTGAAAATCTTGTTTCACCTCAGGTTATGGCGGCAATGGGTTCTGTGCTTACAAATAAATATGCCGAGGGTCTGCCGTCAAAGAGATATTACGGCGGTTGCCAGTATGTTGATATTGTTGAAAATATCGCTATTAAAAGAGCGTGCGAGCTCTTCGGATGCAATTATGCAAATGTTCAGCCTCATTCAGGCGCGCAGGCAAATACAGCCGTTTATCTTGCGCTGCTTAAACCGGGCGACACGGTAATGGGTATGAGCCTTGATAACGGCGGGCACCTTACGCACGGCTCTCCCGCGAATATCAGCGGTAAGTATTTTAACTTTGTGCCTTACGGAGTTGACGACGACGGCTTTATTGACCTTAAGGAATTTGCAAAGCAGGTCAACAAGGTTAAGCCTAAGCTTGTTGTAGCAGGCGCGTCGGCATATCCGAGAGAAATTGATTTTAAAACAATGGCTGACATTTCACACGCAAACGGTGCTATGTTTATGGTTGATATGGCGCATATTGCCGGTCTTGTCGCAGCCGGACTTCACCAGTCTCCGATTCCATACGCTGACGTTGTTACAACAACTACTCATAAAACTTTGAGAGGTCCTCGAGGCGGACTTATTCTCTGCAACAATGAGTTTCTGGCAAAGAAGCTTAATTCAGCTGTATTTCCCGGCACGCAGGGCGGTCCGCTTATGCACGTAATTGCAGGTAAGGCAGTATGCTTCGGCGAGGCCTTAAAACCTGAATTTAAAGAGTATCAGAACAGAGTTATTGAAAATGCAAAGGCTCTCGCAAACGGTCTTACAAAGCGGGGACTCAAACTCGTTTCGGGCGGTACCGATAATCACCTTTGTCTTCTTGATTTGCGCGGTACGAATGTTACAGGCAAGGAGCTTGAGCACAGACTTGACGAGGTTCATATCACACTTAATAAAAACACAGTTCCAAACGAGCCTCTTTCACCGTTTGTAACATCGGGTGTGCGTATCGGTACTCCCGCCGCAACAACAAGAGGTCTTAATACAGACGATATGGATAAAATCGCGGAATATATTTATCTTGCCGTTACCGATTTTGATAATAAAAAGGATGAAATCACAAAAGGCGTTGCTGAAATATGCGATAAATACCCGCTTTATGAGTAAAATTAGAATATGAAATCTTTATTAACTGTATTATTATTTTCAATATTGAAGCTCGGTTTAAGGGCGCTTTACGCGCCTTTAAAGCTGTTTAAGGCAAAAAACCGGATTGTATATCTGTCGCGTCAGAGCAATGAAAAAAGCATTGATATGCGATTGCTTGAAACGGCTGTCAAGGAAGAAATGCCGGATGTAAAGCAGGTCTTCCGATTGAGAATGATACCCGAAGGCGTGTTCAAAAAAATCAAATACTGCTTTGTTGTAATCGGTGATATGTATTATCTCGCTACCTCAAAGGCGGCGATTCTTGATACATATTCGATTACCGTGTCCTGTTTAAAGCACAAAAAGGATTTAAAGGTTATTCAGATATGGCACGCTCTCGGCGCTATAAAAAAATTCGGCTTGCAGAGCGTCGGCACAAAAGAGGGCAGGGACGAAAAAATCAGCTCAGCCATGTGTATGCATAAGAATTATGATTATGTACTTGCGCCAAGCGCGGCGTCGGCAAAATTCTATATGGAGGCTTTCGGCTGCGGCGCGGATAAAATAAAAATCTGCTCTCTCCCAAGAGTTGACGAAATGCTGAAAAGCGACGGTGTATCCGCAAACTTTTTCAGAGAAAATCCTGCCTTGAGCGATAAAAAAATTGTTCTTTATCTTCCTACATTCCGTGAAAAAGAGCGTGAAGCAGTACGTGAATTAAAAACGGAGTTTATCCAGAAAATGGATAATTATCACCTGATTGTCAGTACGCATCCGCTTTTTTCCGATGTTGGAAAGGACAGCAGATTTTTTTATAACGGCGAATATTCAAGTATTGATTTGATGAAAATTGCAGATGTTATAGTAACGGATTATTCCGCCTGCGCCTTTGAGGCGGCGCTGCTTATGAAACCTCTTTATTTTTTTGTGCCTGATTATGAGTTATATAAAAAGGACAGGGGTATAAATATTGACCTTGAGGCTGAAATGCCTAATGCTGTTTTTAAAAATGCTGAAAAACTTTGTAGTGCGGTTAAATCAGGTATATATGACCATGACGCGCTGTTTGCTTTCAAATCAAAGTATATTGAAAATACAAATAATAACAATGCAAAAACACTCGCGAAATTCATTGCGATTCTTATAAAATAAACTTCTGCCAAGGAGTGATTGATTGTGGCACGTAATATATTTAAAAAACTGAAAAGAGCCGCTAATAAGGTTAAAGCGTCCATAAAAATTAATTATCTTAAATATTCGCAGCTCCCGATTGACGATAAACTCGTTATTCTTGAGGGAGGGCAGGGTACCAACATTAACGGAAATATGTTTTCAATGCTTAAGGAACTTAATTCAAATCCCCACTGGAGTGAATATAAGACAGTTTTTGTTGTGACTGAAGGCACAATTAACGCCGCGCGGAAAAGAATGAATTTTTACGGCTTTGACAGAGTGATTATTTCACTGCGTGACAGCGACTCGTATTGTAAATATCTTGCTACTGCAAAGTATGTAATGACAGATAATTCCTTTCCTCCCTATTTTTGTAAAAGGGATGAACAGGTGTTTTTAAACACTTGGCACGGCACACCGCTTAAAACTCTCGGTAAGTCGGATAAATCCTTTATAGGCAGCACGGCAAATATCCAGAAAAATTATCTTATGTGCGATTATGCTCTTTTTCCAAACCGTTTTACCAAAAATGTGTTTATGGAAGATTATGATTTGAAATATATCCTTAACACCGATTCCCTTATAGCGAATTATCCGAGAAATTATATTTTTTACGATTCACAACAAGGTGTTTGTTTAAAGAAAAAGCTCGGGCTTGAGAGCAAAACCGTTTTTGCGTATATGCCGACATGGAGGGGAACCGGCAGAACGGCTAATATCTCAAAGCAGGTTTCTGAAATAAAGAGGCTTCTTAAGGAATTTGATGAGAAGCTGAATGATGATCAGTATCTTCTTGTAAATCTCCATTTTCTTCTTTCTGCCGATATTGATTGCAGTAAATTTAAGCATATCGGGTACTTTGATTCTTCATATGATACCTATGAGATTCTTAATGCCTGCGACGGTTTAATTACAGACTATTCAAGTGTTTTCTTTGATTTTGCCGTTACCGGTAAAAAAATTATACTTCTTGCATACGATAAACGCGAATACTTTAAAACAAGAGGAGTTTATATTCCGTTTGAGAAACTGCCGTTTCCCATCACGGAGAATGTTAATGAAACTATCGAGGAAATGGGCAGGGGCGTTAATGATTATTCCGATTTTATTAAGGAATACTGCCCGAATGGCTCATACACTCAGTGCGGTGACATTTTTGAAATGATGGTTAACGGCTCAAGGGATAAGTTTGAGTTTGAAAGCCATAAAGCGCCTGATAATTTATGCCTTATTTATGCCGGAAAATTTCAGTCCGCCCATTTTGAAAATATTAGAAACTATATTGAGAAACATCCTGAATACAGTTATGTAATCGCTTATGAAAGAAATCTGAATAATAAGAAGAAAGAGTTTATTCAGTCACTTATATCAAAGGCCGGATTTTACGGTCTTATTTCCGCGTATCAGTTTAATCTGAAAGAAGCGGTTTGCATATTCAGACATAAATATTTGCATAAATCCAATAATTCACAAGTGTTAGACAGCTTTTTCAAGCGTGAGGCAAAGCGCCGTTTTTATTCTATTCATCCGGCAAAGGTTGTGGATTTTTCCTGCGGAAATTACATTATTGCAGGTATGCTTTCAAAGCTCAGCGGGGAAAAGGAATTTATAACCCACGGGGATTATTTTGTCACCTCGCAGAAATTTGAGAAAAATGCGAATTATATAAAAAAATTTGAAAAGGCTCACGGCTTTACGGAGATTAATAATTATAACGAAGAAAACGAAAATTACATTAACCGCTGCAAAGACGAGATTTATGCCGATTCATCCTACAGAAGAAAATCTAATTTTAAAAACGTAATTCCTTTTTATATTTCATTTTCAAATCGTCTTAAATGTATAAGCTTTTTTAAATTTCATACGCCCTTTGCCGTTGCAATGAAGGATGTATTTCTTATGATAGGAGATGAGAAATACAAATTCAAACTGCTTGCAAATAAAAACAAAACTTCAAAAAATCATTACGGCATTTATTCGTTTGAAGTGCCTGTTGAGAAAATTCTTGATATGCCTGCAAACAATAAGGTTATAATGTGCTATGAAAATAAGTTCGGCAAAATTGTTCAGTGCCACGTTTCTTATTTTTCTGTTTTGGGAAAATTATTCCTTGGTCTCAGAAGTCCCATGCTGCGTGAAAAGGAGACAAATACGATTGCCGTATTCCGTCAGACTACAAGCAATAATCTCAACGTCTATGTAAGGTCGTTTATTGTTTCCGATAAAATAATAGAAAGAATAAAGCAATGTCTTGCTTATTTTGTTTCGCTTTTATGGCACAGCAAAAAGGCGAAGAGGCTTGTTATTCTTTATGAAAAGAATTCCTCAAAGTATGAGGAAAGCGCAAGCGTTCTTTTTGAAAGGCTTATTGATTTAGGTTATACCGATTCATATTTTATTGTTGATAGGAATTATCAGTATTTTGATTCAATACCGAAAAAGTATCTGCCGAATATTCTTTATAAAAATTCTTTTAAGCATTATTTGTACTTCTTTAAATCAAAGACGTTTATCGGAACGGAAACTATGGTTCATTCCATAGACCTTAAATTGTTCAACATTTTTGCGCTGAAAAAGGTTGCCGATAAAAATATCAATTATATTTTTCTCCAGCACGGCGTTATGTATATGGTTTCGCTCGACAGCGAGGCAAGGTATTTGTTCAGACGACGCGAACTCAACGGCAAATACGGAGTTGTTGTTTCATCAAAGGCGGAGGCGGATCATTTTGTCGAGCTCGGAGGACACGAGTATGAGGATCTATATATTTCCGGACTTCCTAAGTTTGACAGAAATACTCTTAACAGCGACGCCGATAAAATTATAATTATGCCTACGTGGAGACCGTGGGAAATCAATACGGCGCGTGATGATTTTCTTGAAACAAGCTATTTTAAAATGATAATGAAAATCTATAACAGCGTGCCCGAAAAGCTGAAGGAAAAGGTGATTATTCTTCCGCACCCGCTAATTATTAACGAGCTTAAAAAACTGCCTAAATCCGTTACTGATACAATTATAATGGATGCGAAGTATGACGATATATTAAAGCAGGCAAGAATTTTGATTACAGACTATTCCTCAATCGCGTATGACGCCTTTTACCGTGGAACAAGAGTTATTTTCTACTGGGAGGAAAAGGATGAGTGTATGGCAAATTACGGACCCACAACAAAGCTTATGCTCAATGAAGACAATGTGTACGGCGATTATTTCTACTCGACAGACGGCTTGAGTGAGGCGATTGAACGCAATTATTATAATCCGCAAAGCGAGGAATATAAAAAGAGGTATTCTCATATTGTCGCTTATCATGACGGAAAGAATACCGAAAGACTTATTAACTTCTTAAAAAAAGATAATATTATTTAGTGAGGCAGAAAAATGGACTATATTTTTTCAAACAAAATTTCTTCTCTCCAGCCAAGCGCTATCAGAGAAATATTAAAAGCAACGTCTGACCCGTCAATCATACCGCTTGCCGCGGGCAATCCCGCGCCTGACGCTTTCCCTGTTGACGAGGTAAGAGAAATTGCAGGGGAAATACTTGCAAAAAAACCGATTGACGCGCTTCAGTACGGAGTATCGGAGGGTTACCAGCCGCTGCGCGACACAATTCTCAAGTGGATGAAATCACACGAGAATATCGGCAGGGATTTTGATAATGTTATCATTATGTCCGGCGCCACTCAGGTAATGGATTTGGTGACAAAGGTGCTTTGCAACGAGGGCGATACCGTAATATGCGAGGAGCCTTCGTTTATAGGCTCGCTTAACTGTTTCCGCTCTTACGGCTGCAAGCTCAGGGGAGTTCCTGTTGAGTCCGACGGTATGGATGTTGATGCACTTGAAGAGGTTTTAAAATCAACTCCTAATTCTAAATTTATCTATACTATACCTAATTTTCAAAATCCGTCAGGCGCCACGATGTCGCTTGAAAAGAGAAAGAGGCTTTATTCTCTTGCAAAGCAGTACGGCGTTATTATTCTCGAGGATAATCCGTACGGTGATTTGCGCGTTGCCGGTGAAAAGATTCCGACAATTAAGTCGATGGACGATGAGGGTATAGTTATATATGCAGGCTCGTTTTCAAAAATTCTTGCTCCCGGTCTTCGCGTGGCTTACTGCGTTGCGCACCAAAATATTTTGGCTAAGATGACTGTCGGCAAGCAGGCGGCTGACGTTCATACTCCGTGTCTGAACCAAATGATTGTTTATGAGTGGTTCAAAAAATATGACGTTGATGCCCACATCGCGAAAATTCAGGCAATATATAAGAAAAAGCTTGACCTTATGTGCGACTGTATTGACAGGGAGCTTGGCAGTTTTGTTGAATATGTACGACCTAAGGGCGGACTGTTTATTTGGTGCAAACTGCCCGACAATGTTAATATGCTTGACTTTGTAAAAAGGGCGGTTGAGAAAAAGGTCGCTGTTGTGCCTGGTAATGCTTTTCTTATGGACGATACCGACAGTACACAATACATCCGCCTGAACTTTTCCACCCCGAGTGACGAAGGCATTATAAACGGTGTCAAAGCGCTCGGTGAGGTTGCAAAAGAATATATTAAATAACTTTTTGGAGATATTATTATGCCGGAGCAAAATATAAAAGAACGCAAAAAAAGAAGTCTGTCATTAATTCAGCCGACATCTGTTCCTACTCTTGGAAACTATCTTGGAGCAATGAAGGGATGGCCTGCTTTTCAGGATGATTTTGACACGGTGTTCGGTATTGCGGATTTACATTCAATCACTGTAAGACAGGACCCGAAAAAGCTCAGAGAGCTTACTGTACAGCTTTATGCAATTCTGCTTGCCGTAGGTCTTGACCCTGAAAAAAGTATACTTTTTATTCAGTCGCACGTACCCCAGCATTCACAGCTCGGCTGGATACTTAACTGTTACACAATGTTCGGCGAGCTTAACAGAATGACTCAGTTCAAGGATAAATCCCAGCAGCATTCCGACAATGTGAATTCCGGACTTTTTACATATCCGTGTCTTATGGCTGCAGATATTCTCCTTTATCACGCTGACGTTGTTCCTGTAGGCGCTGACCAGAAACAGCACCTTGAAATTGCAAGAGATATTGCCGAACGCTTTAACGGAATATACGGCAACGTATTTACTGTTCCCGAGCCGTATTTCCCTAAAAACGGCGCAAGGGTTATGAGCCTTGCGGACCCGGCAAGGAAAATGAGCAAGTCTGACCCTAATCCCAAGGGCACGGTTTATCTAACCGATGAACCTAATGTCATTATGAAAAAGTTTAAGAGCGCTGTAACGGACAGTGAAATGAGCGTCCGTTACGCCGAAGGCAAGGACGGAATCAATAACCTTATGACAATTTACTCAGCCGTTACAGGTAAGAGTTTTGAAACGATAGAGAGTGAGTTTGCAGGCAGAGGATACGGCGATTTTAAAACAGCGGTAGGCGAGGCGGTTGTCGCGGAGCTTGAGCCTGTGCAGAAAAAATATAATGAATATATGTCCGATAAGGCATATCTTCAGGAGCAGTGGACAAAGGGCGCGCAACTCGCTAAAAAAGTATCACAGCGCACACTTGATAAGGTTATGAAAAAAATAGGTTTCTTGATTTAATAAAAGATATTGTAAAAATGCTTCGGTTTATATTTCCGAAGCATTTTTTGCGTGAAGGATTTATATTTGCGTATTTTTTAACAAAATTGTAAAGTTTAATTTGCCCGCATTTTATTGATATAAGTATTTATGTATGATATAATGATTAAGAACATATATGTGCGTTAAATATATTTTTAAGGAGGAATTATTTTGAAAGAAGCAAAAGCTATGGCATATGTGAATATGTACGGCGTACTTGCTACTCTTGAAAATCTATGTGAATTAGATGACGAGGCTAAAGCAATCTGCGGGGGCATAAAAAAGCCTGTTTCACTTTGCTTTGATGTAAGCGGCGGTCCGTGCTGTACATTCCATTTTTCAAAAAACGGCTGTACAATGAGTGAGGGCGGTTACGGCTGCACCTGTAAAATGAACTTTTCATCCCCTGAAAAATTCAATGCGCTTATTGACGACAGTAAGCCGGGTATGCCTGTTAAGAATATTCCTCAGGTTTTATCCTTTCTTCTCGGTCCGTTTACTAAGCTCACAGACAGGCTGACTAAACTTTTGATGCCGAGTGATGAGGATATGAAAGACAGGGCTTTTTTTGAAGAATCAACAATACTCACCTTTTATACAATTTCAGGCGCGCTTTCGGCGCTTGCTAATACAGACTCAATTTCAAAGCAGTCCGCTCTATATACGGTAGACGGTGATGTGCAGATGGGCATTACAGACGTATGCTACTCAACATTGCGTGTACGAAATCACCATTTTGAAACTATTAAGGAAAAACCTGACACGCCCAGAGCAATTATGGAGTTCAACTCCATTGACCTTGCGCAGGGGCTTTTCACGGGCACGGCGTCAACTATGGCTGAGCTTTGCGCAGGTAATATTTATATGGCAGGTATGATTTCAATGGTAGACAATATCAACCGTATTCTTGACAGGGTTGCCGTCTACTTAGGATAAGGAGGAAAATATAATGAGTAAATTTCCCGAGTATACACATGAAAAAAGCGCCGAGTGGTTTCAGAGAGCGTTAAATGCTATTCCGTCAGGTGTGTACGGACATCTCGGTCCGTCCGAGGGATTATTCCTCCCGATTACAAAGTGGCCTTTGATGTCGCAAAAGGCAAAGGGTACATATTTCTGGGATGTTGACGGCAACAAGTATCTTGACCTTATGTGTGCCTATGGTCCGAATGTACTCGGCTACTGTGACGATGATGTTGACGCTGCCGCTATGGAGCAGCTTAAAATCGGCAACTGCACAACCTCGCCGTCCTATAAAATGGTTGAATGTGCCGAGCTTTTAAAGGACACCGTTGCTATGGCAGACTGGGCATTCTTTATGAAAAACGGCTCTGACGCGACAACTTTCAGCGTTATGTGCGCCCGCGCTCATACAGGCAAGAAAAAGATGATGTTCTTTAACGGCTACTATCATGGTGATTTTCAGTGGGCGCAAAAGATTGACTATCCCGGTATTCTTCCGGAGGAGGTTGCAAACAACATTGTTGTTCCGTGGTTTGATCTTGACGCTATGCAGGAGGCTTACGACGCCTGCGGCGGAGATGTAGCGGGTCTTATCGCTCAGCCGTATGACCATGGCAATTTTAAGGATAACGAATGTGCTACAAAAGAGCAGTGGGCAAAGGTTCGTAAATTCTGCGACGAGCACGGAATGGTTCTTATATTTGACGATGTACGTACAGGTTTCAGACTTGATATTGAAGGCTCCGACCACTACTACGGTATTAAAGCTGACCTGATATGCTTTTGTAAAGCACTTGCGAACGGTTACAATATGTCGGCGGTTTGCGGACAGGAGCATATGAAAAACACAGCATCATCAGTTGTTTATACAGGCTCGTATTGGATGAGCGCGGAGCCGTTTGCCGCTTGCCTTGCCTGCATACCTAAGCTTAAAAGGCTTGACGTTCCTACTATGTTCAGGAAGAAAGGTTTAGCGCTTACAAACGGCTTTAAGGAGGCTGCAAAGGAGCATGGCTTTGACCTTGTGGTTTCGGGCGAGCCTGCGCTGTTTTATCTCAGAATAGCTAATGACGACAGTCTTATGCTTCATCAGGAATGGATAGCTGAGTGTGTTTCAAGGGGTCTGTTTCTTGCGTCACACCACAATCATTTTATCAACGCAGCCCTTTCCGACGATGATATTAAGCTTGCTGTTGATATTGCCGAGGATGCCTTCGGCGTTGTAGCTTCAAGGCATCGTGATTTAGGGTTTAAATAAAATTAAATATATAATTAAGGGGGAAATTTTATGCCAGCTGATTACAAGCCTTTCAATAAGGCGGAATGGCTGCGCCTTGAAAAAAAGGCTGACGAATTGAGAAGACTTACAATCCAGACGGCAGTCTGGGGCGGCTCGGGTCATCTCGGCGGCGCCATGAGCGCTATGGACGCCATGACAATTCTTTATCACCGCTTTATGAAAATTGATGTCAACAATCCCGATATGGAAGACAGAGACCGCTTTGTTCTTTCAAAGGGACATGCCGCCGTAGGTTACGCTCCCGTAATCTGTGATTTAGGCTTTATGCCTGTTGACGAGCTTAAAATCTTTAACCTCACAGGCGCCAAAATCGGTATGCACCTTGACTGTAACAAGGTCAGAGGTATTGACTGCTCAACAGGCTCGCTCGGTCACGGTATTTCTCTTGCTGTCGGTTTTGCGCTTGCGGGAAGAGTAAAAGGAATTGACTATATGAACTATGTTATAACGGGCGACGGCGAGCTTAACGAGGGTTCAAACTGGGAGGCGGCAATGAGCGCGGCACAGTTTAAACTTTCTAATGTAGTTGTTCTTGCAGATGTTAACAAATGTATGATTGACGGACGTGTTGATGATGAAATGAAGGTTGAGCCTGTTGATAAAAAGTTTGAGGCATTCGGCTTTAACGTAATACGCGTTGACGGTCATAATATGAAAGAACTCAACGACGCTATTGAATCTGCTGTTAAAAATCATCAAAACGGCGGCGAAAAGCCGACGGCTATTGTAATGGATACTTTCAAAGGTGAAGGCGTTGACTTTATGAAGGATAATTACTTATGGCACTATGGTTCGCTTGATGAAGAAATGGTTAAAAAGGCTTACGCAAGCCTTGATGCCTGTTACAAAGAACGCTGTGAGCGCGCTGAAAGGGAGGTGTAAATTATGGGCGGAATGACATATACAATGACAGATACAACCAAGCTGTCAACAGCGGAGTGTTACGGAATTGCGCTTTGTGAGCTCGGTGAGGAGCATAAGGACGTTGTCGCTCTTACTGCCGACCTTGCCAAGTCAACAAAAATCGGTATGTTCGGCGAACATTTTCCTGACAGGTTTTTTAATGTCGGTATTGCCGAGCAGAACCTTTTCGGAGTTGCGGCAGGTATGGCGAAAAACGGTCTTGTTCCGTTTGCGTCCACATTTGCTATTTTTACAGCGGCGCGTTCTCTTGACCAGATACATACCGACATCTGTTATCAGAATGTTCCTGTGAAAATAATTGCTACCCACGCGGGTACTTCCTTTGGTCAAGCAGGTTCTACGCACCATTCCCTTATAGATATGGCTTGTATGAGAGCTCTTCCGAATATGACGGTTATATGCCCTTGCGACGGCACCGAAACATATCACGCTGTTAAGGCGGCTTATGATATTCCGGGTCCTGTTTATATAAGAATTAACCGCGGTTTTGACCAGGTTATATATAAAAATATAGATGAATGTAAGTTCGATTACAAAAAAGCAACACTTATGAATGACGGCACCGATATTACCGTTATCGCGTGCGGCTCCTGTGTATTTGAGGCAATGCAGGCGGCGCGTATGGCTGAGGCGGATGCGGGGCTTAAGGTACGTGTGCTTAATATGCACACAATCAAGCCTGTTGACGAGGAGGCTATTCTTTCTGCGGTAATGGATACCCGCAGAATTATTACTGTTGAGGACCATGAGGTTATGGGCGGTCTCGGCTCAGCGGTTGCGGAGGTTGTCGCTAAATCGGGTAAAGCATGCGCGTTTAAAATGCTCGGTCATCAAAACGCTTTTTCAACAATCGGACTTCAGGAGGATTTGCTTGCTATGGCTAAGATTGACGCAAACGGCATCAATGAGGCTATTGCTGAAATTATGCACGCTGACTTTGAGGCTGATGATGCTTGGGATGATGAGTTCTAATTGAGAATTTTCGTCAGTATCATCTTGCAGTAAGGAAAGGAGTGTATTATCAATATGGCAAGTAATGAAACACGCTACACCAACAAGGTGTTTATGGCGGCAGCTTTGCCGCTGCTTAAGACGATTGCCACCGATGTTCCCGAGCTAAAGAAAAAGTTTGAGGGCGTTAATGCCATTTATCAGGTTTCGGCGAAGGTAAACGCCGAGGATAAAGAGGCAGTTCATTTTATCGTTGAAAACGGCGAGTGGACGGTCAAACTCGGTGAATATCTGGGACAGAAGAAAATTGACGGCGAGCTTGCGTTTTCATCTATGGAAAAGATGAACGCATTTATGAAAGGCGATATGAGCAAACTGCCGAATATGAAAATAAAGTCGTTAGGCAAGTTTGTTAAATTTATGATGGTGCTTTTAAAAATGTCGTCATTGCTTAATATTGCCGAACCTCCCGAGGACGATGAGGAGCTTTCTCTGCTTTTATGCAAGCTCTATTTCTATCTGCTTTCATCCGGAATATCCCAGCTTAATAAGATGGGGCATCCTTTGGTGCACGAGTGGGCGCTTAAAAGTCCCGACCGCTGTTATCAGTGGGCTGTTGAGGGGCACCCCGAGTGTACCGCGTATATGCGTGTCAAGGCAGGCAAGTCAAGGGCAGGCAGAGGAGAATATAAACGCGCAAAGCCGTTTTTCTGTATGAAATTTGACTGTGCGACATCCGCTCTCAAAATACTTTTAGGTACAGGCGATATGTTCCAGATGACTGCCGACCAACAGCTTATTATGGAGGGCGCGCCCGAGTTCGGTGTGCAAATAGGCGACTTTATGATGCTTGTCGGCGATTTGGCAAAATAAATACTATATAAAAAAGGTTTCGGCCGTTTCAGTCGAAACCTTTTTTGCTGTCGCTTAATCCCAAAATATAATCAGACGTAACATTGTAATATTTACACAATGTTATTAAATGCTCAATCGGCAGACATCTTTTTCCGTTTTCATACATTCCGTATGCCTGACCCGATATATTAAGTATATTTGCAATATCTTCCTGGCGCAAATCGTGGTCAATTCTTAAATCGTATAATCTTTTTCTATAGTCCATAAACATTCCTTGTTTCATTGTCATTTACAAATTATGATACAACAATTTTTTTTATTAATACTTGACATCAAACAATATGTTTGATATAATGTGCTCATCAAACAAATTGTTTTATGAAAGGATGTTTTTTCTATGAAAAAAATTATGAGTATGTTATTATCTGTAGTAATGCTTTTCTGTATTACTGCAGGGCTTGATTTGTCCGCATACGCAGACACAAGCGGTGATTGGAATTATTACGTTCTTGATGATGGCACGGCTTCAATAACGGGGTATAACGGCACGGAAACCGACCTTGTAATTCCTTCAACTATTGATGAATATGATGTGGCAGTAATAGGAATGGAAGCTTTTCTTCACTGTAAAAGTTTAACAAATGTAACAATACCTGATAGTGTAACAATTATTCAGGTCGATGCATTTTCAGACTGTCAAAGTTTAACAAGTGTAACAATTGGAGACAGTGTAAGAATTGGAGACGATGCATTTAGCGATTGTAGGGCCTTAACAAGTATAACAGTTTCTAGAGATAATCAAAACTATTCGTCACAGGACGGAGTACTGTTTGATAAAAATAAAACAAAGTTAATTGATTATCCAGTCGGAAACGCAAGAAAATCTTATACAATTCCTGACGGTGTAACAAGTATATATGATGGGGCATTTGAATATTGTTCAAATTTAACAAATATAAAAATACCCGAAAGTGTGGAAGAAATAGGAGGAGCTGCTTTTTCTAGCTGTCAAAGTTTAACAGATGTAACAATACCTGAAAGAGTAACAGATATAGGAAGCTATGCCTTTGGTGACTGCATTGGCTTGAAAAAAATAATAATTGATGAAAATAATCCGAATTATTCATCTTTGGATGGTGTGTTATTTGATAAGAATAAGACAAAATTAATACAATATCCTGCTGGAATCACAAAAGCGACTTACATATTTCCAAACAGTGTAACAAGTATAGAAATGGCTGCATTTAGTTCTTGTAACAGTTTAACAAGTATAACAATACCTGAAAGAATAAAAAGTATTCCTAATGGTACATTTGCAAATTGTATAAATTTGGCAAAAATTACAATTCCGGTAAATGTAACATATATAGGAGGCAATGCTTTTTACAAATGCACAAATTTTAAAGATATTTTTTATGGTGGAAGCAAAGAGAATTGGAACGAAATATATATAATAGGCAATGGAAATGAATGTTTAGAAAACGCAACAGTTCATTATAAAACTTGCACAGGACATAAATGGGACAGCGGTAAAGTAACAAAATCCGCAGCCTGCACATCAACAGGTGTAAAGACTTATAACTGCACTGTGTGCAAGGCTACAAAGACTGAAACCATCGCTAAAAAAGCCCACAGCTATAAGAATTATGTTACAAAAGCAACAACAAGCAAAAATGGCAGTATAGTCAATAAATGTTCCGTATGCGGAGCAAAGAAGTCAACGTCAACTGTATACAAGATTAAGAGCGTTATACTTACTACATCTACAGGTTCTGCTTTCAGCACAACATATTATAACGGCAAGGTAAAGACACCGGGAGTATCCGTTAAAGACAGCGCCGGTAAGACTCTTAAAAAGGGTACGGACTACACGGTATCGTATGAAAGCGGAAGAAAGAATGTAGGCAGATACGCAGTAAAGGTAACCTTTAAGGGCAACTACAGCGGGTCAAAGACGTTATATTTCAATATAATACCGAAAAACGTATCGGGTATTAAAAAGCTGACAGCAAGGTCAAAAGGCTTTACAGTTTACTGGAATCCGCAGAAAACACAGGTAACGGGATACCAGATACGGTACAGCACGGCAAGCAATTTTAAAAACGCTAAAACGATAACAATGCCTAAGGCTGTATATTCCGCCAAAAAGGTTACGGACGTATGGCGAACAAGAGATATTATGTACAAATCAGAACATACAAAACCGTAAAGTTCAACGGTAAGAATTACAATATCTATTCACCGTGGTGTGCTAAGAAGTCTGTCGTTACAAAGAGATAATTGAGATAATCAGGAGCAAAACCGCTCCTGATTTTTTTATATTCTTTTTTACTTTTCCTATTGAAATTTTTTTCCTTATAATGTAATATATTAATAATTTAATATACGCAAAATAATTACCGAATATCAGTCAGTGATTTCTTTAAACTTATGTAAATTATTGGCACGCTTTCTTGGAGTTGTGTATGGAAAAAATCACAGGTAAAAATAACGATTTGATTAAGAACGTGAAAAAATTACTTTCATCCTCTAAGCAGCGTAGAGAACAGGGTTTGTTTGTGCTTGAGGGCGCAAGGCTTGTTTTTGACGTTCTTAATTCTTTATATAAGGTCAAATACTTTTTAATTACCGATACCGCTCTTAAAAAATTCAGATTAAGTGCGGATGAAATGATTAATGTCAGCGAAAGCACATATATTATCTCAGACGAACTCGCTCAAAAACTGAGTGAAACAAAGACCCCGCAGGGTGTGTTTGCTGTATGCTATATCAAATCGGCTGATGATTTTATAGTTAATAAAAAAGGCAGACTTATTGCCCTTGATAATCTTCAGGATCCGGGGAATATTGGAACGATAGCGCGTACCGCAGAGGCGCTCGGTATTGACGGAATTATTGTCGGCGGTGGATGTGATATATACAATCCGAAGGTACTCAGAGCTTCAATGGGCTCAATGCTCAGAATTAATGTGATTGAGGTCGGCAATTTGGTTGACGAATTGTCAGAACTTAAATCAAAAGGTTATACCGTTTATGGTACTTCGCCTGACAGCAATGCTGTTCCTGTTAATAAAGCGGAGTTTTCATATTCAAGCGTATGCGTAATCGGCAACGAGGCTAACGGCATGAGCGATGAGGTGAAAAATTCCTGCAATGTTTTAGTCACAATACCGATGCTCGGCAGAGCGGAAAGTCTTAATGCAGCCGCTGCGGCGTCAATAACAATGTGGGAGATGCTTAGATGAGTGAAAATCTTCGTTACTGGCTATGGATGCAGAAGGCGTTAGGCGAGGGGGCCTATATTAAAAATATTTTAGAGGATTTCGGCTCTGCAAAAGGACTCTATAACTCTAATATCCTTGAATGGAAAATGAGCGCTTCACTCGTACCCAAGCAGATAAATAAACTTGAGCAGACAGATATAAAAAGTGTTGATGAAATAATTTATACCTGTGAAAATAACGGCTGGTCAATTATTGATTATGACGATGAGCGTTATCCTAAAAGGCTTAAGGAAATATATAATCCTCCGTGTGTCCTTTATGTTGACGGAGAGCTTGGTGATGTTGATAATCTTGTGCTGATAGGAATTGTAGGCACACGAAAAGCAAGCGAATATGCTGTAAAGGTAACGCATATAATGAGCAGAGGTATTGCCGAATGCGGTGCAGTCGTTGTAAGCGGAGGAGCGCTTGGCGTTGATACCGCCGCGCATAAGGGAGCTTTAACGGCGGGCGGCAAGACAATCGCCGTCCTTGGCTGCGGACTCGGCGCGGATTATTTGAACGAAAACAAACAGATGCGCGATGTTATTAAAAACAATGGCGCTTTGGTAACAGAATATCCGCCGTTTACAAGAGCAAGCAGAACGACCTTTCCTATGAGAAACAGGCTTATCAGCGGTTTGTCGCTCGGTGTTCTCGTTGTTGAGGCGGGAGTTAAAAGCGGCAGCCTGATTACCGCTAATTACGCTCTTGAACAGGGCAGAGATGTTTTTGCTGTTCCGTCTTCGGTGTTGTCAGTAGATTTTGCGGGAACAAATAAGCTGATTGACGACGGCGCTGTTGTTGCTACAAAGCCTGTTCAGATTTTAGCAGCGTACGCTGAAAAATTTGATTCGATTGATATTTCAAAGGCAAGAAGTATTGACGAGCTTATGAGAGATGAGAGTGGTAAGGACGCGAATGTAAAAAAAGAGGATAAGCTCTCATTTGATAAATTAGATGAAAACCGTAAAAAAAGACTTGAAAGGGAAAATAAAGCGTTTAAACTGAGCGGTGACATGCAGACGGTTTATCAATGCCTTAGTGATTCCTTTTTACATATTGACGCTATTATTGAAAAAACAGGACTTGCAAGTCAGACAGTAACAGCGTCAATCACCGGGCTTGAGGTTATGGGGCTTGTACAAAGCGCCTCGGGCAAGAGATACAAACTACGTTGAGAGGAAAAAGGTTATGTCAAAATTAGTGATAGTTGAGTCGCCTGCAAAGGCTAAAAATATTAAGGGTTATTTGGGCAGCGGATATGAAGTCGTTGCATCAATGGGACATGTCAGGGATTTGCCTGCAGCGCGTCTGAGTGTTGATATTGCAAATGACTTTGAGCCAAAATATGCCGTTATAAAAGGCAAGGAAAACTTTGTCAAGGAATTGAAAAAGAAGGCGGATAAAGCCGATTATGTTTATCTCGCAACCGACCCCGACCGTGAGGGAGAGGCTATATCTTGGCATCTTGCGACGCTTTTGGACCTTGATATGAATGATAAAAACAGAGTAACTTTTAATGAGATTACAAAGAACGGCGTTAAAAGCGGTATGGCTCAGCCAAGGGCAATAGATATTGATTTTGTCAATGCGCAGCAGGCAAGAAGAATTCTTGACAGACTTATCGGATATAAGCTTTCTCCTTTCATTTCACAGAAAATCAGACGCGGGCTTTCGGCAGGACGCGTTCAGTCGGTAGCGCTAAGGCTTGTTGTTGACAGAGAAGCTGAAATAAGAGCCTTTAAGCCTGAAGAATACTGGTCAATAGACGCTAAGTTTACAAATCCTCCCGAGCGCAAAACATTTTCAGCCGCGCTTTACGGTAAGGGTAATGAAAAAATTAAGGTACAAAATAAGGAACAGAGCGATAAAATCCTTTTAGATCTTGAAAATGCGCAGTATGTTGTTACAGGTGTTAAAAAGGGCAGCAGAAAAAAGAACCCGACTCCTCCGTTTACAACCTCAACGCTTCAGCAGGAGGCGTCACGCAGGCTTTCATTCCAGGCAAGAAGAACTATGAAAGCGGCACAGGAGCTTTATGAAGGCGTTGACGCGGGAGAGCTTGGAACAGTAGGTCTTATTACCTATATGAGAACAGACTCGCTTCGTATTTCCGAGGAGGCGAGAGCCGCCGGTAATGAGTATATAACCCAAACATACGGAGAAAAATATCTTCCGAAAAAGCCGAGATATTATAAATCAAAAAACAATATTCAAGACGGTCACGAGGCTATCAGACCATCTATGCCGAAGGTTACGCCGGAGCAGGTTAAGCCTTATTTATCTTCGGATCAGTATAAGCTCTATAAGCTTATATGGGAGAGATTTATTGCTTCTCTTATGGAGGCTTGTTTGCAGGAGACAATGAAAATTGAAATCTCCGCAAACGATTATATATTTAATGCAACGGGATATACAGTTAAGTTTGACGGCTTTACCGTCCTTTATGAAGAAAAGGGGGATGATGAAAAATCAGATTCCGCGTCATCTCCTCTTCCCGCAATGAAAGAGGGAGATGTGCTTAAACTTAAGAGTATTCTCGGCAATCAGCATTTTACTCAGCCGCCTGCAAGATATACCGAAGCATCACTCACAAAGGCGCTTGAGGAAAACGGTGTGGGAAGACCGTCAACATATGTAACAATAACATCTACGATTCTTAACCGTGAGTATGTTAGGCGTGAGGGCAAGCAGTTCGTACCTACTGAGCTCGGTGAGGCAGTAACAAATCTTTTGAAGGAAAGAATGCCTAATATAGTTAATGTAAAATATACCTCTAAAATGGAAAATGACCTTGATAAAATTGACAGCGGTGAAAAGAATTACAAAGAAATGATAAGGCTCTACTATGACGAATTTGAGGAACCGCTTGAAAAAGCAAAGGCAGATATGCAGGGTGTAAAAATCCGTCTTAAAGAGGAAGAAACTGATGTTGTCTGCGAAAAGTGCGGACGTAATATGGTTATTAAAGTTGGCAGATTCGGCAAATTCCTTGCCTGTCCAGGTTATCCCGAATGTAAGAATACAAAGCCGCTTGTTTATAAGACAACCGCAAAATGTCCCGAATGCGGCGGCGATGTAATAGAAAAGAAAACTAAAAAGGGCGCATCTTTCTTCGGATGTTCAAATTATCCCGAATGTAATTTTATGACCTGGGACGCTCCGTCGGACGAGGTTTGCCCAAGATGCGGAAAATCCCTTTTTAAGCGCAGGGGAAATGTACTTTACTGTCCCGATACAGAGGGATGCGGTTTTACAAAGCCTGTGCCAAGAAAAAAGAAAAGCGAAGAAGAGTAAATGAAATTTAAGGTAATAGGCGCGGGACTTGCGGGAGTTGAGGCTGCATGGCAGATTGCGCAGGCCGGATATAAGGTCGAGCTTTATGAGATGAAGGGTATCAAACGTTCTCCTGCTCATAAAACGGATTTATTTGCTGAACTCGTCTGCTCTAACTCGCTTAAAGCGTCAAGGCTTGAAAGTGCGGCAGGGCTGCTTAAGGAGGAGATGTTTCTTTTAGGCTCTCTTACCGTTCCTGTGGCCCGCGGATGTGCTGTTCCGGCAGGAGGCGCTCTTGCAGTTGACAGAGATATTTTTTCAAAACGGATAACGGATAAAATCAAATCGCATAAAAATATTACGGTTATTAATCAGGTTGTAGAAACCCTTGATATAAACAGTGAAACCGTAACAGTTATCGCAACAGGCCCATTGACAGACGGCGCTCTTGCGGAAAATATTAAATCTCTCACAGGCGATTATCTTTCTTTTTATGACGCCGCAGCCCCGATTGTAACGGCAGAGAGTGTTGATATGACAAAAGCGTTCGGTGCGTCACGCTATGACCGCGGAGGAGAAAATGACTATATTAATTGTCCGTTTAATAAAGCTGAGTATGAAAGTTTTATTAACGAGCTTGTCAGTGCCGAAAGCGCGGTCGTTCACGATTTTGATGTTTACGAGGGATGTATGCCCGTTGAAAAGCTGGCTCAAAGGGGCTTAGACGCGCCGAGATTCGGTCCTATGAAACCTGTCGGACTGATTGACCCTAACACTAATCACAGACCGTGGGCGTGTGTTCAGCTTAGGCGCGAAAACGCTAAGGGAACAATGTTTAATCTTGTAGGCTTTCAGACTAATTTAAAATTCGGTGAGCAGAAAAGAGTATTTTCAATGATACCAGGTCTTGAAAATGCAGAATTTGTAAGATACGGCGTTATGCACAGAAATTCTTTTATAAATTCACCGAAACTGCTGAACAATGATTTTAGTTTAAGGTCAAATAAAAATATATTTTTTGCCGGTCAGATAACAGGTGTTGAGGGTTATATGGAATCGGCAGGAAGCGGTATTATTGCAGGAATTAATGCTGTAAGACGAGTGCAGGGTAAAGATCCTTTTGTACCGAACAGCGACACAATGCTGGGAGCTCTTTGCGAGTATATAAGTGATGAAAGCGTTACGGACTTTCAGCCGATGGGCGCAAATTTCGGCATACTTCCGCCGATTGAGCCTAAAATCAGAGAGAAGAAGGAAAGGTACAAGGCTCTTTCGCAAAGGGCGGTTAAATCACTTGAATTATCAATTAAAAGTATGTAAAAATAGTTAATCACGGCTTTATTATACGAGGTTAATAAATATGAAAATTATTGCAGATGCCTTTGGTGGAGATAATGCGCCGCTTGAAATAATAAAAGGTTCAATGCTTGCCGTTGACGAATATAATATAGATATTATTTTGGTTGGCGATAAGGAGAAAATCAATAAGTGCTGTGCTGATAATAATATTACCTTAAAGCGTACCGAAATTGTAAACGCAAAAGATGTAATAACGATGCATGACAATGCAAGGTCTGTTTTAAAGGAAAAAGCAGAGTCGTCAATGGCTGTAGGTTTCAGGCTTCTGAATGAAGGCAAAGGCGACGCTTTTGTCAGCGCCGGCAATACAGGAGCGGTTACCGTAGGCGCTACGCTTATAACTAAAAGAATTAAAGGCGTTAAAAGACCGGCGATTGCGTCTGTAATGCCGAGCGCAAAAAAGCCGATTCTCCTTATGGATTGCGGTGCGAACGCTGAATGCAGAGCGGAATTTCTGTATCAGTTCGGTTTGATGGGCAGTCTTTATATGAAGAATATCTTAAAATATGATAATCCGAAGGTTGCGCTTGCAAATAACGGCGAGGAGGAGTCTAAGGGTACGCCGTTAATTAAAGAAGCATATGCGCTTATGAAAGACGCGCCGTATAATTTTATAGGGAATATCGAGGGCAGGCAGATTCCGTTTGGTGATGCTGATGTTGTCGTCGCAGACGGATTTACCGGTAATCTTATTCTTAAAACCTATGAAGGCGTTGCAAAGGTGCTTATGAATTCAATTAAGGCTGTTTTTATGAAAAATGCTGTTTCAAAACTGTCATATCTCGGCGTCAAGAGCGGTATTGACGATATGAAAAAGCAGTTTGATTACAAGGAATACGGAGGCGCTGTTTTGCTCGGAGTTAAAAAACCCGTTATAAAGGCGCACGGCTCCGCGGACGCGAGAACATTTAAAAACGCAATTAAACAGGCAGTCTGGTTTTTGGAAAACAGTCTGACAGATGAAATAGAAAATGCGCTTAGCGAAGAGATTTAAAGAGTTAAAGGAAGTTAAATAAATGGAAACTCTTGAAAATAAAATTAACTATAAATTTAAAAATAAGTCTTATCTTAAAGAGGCGCTTACTCATTCCTCATACGCGAATGAGGGAAACAGAAGATTAAAAAGCAATGAGCGTATGGAGTTTTTGGGCGACTCGGTTCTTTCCCTTGTTTCAGGTCAGTATCTTTTTGAAAAATATCCCGATATGCCGGAGGGGGAGCTTACAAAGCTTAAGGCGTCCCTTGTTTGTACCGAAAGCCTTATGAGATTTGCAAAACAGATAGATTTAGGTAATTATCTTTTTCTCGGTAAGGGAGAGCTTATGACGGGAGGAGCCGAAAGACCGTCAATTCTTGAAGATGCCTTTGAGTCATTGATAGCCGCTGTTTATCTTGACGGAGGACTGGAAAAAGCAAGAGAATTTGTTATAGGCTTTTTAAAACCCGCGATTGATAATCACAAAATAAATTTTAAGGATTATAAAACAATTCTTCAGGAGGTTGTTCAGCAAAATCCTGACCAAAGCGTCAATTATGTTTTTGTGGGTTCATCGGGACCCGAACATAATAAAGTATTTGAAGTAGAGGTACATCTGAATTCAAATGTTATCGGAAGAGGAAAGGGAAAGAGTAAAAAGAGCGCAGAGCAGGCTGCTGCAAGAGAGGCTCTTATTCTTATGGGCATATGCGAAGAGGAAATATAAGTATTTTTGTACCGCATCAGGGCTGTCCGTGCGCCTGCTCTTTCTGTAATCAGAAAACAATAACGGGGCAGAATACCAGACCGACAGCCAATGATGTTAAAAAAGCTGTAGAAACGGCTCTTAGAAAAAAAGAATATGATTATGAAATAGCCTTTTTCGGAGGCTCGTTTACCGCAATCGACAGAGAATATATGCTGGAGCTTTTGGACGCGGCTTATCCTTATGTTAAAAGCGGACAGGTTATGGGCATTCGTGTTTCCACACGTCCCGACTGTATTGATGAAAATGTGCTTGACACACTTAAAAATTATGGTGTAACCTCAATAGAACTTGGGGCGCAGAGTATGGATGACGAGGTGCTTTCTGCAAACAGGAGAGGGCACACGGCACAGGATGTTGCCGACGCATCAAAGCTGATTAAAGATTACGGATTTGAACTCGGACTTCAGATGATGACGGGACTTTATACGGATACCGTTGAAAAGGCGGTTGAAACGGCGAAGCAAATAATTGACCTTGCGCCTACAACAGTAAGAATTTATCCTACCGTTGTACTTAAGGGTACATATCTTGCAGAGCTTTATTTGAGCGGGAAATATACTCCCCTTAATGCCGATGAGTCGGCTCAACTTTGCGCGGAGCTTGTTCCAATGTTTGAAAAAGAAGGAATAAAGATTATACGTTTAGGACTTCATTCAAGCAAGGAAATTAAGGAAAATATGCTTGCGGGCGGTTTTCACGACAGCTTTGGCGAGTTAGTAAAATCACGTATTATGGTAAATAAAATTTTAGCGCTTCCGCCTGCGGATTATCAGGTATTTGTTAATCCAAAATCCATTTCAAAGCTGAAGGGAAACAATAAAAGCAACATTTATCTCCTGATTGAGCATGGATATAATATAAAAATTATTACCGACAACGGACTTGGCGTTGACGAATTGAGGATAAAATAAATGGTTTTAAAAACACTTGAAATGCAGGGCTTTAAATCCTTCCCTGACAAAACACAGTTGAATTTCGGAAAAGGTATAACCGCGGTTGTTGGACCTAACGGTTCGGGTAAGAGCAATATATCCGACGCTGTCCGCTGGGTGCTTGGCGAAACAAGCACCAAATCGCTTCGCGGTTCAAAGATGGAGGATGTTATTTTCGGCGGAACCTCGTCACGCAAGGCTCTCGGCTTTGCGCAAGTGCGTCTTACTCTTGACAACTCCGATCACACACTTAAGGATAAGGACGAAGTTGTAACTGTTACAAGGCGTTATTACCGTTCAGGCGAAAGCGAATATAAAATCGACGGCGAGATTGTACGCAGGCGTGATATTCATGAGCTTTTTATGGATACAGGTCTCGGCTCAGACGGATATTCTATGGTAGGTCAGGGCAAAATCGACTCGATTATTTCACAGAAAAACGAGGACAGACGCGAGCTTTTTGAGGAGGCAGCGGGCATTTCACTCTTCCGTCACAAGAGAACGGACGCTGAACGCAGGCTCGACCAGGCGCAGGAAAATCTTGTAAGACTGCTCGATATTTTAAATGAGCTTGAAAGCAGAGTAGGCCCGTTAAAAAAGCAGAGTGAAAAAGCGGCTCGGTTTCTTGAACTGGCAGAAGAGAAAAAAACACTTGAAATAGGTGTATGGATTAATAAAATAAACCGTTTCACAAATGACCTCAGGGAACAGGAGCATAAAATTGACGCCGCCACCGTGTCATACGAGGCGTGTGAAAAGGAACTTAAAAATATAGAGAATGAAATTGAGGAAATACTTGAAAAAACCGCCTCAATCAATACGGAGATTGAACAGATACGAATAGGCTTAAAGGCTTATGAGGAGGAGGCGCTTCGCAGGGACGCCGATGTATCCGTGCTCGGAGCAACTCTTAAGCACAACACAGAAACGATAGAAAGATTAAAAAATGATATAGGCGCCGCCGATGACGCAAGCGTTTCTATTGACACGCAGATTGAAGAAAAAAAGCAGCTTATTTCGGATAATGAAACTCTTATTGAAAATAAAAGGTCGCAGCTTAAAACTGTCAGCGAAGAAATGCAAAGACTAGTTTCGTCAAACGAGGAGTTTTCAAAGCTTTCCGTAGAGCTTAATCAAAAAATTACTGCGCTCACACTTGAACTTTCCGACTGCAAGGTACAGTGTTCAAAGGCTGTTTCTTCAATCGAGGAAATTAAGTCAAGACAGAATACGGTTGACGACGCTATCAGCGAATGTGAAGCGGAGCTTGAAACTGCAAAATCCCGTAAGGCTGAAAGCGATAATAACATAAAATTTCTTCAAGAGAGAATTGACGAAAATAACAATTCGCTTTCAGGCTTTAGGCTGAAGCTTGAAAATAAAACCCAAAAAGCCGAAAAGATAAAGGCTGATCTTGATAAAGCGGGTCTTGAGCTTTCTCAAAAGCGCTCAAGAGCAAAAATGCTTTCGGACCTTGAAAAGAATATGGAAGGCTTTTCGGGCGCTGTTAAGGCGGTTATGAAACAATCGCAAAGCAAAGCGCTTTCAGGTATTCACGGTCCGCTTTCACAGCTTATTACGGTTGATAACGAATACTCGCTTGCGGTAGAGGTTGCTCTCGGTGCTGCTATGCAGAATATCGTAACATCTAATGAGGCTGACGCAAAGCGTGCGATTTACTATTTAAAAAACAATCATTTGGGCAGGGCGACATTTCTGCCGATTACAAATATCAAGCCGAGAATGCTTGATGAAAAAAATCTTGATGATAATTTAGGCTTTGTCGCGGTTGCGGCAGACCTTGTTGAATGTAAAAAGGAATACCGGGACATTGTTTCAAATCTGCTCGGCAGAGTTGTGATAGTAGAGGATATGGACTGTGCAATCGGTATTGCAAAAAAATATTCAAACCGTTTTAAGCTCGTTACAATTGACGGTCAGGTAATTAATCCCGGCGGTTCTATGACAGGCGGCTCACAGTCAAAGGGCGCAGGTATTCTGTCACGGGCAAATATGATTGACGAGCTCAATCTACAGGCTGAAAAAATAGAGGAAAAGCTTGAAACGCTTAAATCGGAATATAAAACCGCGCTTGAAGATGCAAATTACGCCGGCGCAAAGCTTCAGGGCGCTGAAGTTGATTTGCAGCAGGCTAAGGAGGAGCTTATCCGTGCGCAGGGCGAACACAGACTGATTTGCGAAAAAATTGACGCTGTACTCGCGCAGAGAAATTCTCTTTCTTCCGAAAAGGATAATGCGCGGGAGAGAATAGCGTATTTTGAAAAGTTAAATACCGATAGTGAAAAGCAGGTTAAAAACATTGAAAAACAGATTGCCGACGCTGAAGGAGAGCTTGCAAAAGCGACCGGAAACGCTCAGGAAATACTTGCAAAGCGTGATGATTACAGGCAGAAAAGCGAGAACATAAACATTGAGTTGATAACGCTTACAAAGGATACCGAAACTGCAAGGCTTTCAATAGAAGAGCTTGAAATAAGAAAAACCACACAGACCGACAGAGTTAAGTCTATTGAGGATGAAATCACAGCAATCGACAAGCGAAACAGCGATCTTCTTTCACAGATTAATGATGTTAAATCACAGGCTCAGGCGCTTCGTCAAAAAGCTAAAGAATCAGATGAAGATGTATCGTCTCAGATTGAGGAGCGTAACTCTCTTGAAAAGCGTTGCGGTGAGCTTAGAATTTTAGAACGCGGTAAAGGACAGGAGAGAGAAAAACTATCGGCTGAACTTGTGCGTCTTGACGAACGCAAAATCGCGATGAGAAAAGAATATGATGAGCTTAATGATATGCTTTTTGAGCAGTATGAGCTGACAAAGCGTGAGGCTGAAGCGCTGAATATTGAAATTGAAAATATGTCTGACGCTAAAAAAAGACTTCACGAGATCAAGGTCGCAATTAAAAATTTAGGCTCGATTAATGTCGGTGCTATTGAGGAATACAAGGAAGTGTCGCAGAGATATGAATTTTTAAAGGAACAGATTGACGATGTTGAGAAATCAAAGAAAGAGCTTTTGAAAATAATTGAGGATTTAACAGCGTCAATGAGTGAAAAATTCCTTGAAAAGTTCAATAAAATAAACGGCGAGTTTAAGATATGCTTTGCGGATTTCTTCGGCGGAGGCAACGGCGAAATTGTTCTTGAGCAGCCCGATAACTGCCTTGAATCGCCCATTGAAATTAAGATTCAGCCGCCGGGCAAATCAGTACAGAATATTAACCTTTTTTCAGGCGGAGAAAAATCTCTTGCAGCCATGGCGCTTTTGTTCAGCGTGCTTAAGGTACAGCCGGCGCCTTTCTGTATTTATGATGAGGTTGAGGCTGCCCTTGATGATGTTAATGTTGAAAGATTTGCAAAATATATGCGTAAAATGACTGATAAAACCCAGTTCATTTCAATTACACACAGACGCGGAACTATGGAGGAGGCAGATATTCTCTACGGTGTTACCATGCAGGAAAAGGGCGTATCAAAGCTGATTGAGCTGCAGACTGCCGAGCTTGCCGCGCAAATGGGACTTGACGAGTAAAGGAGTGAAAGCAATGGGCATTTTTTCAATGTTTAAAAAGGGACTGAAAAAAACAAGAGATGAGGGTATTACAGCTCAGATGGATGAGGTAATGGATTCCTATGAGGAGATTACCGACGAACTTTTTGACGAGCTTGAGGAGATTCTCATTATGGGAGATGTCGGTATGCCGACCGCCCGGCGTATAATCCGTGACCTTAAAAATAAAATTGAAAATGATAAAATAAGAGATGTAAAACAGGTTAGAGAAACAATGAAGGATATTGTTTCAGGCGTCGTTTGGGGCGGAAGCTATTTAAGGCTTCGTTCAAAGCCGTCGATTATTCTGATGATAGGCGTAAACGGGGTAGGTAAAACTACTACCATAGGCAAGCTTGCGCTTCGGCTTAAGCAGCAGAACAGAAAAGTAATACTCGGTGCGGCGGATACCTTCCGCGCCGCAGCGATTGAGCAGCTTCAGGTTTGGGCTGACAGAGCTCAGGTAGACCTGATTAAGCACGGCGAAGGCGCGGATCCTGCGGCAGTAGTTTATGATACGATACAGGCAGGTAAGGCGAGAAACTGTGATGTAATTATTATAGATACGGCAGGCAGACTTCATAATAAGAAAAACCTTATGGATGAACTGAACAAGATTTCTCGTGTTATTGACAGAGAACTTCCCGACGCTTCAAAGGAAATTCTTTTGGTGCTTGATGCCACAACGGGTCAAAACGCAGTAAATCAGGCAAAGGATTTTAAAGAAGCCGCCGGTATTACAGGTATTGTGCTTACAAAACTTGACGGCACTGCCAAGGGCGGTGTTGTTCTTGCTATAAACAATGAACTTGACGTGCCTGTCAAATTTGTTGGCGTAGGTGAAAAAATTGAGGATTTGCAGCCGTTTGACGCGGACGCCTTTGCATCGGCGCTGTTTGACGCAAAGGTTCCTGAAGACGATAAGGATATTATAGATTTTATAACTAACGACGAGGAAAAGTGATGGATTTTATTCTTGCAACAAATAATATGAAAAAGCTTGCGGAAATGCAGCGTATTCTTTCTCCGCTCGGAATTAATGTAGTTACCGCTAAGATGCTCGGTATAACTCTTGAAGATGTTGAGGAGGACGGAGAAAGCTTTGAGGATAACGCGAAAATCAAGGCGCACGCAGCGTGCAGGGAAACAAATATGCCTGCAATAGCAGATGATTCGGGACTTTGCGTAGATTATCTTAACGGCGCTCCCGGTATTTTTTCAGCGCGCTTTGCGGGTGAGCACGGCAATGATGAAAAAAATAACGATTTGCTCCTTGAAAAGCTAAAGGGAGTGCCTGCCGAAGAGCGTACCGCTCACTACGTCTGTGCTATCTGCTGTACTTTTCCGGACGGATATGAGATTGTTGTACGCGGAGAATGTCAGGGCATAATCGGTTTTGAACGTGACGGAAACGAGGGATTCGGATATGACCCGCTGTTTATTGTTGACGGTAAGGCGTTCGGCAGATACACTGCGGAAGAAAAGGATAAAATCAGCCATAGGGGAAACGCGCTCAGACTTCTTACAAAAGAATTGGAGAAAATTATATGACATCAAAAGAAAGAGCACAGCTAAGAGCAAAGGCAAATGTTTTGGAGCCTGTTATTCAGATAGGCAAGGACGGTATAAGCGATAACCTTTTAACACAGATTGACGATACGCTTGATGCAAGAGAGCTTATAAAAATCCGTGTTCATCTTGAAACCGCGCCTCAGACACCGAAAGAACTCGCACAAGCAATCGCTTATCCGCTCGGTGCAGAAATTATTCAGGTGATAGGAGGTATAATCGTCCTTTACCGTGAAGCAGACAAGGAAAGAATTGCCGAGAAAAAGAAAAAGCGCGGTTCGGGCAAGGCGAAGGCTGTTGCAAAAAAGAAAGTAAAGATTAAAGGCAAAAGGCAGAGGCAGAGAGAAAAAGAGGCAAAAAATCCCTATGCCGTTTATGACAGACCTAAATTCAGAGGACGTTAAAATGAAATTAGGTATTTTCGGCGGAGCTTTTAACCCTGTTCATAACGGACATTTAGCCTTGGCTAAAAGCTATTATGACGGTTTACGCCTTGACAGGATTATCTTTATTCCTACATCCGTTCCGCCTCACAAGACGTCTGATTATCTTGCTCCTAAAAAGGACAGACTTGAAATGGTACGTCTTGCAGTTGAGGGAAATCCTGCATTTGAGGTTTCGGATATTGAATTTTGCAGGCAGGGCAAATCTTACACATATGACACCTTATCTGCTTTAAGGCGTATTTATCCCGACAGTGAATTATATCTTATTATCGGAGCCGATCAGTTTTTAACTTTTCATTTGTGGTACAGATATAAGGAAATACTTGATATGGTTACGCTTTGTACCTCCGCGCGTGAAAGCGAGAGTGAAAAGAAAGAGCTTTACAAATATGCAAAATCCCTTGACGGACTTGAAAGCGGTAAATATTTTATCGCAGATTATCCTGTTTTGAAGTTAAGTTCGAGTGAAATCAGGGATAAGATTAACAGCGGTGAGGATATTTCGGATTTAGTTTCAAAAAGAGTTTATAATTATATTTTTGAAAAGGGACTTTACGGTGTATAATATAAAAGAATATATTTCAATTATAAAAGAGCGGTTGTCTGATTACAGATTTTATCATTCAATATGTGTTGCAGAAAGCGCAAAGGAGCTTGCGAGGCGGTACGGTGCTGACGAGGAAAAAGCGGAGGTTGCGGGCATACTGCATGATATAATGAAAGAAAGCGGTGACTCTGAACAGCTTGAAATTATTGAGAAAGCAGGTATGACGATTACCGATTTGGAAAAAAAGAATAAAAAATTTTATCATCAGATTTCGGGCGCGGCATATGCAAGCGCGGTACTTGGCATAAATGACAGGGAAATAATTGATGCAATAAGGTATCACACAACAGGCAGGGCAGATATGACGCTTATGGACGAAATTATTTATCTTGCTGATTTTATATCCGCCGACCGTGATTATGATGATGTTGACATAATGCGTGAAAAGGTAGAGAAGAGCAAGGAGGAGGGACTTCTGTATGCCACGAGGTATACAATTAAATCCGTTATAAAAAAAGGCAGAATTCTTCACCCCGAAACCGTAAATGCATATAACTGGTTAATAAGCGCTTACTTCGGTAAATAAGCATTAAAAAAGGAAAGTGAATTAATGGACGCACAGGAAATTGTTAAAGAGGCTGTTAAGGCGATTGACAGCAAAAAAGGCGAAAATATTGAGGTAATAGGAATTACCGATTTAACTATAATCGCCGACTATTTTGTTATTGCGACAGGAACAAGCTCAACACAGGTAAAAGCACTTGCCGAAGAGGTTGAGTATAAACTTGAGAGGCAGGGAATTACTCCGCATCATATTGAGGGGAGAAATACACCTTGGGTATGCCTTGATTATAATTCGGTAGTTATTCACATCTTCTATAAGGACCAGAGGGATTTTTACCAGCTGGAGCGCTTATGGGAGGATGGAGAAAAGATAGACATAACAGATTTTTTGGAGGACTAATATATGGATTACAATTTTAAAAAAATTGAAGCAAAATGGCAGAATATTTGGTACAGCCAAAATACCTTTGCAGCAAAGCAGGATTTCAGTCTGCCAAAGTTTTACTGCCTTGTTGAGTTTCCTTATCCATCAGGACAGGGGCTGCACGTAGGTCATCCGCGCTCATATACCGCGCTTGATATTGTCGCGCGTAAGAAAAGACTTCAAGGTTACAATGTTCTTTATCCCATGGGCTGGGACGCCTTTGGACTTCCCACTGAAAATTTTGCTATTAAAAATCATATTCATCCGGAAGAGGTGACTAAGAATAATGTCGCCCATTTCAAATCACAGCTTCAGGCGCTCGGTTTCTCTTTTGACTGGACAAGAGAAATCAATACAACTGACCCGTCATATTACAAATGGACGCAGTGGATTTTCCTTCAGCTTTTCAAAAAAGGACTTGCTTATAAAAAAGAGATGGCTGTAAACTGGTGTACATCCTGCAAGTGCGTGCTTGCGAATGAAGAAGTTGTGAACGGAGTTTGCGAACGCTGCGGCAGCGAGGTAATAAGAAAAAATCAGAGTCAGTGGATGCTTAAAATTACGGAGTATGCCCAAAGGCTCGTTGACGATTTGGACGACCTTGATTTTATTGACAGAGTAAAAGTCCAGCAGAAAAACTGGATTGGACGTTCAACAGGCGCCGAGGTTGATTTCGGTACAACTCTCGGTGATACTCTCACTGTTTATACAACAAGACCCGACACACTTTTCGGTGCTACATATATGGTTATTTCACCTGAGCACCCTCTTATTGAAAAATGGGCGGATAATCTTAAAAATATTGATGAGGTTCGCAAATATCAGGACGAGGCTGCGCATAAGTCCGACTTTGAACGTACAGAGCTTAACAAGGATAAGACAGGTGTAAAACTTGATGGCGTTATGGGTATCAATCCTGTTAATGATACGGAAATTCCGATTTTTATTTCCGACTATGTTCTTACTTCATACGGAACAGGCGCAATTATGGCTGTACCCGCGCATGATACACGTGACTGGGAATTTGCCAAGAAATTCAATCTGCCTATTATTGAGGTTGTTGCCGGTTCAGAGGTCGGCGTTGAAAACGAGGCGTTTACGGATTGCTATACAGGAAAGCTTGTCAATTCCTCCTTCCTTACAGGTATGACTGTTGAGGAGGCTAAAACCGCAATCACAGAGTGGCTCACAAAAGAAGGCAAGGGACATCAGAAGGTCAATTTCAAGCTCCGTGACTGGGTATTCTCACGCCAAAGATATTGGGGCGAGCCTATTCCGATTGTCAAGTGTGACGACTGCGGATATGTTCCTGTTCCAGAAAGCGAGCTTCCGCTGAGACTGCCGAAGGTAGACTCGTATGAGCCGACGGATACAGGCGAGTCGCCGCTTGCAAAAATGACCGACTGGGTTAATACAAAATGTCCTTGCTGCGGTAAGCCCGCTAAGAGAGAAACCGACACAATGCCGCAGTGGGCAGGCTCATCATGGTATTTCTTAAGGTATATGGATCCCCATAATGACAAGGAGCTTGTTTCACCTGAGGCAGTAAAATACTGGGGTCCTGTTGACTGGTATAACGGCGGTATGGAGCACACGACACTTCATCTGCTTTATTCACGTTTCTGGCATAAATTTCTTTATGATATAGGCGTTGTTCCGACCAAAGAGCCTTATGCTAAGCGTACCTCACACGGTATGATACTCGGTGAAAACGGAGAGAAAATGTCAAAATCAAGGGGAAATGTTGTAAATCCCGACGATATTGTAAACCAGTACGGTGCCGACACAATGCGCCTTTATGAAATGTTTATAGGCGATTTTGAAAAGGCTGCTCCCTGGAACAGTGATTCAATCAAGGGATGTAAGCGTTTTCTTGAACGTTTCTGGAACTTACAGGAAAATGTTACGGACGGTGACGCTTACTCTGCCGAACTTGAGGCGTCAATGCACAAAACAATTAAAAAAGTATCTGAGGATATAGACAACCTTAAGTGCAATACGGCGATTGCCGCAATGATGAGCCTTGTTAATGAAATGTCATCAAAGGGTGTGAATAAGTCGGAACTTAAAACGCTGACTGTTCTTCTTAATCCGTTCGCTCCGCACATTACCGAGGAAATGTGGCAGTCAATGAATTTCGGAGGTATGGTTAACGAGGCAAAGTGGCCTGAATTTGACGAAGAAAAAACGAAGGAAAATTCAGTTGAAATTGTTCTTCAGTTTATGGGTAAGGTGCGTTCACGTATCACAGTACCTGTTGATATTACTAAGGACGATGCAATCGCTCTCGCAAAAGCCGATGAAAAAATTGCCGCGGCGATAGAGGGAAAGACAATTAAAAAGGAAATTTATGTTCCCGGCAAGCTTGTTAATATCGTTGCAATTTAACTAAAATTACTGATTGAGGATTACGCTTATGTCTGATAAAAAGAAAATTTATACTGTCGCTACCGCTCATCTTGATACCGTATGGAGCTGGGATTTTGAAGAAACGATAAGTAAATATATCTATAATACTCTTGTGGATAATTTCAGGCTGTTTGAGAAATATCCTACTTATACCTTTTCATTTGAGGGTTCATACAGATACGAGCTTATGCAGGAGTATTATCCAAAGCTTTTTGAAAAAATGAAGGAATATGTCAAAGAAGGAAGATGGAATGTCTGCGGTTCTGCATTTGAAAACGGAGATGTAAATGTGCCGTCGCCTGAGGCTCTTTTCAGAAATATTCTTTTCGGAAACTCCTATTTTGATAAAACTTTCAATAAGCGTTCGGTTGATATTTATTTGCCGGATTGTTTCGGTTTCGGCTGGGCTTTGCCGAGCATTGCCCGCCATGCAAATCTTATGGGATTTACTACGCAAAAGCTTGCTTGGGGCAGTGCGTACGGCATACCGTTTGACATAGGCAAATGGCAGGGAGTTGACGGTGAAGAAATATATGCAAGCTGTAATCCGCATGATTATTATTTTACGCTTAAAAAACTTCGTGACTGGGATTTTGTGTTAAATAAATTAAAGGAAAACGAAAAATATGATTTGGACTGGACTTATATTTTTCACGGTATAGGCGACAGAGGCGGCGCGCCCGAGGAAGCGACTGTTAAATATGTTGAAGAGGAAATTAAAAAGAACAATACCGATAATATTGAAGTAGTCGCTGCTGCCGCGGATGAAATATATCACGATATTGATGAAAAATTCACACAGGAACAAAAGGATAAACTACCTGTGTGGAAGACCGAGCTTGTTATGAAGAACCACGCAGTCGGCGGATATACGTCGCGCGCTGTAGGCAAGCGATGGAACAGAAGGTGCGAGGAGCTTGCTGATATAACCGAACGCGGTTCGGTTATGGCATCATATCTCGGTACGGCGGATTATAATCAGGAGAGCATAAATCGCTCGTGGAAAAGGACTATTGCTCATCAGTTTCACGATGATATTCCCGGTACTTCCTGCCAACGTGTTTACAGACGCTCGTGGAATGACCTTGCCATGTCAATGAACCAGTTTACAAACGAGCTTGACGCAGCGGTTTCTTCCGTTTCAAACCTTATGAAAACAGACTTCTGCTCTGGAATTCCCGTTATGGTTTATAACCCTGTTGAGGCACAGAGGCACTCAGCGGTCACAGTAAGGCTTAATGAGCTTTCACAGCCTTATGTACGTGTTTATGATGATAACGGCAGAGAGGTTAAATCACAGGTAAATACTCTTGAAAACGGCACTCTTGAGGTAGTATTTATTGCGGACGTTAAAAGTCTCGGCGTAAGGATATATGATTTCAGACCGAGTGACAGACCATGCTGTGTAAAGAGTGATATTTCCATAAATACAGATAATGTAATGGAAAACCAAAAATATATCGTAACGCTAAACAGACGCGGAAATATTACCTCAATCCTCGACAAAGAGCTTGACGAGAGGGAAATTTTGAAAGAGCCTGTTTCTCTCGGACTGTTTAAATACACAGGTTCCAAGGAATGGCCCGCATGGGAAATGAATTATGACGAGGCGAACAAGGAGGCCGACAGAACGCCTAATCTTGTAACAATTACTATACTTGAACAAGGACCGGCAAGAGTTGCTTTTAAAGTAATTCAGCAGGATAAAAGAAGTACATTTACAAATATTATCGCTCTAACCGACGGTTCAAATGTTGTTGAGGTTTACAGCGAAATTGAATGGCAGTCGCTTCGCACTATGGCGAAAAATAAATTTGCCTTTACGTGTGAAAATGACAAGGCAACATTCGACTTGGGACTGGGCGCAATAAAACGTGAAAATATGAGCGAAAAACTCTTTGAGGTACCCGCACAGAAATGGGCTGACATCACTGACAAAAGCGGTGATTTCGGTGTTTCCGTTATAAGCGAGTGCAAGTATGGATGGGATAAGTTTAAAGACAATACTCTTCGAATGACTGTACTCCATACTCCAAAGAGAAATTACAGAATTGACTCAATGCAGTCCTTAATGGACTTAGGGCTTAACAGATATTCATACGCAATTTTCAGCCACAGCGGTGAGGTCGGGGAGCAAACCCAGATTGAGGCAAGGCAGTTTATCACACCTATGACTGCGTATGTATCGTCTAAGCATCAGGGATGTCTTAAAACCGAATATTCCTTCGGAGGCGTATCCGCAAATGACGTTATTATCCGCGCAATCAAAAAGGCGGAGGACAGCGACGAAATTATTGTAAGGCTTAACGAGGGAACAGGCAAAGAGGTTGACGGTTTTGAGCTTATACTCGGTGAAGGCATTGAATCCGCGCGGGAAGTCTATGCAAGCGAGGAATATAAGGGCGAAGCCGTAATTAAAGACGGATGTCTTGTTACATCATTTAAACCATATGAGATTAAAAGCTTTGCGCTTAAGCTGAAAGCATCGTCGGTTAAGGCTGAAAAGGTTAAATCATTACCTGTCAGTCTTGATTACAATAAGAGCATTATTACAAAGCAGGGCGAAACCGCCGATTTTGATTTTACTATCCCTTATGAGATTATTCCCGATAAAATCAAATCATACGGCGCTGAGTTTATAATAAATAAGGACGGTAAAAATGCTCTTACCGCAAACGGTCAGAGTATTCAAATCTCCGATAATGCGGATAGGCTTGTTTTCCTCTGCGCGTCGCTTGACGGTGACAGAAACGCAGAATTTCTTGTTGATGATAAGTCTGTTAATGTTAAGGTTAACTCCTGTTTTGAAAATTTTGCCCGCTGGGATTTATATGATTTTGAGGAGACAGCATATATTAAATCAGGCAGGCTCGGATATGAGGCGACTCACAGCCATAAGGACGGTAAGGACGCTGTTGCTAAGGGGCTTTATTTCTATATTGTCCAGCTTGATGTTAAGGGTGCAAAAAAAGTAATGCTTCCTGTTGACGATAAAATTGTAATTATATCTGCGGCACAGCTCAGCGGTGTAAGCGCATTTCTTGCTACTCCCACATATGATGAGATTGAAAACAACAGACCGTTTACTTTCTCAATGAATTTTAAAGAAAAAATTCAGTATATATGGAATAAATGCGTCTGGAATCTCGGCGACAAGGACGATTTTATCCGTCACAATAATAATGGTAAAAACGGTAAGAGATTAGAAACATCTCACGCCGCTGTATCGAGAACAGTAGATAATGTTAATCACTGATATATTTTAGCAGGGAATTAAAATGAAAACTAAATTTGATGAAAACTGGACAAATAAAAATAACGGCTATCCGTTGAACAGCAAAGAAATTGAGCGTTACATATCGGTTGTACCGAATGAAAATCAGCTTAGACTTGCAAAAAAACCTTATTATTGTTTTATACATTTTGGTATGAATACCGCAACTGCAAGGGAGTGGGGATCCGGTTTAGAAACCGCAGACGATTTCACTATTAAGTCTGTCAATGCAAAGCAGTGGGTATCTGTAATTAAATCAAGCGGAGCCTCCGGCATTATTCTGACCTGCAAGCACCACGACGGATTCTGCCTTTGGGAAAGTGATTATACGGACTTTTCCGTAAAAAACTCAGCTTTTAAAGGTGATATTGTTAAAATGGTATCTGACGAGTGCAGACGGCAGGGACTTGATTTCGGCGTGTATCTGTCACCGTGGGATATGCACGATAAGCGCTACGGTACGGACGCTTATAATGATTATTTCTGCAATCAGCTAACAGAGCTTCTCACGAATTACGGAGATGTTTTTGAGGTTTGGTTTGACGGTGCAAAAGGCTCAAATGCAGTTAAGTTTGAGTATGACTGGAACAGGTATTTTGACCTTGTGCGCAAATTACAGCCGAAGGCGAATATTGCAATCTGCGGACCGGATATCCGCTGGGTAGGAAACGAAGGAGGAAAAAGCCGTAAAACTGAATACTCTGTTGTGCCTTGTTCATTAAGGGAATCCGAAAGAGTAATGAAAGACAGCCAGCATGATGAATCGCAGGCTTCGTCACTCCAGCAGTATAAGCAGACGGACGAAGATCTCGGCTCAAGAAAAATTCTTGAAAAAAATGCTTTTTTGTGCTGGTATCCTGCTGAGGTTGACGTTTCAATACGAAAAGGCTGGTTTTATTCAGATGACGAAAACAAAACAGTTAAGTCGCCTAAAAAGCTCTTTGATATTTATCTTGATTCAGTCGGCAATAACTGTACTCTTCTCTTAAATGTTCCTCCGTCAGATAAGGGCGTTATTCACAGAAAAGATGCCAGAGTGCTCAAAGCTTTCGGGAAAATGATTAATTCGGTAACCGAATCGCCGATAATTGTTCAGGAGCTTGGCAGACTTACAAAGGATAACGGATATATAGAGTATAATTTTGACTGCGTTAAAAAAATGAAATATGCCGTAATAAGCGAGGATATAAGCTACAGCCAGAGAATTGAGTCATTCGACTTGTATATCAAAAAGCCGAACGGTAAATATAAACGCGTTTATAACGGTACGGCAGTCGGCTCTAAAAAAATTATTCGTGTAAAAGGAAAAAAATGTATCGGCGCGTGCCTTGTTATCCGCCAGTCAAGAAGCAACCCTATCATAAAATCAATTGGTTTTTATGAATAAATAAAAAGGAAATACAGTTTATGTATATAATTGACAAAGATAATAATAGAATTAATAAAATATCAAGCTGCACGTTTCATCAACTTGGATTTTCAGAAAGAAATCATTTGCAGGAATGGATTGCTCAAAACCCAAAATGCTTATGTACCGGTGATAATGATGATTTGTTAATAATACAGAAAGAATTTGATGGATTTAATGACACAAATGAAAGACTAGACCTTTTAGCAATTGATAAAAAAGGTGCATTAGTTATCATTGAAAATAAGCTTGACGATACGGGTAAAAATGTAAATTGGCAGGCATTAAAATATGTATCATACTGCTCTACCCTCACAACGGACCAAATCAAAGATATATTTCAATCTTATCTTGATAAATATGAAAATGGTAAAAATGCTGAAGAAATAATTGTGGATTTTTTTGACGGAAAACCATTTGAAGAAATAAAACTGAATGAACTTGATCAGCGTATGATACTTGTAGCCGGTAAGTTTAGAAAAGAAGTAACGTCTACTGCCATGTGGATGCTTGAACATAATTTAAAAATACAATGTTTCAAAGCTACTCCATATAAATATAACAATGATATATTTTTAGATATTGAGCAAATAATTCCTGTAAAAGAAACAGAAGAATATATTATTAAAATGGCAGACAGAAACCGAGATATAGATACAAAAACAATAAAAAATAATGAAATTGGGAATATGAGGAAGGAATTTTGGCAACGTCTTCTTAATGAATACAAAAAATATGACCGTAATTTTGATAATGTTAATGCTAGTACCGACCATTGGCTAAGTTGTGGCGCAGGAGTTTCCGGATGTTTATTTACCTTTTGCATGACTAATTCATATGCGGGAGTTGAACTGGGTATTAACACGGCGAGCCAAGAACAGAACAAGAAAATATTTGACGCTTTGGAATCGAATAAAGAAAATATTGAGAATGTTTTTGGTGGTTTACTGACATGGCAACGTCTTGATGACAAAAAAATGTCCAGAATAATTTTAAAATTAGAAAATGTAAGTATAAAAAATATTGATGATTGGGATAAGGCGGTTGCATTTTTATGTTTGAATATGAAAAAATTAATTAAGGCATTAAAAGAGCCGCTGAAAAAAGCAGCACATAAATAATAAACAAAGCACTTGGTTATCTGCCAAGTGCTTTGTTTATTGCGTTTATTACTTTTTTCTTATCGGCCGACCAAATAGGCGCTGTCAAATCTTTTTTTGCGCCGTCGCCTGTAAGCCTGTGAACAACAATATTTTCAGGAATTATGTCAACACAGGATTTAATAATATCAATATATTCGTCAAATTCTAATGTTTTAAATTTACCTGCTTTGTAATCTTTTTCAAGGTCGGTATTTTTTAACACGTGCAAAAGCTGAAGCTTAATTCCGTCAATACCGCTTTGGCAGACATATCTGACCGTTTCAAGCATATCTTTTTTTGTTTCTCCGGGCAGACCGAGTATAATGTGAACTACGGTGTTGATGCCGGTTTTTTTCAATTCTGTTACAGCACGGTCATATACATCAAGACGGTAGCCTCTTCTAATATACTTTGCGCTTTTTTCGTGAATTGTCTGTAACCCCAGTTCAACAAAAACAGGCTTGACTTTGTTAAGCTCATTAAGCAGCGACAGTACATCATTTCCCAGGCAATCGGGTCTTGTTGCTATGGAAAGGGCGACTATATCTTTATGGTTTATTGCCTCATAAAATTTTTCTCTTAAAATTTCAACAGGCGCGTATGTATTTGTAAAAGGCTGAAAATATGCAATGTATTTGCCGCTTTTTATTTTGCCTGATACTCTTTGCTTTGCATTTTCAATTTGCTCTGTGATTGACAGTTCAGGATTTTCGGCAAATTCCCCGCTTCCGCCTTTTGAGCAGAATATACATCCTCTCGTGCCAACTGTTCCGTCACGGTTAGGGCAGGTAAACCCTGCATTGATGCTCAGCTTGTAAACCTTTTCACCAAATGTATCTCTAAGATAATTATTCAGACTGTAGTATTTCATAAAAATCCCTTAAGCTGTTTTTGTTTCCGCATACAAATGAAGTTGTTTTATCCGCGTTAAGCGGTTCTTTTTCAAATGTATAAGCCTCGCCGCCCGCCTCTTTTAATATCAGCGACGCTCCTGCCCAGTCCCACGGCCGCAGTATCATTTCATAATAGAGGTCGGCTTTACCTGACGCGACATAGCAGATGTCAAGCGCTGCGGATCCGCCGCGCCTTACTTCAACCGCTTTATAAAAAATTTTTTCTGTAAGTTCAAAGGTCTTGTGGGCGAGTTCGTGTTCATAAGGACAGGTGCCGAATAAAACAAGGCTTTTATCTATTGAACAGTCGGAAACATGAACAGGGTTGCCGTTAAGGAAAGCGCCCTTTCCTTTTTCAGCGTAAAATATATTATTTAAGTCAGGGTCAAGCACGACTCCGATAATCATTTCTTTATCCTTTGCAAGCCCTACGCTGATTGCGCTGTGCTGAAAACCCTTAATAAAATTAGTAGTCCCGTCAATAGGGTCGATAATGAAGCAGTAACCGTCCGTCAATATTTTATTGCCTTTGCCCTCTTCGCCGAGAAATCCGCAGTCGGGTACAAGCTTTTTCAGCTCGGCAAAAAGAAAATCCTGTATCATTTTGTCATATTTTGTCACAAGGTTTACAGAAGAACCCTTATCTTCTATGCCGAGATCGTTTCCGGCGCTTTTATAAATTTCTCCTGCTTTTCTTACTATATCTATTATTCTATCAAGCATGGTATCATCTCCGAATCATATTGTAGCACAAATGGGTGATGAAAAAAACAATTATTTAATATTATATTGTTGACTTAAATCTCCGCTTAGTTTAGAATTAAAATGTTATAAATTTGATTTGTTAATACTATAGATTATTTTGAGGATGTGATTAAGTGAGAGTCTTTTTAAGCTGTCTTGTATGCAGATTTGTTACTTTCATTTTGCAGAAAATGGGCAGGGGAGCCACAACCCTTCCGGGCAGAGTCGCAATCAGAGTTAAAAGAAATGTTCTGTCCGACCTTTCCAAAAATGTTAAGGTTATTATTGTAACAGGAACAAACGGAAAAACCACCTCCTGCCGTATAATCGAAGAGGGGCTGAAAACGGCGGGAAAAACGTATTTTATTAACAAATCCGGCGCAAATCTTATTACGGGAATAACTGCCTCATTTATTATGAATTCAACAATAACGGGCAGAAATAAAAAGGAATATGCGATTGTTGAATGTGACGAAAACGCTTTCAGAGAGGTGTCAAGATATATACGTGCGGATGTCGTGCTTGTTACAAATGTTTTCCGTGACCAGCTTGACAGGTACGGCGAGGTAACGCATACCCTTAACGCAATTAAAGAGTCAATCAAAAATCTTCCCGATGCTGTCGTCTGCCTTAATGCCGACTGTTCTTTGACCTATTCAATGTCAAAGGAAATTCCGAATAAAATAATAACATACGGTGTAAATGCTCCTTTTGATAAAAACGCGAAGGAGCCTGAAATTTCGGACGCAAAATACTGCATTTTCTGCAAGCACGAGTATAAGTATTCATATCATACATACGGACATCTCGGCGGTTTTGAATGCGGTGAGTGCGGTTACAGACGTGTAAATCCCGATTTTGCCGTTACATCGGTTGAGGAGCTTAGGCCGAATTATTCAATAGTTGTTACACAATTTTATGAGGATAAAAACATTACAAAAATCAATATCGGCGGTACTTATAATATCTATAATGCAATAGGTTGTTCATCGGCGTTATCGGCGCTCGGACTTGATAATAATACCATTTATAAAGCGCTTGAAAAATTTAACGGCGCTTTCGGCAGAATGGAGCAGTTTGAGAGCGGAGATAACAAAATCAACGTAATTCTTGTTAAAAATCCCGCGGGCTTCAGCCAGACGATGAGCTTTCTTTCATCAATAGATGATGATTTTACGCTAATTATTTCTCTTAACGATAACGCTGCCGACGGTCGTGACGTAAGCTGGATATGGGATGTTGATTTTAACTCAATATTCAAAAAGAGCAATGTCAGGGAAATCTATGTTTCAGGCAAACGCTGCTACGATATGGCGATACGGGTTAAATATGAGGGAACAGGCGGCAGAGAAATAAAGGTTATTGAAAACGAGGACTATGACAGGCTTGTTGATATTGCAACAAGCAGGAACAGGGACGTATATATCGTTCCGACATATACGTCAATGATGACAATGCGCCCTGTTATTGCTAAAAGATTAGGAGGTAAGGAGTTTTGGGAATGATAATAAGAATTGCGCACCTTTACCCCGATATGCTTAATCTTTACGGTGACAGGGGTAATATAATTGCACTGACTCAAAGGATGAAAGCAAGAGGCATTGATGTTCAAACCGACGCAGTCACAATGGGAAAAAACTTTAATGCCGATAACTATGATATACTCTTTATCGGCGGGGGTCAGGATTTTGAACAGGACGTACTGCTTGACGATTTAAAAAAAGGCAAGGATACTGAAATTAATAAGGCTATCCATAACGGTACCGTTATGCTCGCAATTTGTGGCGGATACCAGATGCTCGGCAAATACTATAAAACCTATGACGGAAAAATGCTTGAATATATAGGCGCTCTCGATTTTTATACTGAGGGTAAGGAGGAGCGTATGATAGGCAACTATGCCTATAAAACCAAAGAGGGTATTGAGGTTGTAGGCTTTGAAAACCACAGCGGCAGAACATATCTCGGCAAGAGCGTTGAGCCGCTCGGCAAAATGATTAAGGGCTTTGGTAATAACGGCGAGGATGGTACGGAAGGCGTTCGTTTTAAAAATACCTTCGGTACGTATTCGCACGGACCTGTTCTGCCGAAAAATCCTCAGCTTGCCGACCTGTTAATCTCAAAGGCGCTTGAAAATAAATACGGAAAATCAGAGCTTTCAAGCCTGGACGACTCACTTGAGGCAAAGGCAAGAGAACAGGTTATGAGACTTTATATAAAATAAGTTATTGTTTTTGTCGAATAATTTTACACGCAATATAAATTAAAAGCTATCAGAAAAAAATTCTTTCTGATAGCTTTTTGATTTAATTAGTTAATTCAATATTTTTTCACTCCGCATATATTTGTTGCTGATTAAGGTAATCAAAATACAGTATGCAAAATTTATAGTAAAAGACAATAAGGAAAACTGAATATTTATCTCATCAGCCATTGTATTTATAATGGATTTTACTGAATTAAAAATTGGTATAAAAGATATTAAAGCATCACTTATATCTATATTATCTATTAAAAAATATATTGCTGCAAATACTGGGATTACTGAAAAAACTTCGTTAATAATTTGAGAACATCTATATGTTTTTGACAGCAAAGATATTAATGAACTTATAAATACAGTAATCATACATAAGGATACAGCTGATATAATAAGTGATAAAAAATTATTTATGTTTGTGTGATTTTGATTATTAGGAGTAATATAATTTGAAAAAGTATAAGACAGTATATTTAAAATAGTACATAAAATCTCAATTACTAATAATGTGAATACTTTACCTAAGTAAATTGTAGTTTTTTTGGTATGTGATAATAATAACAATTCCATCGTTTTTCTTTCTTTTTCACCTGCAAATATATCGTTTGCAAGTAAGGAGTTTCCCTGACAAACAACAAGAATAAATACTACAGGAGTAATAAGAGAAATTATTGATGCTGAATTTGTAGAATTTCCTTTTTCATCTTTTAAAACACACGAAAGAGCATATGGATTTTTCATTTTATTTTCTTTTATTAATTCCTTTTCAAATTTTTCACCGCATGATGTTGCTTTAAACAGTGAAGAATAATATTTTGAATTATAAATAAAAGATATAGTTTTATTGGGATTTGACATAATTATAAAATCAATGTCTCCGTTTTTTAACAATTCAAAGGGGTTAGAAGAATTAGTGATCTTGTAATTATCATTATTTTTAAAGTATTTATTAATAATGCTGATATCTTCATTATTGATTATTGCAATGTTTGATTTGTTAGAAATAATTTGTGAATCATTAAAAATATATTCTGCTCCAAAATTTATTAACGGAAATATAAATATTGGAACTATTAATATAATTATAAAAAATTTATCTCTGAAAATATTTTTAAGTTCTTTGTTTAAAATATTGATAATTGCATTATTCATTATTTTATCTCCAAAAAATTTGCGAGTATGTTAGTTTTTTCCGTTCCTGTTGCATTACTGAAAAAAACACTGGTTTCATCATATAAGGCGATAGATTTGTCTTTTATTATGGCTATATAATCACTCATATCTGAAATTTCTGCCATATTATGTGAGGATATTAAAATTGTTTTATTTTGATGTTTACAGTAATTGATAAAGTTTATAACATCATTTGCTGCAATAATATCAAGACCTGTTGAGGGTTCATCAAGAATTATTGTATTAGGATTGTGAATTACAGATATTGCAAAGCCTATTTTTTGTGTCATTCCCCTTGAGTAATAAGATGCTTTTTCGTTAGCAAAATCTTTAAATTTCAATATTTCAGATAATTCATCAAATCTATTATGGAATTGCTTGTTATCAATTTTGTGCATACCGGCAAAAAATTTTATATTTTCATATCCTGTCAAGTTGTCATACAGTTTAGTATCTCCACCTAAAAATACACCAATATTTTTATCAGAATTAATTATTGTACCACTGTCAGGTTTAATTAAACCTGATATAAGCCTTACTAAAGTTGTTTTTCCGCAACCGTTTTTTCCCACTAACGCAGTTATTTTACCATCTCTGACTATTAAAGAGAGATTTCTTAATACTTTTTTATTTTTAAATGATTTATTAATATTTTCTAAAACTATCATAAATTTCCCTCGAAAATGGCGAAGCTGTAAAGACAACTTCGCCAAGATAATTATTTATTATCTTTTCTTTTTACCTTTTGCACACCATTTTGCTCCTGCAATAACAGCAACAGAATAGCAGATGCTACCAAATAAGAAACCCATAGTTACCCTCCTTTTGAATTTATTTGTTAGCTAACAACATTATTATATCTGAAATACAGATAAATGTCAATATCTGAAATACAGATATTGCATAATATTATTGGGGGGTGATAGTATGCAATATCAAAATATTAGGTATTTAAGAGAAGATAATGACTACAAACAAAAACAGCTTGCTGAATATTTAAATGTTTCTCAAAATACTTATTCTCAGTATGAAAACGGTGTTATAGAACTAACGGCACCTACATTAGTAAAACTTGCTGATTTTTACGATGTTAGTGTTGATTATTTATTAGGGAGGACAAATAATACGGCTGTAAATAAATAATTAATAATTTCTAATAATGGCTTGATTTTTCAAGTATTTTCTGCTATAATTTCACAGCATTCGTAAAATGTATGCGAATACGCACGCATGGGAATAAGCCGTAGGTGTATTAATCGGCTTGTGCCATATTCCTTTGCGGAGGATTAACCTTAAAAGGAGGAAATTATTATGGCAAATGTAGTTTCAATGAAACAGCTTTTAGAAGCAGGTGTTCATTTCGGACACCAGACAAGAAGATGGAATCCCAAAATGGCAGAATACATCTTCACAGAGCGTAACGGCATCTATATCATCGACCTTCAGAAAACAGTTAAGAAGCTTGATGAGGCTTATATGTTCGTTCGTGACCTTGCAGCAGACGGCGGTTCAATTATTTTCGTAGGTACAAAGAAGCAGGCTCAGGATTCCGTAAAGGAAGAGGCTGAGCGTTGCGCAATGCCATACGTAAACGCACGCTGGCTCGGCGGTATGCTCACAAACTTCAAGACAATCCGCGGCAGAGTAGCGCGTCTTGCACAGCTTAAGGCTATGCGTGAGGACGGTACTTTTGACCTTCTCCCTAAAAAGGAGGTTGTAGGTCTTGAGCTGGAGATTGAAAAGCTTGAAAAGTATCTCGGCGGTATTACCGAGATGAAGAAAATTCCTAACGCAATGTTCATCGTTGACCCTCGCAAGGAAAGAATCGCAGTATCGGAGGCTATGAAATTAGGTCTTCCTATCGTTGCTATTGTCGATACAAACTGTGATCCTGATGAAGTGGATTATGTTATTCCGGGTAACGATGACGCTATCCGCGCGGTAAAGCTTATTGCAGGCGCTATTGCCGACGCTGTAATTGAGGGACGTGACGGTAAGGACACAGCTGATGATGAAGAGACTGCTGTGGAAGAGGCAGTTGCAGAGGAAACAGCTGAATAATTGACTATAAAAATAACTTAATAATAGGAGGATATTATAATGGCATTTACAGCTCAGGACGTTAAGGCTCTTCGTGAAAAGACCGGCGTTGGTATGATGGAATGTAAAAAGGCTCTTGTTGAGTCTGACGGCGATATGGACAAAGCTATCGACTATCTTCGTGAAAGAGGTCTTGCTGCCGCACAGAAGAAGGCAACAAGAATTGCCGCTGAGGGTGTTGTTCTCCCTTATTATGACAGCGCTAAAAAGAAGGGCGTTGTTGTTGAGGTAAACTCAGAAACTGATTTTGTCGCTAAGAATGAAAAGTTTATGGACTTTGTAACAGGCGTTGCAAAGACAATTATTGATGTGAATCCTGCCGATGTTGAAGCTCTTTGCAATACAGAGTTTAACGGCACAGGCAGAACAGTAACTGAAACTCTCAACGACCTTGTTCTTGCTATCGGCGAGAATATGAAGGTTCGCCGTTTTGAAACAATGGACGGTATTGTTTCAACATATATTCACGGCGGCGGAGCAGTAGGCGTTATGATAGGCTTTGATGTAGCTGATGAGACAAAGGCTGATACAGCAGAGTTTGACGCTATGGGCAAGAATGTAGCAATGCAGATTGCGGCTATGAGTCCCGCATATCTTGACAGAGAGAGCGTTCCTGCTGATGTTGTTGAGCACGAGCAGGGTATCCTTGCCGCGCAGATGAAAGAAGATCCTAAGATGGCGTCTAAGCCTGAGGCGGTTCTTGCAAAAATTGCCGCAGGTAAAATGGGCAAGTATTATTCAGAGAACTGTCTTGTTGAGCAGGAGTTTGTCCGCAGCGATATTTTCAAGGGTACTGTTAAGGGTTACATTGATTCAGTTGCTAAGCAACTCGGTACAGAAATCAAGGCAACAGGCTTTATCCGTATGATGAAGGGCGACGGTCTTGAAAAGAGAGAAGAAAATTTCGCAGAAGAAATTGCTAAGCAGATAAACGGCTAATAAATTTTTAAATACAATAATAAAGAGCGTTTCCGACGAGACGCTCTTTATTATTTTTTTGTATATAATTGACAAAATTGTATATTATATTGAAAAAAATTTGTTGATGTGATATATTTTATTTGAGGGAAGTTAAGGGGGGATTTTATGAAACGCAGGCTAATGTCAGCGATTTTGGCGCTTGCTCTTCTTGTCGGTGCGCTGTTTTGTTTTAATATATCTATTGTACAGGGCGCTACCAGCGGAAATTGCGGCGCAAGCGGCAGTATTTTGCAGACAGGAAATAATGCTAAATTTAATTATGATAAGGCAACTAAAACCCTTACAATTACAGGAAACGGTGATACTAAGGATTATGGCGATACCGCTGTTAACAGAGCGCCTTGGTATGATTATAAAACCGAGATTGAAACGGTTATTATTGATGAGGGTATTGAAAATATAGGCACGCTTAGTTTTTACGGCTGTACTGCTTTAACATCTGTTAAATTCCCGTCAACTTTGAAAACTATTTCGGGGAGCAAGGTCAACTACGGAGCGTTCAGAGAATGTACATCCCTTGATAAAATTACTCTTCCGCAGAATATTACAACGATTGAGGCTATGGCGTTCAGAGGCTGCAGTTCGTTAAAAAGCATAACATTCCCCGATTCATTGACAACCCTTGATGATGGCGCGTTTATGGAGTGTACAAACCTTGAAACAGTCAAGTACGGCACAGGTTTAAACTCAACAGGAGTACGTATGTTTTACGGCTCCGGAGTAAGAAATGTTATTTTTTCATCAACAATAACGGCAGTTGATTCCTATTCCTTTTTTAATTGTAAGATGACAGATATTGAATTGCCGCAGGAAATTACAAGCATAGGAACACGCGCGTTTGCAAATTGTACTTTCATTTCTTCCGTTACTGTAAATAATCCAAACACATTATTTGAAGGTATTGTTGAGGAAGACCCGTTTAACGGTTCAAACCAGCAGATAACCTTTTACGGGCACAAGGGCTCAACCACTGAAAAATATGTTACTGACCATCCGAACAGCGATTATGTCTTTGTTTCAATAGACCCGTGTGACCACGTATCAACACACGAGGAGATTACCCGCGAACCTAACTGTACGGAAAAAGGTACCACAACCCAGGTGTGCGACGAATGCGGTTTTGTTGTTTCAACATCCGAATTACCCGCAAAAGGTCACAGCTGGGAAATTTCCGAATCTTATGATGAAACCGAGAACGACGGTCATATCTATAACTCATACTTATGCGCAAATTGCCTGGAAACAAAGGAAGAAATAGAGCATATCGCATTTGTAGAGGGATTTTACGATTTTACAACCACATCAACCTGCACAACCCCGGGTATTGATACATATACCTGTAAGGTTGAGGGTTGCGGAAAGGTTGAGCGTAAACTTGCTTTGACTGTTCATCATACTGTTGAAAAATATGATGTTAAAACTGAGCCTAACTGTACACAGGCGGGAAGCGAAGAGGGTCTTTGCACCGTATGCGGTAATATGGTGACAAGAGAGATTGCCCCGCTCGGGCACCAGAATCAGCTCACCGATACTCTTGATAATACACTTGAAGACGGTCATACATATGAAATTTACAACTGTTCGGTATGTGATGAAGAAACAATTACATCAGAGCATATTGAATGGGTGGAGGGTTATTATACATCAGCGGTTCTTTTAAATCCGACGTGCACTGTAAACGGTTTACAGAGAGATACCTGTAATATATGCTCGCAGACAAGAAACGTATCTATTCCCGCAAACGGACAACACGACTGGTACGAAACCGCAAGGACTGAGCCAAACTGTACTGCGGTGGGCAAGATATACTACGCGTGCCATAATTGCAATTTAACTAAAAGCGAAAACATTGATGCGTTAGGACACGATTACGTCATTGTTGAAGAAAGCACCGTACCGCCTACCTGTACAGATGCAGGATATAATACATGGAAATGTAATAGGTGCGGTTCGTCGACAAGAGATGTTGTAAATGCAACCGGTCATACTGTTGATGAGCTTAATTATTCGGTTATCTCTGATCCAAATTGTGTTAATGACGGAAAAGCTTCTTCTGTCTGCAAAACCTGCGGTACGGAATTTGAAATTACTATCGAGGCACTCGGACACAATTATGAAGATGTTTTAACACCTATTCCCGAAAAACCGGGACACAGTATGGCTACTCCTACCTGCACGCGTTGTAAAACAACGCAAAGCGCAAGAACACAGCACGATGAATGGATAGAAGGCAGTTACACAACAGCGATTATAACGCAGGGAAGCTGCGCTGTGCCGAGAGTTACACGTGATACTTGCGATCTTTGCGGTGAAACAAGAACAAATACTGTTCCCGCGCCCGGTCATAAATATAAATATACAGGTGTTAATGACAACGGCAGATTGAGTTATACTTGCGATGTCTGCGGAGAAATTTATACCGCAAGCATATCAGGCGCTTTAGCTCTTTGGAATGTTAGATATATAAATACTTCTCCTTATGACACCGTGACGGGATATATGTTTGAATTGACGGGCGATAATATAATTAACGCTAAGGATTACAGTGTTCTTGTAAGACTAAATAAAACCAAAAGCGAGCCATAATAAAATAAAAGGCAGACTGCCTTGACGTTGACTTGATTTAGCGCAGGGCGGTCCGCCTTTTTCATAATTTTGAAAAACTGTAAATTAATATTTAATTTTTAATGTAACTATTTACTTTAGGGATATTTTATATTATTATATATAAAAGTAAAAAATGTTGGAGGTTTTATATGAGTATTGCGTATAAGAGAATTTTGTTAAAGCTCAGTGGTGAAGTTCTTGCAGGAGATAAGACGACCGGTATAGACACTGATACCGTTATTAAAATCTGTAAGTCTGTTAAAAAAATTGCTGATTTAGGAGTTGAGGTCGGTATCGTTGTCGGCGGAGGGAATTTCTGGAGAGGCAGGACGAGCGAGCATATGGACAGAACGAGAGCGGACCATATCGGAATGCTTGCAACCGCGATGAACTCGCTTGCGCTTTGCGACGCTCTTGAACAGTTAGGCGCAGTTGTCAGAGTTCAGACGGCGATTGAAATGCGCCAAATTGCTGAGCCGTATATACGCAATAAAGCTATCCGCCATTTTGAAAAGGGCAGGATTGTAATTTTCGGTTGCGGTACAGGTTCTCCGTTTTTCTCAACAGATACTGCCGCTGCGCTCAGAGCGGTTGAAATCAATGCGGATGTACTGCTTAAGGCAACCAATGTTGACGGCGTTTACGATAAAGACCCCAACAAATATGACGACGCTGTCAAATTTGACGAGGTAACATTTAAAGAGGTACTTGCCCGCGATATTAAGGTTATGGACTCAACGGCATTTTCGCTTTGCAAGGATAACGATTTATCAATACTTGTATTTGATTTGACCGATCCTGAAAATGTTGTCAGAGCGGTTCAGGGTGAATCAATCGGAACATTAGTCAATAATTAAGAGAGGTATTTTTATGGAAACTGTTTATGCGAAAACTAAGGAAAAAATGGAAAAATGTCTTAATTCACTTGAAAGGGATTTTTCATCAATAAGGGCAGGCAGAGCAAATCCGTCAGTGCTTGACAGAGTTATGGTGGATTATTACGGAGTGCCGACGCCTGTTAACCAAATGGCGGCGGTAAGCGTTCCTGAGGCAAGACTTCTTGTTATTCAGCCATGGGATACATCTACTCTTAAGGATATTGAAAAGGCAATAAATGTGTCGGATATAGGTATTAATCCGCAAAACGACGGAAAGGTTATAAGACTTTCTTTCCCTCAGCTTACTGAGGAACACCGTAAAAATCTTCAGAAGGATGTTTCAAAACGAGGCGAGGAGGCTAAGGTAGCTATCCGTAATGTGCGCCGTGACGCTATGGATGATATTAAAAAGCTTAAAAAGAATAATGAAATTACCGAGGACGATCAGAAAGACGGCGAAAAAAAGCTTCAGGATATTACGGATGATTATATCAGGCAGGCTGAGGCTATCACCAAAAAAAAGGAAGAGGAAATTCTCTCTCTGTAATTTTTGATGCTCTCAGGGCGGCTTCAACAGTCGCCCTATAACTGTATTAAGGAGGCGCTGAAATTTGGCACTGTTCGGCAAAAAAGAAGATAAAAGCACTGAATTTTCCATACTCCCAAAGCATATTGGAATTATTATGGACGGTAACGGAAGGTGGGCAAAAAAGCGCGCTCTTCCTCGCTCCGCGGGGCATAAAGCCGGAGCAAATGTGTTTCGCACAATAAGTAAAGAGTGCGAAAAACTCGGTATAGAATATGTGACATTTTATGCTTTTTCCACAGAAAACTGGAAAAGACCCAAGGAAGAGGTTGATGCTCTTATGGATCTTTTTATGGAATATCTTCTTGAGGCAAAGAGCGATATGACAAAAGCGGGAAACAGCAGGATAAAATTTATCGGAGAGCGTGAAGGCATTTCTAAAGAACTGCTTGACCTTATGGACGAGGCTGAGGAAGAAACCGCGTCACATACAGGAACGACTGTTTACCTCGCAATCAATTACGGCGGTCGGCAGGAAATTGTTTCTGCTGTAAATAAGCTGATTGCGCAAGGTAAAACGAAAATTACCGAAGATGATATATCGCAAAATATTTATACAGTTGATGAATGCGATTTGATTATCAGACCAAGCGGAGAGCAGCGCCTTTCAAATTTCCTGCTGTGGCAGGCGGCATACAGCGAGTTTTGGTACAGTGATGTGCTGTGGCCTGATTTTAAGGCAGACGATTTACATTCAGCTCTGCGTGAATTTGAAAAGAGAAATCGTCGGTTCGGAGGATAATTATGAAACAGAGAGTTATTACCGCGGTCTGCCTTTTAGCAGTTCTTGCACTTATTGTTTGGCAGATTAATACGCCTGTTCTTGCTGCGGCGGTTGCGTTTATTTCGGCAGTTGCAAGCGGTGAAATTATGAAATGCGCTAAAGTCAAAAATAAATTTATTAAAACCGTGGGAATTATTTATTCTGCATTTGTGCCGTTTTTTGCAAGCGAAGGGGCAATGACGCCGTTAATCGACGCGCAGACCTGGGGGAAAATAATCGGCTTTGTTCCAAACATTATATTTGTTATTGCATTGTGCCTTGTGTTTCTCCTTGCAATGTTAAAAGGCTATGCGTATACAAGCTTTGAGGACGTTACGGTGTCGGTATTTGCAAGCGTTGCTGTTCCGTTTGGTTTCAGTATGTTTATAAAACTACGGGATATGTTTGACGATATACAGCTTGGTGTTTATCTTATTTTCTTTGCTCTTATCTGCGCTCTGGCTACCGATTCGGGAGCACAGCTTACAGGCATGGCAATCGGAAAGCACAAGATGTCACCGAATATCTCACCCAAAAAAACTGTCGAGGGAGCAGTCGGAGGTCTTATTTTCAGCTTGATTTTAAATATCGCCGCAATTCTGATTTATAATAAGGCGGCAAATGTACCGCTTGATAAAACAATGACAGTTGTACTTCTTGTCTGCTGTATTCCCGTTTCCTTTATGGGAATGATGGGGGATTTGTCGGCATCGGTTTTAAAGAGAAATTTCGGCGTTAAGGATTTTGGTAAAATTTTCCCCGGACACGGAGGAGTTATGGACAGACTTGATTCAACGCTTTTTACCCTCCCGTGCACATATGCCATAGCGCTTATTGCGCAAATTTTTATATAAAATGATTAAAGTTAAAATCAGGTGTTAAAATGAAAAATATTTCACTTTTAGGTTCGACCGGCTCAATAGGTACGCAGAGCCTTGACGTATGCCGGATGCACGGCTACAAGATTAAATGTCTTACAGCAAATTCAAATGTTAAGCTTATTGAAACGCAGATAAGGGAATTCAAACCTGACCTTGTTTGTATGATGAACGAGTCATCCGCAAAGGAGCTTAAGGACAGAATTAAAGATACCTGCACGAAAGTTACCTGCGGTATGGACGGCCTGATTGAGTGCGCGGTATATGACAAAGCGGATACGGTACTTAATTCAGTTGTCGGTATGGTCGGGCTTCAGCCCACTCTTGAGGCTATAAAGGCTAAAAAGACTATCGCCCTCGCTAATAAGGAAACGCTTGTTGCAGGCGGTCATCTGGTCACAAACCTCGCTCGAGAAAACGGCGTGGATATACTGCCTGTTGACAGTGAGCACTCCGCAATTTTTCAGTCAATGCAGGGTATGCCGAATAAGAAGGCGGTTAAAAAAATTATTCTTACAGCGTCGGGAGGCCCTTTCTTCGGCAAAAAATTACCGGAGCTTGAAAATGTTACGGCAGCGGACGCTCTTAAGCATCCGAATTGGGATATGGGCGCTAAAATCACCATAGATTCCGCTACGATGATGAATAAGGGTCTCGAATTTATTGAGGCAAAATGGCTTTTTGATATGCCTAATGAGGATATTGAAATAGTTGTCCACAGGGAGTCTGTTGTCCATTCCGCAATTATTTACCGGGATAATTCAATGATTGCCCAGCTCGGTGTACCTGACATGAGAATACCTATTCAGTATGCGCTTACTTATCCCGAACGCGAGCCGAGTCCTGTTAAGGAGTTATCTCTCGCGGACTATGGAAGGCTTACATTTTTTGAGCCTGACTATGAAACCTTTAAGTGTATTGACGTTTGCAGAAAAGCAATAGATATGGGCGGACTTCATCCGGCGGCTGCGAACGGAGCGAATGAGGAAAGCGTAAAACTTTTCCTTAATGGTAAAATTAAATTTACCGATATTGCATATCTTAATAACGAGGCAATGCTTAATGCCTCAAATAAAAAAGATTTTACTCTCGAGGACGTTCTCGAAACAGACAGAATTGCCCGTGAGTATGTTATTGAGGCGGTTAAGTGACTATCAGTTCTATTTGGAATACGGTTTATCCGATAATAATTGCAATACTTTTTTTTGAACTAATTATCATAATTCATGAGGGCGGACATTTTGCGGCGGCAAGGCTGATGAAAATTAAGGTGAATGAATTTTCTGTCGGTATGGGTCCGAAGCTTTTTCAGTTTCAGCGCAAAGATACCAAGTATACTCTTCGTTTAATTTTGTTCGGAGGTTACTGTTCCATGGAGGGCGAGGATTCGGAAAGTGAAGACGAAAACGCCTTCGCAAATAAAAAGGTGCGTCAGAGGATTTTTGTTGTCGCCGCCGGGGCAATTATGAATTTGATTTTAGGTCTTGTAATAGTATTGATTATTGTATGCTCCCAAAATCTCGTCGGAACTACTCAGGTAGCGAAATTCGATGATACTGCCGTTTCCGTGCAAAGCGGACTGCAGGTTGGTGATACTATAAAAAGTATTGACGGTATGCGTGTTTATACTACAAACGATGTGCAGACCGGCCTTTCAAGAAGCGCCGACAGCACAGTTGATATGCTTGTAAACCGTGACGGAGAGGACATTACTCTTCAGGTTGATTTTGAGCTTGACGAATACGAGGGTACGCAGTACATCAAAATGGATTTCTGGCTTAAGGGGGTTAAAAAAACTTTCGTAAATGTGATAGCGCAGACCTTTAAGGAAACCGTTTCATATGCCCGTATGGTTTTCCTTTCTGTTCACGATTTGCTTGTCGGAAGGTACGGACTGTCTGATTTAAGCGGTCCTGTCGGCGCCGTTTCGGTTGTGTCGGACGCTGTGAAAACTTCAGTGCTTTCTATGCTGAGAATTATGGCGCTTCTTACAATAAATGTGGGGCTTTTTAATTTATTTCCGATACCGGCGCTTGACGGGTGGAGATTATTTATTTTGATTGCAGAAGGAATTACGCGAAAGAAATTGCCTGCAAAGGCTGAATATATGATTAACGCTGTCGGTCTTGTTTTACTTCTCGGGCTTATGTGTCTTGTTACCTTCAGCGATATTACAAAACTGTTTTAGTAAAATTTTATCAGGTGAAATTTATGGAAAGAAGAAAGAGTAAGAAGATTAAACTCGGAAATACCTATATAGGCGGCGACAGTGAAATACTTGTTCAAAGTATGCTGAATATCCCTGCGTCTGATATAGAAGGCTCTGTCGCACAGGCAAAGGAGCTTGCGTCCGCAGGCTGTCAGGTAATCCGCTTTGCTGTCCCGAATAAAGAGGCGCTTGACCTTGTGGAGCCGATTAAAAATGCTGTTGATGTACCGCTTGTAGCCGATATTCATTTTGATTACCGTCTTGCGCTCGGCGCAGTTGAAAGGGGAATTGATAAAATTCGTATTAATCCCGGAAATATCGGTGACGATTCACGTGTAAAGGCAGTTGCAGATGCCTGCAGGACTAAAAATATTCCTATAAGAATAGGCGTTAATTCAGGCTCGCTTGAAAAGGAAATTCTTGCAAAGTACGGCTCGCCGACTCCGCAGGCAATGGTTGAATCCGCGCTTTATCACGCAAGACTGCTTGAAAAATTTGATTTTGACGATATAGTTATTTCAATAAAATCATCAAATGTAAATACGATGATTAACGCGTACGAACTTGCCGCCGAGCAGTGCGGATATCCGCTTCATCTCGGCGTTACCGAGGCAGGCACCGAGAGAATGGGTATCATTAAATCTTCTGTCGGTATCGGTTCGCTTCTCACTCACGGCATCGGTGATACAATCCGTGTAAGCCTGACCGACGCACCTGTTAAAGAGGTGTTTGCCGCATTTGATATTTTAAAGGCAGTCGGACTGAAAAATGACAGCCCGTATCTTATCTCCTGCCCGACCTGCGGTAGAACCAAGATTGACCTTGTTTCGCTTGCAAGACAGGTTGAGGAGAGGCTCAGAAATTGTAAAAAGCCGATTAAGGTTGCGGTTATGGGATGCGTTGTAAACGGACCCGGGGAGGCAAAAGAGGCGGATATAGGTATTGCCGGAGGAGACGGAAACGGTCTTATTTTTAAAAAAGGCGAGATACTCAGAAAAGTTGACGAAAAGGATTTGCTTGAAGAATTAATGAAAGAAATTGAGAAATTGTGATGAATAGATTTTCGGATTATTTTACAAATTACATAGACAGTGAAATTATCTCTGTTATCGGAAATGCTGAAATAATTTCTTTTACAGTATCAAGAGAAAAGCGGACGCTTGAAATAGGTCTTTTGTTTGACGCCTTTATTAGCTGTCTTGAAATACATAATGCGGAAAAAGCTGTTGAAAAGGCTTTGGATATACGAAAAGCGGTCATCAATCCTGTTTTTCCTAAATCAGAATTTTCAGTTAAAAATATCGAACAGATACTTGAATATGTTCAAAGAGAAACTCCGGCGGCAAACGGATTTTTTGAATCTGCCGAGGCGGAAATTGAGGATAATACGCTTACCGTATTCCTCAAAAAAGGCGGAAAGGATGTTTTAGAATCCCAAAAGGTTGACACGGTGATTTCAAAAACTCTTTTTAGACTTTTTAATGTTGACTATGATATAAGCTTTTTAGAGGTACAGGAGTTTGATATTGAAAAGGCGGTTAAGGCTGCTGTAGCAGAAAAGCACGAGGAAGAAAAGCGCCGTAAAGAAGACGAGGAAAAAAATGTTGTCCACGAGCAGTGGGATAACCTCCCGCTTTATAAAGACACTGTTAAAAATATTTTCGGTAAAACTTTAAGAGAAAAGCCGAAACCTATTAGTGAAATAAGCACAGACGATGGATATATTACCGTTTGGGGCGATGTCCTCAAAACTGAAGTCAGGGATACTAAGCGCGGTTTAAGCAAAATATTTAATTTTGACATTTCCGATTATACTTCGTCTGTTACAGTTAAAATGTTTGAGGACAAGCACAAGATTGACCCGCTTATTGAAAAACTGAATGAATGTACAACGGTTATTATTAACGGCGCATATCAGTTTGACACTTTTTCAAACCAGTACGTTTTGCGTCCGTTTTCAATATCAAGCGTTAAAAAAATTGAAAAGACTGACGATGCGGATGAAAAAAGAGTTGAACTGCATCTTCATACATCTTTGTCGGAAATGGACGGAATTTCATCTCCGAAATCTCTTATTAACCGAGCAATAAAGTGGGGACATAAAGCAATAGCCGTAACAGACCACGGCGTTGTTCAGGCGCTTCCGGAGGCATATAATACCGCAAAGGGTAAAATCAAGCTCATTCTCGGTATGGAAGGATATTTGGTTGACGATACAAAATATCCCGATTTTAAGAACCTTAAGCTGAAACAGTTTAAGCGTCACCATATTATTCTGCTTGTCAAGGCTGATAACTCGCTTGACGATAATGTTTTGAATGAGGAGCGTAAGTACGGCAGGAAAAATTTGTACGAGCTTATTTCCTCTTCTCACATAAAGACATTTAAGTCGCGTCCTTTAATTCCAAAAAGTATGCTTGCGGAAAAAAGAAAAGACCTTATTATCGGTTCCGCATGTGAACAGGGCGAGCTTTACCAGGCTGTTCTTGAGAAAAAAAGCGAAGAAGAGCTGGAAAAAATTGCCTCATTCTATGATTATCTTGAAATTCAGCCCAACGGCAACAACGCCTTTATGATAAGGTCAAACAGAGATATACACGAGGGAATAAACAGTGAAGATGATTTGATTAAAATAAATAAGAAAATTATCGCTCTTGCGGATAAATTAGGTAAGCCTGTTGTCGCGACCGGGGACGTTCATTTCCTTGACGAAAAGGATGCTAAATTCCGCTCGATAATAATGGCTTCAAAGGGTTTTGAGGATTCGGATAATCAGGCTCCGCTTTACTTTAAAACAACAGATGAGATGCTCAAGGATTTTGCCTGGGCAGGCGACAGGGCAAGGGAATTTGTTATTGATAACCCTAATAAGATTGCCGATATGATTATGGATGATATTCCGCCTATTCCTCTGGGAACTTTTCAACCGCATATTGACGGAGCGAATGAGGAGCTCACCGAAAAATGCTGGACAAGGGCAAAGGAGATTTACGGTGACCCTGTACCCGAAAACGTGGCAGAGAGGCTCCAGCGTGAGCTTGATTCAATAATAGGTCACGGTTTCGGTGTGCTTTATGTTATTGCAAAGCGTCTTGTTGAGGAGAGCGAACGAAACGGCTATCTTGTCGGTTCAAGAGGCTCAGTCGGTTCGTCTTTTGCGGCGCATATGGCGGGAATATCGGAGGTTAACCCTCTTGCTCCGCATTATTACTGCAAAAACTGCAAGCACAGCGAGTTCTTTACTCACGGCGAGGTCGGCTCCGGTTTTGACCTCCCGCCGAAAAACTGCCCGAATTGCAATACCCCTATGAAACGCGACGGGCACGAGATTCCGTTTGAAACATTCCTTGGCTTTGACGGTGACAAGGAACCCGATATTGACCTTAATTTTTCAGGAGAATATCAGTCGCGCTCACACAGATACACTCAGGAGCTTTTCGGTAAGGAATATGTGTTCAAAGCAGGTACAATGGCAACCGTTGCGGAGAAAACGGCATACGGCTATGTAATGAAATATCTTGACGAGCGCGGTCTTACCGCCTCAACCCCTAAGGCCGAGATTGACAGACTGACTGCCGGATGTACGGGAGTTAAGCGTACTACAGGACAGCACCCCGGCGGTATGGTTGTTGTTCCCAATAAGTATACGGTTGAGGACTTCACGCCTATACAGTTTCCGTCAAATGATGAGGACAAGGGTACATATACAACTCACTTTGACTTTAAAAACTCGCTTCATGACACGCTTTTAAAGCTTGATGAGCTTGGACACGATAATCCCACTCTTTACAAATATCTTGAGGATTCAACAGGTATTCCCGTTATGGATGTTGATTTATCCGACCCCAAGCTTTATGAGCTTATTACTTCTACCGAGCCTATAGGTGTATCACCGCAGGATATAGACTGCAATACAGGCACACTTGCAATACCTGAAATGGGCACGCAGTTTGTTATCGGTATGCTCGAGGAGGCAAAGCCTAAGAATTTCGCAGACCTCCTCCAGATTTCAGGTCTGTCGCACGGTACGGACGTATGGCTTGGAAATGCACAGGAACTCATAAAGAACGGTATCTGTACAATTTCCGAAGTAATCGGATGCCGTGATGATATTATGACGTATCTGATTCATAAGACAGAGAAATACGAAAGGGAAACAGGTAAGGAGTCTCCTCTCTCAAAAAAGGACTGTTTTAAAATTATGGAATATACCCGAAAGGGCAAAGCGCCAAAGGAGCTTCCTCCGTATGAGGAGGCGATGAAAACAGTCGGTGTTGAGCAGTGGTATATTGATTCATGCTATAAAATAAAGTATATGTTCCCAAAGGCGCATGCTGCCGCTTATGTAATTGCGGCGCTCCGTCTCGCGTGGTATAAGATTTATTATCCTATTCAATTTTATTCGGCATATTTCACAGTACGCGGAGGAGCTATCGACGCTGTTGCCGCTGTTGAGGGAAAGACAGCCGTGAAAAAGAAAATGGAGGAATTTAACTCAAAGAAAAAAAATAATCTTCCCGTTACGGCAAAAGAAGAGTCAACCTATGTAGTAAATCAAATTGTTATTGAAATGCTTGCAAGGGGAATTGAATTCCTCCCTGTTGATATATATAAATCCGATTCAAGACTTTACAGAATTGAGGACGGAAAAATACGTTTGCCTTTCGGCGCTATTGACGGAATAGGCGAGAATGCCGCAACGGCAATCGCAAAGGCGAGAGATGACGGTAACGGAGAATTTATGTCTTATGATGACCTTATGGCGAGAGCGGGAATAGGAAAGAGTGTTGTAGATTCCCTAAAGGAAACAGGCGCTCTCGGTGATATGCCTGAATCAAACCAGATTTCGCTGTTCTGATTTTATGCTTGACATTGTTGGTTTAGTGTGGTAGCATAGTAACACTCTAATATGCTAAAGCAGATGTTAAGATATTTCAGTCAAGGAGAATGTTATGAAAAGATATTCTAAGCTGACCCCTCAGGGCAGCCGTGATTTGTTATTCGAGGAATGTGATGACAGAAGAAGAGTTGAGGGCGTCCTTTCCGATTTGTTCAAGGAGAATAATTACCGTAAGGTAATGACTCCTACCATAGAATTTTTTGATGTATTTAAAAGCGATAATTTAGGTATTGAGCCGGAAGAAATGTATAAGCTTTCCGACAATCAGGGCAGAACTACCGTTTTACGTCCCGATAATACCGCGCCTATCGCCCGCCTTGTTGCGACAAGGCTGTCAAATGAGGATTTTCCTGTAAGGCTTTATTATAATCAGAATGTCTATGTCCGCAATAAACAGCTTGCGGGCAGAACAGACGAAATTGAGCAGAGCGGTATTGAGCTTATCGGCGACGGCAGTATCGGCGCTGACATAGAGGTAATATCAATGGCGTATGAGGCTCTTAAACGCAACGATGTTCAGTCCTTCAAGCTCGAACTCTGCCACGCAGGATTTTTCAATGCGATACTTGATAAAATGAATTTGTCACCCTCGCAAAAGGCTGATATATGCAGTTTTATTGAAGGCAAGAATTATTCGGCTCTCGGTGATATGCTTGACAAAGTCGGGGCGAGCAGAGAAACTGAGATTATAAAAAAGCTACCGAGACTTTTCGGCGATGTAAGCGTAATAAATGAGGCAAAGGCTCTTTACAGCGACAAGAGCGCAAATGATGCCCTTGACTATCTTAAAGATATTTATGAAAAGCTTTGCTCGCTAGGATTTAAGGATAACATTCTTATTGATTTAAGTCTTGTAAACAGAAGTAATTATTATACAGGCGTAATTTTCAGGGGATATGCTCAGGGAAGCGGTGTAACAATTCTTTCAGGCGGAAGATATGATAATCTCATTTCGGAATTCGGTCTTGACGCGCCTGCTGTCGGTTTCGGCGTTAATGTGAACGCGCTTTGCGATATTATGCGTGAGGAGATAAATATTGACCGACCGCTGAGAATTGCGCTTACAAAGGGCAGACTTGAAAAATCATCTGTTTCTCTGTTTAAAACAATGGGGCTTGATATATCGCAGCTTGAAAATAAGGGCAGACGTCTGATACTTCCTGTCGGCGCATATGAGGCTGTTCTTTCAAAGGCTCCCGATGTTATTACGTATGTTGAGCACGGCGTTTGTGACATAGGCGTCGTTGGCAAGGACACTATAGCGGAGCACGGAAATTCTTTTTACGAGGTAATCGACCTTAATATCGGAAGATGCCGTTTTGCGCTTGCTTGTCCAAAGGGTACTGACTTTTTCTCCGGCTATAAGAGAAAGGTTATTGCAAGCAAATATCCTAAGGTTGCTAAGGAATACTTTAAATCAAAGGGTATGGACGTGGATATAATTAAGATTGAGGGAAGCGTTGAGCTTGCGCCGCTTCTCGGTCTTGCGGACGGTATTGTTGATATAGTCGAAACAGGTTCAACTCTAAAGGAGAACGGCCTTGAAATTGTCGATGAGATTATGCCTATATCAGCCAGAGTTATTGTCAATATGGCGTCAATGAAGCTTAGAAAAGAAGAGATAGAGAACTTTTTAAGGGATCTTGAATTAGCGTCAAAGGTGTAAGTGAAAGGTTATAAAGTTATGAATATTACTAAAGCAAACGGCAAGGCGGAATATGCTCTGATAGATAGTTTAAAAAAACGCGCTGGAGAAACAGACGCCAAAGTTGCTGAAATTGTAAAAAATATTATTAATTCAGTTAAGGAGCAGGGCGATGAGGCAGTGAGGGAATTTACCGTGCGTTTTGACGGCGCAGTTCCCAAAAAAACTGTTATTGATAAAGATGAACTTCAGAGCTATCTTGATATAGTTGATGAGGATTTCAAATCGGCAATTATAAATGCGAAGAATAATATTTATGATTTTCACAGCCGTCAGGCGCAGCAGTCTTGGATGACTACAAAGGAAAACGGAATCATAATGGGACAGCGCGTCAGGGGACTTAAGAGAGTGGGGATTTATGTTCCCGGCGGTACTGCCGCCTATCCGTCCTCTGTTTTGATGAATGCAGTTCCCGCAAAAATTGCGGGAGTTGAGGAAATAATCATGGTCACTCCGCCGTCAAAGGACGGAAATCCAAATCCCGATATTATGGCGGCTGCCGCTGTTGCCGGTGTTGATAAGGTATTTCTTGTAGGCGGTGCGCAGGCAGTTGCAGCGCTTGCTTTTGGCACTGAAAAAATACCAAAGGTTGATAAAATTGTCGGTCCGGGAAATATTTTTGTCGCCACAGCTAAAAAACTGCTCTACGGAGTTGTGGATATTGATATGGTAGCCGGTCCGTCTGAAATCCTTATCGTTGCGGACAAATCTGCCAAGCCTGCATTTCTTGCGGCTGATTTAATGAGTCAGGCAGAGCACGACAAGCTTGCTTCGTCAATTCTGCTCACAACTTCGCTTGATATTGCAAAGGCAACCGCAAGGGAAATTGATAAGCAGATAAAACTCCTTTCAAGGCAGGAAATAATTGAAAGCTCATTGAATGATTTCGGCGAAATCATTGTTTGTGAAAATTTGAAGCAGGCAATCGAATTTGCTAACGAACTTGCTCCGGAACATCTTGAAATGTGCGTTGAGGAGCCTTTAAAATATATTGGTATGGTTGATAATGCGGGTTCTGTTTTCCTCGGAAATTACTCGCCTGAACCTCTCGGGGATTATTATGCGGGACCCAACCACGTTCTGCCTACAAGTGGTACGGCAAGATTTTTCTCACCGCTTTCGGTGGACAGCTTTATTAAGAAAAGTTCTTTTATTTATTATACTGAGGAGGAACTCAGAAAGGCCAAGGACGATATTGTTAAGCTTGCAGAAACCGAAGGGCTTACTGCCCACGCAAATTCAATAAAGGTGCGTTTTGAATGAAATTTGGTAAAAAGCAGATTCCTGTAATAATTGCTTTAATAATCGCTGTTATTGTATCTGTTGCTTCTGTCATAAACAATCAGACAGAAGACAGCAGACCGGCAAATAACGTAAATTCAAACAGCGGCAATCTTGTTGTTCACTTTCTTGATGTAGGCCAGGGTGACAGTGAATTTATTGAATTGCCTGACGGCAAGTGTATGCTCATTGACGCCGGTACGTCTGAATATTCACAGACGGTAATTGAAAATATTAACAGCTATGGATATTCCTTAATTGATTATGTGGTGGCAACACATCCGCACGCTGACCATATCGGAGGTATGAGTGAGGTTATAAACAGTTTTGAAATCGGTGAAATTTATATGCCGAAGGTTTCAACATCAACAAGAACCTTTGAAAATCTGCTGACCGCAATTTCCGATAAGGGATTGTCAATCAATACTGCAAGAGCTGGTGTTAAAGTTTATTCCGGCAGCATTCTTGAAATTGAATTTCTTGCGCCGGTAAGCAGTAATTATGATGATTTAAATAACAGCTCCGCTGTGCTTAAAATAAGTTACGGCAGTAACTCGTATTTGTTTATGGGAGATGCCGAAGAACTTTCAGAAAAAGAAATGATTAAAAATAATCATACTTTGCTTGATGCCGATGTTCTCAAGGTTGGGCATCACGGCTCCGATTCGTCATCAACATATGAATTTCTCAGTGCAGTAAGTCCGAAATATGCAGTGATTTCCTGCGGTGTTGATAATTCCTACGGACATCCGCACAGAGAAACAGTTGATAAGCTGAATAAAGCAGGAGCTGAAATTTACCGTACAGACGAACAGGGAAATATAACAATAACCTGTGACGGCAGCGGTGAATTTGACGTTGAAACTGAGGGAAAATAAATGAAATGGATAATTGATAGAATTGAAAATGGTACAGCCATCTGTGAAATCGAGGACTGCGGAACAATAGACGTTATATTGAAAGCTCTGCCCAAAGAGGTCAAAGAGGGCGATGTTTTAAATATTTCCGTTGACAGTACCGAAACAGAAAACAGAAAGAAAAAGATTAACAAGCTGATGAATGACTTGTTTAAGGATTGAGGTGGATTTTATGCGGACTGCTGAGATTATAAGAAATACTAAGGAAACACAGATTACAGTTGAGCTTAATCTTGACGGCGGAGATGTTGAGATTTCAACAGGAATCGGCTTTTTTGACCATATGCTTACTGCATTTGGCGTTCACGGCGGTTTTGGGCTCAAGATTAAGGTTAAGGGCGATTTGCAGGTGGATACTCATCACACCGTTGAGGATACCGGCATAGCGCTTGGCATGGCATTTAAAAAGGCTCTCGGTGATATGAGCGGTATTGTCCGCTACGGCACATTCTTTATTCCTATGGACGAGTCGCTTGCAATGTGTACTCTTGATATTTCAAACAGACCGTTTCTTGTTTTTAAAGCCTCATTTGAGCAGGAATTGTGCGGTGATTATGAAACTTGCGTGACTGAGGAATTTTTCAGGGCATTTGCAATGAATTCCTGCATTACTCTGCATATAAAAGCGCCGTACGGTTCTAATGCCCACCATGAAATTGAGGCGATTTTCAAAGCAACTGCGCATGCGCTGCGTATTGCCACGAGAAGAAACAGCGACGGCACAGTTCTTTCAACCAAAGGAGTTCTTTAATGATTATTTTTCCTGCAATTGATATTATAGAAGGAAAGCCGGTAAGGCTATATAAAGGGGATTTTTCAACCGCAATGCGGGTAGCGGAAAGCGCGCTTGAAACTGCTGAAAGCTTTGTTCATGCCGGTTGTGAATGGATACATATGGTAGACCTTGACGGATCGCTGAAAAAAAAGCCTGTTAATGCAGACACGTTCATCAGTGTAGCAAAGGAAACTCCGCTTAAGGTTGAGCTTGGCGGAGGTATCCGCTCGATGAAAGATATAGATTTTTATATCAATAACGGTATAAGCAGGGTGATACTTGGCTCTGTAGCGCTTAAAAATCCGGCTCTTGTAAGCGAGGCAGTCAAAGAATTCGGAGATTTAATTGTGGTAGGCATTGACGCAAAAAACGGCTATGTTGCAACTGAGGGCTGGACACAAAGCAGTAATGTCTATTTTACCGACCTTGCAAAGCGTATGGAGAATATCGGAGTTAAAAACATTATTTTTACCGACATAAGCAGAGATGGCACGCTTTCGGGCCCTAATTCAGAACAGCTTAGGGAAATTAATGACGCTGTTTCCTGTGATATTACGGCATCTGGCGGAGTTACGGATATTAACGATATAAATAATCTTCGTAAAATCGGATTGTATGCGGTAATATGCGGTAAAAGTATTTATGAAGGTACGCTTGATTTACACGACGCGGTGGAGGCTTGCAAATGACAGATGTAGAAAAGTATTTTAAAAAAGCGGACCTTATCCCTGCGATTATTCAGGAGAATGATACAGGCGAGGTTTTAATGCTTGCATATATGAACAGAGAGTCAATGATAAAAACTCTTGAAACAGGGTATACATGGTTTTACTCGCGTTCACGGCAGGAGCTTTGGAACAAGGGCGCGACTTCAGGTCATCTTCAAAAGGTTGTGTCAATTTACGGTGACTGTGATGATGATACACTCTTAATCAAGGTTATTCAGACAGGCGCCGCCTGCCATACAGGAAATCATTCCTGTTTTTTCAATAAAATAGAAGGGGAATTCTGATGGACTATATTAAGAATGAATACAGGACAATTCTTGAAAGAAAGGCGGCAAAGCAGGAGGGATCTTATACCTGCTACCTTTTTGAACAGGGAATTGATAAAATATTAAAAAAGGTAGGCGAGGAATGTACCGAAATGGTAATCGCCGCCAAAAATAACGATAAGAATGAAACCGTATATGAAATTACGGACCTCATTTATCATACGCTTGTTATGATGGCAAATCAGGGGATTACTCCCGAAGATATTGAAGCCGAGCTTGAAAAAAGAGCGGCAAAGGCAGGAAATTTGAAGAAATTTCATGTGGTAGATAAGAATACGTGATGGCTCATAAAAAATGGATAGTTGCTGATGCCGATAAAGAGAAGGCGTCGCTTTTAAGCGAAAAATTGAATATAGATCCGTTTATTGCATTTCTTCTTGTGTCAAGAGGAATTGATGATGAGCTTTCGGTCTCCGACTTTTTATCAGAAAGCTGTGCGTTTACCTCGCCTTATTCATTAGCCGATATGGATAAGGCTGTTAAGCGTATTAATAAGGCTCTTGATAATAATGAAAAGATATGTATTTACGGCGATTATGACTGTGACGGTGTAACCGCAACGGCGCTGCTTTATACATTTTTTGAAAGTATGGGAGCGGATGTTACATATTTTATTCCAAACCGCTTGACTGACGGATATGGTATGAATATGTCTGCAATAGATAAAATAAAATCCCTGGGGACAGATTTAATCGTTACCGTTGATAACGGCATATCCGCCGTTAAAGAGGCTGAGCATATTTATTCTCTCGGTATGGAGCTCATTGTTACCGACCATCATCAAATCGGAGATACTCTTCCGAAGGCGTGTGCTGTTATAAATCCCCACAGGGATAATAATAAAATTAAATTTCACGATTTTGCGGGCGTCGGTGTAGCATTTAAGCTTGCATGCGCTGTATATGACGGCGACGTTGCTGAAATGCTTGAGCAGTACGCCGACCTTGTGGCAATCGGAACCATAGGTGACATTGTTCCGCTCAAGAGCGAAAACAGAGGACTTGTAAGAACAGGTCTTAAGCTAATTAATTCTAATTCGAGAATAGGTGTTAATGCGCTTCGCAGAGCGGCAGGCAACGATGAAAACGAGCTTTCATCAGTTGATGTTGCGTTTCAGCTTTGTCCGCGTATCAATGCGGCAGGCAGAATGGATACTGCAAATATTGCCGTTGAGCTTTTAATATGCGATGATTATGACGAGGCGCGTTTTAAAGCAGAACAGCTCAATCTTGAAAACATTCACAGGCATGAGATTGAAACAAATATTGCAGAGGATATAAGAGAAATTATTGATAAGAACCCATCTCTTATTGAGGATAGAATTATAGTTATTGCAGGCAGAAACTACCATCACGGCGTTATAGGAATCGCTGCCTCAAATATTGTATCCGTCTATGGCAAGCCTTCAATTATAATAGGAATTGACGATGACGGCAAATGTACGGGCTCAGCAAGGAGTGTTGACGGTTTCAACATATTTGAAGCGATTTCTTCCTGCTCCGATATATTAACTCATTTCGGGGGTCATCCGCTTGCCGCAGGACTCGGCATAGATGAAAATAATATTGATTTATTCAGAGAGCGTATAAATGATTACGCAAGGGAAAAATATCCTGTTATGCCCCCTCAAATACTGAGGCTTGACTGTAAGCTTTCACCGTTTTACCTTAACATTGATTTAGTTGATAATTTAACCTCTCTTGAACCGTACGGCGCGGAAAATTCCCAGCCTGTTTTCGGCTTGTTCAATGTCAGGCTTATGTCTGTAACTTCAATCGGTGACGGAAAGCATATAAGAATTGAGGTTCAGAAAAAGGGGCAGAATGTTAAAGTAGTTCAGTTTAATATCTCTGCCGAGGATTTTCCTTACAAGGCGGGAGATATGCTTGACCTTGCGGTTAAGGTTTCAAAAAATTATTTTAAAGGGAAATATTATCTTTCTGTAAGAAGTGTTGATATTAGGCTTAACGGAATTGATGATGATAAATACTTTTTACAAAAAAGCGATTATGAGCTTTTTAAGCTCGGATATAACGGTAAAAATAATTTGTTGCCGAGAAGAGAGGATTTTGCCTTAATATACAGATTTTTAAAACAGAATAACGGCTGGAAATACAGCTTTGACGATTTGTATTTTGCGCTCGGTCAGGCAGTCAGCTACGGTCAGCTTTCCTTTGCGCTTGACGCTTTCTGTGAAGCAGGCTTAATAACTTTTGAAGGAGAAAGCGTAATACTTAATAAAACCGAAGGCAAAGCGGATCTTGATAATACAAATGTGATGAAAACCCTGAAGGGAAGGCTTAGCATTGAGTGATACAGTTTATAATGAGGAATATAACGACGGCTTTGAAGAATTCTTCGAAGAGGTAAAAAAGAATCCTCAGTACAATTATGATAAAATTGAAAAGGCATATAATCTTGCGCGTGATGCTCATAAAAACCAGCGCAGGCGTTCGGGCGAGCCGTATATTATGCACCCGGTTGCGGTTGCTAAAATCCTGTTTAAGCTCGGTATGGACAATGAGTGTATTATAGGTGCGCTGCTCCATGATGTTGTTGAAGATACGCAATACGATCTTGATTATATAAAAAAATCATTCGGCGACGAGGTTGCGCTGCTTGTTGACGGCGTAACAAAACTTGGTCAGATTCCGCTTTCTACAAGGGAAGAGGTGCAGGCGGAAAATATACGTAAAATGTTCATCGCTATGAACGAGGATATACGTGTTATAATTATCAAGTTATGTGACAGGCTCCATAATATGAGAACTCTTCAGCATATGCCTGAGTATAAGCAGAGAGAAAAAAGCCTTGAAACACTGGAAATATATGCTCCTATCGCGCATCGTCTCGGTATCCGTCCTATCAAGGAGGAGCTTGAGGATTTAGCGATTTATTATCTTGACCCGATTGCCTATAAAGAGATAGAAAAAAATCTTTCTATGAAAAAGGAGCAGGGTGAAAAATTCCTCAGTGAAATCACAAAGCAAATAAGTGATAAAATAGAACCTGTAATGAATAATGTTCAGATTACCTCAAGAGTTAAATCTGTTCACGGTATTTTCCGTAAGGTCTATATCAAGGGTAAGAACTTTGAACAGATTTTTGACATATATGCGGTACGAATTATTGTTGACTCAATGATTGACTGTTATAATGCACTTGGTATCGTTCACGATATGTTTCAGCCTCTGCCGGGCAGATTCAAGGACTATATATCAATGCCGAAGCCGAATATGTATCAATCGCTGCATACTACCGTGCTGTCAAAGTCGGGCGTGCCGTTTGAAATTCAGATTCGTACTTGGGATATGCACAAGACTGCCGAATTCGGTATTGCCGCTCACTGGAAATATAAGCTCGGTAAGGGCGGCAAGGATAAAATGGATAATAATCTTGAGTGGATACACAGGATTCTTGAGGCGGGTAATGAAACCGATAACGCCGAAGAGCTTGTTGCAAATATAAAGGGTGATCTTTCCATTGAGGAGGTATATGTGTTCACACCGCGCGGTGATGTAAAATCACTGCCCAAAGGAGCAACCGTCATTGATTTTGCATATGCTATTCACTCCGCTGTCGGAAATAAAATGGTAGGTGCAAAGGTAAACGGTAAAATTGTCAACCTTGACTATCAGGTCAAAACAGGCGAGATTGTTGAAATTCTCACATCAAATCAGCAGGGTAAGGGACCGAGCCGCGACTGGCTCAATATTGTTAAGACAGGCGAGTCGAGAAGTAAAATCCGTGCTTGGTTTAAAAAGGAAAAGCGTGAGGAGAATATTGTTCAGGGTAAAGCCGAGGTTGAGCGTGAGTTTAAAAGAAACTTCATACGTCTTGATTCTGAGCAGTACGAGAGCTTTATAAATAAGATTGCCGAGCGTCAGCATTTTAATGATATTGATGATTTTTATGCCGCGGTGGGCTACGGCGGTATTCAGATTACAAGGCTTATGCCCGGTATTAAGGACGAGTACAACCGTAACTGGAAACCTAAAGACATAACATCTTCAAGATCCGTTATGAATATTGAGGAGTCCTCATCAAAAAGCACCAACGGTATTGTAGTTGAGGGAATTGACAACTGCCTTATTAAAATGGCGCGCTGTTGTTCTCCCATTCCCGGAGAGCCTATTATCGGGTTTATTAACAGAGGAACAGGTCTTACAATTCACAGGCGTGACTGCATAAATGTTCCTATTGACATTTCTCTTTCTCCGGAGCCTGACCGATGGGTAAACGCGCATTGGGACAGCAGCGTACAGGTTGCGGCAAGATCGACTATTGACGTATATGCGATTGACCGCGACGGCGTTGTGCTTGATATTACAACAAAAATGGCAAATGCGCATGTTAAAATCCATTCAATTAACGCAAGACCTATTAATGACGGCAACTGCCTTACCACAATGACTATATCCGTTAATTCAAAGGAGCATCTTGAAAGTGTTGCTAAGCTACTTAGAAAGGTTGACGGAGTTTATCATATTGAAAGAAGCGGTAATCAATGATAGCTTTAATTCAAAGAGTTTCATATTCCTCTGTCGTTATTGACGGTAGAGAGGTCGGAAAAACCGATAAGGGCTTTATGATTCTGCTCGGTGTCGAGCAGGGCGATACAAAAGAAGACGCAGATAAGCTGATAAAAAAAATTCCCGTTTTAAGAATTTTTGAGGACGAAAACGGTAAAATGAATTTATCCTGCCTTGATATTGACGGGGAAATATTAGTTGTATCACAGTTTACACTCTGTGCTGACTGCTCACATGGCAGGAGACCGAGCTTCACATCTTCAGCGCCGCCGGATACAGCTAATGCACTATATTTGTACCTTGTTGAAGGACTCAGAAGATCAGGAATTAAAAAGGTGGACACAGGTGAATTCGGCGCTGATATGAAAGTATCGCTTTTGAATGACGGACCTGTTACAATTATTTTAAATAGTAAGGAAATATGATATGCTTGATGTTAAATATGCTGTTTTCGGCAGTCTTGAAAATAACTGCTATCTCATAACCGATAGAGATACAGGCAAATCCGCTCTTATTGACTGTACGCAAGACAACGGGAAAATGAGGGACTTTATTTCCGGCGCGGATCTTAAATATATCCTTTTAACACACGGCCATTTTGACCATATCGGAGGCGTTAAGGGGATAAAGGAGCTTACAGGCGCCAAGGTTGTAATAAGCCGTGAAGACGAGCCTATGTTGTCCTCTTCAAAACACAGTCTTGCCGCTTTTTGCGGCGGAGTGCATAACGATACAAAAGCGGATATTATCGTTAGTGAAGGGGATATAATTACTCTCGGCAACAGCGCTGTTAAAGTTATTGCGACTCCCGGGCATACAAAAGGCGGAGTATGCTACCTTTGCGATGATAAGCTTTTCACAGGTGATACTCTCTTTTTCTGCTCCTGCGGACGTACAGATTTTCCGGGAGGTTCATCGTCGGAAATTCTTGCAAGTCTTAAAAAGCTTTCGGCGCTTGACGGTAATTTAACGGTTTATCCGGGTCACGACAGAATGTCAACGCTTGATTTTGAAAGAGAAAACAACCCGTATATGAAATAGGATTTTTATGATACTTAAAGCTGTTAACCATCCCTTTGAATTTGATATGAAAAATCTTTGCACAATCTTTTTTCCGTATGAGAAAATTAAGAGCGAAGGCGGAGATGACATTGTTATCATTACCGAAAGGGAAGAAAACACCCTGACAGTTGAAGCAAGGGTGTATGATAAGTCTTTGAAAAAAACTCATATATCAGAAAACAATGAGGATATGGCAACCGCTATGTCCGTTTTGCTTTATAACGTACTCAGCGAACTTATGGGATTTAAGCCCGCATGGGGAATACTCTTCGGCGTCCGCCCCGCAAAGCTGATGCACCGTTTTGCAAACCGGTACGGCGAGCAGGGAGCAAGAAATTATTTTATTAATAAATTTCTTGTAGCACCGCCAAAAGCAGATTTGGCTGTTGAGATTATGAAACGCGAAAACAAAATTATTTCACTTTCAAGTGAAAATTCCTTTTCGCTTTATGTTTCCATACCTTTTTGTCCGACACGCTGTTCCTACTGCTCCTTTGTGTCACATTCGATTGAAAGAACCAAGAAATTGATTGAGCCTTATGTTGACCTGCTTTGCGCGGAGATTGAGAAAACTGGGGAAATCGCCTCAAGTCTTAATTTGAGGCTTGAAACAGTTTATTTTGGTGGCGGAACTCCTACCACGCTTGACGCCGTTCTGCTCTCAAGAATTTTTACCGCGATAGAAAACAGCTTTGACTTGTCAAACTTAAGGGAATACACGGTTGAGGCAGGACGTCCGGATACTGTAACACCGCAAAAATTGACAGCGCTCAAAGAGGCGGGCGTAAGCCGTATCAGTATTAATCCGCAGACTTTCAATGACGAGGTCCTTGCCGAAATAGGAAGAAAACATACGTCAAAGCAGACGATTGAAGCGTTTAATCTTGCGAGAAATTACGGTTTTGATAATATCAATATGGATTTTATCGCAGGACTTCCCAAAGATAATTATGATTCATTTAAAAACAGCATTAACACCGCAGTTAAGCTCGGCGCTGAATCTGTAACCGTTCACACGCTCGCATTAAAGTCAGCGGCATATATGGTAACCCGTGAAAGAACTTTTGATATAACCGACAGAATTACCGCGTGCAATATGGTTGATTACTCAAATGAAGTATTAAAAAATAATGAATACTATCCGTATTATATGTACAGACAGTCAAAGTCACTTGCAAATCTTGAAAATGTCGGATGGTGCAAAGAGGGCAGAGAGTGCCTTTACAATGTCTATATGATGGACGAAACACATTCCGTATTTGCAGTCGGCGCAGGTGCGGTTACAAGATTGAAAGACACAAAATCCGGTAAAATCGAGCGTATTTATAATTACAAATATCCTTATGAATATATAGATAATTTTGATGAAATTATTTCACGCAAGAAGGGTATATATGATTTTTATAATGAATATAGATAATACAAAGAATTAATAACACCTGAAGTATTGCATTATTTTACAGCTTGTAATATAATGAACTAAGAGGTGATAACAGTGTCGATAAAATTCAGTGACATTTTCTCAAACAGCGATATAAATTTGAATAATCCAAAGCTTGAAGAGGTTTTTAACAAAACGATTGATATGGCTGAAAATTTCGGAAAAAAAAGCGCGGAGCATCTTGAAATCAGCCGTAAAAAGATTGAATGTCTTGACGCAAAAACAAAGCTTTCAAAACTATATGAAAAATACGGAGAAATTCAGTATAATCTCTTAATAGGTGAAGAAATCAATTCTTCGGAAAAAGAGGATATTGTTAATCGTATTAAACTGATAAAAGAAAAAATTTCTCTTTTAACAGCGGAGATTGAAGAAGCAAAGGCTAATTTCAGCGAGGCTGTTGCCGGAGCTGCAAAGAAAACAAAAAACGCTTTTCAAAAAGATTCGGATAATGGCAGTAAAAGCGAGGTAACGGTTGACGCTGAAAATACCGACGAAGTAAAGAAAGAAAATTAAATTAAGAATAATAAAAAGATGTTTAAAGGCAGTACAAACGTACTGCCTGATTTTTTTATGTCAGGTGATTTTTTGAAAAAAAGTCTTAAGGAAAGGTATATTACATCGGCAATTATTTTACTTGCGGCAACTGTAATTGTTAAAATAATAAGCGCCGTATATAAAATCCCTCTGACAAATTACATAGGCGCAACAGGCAGAGGATATTTTTCTGTTGCGTATAATTTTTGTATGCCGTTTCACGCGCTTACTATGGGCGCGTTTCCGCTTGCGCTTACAAGACTTGTCAGCAGCTACGAGGCAAAGGGCGACAGGTTGAGAATAAAGGCGCTTAGAAAGGCCGCAAAAAAACTATTTTTTATCGTTGGTATTATCGGTCTCGGAATTATATTAATTACGGCAAAGCCTTATGCAAATTTTATAGCATCCTCGCCTAAAAGCATTTATACAATACTTGCGCTTGCGCCTTCAATATTTTTTTCCTGCCTCTGCGCCTGCCACAGGGCATTTGCGGAAGGCTTTCTTGATATGAAGGCGACTGCAATAAGTCAGACTATTGAGGCGCTGTGCAAAATGATATTCGGTCTGTTGTTTGCGCGGTTTTCAATGAGCTGGCTGTATGGATTTTATATTGAAAACGGTACGGTTTTTGGCATCGGCGTTATGAATGACGAGGAAGCCCTTTCGGTTATTTATCCCATAACCTCTGCCTGTGCAATGCTTGGTGTGACTATCGGAAGTATTGCGGGATATATTTTTGCGGGTGTTTATGCAAAGATTAAATACTATAATATACTGCCAAAGGATAAAGTGAATTCAAAGAGCGCGTATTCTGAGCTTTTAACCTTCAGCGCGGGTCTTGTCGGTGCTACAGTTGTTCAGAGCCTTGCAAATTTCGCGGATACCTCTTCAATTCAGTATTGTCTTTCGCTTTGTGACCCGAATGTTCTTTCGGCGCAGTACGGCTTGGAAAGCAGTGATATTTATACATATGTCTTCGGTATTTACGCGGTAGCGCTTGATTTTAAAAATCTTGTACCCGCGGCGGTTATGGCGCTCGGAGTAAGCGCTGTTCCGGCGGTAAGCACAGCTTTTGAAAACGGACAGGAAAGGTTTTCGTCACTTCTTACAAGTATCTTTAAATATACCGTTATTATGTCTGTTGGAGGCGGAGCGGCAATCTGTCTGTTTTATAATGATTTACTGTCAATTTTTTATTCGGGTAGTAATGAAGATATTGTTCAAAATGCAGGAAGACTTCTGTTTTTATTCGGTATGACTTCACTGCCCTGCGCAGCAGCGTCAACGTCAGTCTACTGCGCGCAGGCGCTCGGATATTCAAAGCAGACAATAGTGCCGTTTGCCGTGTCGGCAGTTGTAAGAGTTATACTGAATTTCATATTAATTACAAACGGCAATATTAATATTTTGGGAAGTTCAATATCAAACTTTATAGGTTATTTTATAATTCTTGTATGGAATATGATAATAATACACAAAAAGACAAAAGCAAAATTCAGCTTGCTTGAAATATTCATAAAGCCTGTTGCCTGCGCTGCTCTGGCATATTTTTCAACTTCATCAATAAGAGAGTCCATTAGCAGTTCAATGTCAGATATACTCGTTTTTATACTAAGTGCAACCGTTTGTCTATTATCCTTCTGTGTACTGCTTATTTTGATGAATTGTGTGTCTTTAAAGGAAATAAAATCCATAAAATAATATAAATTTTATACATAAATACTTGAAATTTTAAAATCTTTATTGTATATTTACTTTTAGACAAGTTAATCGAAAGTGAGTGGTTCAGTGGCTGTTGAATTTAAACAGAAGGATAAGTACAGTATTGATGATTTAATTGCAATAGTTACACTGCTCAGAGCACCGGATGGATGCCCGTGGGACAGAGCGCAGACTCACACCTCGATTAAAAAGAATTTTATCGAGGAGACCTACGAAGTAATTGAGGCAATAAATCAAAAAAACAAGCCCGGTCTTAAAGAGGAACTCGGTGATGTTTTGCTCCAGATTGCTTTGCATTGTGAAATGGAAAGGGAAGAGGGCAGTTTTGATTTTAACGATGTCTGCAATGATATTTGTAAAAAACTTATTATCCGACATCCGCACGTTTTCGGTGATGTTAAGGCTGATAATGTTGATGACGCGCTTTCAAACTGGGAGGCTGTAAAGCTTAAGACAAAGGGGATGAATAAACCTGGTCTGTCCATGTCAGCAATTCCTAATGAGCTTCCTGCTCTTATGCGTGCTCAGAAGGTTCAGTCAAAGGCTTCAAAGGCCGGCTTTGACTGGAAAGACATCAGTGGTGCATTCAGCAAGGTATATGAGGAGATTAACGAGTTAAACAATGCTATTGACCGTAATGATTCACCCGATATTGAGGATGAATTCGGCGATCTGCTTTTTTCCTGTGTAAATGTTTCAAGGTTTATCGGTGTTGACAGTGAAGAGGCATTAAAAAATGCAACCGATAAATTTATCAGACGTTTTAATGCAGTTGAACAGCTTGCAGAGGAAAAGGGCATATCAATGAATGACTCTTCATTAAATGAGCTTGATTTGTTATGGGATAATGCAAAAGAAATTACAGCCGATTAATAATCGGCAAAACGGAGGAATTTTAAATGAATAAAACAGAACTCGTAGCAGCTGTTGCTGCAAAAACAGACCTTTCTAAGAAAGATGCAGAGGCTGCGGTATCAGCAGTTTTAGACTCAGTTAAAGACGCGCTCGCTGACGGAGATAAGGTTTCTCTTGTTGGTTTCGGCACCTTTGCTGTTAAGACTCGTGCCGCACGTACAGGTATTAATCCTCTTACAAAAGCATCTATCTCTATTCCTGAGACAAAGGTTCCTGCATTTAAGGCTGGTTCAGCTCTCAAGGATGCTGTAAAATAAGTTTCATTGTATTAAGGCGCCGATTTTAGTTTATCGGCGCCTTATTTTATGTTTTGTAAAGTTGGCGGTATATTATGAGATTAGATAAATATTTAAAGGTTTCAAGAATTATTAAAAGGCGGACAATCGCAAACGAGGCGTGTGACGCAGGAAAGGTTGAGGTAAACGGAAAAACAGCCAGAGCCTCATATGATGTTAAAGCTGGAGATGAAATTAAAATAACCTTTGGTAATAATGTTAAAGTATATAAGGTTCTGCTTGTAACCGAACACGCTCTTAAGGATGATGCAGTTAAAATGTATGAGCAATTATAAATTTAATCACAACAAAAAAGCTGAGGCAAAAAATTATTTTTTGCCTCAGCTTTTTTCCGTTTTGAACTATATAATTTTTACAGGTGAAAAAAGAGTCAAATTGTATCAGAAAATCTGCAATTTGTAATGATTTTTACGCAATACTACATAATAACTGCTTAAAATTTTAAATTATGTTACAATTTCTGCAAATGAGGAAATTAATCGAAATCTCGGTTTTTTTCTTCTTGCAAAAAACAGGAACTGACTATCTGTTTTTTTACATATTTTTATTTTAGGTTGTAAAAATTAAATTTAAAAGCAGGAAAACAGGAGGATAAAAAATTGTCACAATTATCAAAATATAAACGAACGGTATTAAGCTTGATATGTTCTGCAGTTACGACTGTTTCGTTTTATATGAAAAGCGGAGGGGGAAAGCTATCTGCATCTGTAAAAGCGTCACCGCTTTATGAGTTCACGCTTTATAAATTATTAAATCATATTATTAAAAGCGTAGGTCCGCTTGATATATTTTCTTTGCTAATTTTTGCGGCAGTATTTTATTTCTTTTTAAAACGACCCGAATATAAGGGCACTCGAGCGCAAAAGTTATTTGCGTATCTTTTTTCCCTTTTTGTTCCTTTTGTTCAGCTTTTATGTGAAAGCTACAATAAGGTTTCATCGTGGGATATGGTGTTTGGAAGTAAAAGCGCGGTTTTAATTGCCGTTATAAAAATAATAGGCTTTTCATTCCCTGTGTATACCATGTTCTGCTTTTTGTCAAATGTTGAATACAGTCCTGTTGCACTTAAAGGCAATTATAAAAAATCATCGTTTAAAAGTGATTTAATAAAATATACCGTATTGTTTTTTATATGCTGGATTCCATATATGATACTGCTCTATCCGGGCTGCTTTTCACCGGATTGTAAGGACGAGCTTGCACAGATTTTTAATAATCGTGAATGTTGTTGGACACAGAGATCCATAGTCCTTCTGGATGATTCCGTTATTTTAAATAATCATCATCCTGTTCTTTATACAGCGATTCTTGCACTGTTTGTTAAGTTTGGTAAAGCAATTTCTTCCTACGCCGTCTCATTTGAAATTATGTGTATGTTGCAGGCGTTATTACTTGCGTTATCGTTTGCGTACACGATAGCCGTAATGAAAAAACATTTGTGCAAAAAATCTTTTACAGTCTGCTCAGCGGTGTTCTTTGCTCTTAATCCGTTGTTTCCGATATACTCAATGACTGTAGTTAAGGATACTTTGTTCTGCGTGCTGTTTGTATTGACGGTTGTTCAGCTGTATGAAATAGCTGTCGTTGAAAAAATCAGTTTCAAAAGGATGTTCGCGTTTTTCTTTACATTAATTCTGTTTATGCTTATAAGAAATAACAGCTTTTATATTATGCTTGTGGTTTTCATACTGCTGATAATCATTCTGTTTAAGGAAAAAAAGAGGATGTTAAAGGTCGGCTCGGTTGTGCTTGCGGCGCTTCTTGTTTTTCAGATAGGCTTTGTAAGTATACTTTATCCGGCGTTGAGTATAACTCCGGGCAGTAAGAGGGAAATGCTTTCCGTGCCCTTTGTTCAGACTGCAAGATATATTAAAGAACACCGAGATGAAATAAGCGAGGACGATGAAAAGGCAATATTGAATGTACTGAATAACGGGGGAACGCTTGAAGAGATAGGAAAAGCGTATAATCCGCTGATTTCCGATTCGGTAAAGAATAAATTTAATAAGTATTCGGATAATGAGGACCTTGTTAAATATTTTAAGGTATGGTTTAAAGGCTTAAAAGCGCACCCATCAACATATATCCAGGCATACCTTAATCTTCATTACGGATGGTTTTGTCTGGAGAAAAAAAGTCTTGTTGCGTATTCAAGAGTCGGTGATACGCATATTACAGATCTTATTGAGGATTTTCCGAATTATATGGGAAATCCCGCCTTCAGATCATCAGTTAATACGTTTATGGATTTGATTGACTCAAATCCCGTTTCAAAAGTATTTATAAGAACGGTAACTTATTCTTGGTTATATGTATTTCTTTTATTCTATTCACTAAAGCATAAACGATTTAAAGCTCTGCTTGCTACTTCTGTTGTATTTCTTAACTATCTGATTTGTTTTGCAGGACCTATTTCGTATATGAGGTACGCCGTACCGATGGTATGTGTAGTTCCGTTTACAATATTTATATCATTGAAGTCTGATGCTAAAACGTAAAAAGGCGGTTTTTCTTTACGGATTAATCAGTTTTCTTCTCTGAGTTTTTAAACTTATACAGTGTAAGCGCTGTCTTGCATATATTTTACTAATATGCTATAATTTGTTGCAAAAAACGAGGTAGAGGTGTAAATATGATAAAACTGATTAAAAAATATAAAGAAATAATCACATATATATTTTTCGGCGTTCTTTCAACAGTTGTAAGCTGGGGGACATATATTCTTTTTGAACAAAAATTTGCTCTTAGCGTTTTTGTTTCAAATCTATTAAGCTGGATTTGCGCGGTCGCGTTTGCTTTCATAACTAATAAGTTATGGGTTTTTGAGTCAAAAAGCATGAGTCCGCGTATTCTTATAAAAGAACTGACAACTTTTGTAACATCAAGAGTAATTACAGGATTAATTGAAATAGCCGGTGTTCCGCTTCTTGCAAAAACAGGACTGGACAATCTGTTTTTTAATTTAATGTACAAACTCAATCTTGACAAATTTGAATTTTTGTTTACCGACGGAATATACTCAAAAATAATAATTTCTGTTATTGTTGTTATTTTAAACTATATATTCTCAAAACTGTTTGTATTTAAAAGCAAGAAAACGGGAGAATAAGAAATTATCACAATTATTAAAATATAAGCGCATGGTATTGAGCTTGATATGTTCGGCAGTGTTTTTCGCGCTTAAGTCGCTGTTTCCGATATGTAGTTAAGGATATTTTCTTTTGCCGGCTCTGTTTCATATATGAGGTATGACATACCGATGGTATGTGTAATTGTGTTTACAATATTTATATCATTAAAAAAGATAAAACAGAGTAAGAAAAGGAGAATAAAAATATGGATGATATTGCTGTATTAATTCCATGCTACAATGAGGAAAAAACAATCGAGAAGGTGGTTGCTGATTTTAAAAAGGCACTTCCGTCAGCGGTAATATATGTATATGATAATAATTCTACCGATAAAACGGCTGAAATTGCGGAGAAAGCCGGCGCTGTGGTTAAGCACGAATACTGTCAAGGTAAAGGAAATGTTATCCGCAGAATGTTCAGAGAGATAGACGCAAAATGCTATGTCATGACAGACGGCGACGACACATATCCGGCTGAATTTGCACCGAAGATGGTTGAAGGGGTTTTGGGCAGAAATGCGGATATGGTTATAGGCGACAGGCTTTCATCAACATACTTTGAGGAAAATAAAAGACCGTTTCATAATTTCGGAAATGAACTTGTCAGAAAAAGTATAAACACCTTATTTAAAAATGATATTAAAGACATAATGACAGGCTACAGAGCTTTCAGCTATGAATTTGTAAAAACTTATCCTGTTCTTTCAAAGGGCTTTGAGATTGAGACAGAAATGACAATTCACGCAGTCGATAAAAATATGTTTGTAGAAAATGTTGTTGTTGAATATCGTGACAGACCCGACGGAAGCGAATCTAAGCTTAATACCGTTTCGGACGGACTCAAGGTTATTAAAACAATTATCAGGATGTTTAAAAACTATAAGCCGTTCGCTTTCTTTTCAATAATCGCTGCTTTGCTTGCTGTGCTTGCAATTTTATTCTTTATTCCCGTGCTTACAACTTATATCAAATCAGGCGCGGTTCCAAACTTCCCGACGCTTATAGTATGCTGTTTTGTTATGACTGTTTCAATCTTATCTTTCTTTTCGGGAACTATTTTACAGACGCTTCGCCAGAAGGAAAAACAGGATTTTGAAATGAGGCTTCAGCAGGCTCATAATGAAAAAATAAAATGATTTTTTCAAATATAATAAATCATAAATCACCTGCATAGTATTTAGCAGGTGATTTTTTATGGAAAATGAAACACAGCATACCTTAACGCTTACAAACAGATCAAGCCTTTCACTTACAGGAATCAGCGATGTTGATGCGTTCAATGAACAGGAGATTGTCGCAATATGCGATACCGGAGAACTTGTAATCAAGGGTGATAATCTTCATATTGAGGAGCTTAGTATTGAATCCGGTTTAATGACGGTAAGCGGTAAAATTTCCTCACTGACTTATAATGAAAAATTCACCAAATCATCTGTGTTAAAAAGGCTATTCGGTGGGTGAGGATTTATTTTATGCTGTGTTGGTCGGTGTTTCATTAGGCTTTATTTTTGACTTTTTAAGATTACCGAGAATTATTTTTAACGATAGGTTTTTCTTGGATTTTTTCTTTTGGATAATAAGCTCAATATTTGTCTTTTGCTATTTTTTAATTTTTAACGACGGTACGATAAGAATGATAAATTTTATTTTCATTTTTATCGGTTTCATTTTTTATACCTTTACTCTTGGTTATCTGACAAAAAATGTAGAAATACGGGTTGCTAAAAAGATTAAAATTTGGTTAAAAAAAGTAAAAAATGTGCTAAAAACTTTTAAAAAAGTGTTGCAATCATTATATAATCTATATTATAATATAACCACACAGGTAAAGAGTCTTTTTCGCAAAAAAAGCAAAGGTGACGGATATGATAAAGAAAATAAAGAAAAATAAATTTTCTTTAAAATCATTTTTCACAGGTAAAAAAAATATCACTACTGTCGTTCTGACGTTACTTTTAGTCGGCGTTTTTGCTTTCTTCGGCGTTAGTGTTGTTAATCAGAATGCCGATATAAGCCGTATGGAAAATCAAAAGCAGGAGATTGCCCTGAAGGTTGAACAGCAGGAACAGAAAAATAAAGAACTTCAGGCTGTTCTTGACAACGAGGATAAGGACGAATATATTGAGAAAAAGGCTCGTGAAAAGGGTTATGTTAAATCCGATGAGATTGTTTTTTACGATATATCTGCAAGTGAATAAATTATTCAAGACCGAGTCAATCGGTCTTTTTTGATGATGTATAACGAGGTAAGCTATGAGAGAGATTGAGGCTGAAAAAATCACGCAGGTTGTCAGGGAACTTGTTATAAAAGCAAATAAAATATTACCTGATGATTTGGTTGAATGTATTTCATGTTCAAAGATTTTTGAAACAAATGATACCGCCAAATCAATTCTTTCCGATTTGGAGAGGAATATTGACGCGGCAAAGGAGCTTGATATTCCTGTTTGCCAGGATACCGGTATGGCAGTTATTTTTGCAAAAATCGGACAAGAGGTTCACATAACCAAAGGCTCATTTGAAAAGGCGGTTAATGAGGGTGTAAGACAGGGATATACCGACGGACTGCTCAGAAAATCGGTTGTTTCTGACCCGCTTAAAAACCGCGTTAATACTAACGATAATACTCCTGCAATTATTCATACGTCCATTATTGACGGCGATAAAATTGAGATTACCGCAGCTCCAAAAGGTTTCGGCAGTGAAAATATGAGCAGACTTAAAATGTTTACTCCCTCTGCAAAACGTGAGGATATTATTGATTTTGTTGTTGACTGCGTTAGAGCGGCAGGTTCAAATCCGTGTCCTCCTGTTGTTATAGGCGTCGGTATCGGGGGCGATTTTGAGTACAGCGCAATTCTTGCAAAAAAAGCGCTTTGCAGAAATGTATCAAAAAGAAATTCTGATAAATTTTATGCGGATATGGAAAAAGAACTTTTGGAAAAAATAAACTCACTTGATATAGGACCGCAGGGCTTTGGAGGAAAAACTACCGCTCTTTGCGTTAATATTGAAACTTACCCTACTCATATTGCGGGACTTCCGGTAGCAGTCAATGTAGGCTGCCACGTGACAAGACACGCAAGCAAAACAATTTAAAGGAATTTAGTATGTATTTACAAATGGTTGCGCCCTGCCTTTTGGGATTGGAAGGTTTGGTTGCGGATGAACTTAAAAAAATTGAAGCGGAAAATGTTTTTGCGGAAAACGGCAGGGTGTTTTTCGAGGGTAATGAAAATATACTGGCAAGGTCAAATATAAACAGCAGGTATTCCGAGAGAATACTGATTGTCCTCGACAGATTCAAAGCAGTTACCTTTGAAGAGCTTTTTCTGGGAGTCAAATCTCTTCCGTGGTCTGAATTTATCGGCTCACGGGATACCTTTCCCGTAAAAGGCTACAGCATTAATTCGATTCTTCATTCTGTGCCCGACTGCCAGAAAATAATTAAAAAAGCAGTTGTAGAGTCGCTTAAGGAGGAGTATAATACCTCTTGGTTTGAGGAAACTGGACCGGTTCACCAAATTCAGTTTTCAATTATGAAGGACGAAGTCACCGTTATGCTCGACACAACAGGCATAGGACTTCATAAAAGAGGTTATCGCCCCGAGGCTAACGATGCTCCTATTCGTGAAACGCTTGCGGCGGCGCTTTGCAGTCTTTTAAGACTAAGACATTATCATACGCTGTATGACCCTTTTTGCGGCAGCGGTACAATTCTTATTGAGGGGGCTATGACGGCGAATAATATTGCCCCGGGAATAAACAGAAATTTTCAGTGTGACCGCTGGGGTTTTATTCCCGAAAACGTGTGGGTTAATGAGCGTGAACGATGTCACGACGAAATTAAGACAGATACGGATTTTATTGCATTTGGCGGTGATATTGATTCCCGCGCGCTTGAACTTACAATGAATAACGCGAAGAGAATTAAGGTTGATAAATTCCTAAGGCTTGAGCAAAGAGATATTAAAAATTTTAATCCTTCTACCGACAAGGGAACGCTTGTTACAAATCCTCCGTACGGTGAACGTATGCTCGATATTCGTGAGGCTGAAAGGCTTTACCGTATAATGGGAGATAAGTTTGTTTCAAAGTACGGCTGGTCATACGGCATTATTTCACCGGATGAGGATTTTGAAAAGGTTTTCGGCAGAAGGGCGGATAAACGGCGTAAGCTTTATAACGGAATGATTAAATGCCAGTATTATATGTACTTTAAATAATTAAGGGGAGGATGTTATGGAATACAAAGAAAAATATCAGCAGTGGCTTGATTTTTCAGATGAGGATACAAAATCAGAGCTCATATCAATAACAGATGAAAAGGAAATAGAGGACAGATTTTACAAGGATCTTGCTTTCGGCACAGGCGGTCTGCGCGGTATTATGGGCGCGGGTTCAAACCGTATGAACAGGTATACTGTCGGCAAAGCAACTCTCGGTCTTGCAAGGTATCTTAAAAGCAGGAATGACGGCGATATTTCAGTTGCGATTGCATATGATACGCGTAATAATTCGCAGTATTTTGCAAAAACAGCCGCAGGCGTTTTCGCATCGCAGGGAATTAAAGTTTTTATTTACGAAACAGTAGTTCCTGTTCCGGTGCTTTCATTCACAACGCATTATCTTTCCTGTACGGCAGGCGTAATGATTACGGCGTCGCATAATCCAAAAGAGTATAACGGCTACAAGGTATATGACTCAAAGGGCTGTCAGTTCTGTACAGAGGACGCAAAGAACGCAATTTCCTTTATTAACGATATAACGGACTATTCTTCAATCCCTTTCTCAGAGGAAAGCGGACTTATAACTTATATCGGTGAAAAGGAGCTTTCAGCCTTTCTTGATGAAGTAAAAAAACAGTCGCTTTACGAGGAAAAAAGCGATTTGAAAATTGTATATACACCCCTTCACGGTACTGGAAATATTCCTGTAAGAAGAATGCTTAAGGGCATGGATGTTACTGTTGTTAAGGAGCAGGAGCTTCCCGATGGTAATTTTTCTACAGTCCGTTCGCCTAATCCGGAGGAAAAAGACGCGCTTACAATAGCTATAAAAAAAGCGAAGGAAATCGGAGCAGACCTTGTTCTCGGCACAGACCCCGACTGTGACAGGGTAGGTATTGCCGTAAAGGACGGTGATGATTACAGGCTCTTTACAGGCAATCAGACGGGAGCTCTGCTTGTAAAGTTTGTTCTTACAATGAAAAAACCGCAGCTCAACACAAAGTCAACTCTTGTCAAGACAATTGTAACCTCTGAGCTGGGAGCGAATATCGGCAGAAAATTTGGTTTGCAGATAGAGGAAACCTTGACGGGATTTAAGTATATAGGTGATAAAATCAATAAGTACGAGCAAACGGGAAAACAGGAGTTTGTTATAGGATATGAGGAGTCATACGGCTATCTTGTAGGTACACACGCGAGGGATAAGGACGCTGTTGTTTCATCAATGCTTATCTGCCAGATGGCATCGTGGTATAAAAATCAGGGCAAAACTCTTGTTGACGGGCTTAATGAAATATATGATGAGTACGGCTATTATCTTGATTTTCTCGATTCCTTTGTCCTCAAAGGTAAGGACGGAGCAGAGAAAATACAAAACCTCATGACATATTTCAGAAATACAGGTAAAGAGCTTTTCGACGGTATTGAAAAAGTTATTGATTTCAGCACGGGTATACGTGATTTGCCAAAGGAAAATGTCCTTAAATACATATGGAAGGACGGTTCTTGGATGGCGGTTCGTCCGTCGGGTACTGAGCCGAAAATTAAAGTTTATTACTCTATTGTAGACCCCGATAAGAATGCCGCTAAGAAAAGGCTTAATTTGATAAGAGAAAAAATAAAAAATATAATTGAAAATTAATAGTTTGGAGATAACTGTAATGAACAAAGTTCAAAGCTATGTTGAAACTGTTTTGCAGCCAAAGCTTCAGGGCGACGGCGGATGGGTGGAATTTGTGTCGCTTGAAAACGGAGAGCTTACCCTTACGTTCAGGGGCGAGTGCTCAAAGTGCCTTATTCTTCACCGCTGTACCGCATGGATTGAGGAGCAGATAAAAAAAGATTTAAACAAGAATGTTAAGGTTAACGCAATTCGCAAAAAACCTTATTTTCAGGATGTGTAGGGAGGTTTGATTTGTGGCTCATATTAAAGTAACAAGGCGTTCAATGCGACCTGAGGAGTGGACAGACCTCCGTTTCGGCTGGCTTAAACGGCATATATATGATAACAAATGGGAAATCAAAAACCTTAAGATACGTGATGCGCGTCAGGTTTCCGAAATGGAATTTGAGTATTACAGTGATGATTACAGACCGCTTAATAAAGGCGATATGTATTTCACTCCCGACGGAACTGCATTTATAAAGGCGGATGTTGATATACCAAAGAAGCTTCAGGGAAAGGAACTTTGGTTTTCTCTTAAAACTGCTGCCGAAATCTGCGTTAAGGTAAACGGAAAATATGTAGGCGGTGTTGACCCAAACAGAGAGCGTATGCTCCTTTCGCCTTATATTGACGATAAAAAGACACTTCATATTGAAATGATGGGCTATAACCGTTCAAAGCCTGACGACGAGCGTAATCCCGAATCCCTTTCTGTAAGAGGATGCCGTCAGATTTTTGAGGGAGCGTATATCTGCACCGTTAATCACCTAGTACAGGATTTGGTATGGAATTTTGAGCTTTTGCTTGATGTTGCCAAGAGTGAGCTTTTCAGTGAGGATTACAGAAATTTCCTTAACAGAGAGCTTAATAACGCTATGAATTTAATTGACTTTGAAAGCGATGAGCTTACAGGCGTTGAGGAGTGTCAAAAGTATCTTAATGACGTTGTTTTTGCGAATGATAATTACAAGGGAAACGGTGATGTTGCTCTTATCGCGCATTCGCACCTTGATATTGCGTATTACTGGAGACGTATTCACGCTGTTCAGAAAAATCTGCGTACTGTCCTGATTCAGCTCAGGCTTATGGATAAATACCCCGATTTTAAGTATACTCATACACAGCCTTATGTTTATGAAACGCTTGAAAAGTATTATCCCGAAGTTTTTGAAGAACTTAAGGAGAAAGTTGCAAACGGTCAGTTTGAGCCTGTCGGCGCAATGTATGTTGAGCCTGACTGTAATGTTCCGTCTGCCGAGTCGCTTATCCGCCAGTGCCTTTACGGTCAGCAGACATATAAGAGAATGTTCGGCAAAACAGTCAACAATGCCTGGCTACCCGATGTTTTCGGCAACAGCTGGATTTTACCGCAGATTTTAAAGAAAAGCGGTGTTGACTATTTTGTTTCAAATAAGATGTCAACTTGGAATGATACTAACCGTTTTCCGCATAATAACTTTATATGGAAAGGTATTGACGGCACGGACGTTCTTGCCTGTGTTCCGCCTACACATTTTATCACTTGGAATATGCCGTCGCAGATTCAGGAGAACTGGGAGGCGTATATAGACAAGGACAGCGGAGGCCAGACAATGAATATGTTTGGCTACGGCGACGGAGGCTCAGGCTGTACAGAGGAAATGATTGAGCTGATGCACCGGTTTGACAAACTGTCAATTATGCCAAAATGCGAACATATGGGCGCGTCGGAGTTTCTTGAAAGAAATCTGAAAAATAATGATAAGCTTGAAACGTGGGACGGCGAGCTTTATCTTGAAATGCACAGAGGAACATTTACAACAAAAAGCAATATGAAACGCGCCAACCGCAGGCTTGAATATAAATTCAGAGATGCGGAAATGCTTTCCGTTCTGCGCGGGGAGGATAATCAGCAGGAGATTACACAGCTTTATAAAAAACTTCTTATTAACCAGTTTCACGATATTCTTCCGGGTTCTCATATTCATCCTGTTTATGAGGACGCAATGGAGGACTATAAAGAAATTGAGGAGAAGCTTGATAAAATAATCGGCTCGGGTTCAAAATACTTTAATACTCTTAACTTTAAGCGTGACGCAATTACATTTGTACCGAATAAAAAGGGTACCGCGACACGTTACGGCGTAAAGGGTAACTGGATCATTCCGAATATTCCTGCACTTTCTTCCGCAAGCCTGAGAACAACAAGGTTCAGCGGCGAATGGATAACTGTCGGTGATACTGTTGAAACGCCGTACTACTCAATTATTTTTAACTCTGACGGTTCAATATCCTCACTTTATGATAAGGAGATTGACAGACAGTGGGTTGACGGCGATTTCAACAAGCTGAAAATATATACCGACTGCCCCGGAAATTATGACGCGTGGGATATTCTTCCTAATTATAAGGATAAACAGATTGAAATTAAAGTAAGCGAGCCTCTTGCGCTATGCGAGCGGGACGGTGAAAGCGCAACCTTTAAAACTGTTCTTAAAACAGATAAATCTGTTTGGACTATGCTTGTGCGTGTGTTCAGAAGAAGTAGGGGCATTGAGGTTGAAAATATTGTTGACTGGAACGAAAAGCATAAGCTCGCTAAAGCTGAGTTTGGCTGTAACGTATTAACACGAAAAGCTTTGTGTGATACCTCGGCAGGCTTTATTGAGAGGGATACACACAGGAACACTTCTTGGCAGCAGGCAAGGTTTGAAACCTGCCATCACAAGTGGGCTGACCTTGCGGAAACGGACGGCGGTATTGCTCTTATCAATGACGGTAAATATGGTATCGGCTTTGAAAATAATATTATGTCTCTCTCACTCCTTCGCGCGACAATCAGACCTGACGTAACAAGCGATATGGGTTATCACAATTTCTGCTATATGATTATGCCTCACAGCAAAAACGCTTTTGACGCCGGTATTAACAATATCGCTTTCCAGTATAATATTCCGCTTATAAAAGCGGACGCCGAATATGACGGCAATTCATATGCGCCCCTTTATTTGCAGGCGATGAAAAAATCCGAGGACGGTAAAATGACAGTTATCAGACTCTCGGAGCAGGACGGCAGACGGGGAAGAATTAAGCTTGACAAAAAGGTTAAACTTCTAAATATGCTTGAAGATGTTGAAAAGGAAACCGATGTTATTGAATATAAGCCGTTTGAAATTATTACAATAGGAGTATAGTAATGACAGCAACACAGGTTATTATAATAGCTGCAGTTGTCCTCGTTTTAGGAATTATAATTTTTCCGCTCATAAACCGCAGACAGTTTCGCAATCTTCCGCCTGACCAGCAGGTGCGTATAATTATGAAAGAGGCCAAGGGTTTAATATTTTTTAAAAATGTTTCCAAAGGCAGATCCGGTGTTCTGTATTATGTTAAAAATAAGAGAAAAATTTTGGCTTTTCCGTGGACGCTTTCGGACGGTAAAATGCTCTGCGCCCGTGAAAATCCCTTTGAACGCTGGGATTATCCCGAAGAGCGGGAGCCTCTTAACGAGGACGAGCTAAAACAGCTTTTGTCCGAGCTTGAAAAATATAATAAAGAGAATCCTGTAAAAATTATTTTTAAATAATCTTTTTGTTCGGGCGGTAATATCCGCCCGGATTTTTTATTTTACTATTGACAAGTGTGTGTTAACTGTATATACTGTATATATACAATATTAAATCAAGGCGGTGAGAGGTTGAAAATATTTATAGATAACAGGGGCGGTATGCCGATTTATGAACAGATATATAATCAGATAAAGGCGCAGATTATAAATTCTTCATTAAATGAAGATGAGTCTTTGCCGTCAATAAGAAATCTTGCTAAGGATTTGAGAATAAGCGTTATTACTACCAAAAGGGCTTATGACGAACTTGAGCGTGACGGATATATTTATACGGTAGCGGGCAAGGGGTGCTTTGTGGCGCATAAAAATACCGAGCTTTTAAGAGAGGAAAATCTGAAAAAAATAGAGGAATACATTAATAAAATAATTCAGCTTGCCTCAAGCTGTAATCTAACTAAGCGGGATATTATTGATATGATTGATATTATGGAGGAGGAATAATCTTGAACGCTGTTGAAGTAAAAGATTTGTGCAAATCGTATAAGGAATTTAAAATTGACAATATTAACTTTACGCTTGAAAGCGGATATATTTTGGGCTTGGTAGGTGAGAACGGTGCGGGAAAAAGCACGACTGTTAAACTTATACTTGATATGATTAAAAAAGACAGCGGAACAATAAAGGTACTCGGCAAGGATTATAAAATTTGTTCTAAGGACGACATAGGAGTAGTTATGGAGGAAAACGGTCTGCCGGAATGTCTTAATGCAAAGGAAACAAACCGCGTTTTTAAAAATATTTATCACCGCTGGAATGAAAACGAGTATTTTTCTCTGATTAAAAAATTTCATCTTCCGGACGATAAAAAAATAAAAGAATATTCAAGGGGAATGAAAATGAAGCTTTATATTGCCTGCGCGCTTTCGCACGGCGCAAAGTTTCTTATTCTCGACGAGGCAACAGGCGGACTCGACCCGGTTGTGCGTGATGAAATACTTGATATTTTTTATGAATTTACAAGGGAAGAAAATCACTCGATTTTAATATCGTCACACATTATCAGCGACCTTGAAAAGCTTTGCGATTATATAGCTTTTATGCACAATGGCAGACTTATTTTATTTGAGGAAAAGGATGAGCTTGTCAATAACTGCTGTGTTCTCAGGTGCGACGAAAATACATTTAACAGCATTGATAAATCAGCAGTACTCGGAGTACGCAGAACAGACTACTCAATCAGCGCCGTGATTAAAAAGAATGCCGTAAAGGAAAATATGAATGTAACGCCGGTAAATCTTGAGGATTTATTTGTATATATGATAAGAGGGTATAAGAAATGAGAGGTTTATTAATTAAAGATTTTATGATAATAAAAAAGCATTGTTTATTATTGCTTGCTGTTTCGGCGCTGTTTTTGGCAATTTCCATGTTTTCGGGGAAATCAACGTATTTTTTATATTATTCAATAGCAATAGTTTCAATAATACCGATAAATACGATTGCTTATGACGAGGCATACAAGTGGAATAAATACGAGTTATTGTTGCCGGTTAGCAGAGTAACAGTCGTGTGCGAAAAATATCTGCTTTTATTTATAATTATTACGCCGGTAATACTGCTTGAGGGAGTGGTTTCCTTTTTTGTTTTCGGCTTTGATATTTTGGATTTATTAAGTTTAATGTCAATTATGCTCTTTTGCGGTACGATGTCACCGATTGTTGTTTTTCCTGTTGTATATAAATTCGGATACATTAAAGGGAGAGTTATCAATATGATAATTATTGCGGTGCTGGCATCATCAATAACTATTATAAACGCAAAAAATATATCAAGTGGCACGTTGATCGAGGGTGCTTTTACTCCGCAAAAAAATGCGTTTTTATTTGCGGTTATCGCTGTGATTATGATAATCGTTTCCATTTTATTATCGGTTAACGCCTACAAAAAACGTGAGATATAAAAAGTGCAGGTCACAACGACCTGCCTTTTTTATATCTTTTCCAAAATTTTAAATGTTACGCCCGAAAGCGCAAACCAAATCAGCGAAAACGGCACGCATATCTGCCCTAAAAAATTCATCGGTACGTTTGAATAGTCCCACACATTTTCTTTTAAAATAATATTAAACACAATGCCGAAAACAAGTTCTATTCCCGTTATAATAATCATTCCCGCAAAGCATTTCTGCCAGAGGGGAAGATGATAATTGTTGCTTATATAATAGAAAGCGCTCAAAACCATTGCTCCCGCAAAAAACATGGAATAATGCGTTCTGCCTCTGTAAATGATTTCTATCAGGCAGTATCCGAACCCGCCGATTAATGCGGCAATCAAATAATTGAAAAAATATCTCATAATTGTATTATTATTTTTTTTATGTTAAAATACACATAGAAATTTAAGGCAGGTGGGTTTATGACAATATCCAAAAATGCGAAAGCAGTTATTTCTGTTCTGGAAGACGCCGGATATGAGGCTTTTTTTGTCGGCGGCTGTGTTCGTGATTGTATTATGAAAAGACCCTGTGGCGATGTTGACATAACCACATCTGCAACACCCGGTGAGCTTGAAAAGGCATTAAGTAATAATAATATAAAATTTATTGAAACAGGACTAAAGCACGGAACGGTTACCGTACTTTTTAACGGTGATGCCTTTGAGGTTACAACTTACAGAACAGACGGAGACTATAAGGACAACCGTCACCCCGAAAATGTCAGATTTGTAAAAAGCTTAAGTGAGGATTTAGCAAGACGCGACTTCACAGTAAATGCGATTGCATATAATGACAGCGTGGGAACAGTAGATATTTTCGGCGGAAAAGAGGATATTGACAATAAAATTATCAGAGCGGTCGGAGATCCAGATAAGCGGTTTAATGAGGATGCGCTTAGGATTATGAGGGCAATCCGCTTTGCCTCCGTTCTTTCATTTAACATTGAAGATGAGACTAAAAAAGCAATTTATAAAAATAAGGAACTTTTAAAAAACGTATCCTTAGAGCGTATTTTTACCGAGCTTTCAAAACTTTTAACGGGGGATAATGTTTTCAATGTTCTTATGGAGTACAGGGAAATTATCGCGGTTGTCATTCCGGAGCTTGAGCCGATTTTTAATATATCTCAGAATACAAAATGGCATATTTACGATGTTTGGGAGCATACCTGCAAATCAGTTGAGCAGTCGCCTAAAGATTTGGCGCTGCGAATAACAATGCTTCTTCATGATATAGGCAAGGCTTATTCAAAAACTACTGATGAAAACGGTACAGACCATTTTAAAGGCCATCAGAAAATCAGCGCTGTTTACGCGGAAAATATTTTAAAACGTCTTAAAGCGCCAAATGAAATATATGACCGGGTAATGTTTCTTGTTCCGATTCACGATATGCACATCGGTACAGAAAAAAAGAAAATAAAAAAGTGCCTTTCTAAAGCGGGCGAGAAAAATCTGCGTGATTTGATTGAGGTTAAGCGCGCCGATAAGCTGGCGCAAAATCCGCAGATGACACAGTGGGAGCTGATTAATCTTGACATAACTCAAGCCGTGCTTGACGAGATTATTGCTGAAGGCGAACCTTTTAGAGTAAAAGATTTGGCTGTGAACGGAAATGATATGTTATCATTAGGTCTTAAAGGCAAAGAAGTCGGAAATGCTTTAAATACGCTTATTGATAAAGTAATTAATAATGAATTGGTTAATGAAAAGGACGAGTTGATTTCGTATGTCAAGAGGTGGATATTATGAAAAATATCAAAGCTTTATTTTCGCTTTTTCTGGCTGTTGCAATTATATTTCTAAACGGCTGTTCGGTAACGTCCTCCGTTAACGAAAACCATACTAAAGATAATACAAAGCTCACTTCAACGGATATTGCAACAAAATATCCCGGACTTACAGAAATAAAGAATTTGTTTGATGAAAAAACATACCCTCTTTCTGTTGATATTTCCGGTGACAATATTTTGATTTTTTCAACTAAATTAACCGATAATGATTTAAATATATATTATTTGGTTTTGTATAATTTAAAAGAGGAAAAAATTATTTTAAAAAAAAGCTTAACGGATAGTAAGCAAATGGAAATAAACGACGCCCGTTTTTACGACAAAGACAAAATAGCAGTTATTGATGTGAATAGAGAAAAGGGCATAATATATGATTTTAATTTCAATAAAATAGATGAGGTTGAATATAAATATTATTCGGGCGAAGAGCTGGAAGAAAAGGCAAAGAAATCGCCGTTTGTAAACGGTAGTTTCGGTTATTATGACGACTATACAGCCGACTATGAGAATAAAATGAAAATCTGTGTATTCTATGATAATCCTCAATATGCTTTTGTTGACAGAACCGACAGTGACCAAATTCTCGACAGCTTCGGCAAAATAATGCTTTGTGTAAAATACAAAAGCAACGGTAAGAGCCTTGATTTTTCAGTTAATGACTATGAAAAAGCTATTTGTATCAACAAAGTAAAAACCGAAGTGTCAGAGCAGGGTGTTTATGTTAACCCCGCCGTTGCCGCGTTAAATGATAAATACGTATGCGTAATATTTGAATATTCAAATTCAAAGGGCGAAGAACCTTCGTATATTCCTTATATTTGGGAATACAGTGCAGAGCCGGTTAACAGCAGCATTGATGTTAGGGCAATGACAGAGGAGGATTTCAGCAGGGAAAATAACAGCCTGATTGATGATATAAAGAATAAATATACAATTAATGTTTATGTTGACAAAAAAATTGATTATTCCGATTATGAAATTTCATACGGTGTAAAACCGCTTGAACTCTATCTTCTGTTAAATCAGCTTGATGACGGGTTATCTGTATTTCCCGATAATTTTATTACCGAAATGTATTCCGACTTAGACGGCGGTTATGATTTTAATATAAATATTGTTAAGGATATTGGCGGTACAATAAATGCCTTTGCGTTTACTTTTGAGCATTTTGAAATCACTTTTGCAACCGATGGCTTTACTAAAAATATAGTTTATCATGAAATGATGCACCTTATATATGAGCGGATAAATAATTATTATAACGACAGGGGTGAAAATTTTTACGCTCTTTGGGAAGAATTAAACGACGGAATAGAATATAACCCCGATGCCGAAGAAGTGAATAATGATTATTTTGTAAGTTATTACGCAATGACAAATGCTGACGAGGATATGGCGGAAACATTTCAATTCCTTTGCGAAACAAATGAAAACGAGGGAATGCCCGATTGGCTGAAAAGCGGGACTGCCAACAAAAAAGCCGTATTTTTGTGCAAGACTATCAGAAAGGTTTTTCCGAGTGTGTCATCAATCGAGCGGGCATACTGGGAAAAATATATCGACTATAATAATTCGTAATAACAAAGGAACTGTCTCACTTTTGTGAAACAGTTCCTTTGTTTATTTATATTCGGCTTTAAATGCTTTGAGTTCGTTTTCGGTAACATATCCGCTCAGCGCACCTACCTGTGTCACCGCCTTGCCGCCTGTTATGTTGCCGAATTCAATGCAGTCCTTAAGCGGATAATCATAAAATATTCCGTACATAAATCCCGCAAGAAAGGCGTCGCCTGCTCCCGTTGAGTCAACATTTTTAAATTTTTTAACGCTCGGACAGAAAAAGTAATTGCCATTGTCAATACCGATGCACCCGTCAGCGTCAACCTTGACAACAACCTTGTCAAAATATTTTTTAAGGGCATACGCCGCGTCTTCTTCGTTGTCTGTTCCTGTAATTTTCAGCGCTTCTTTCCTGTTAGGTGTGTAGTAGTCCGCAAGAGTGAGGTATTCATCGTATTTTTCAAAGCTCATTTCATCATCCCAGCCCGTGTCAAGAACAAGAATTGTGCCCTCCGCTTTCAGCCTTTTATATACAGGGAGAAATCCGCCGAGCTGCATCATACAAATTTTGGCTCCCTTTGCAACATTGTAAAATGTCTCCAACGCATTTCCGTCAGGCTCAACAGAGCCTTTGCCGTAGGTGAAAAAAGTTCTGTCCTTTGGCAGAATTATTGCCGAGGTAATATTGACAGGTATCTTATCGCCGTGGTAAAGATTTACCGGCGTCACACCGTTTTCGGCAAATTGTTCTTTTGCAAAGTTTGAAAAAATATCCGAACCGAGCTCGGTTGCAATTCTTGTTTCAATTCCAAGCCTGCCTAAGTTTATTAATGTTGCGGGCAGTCCTCCGCCAAGCTGTAGTGAAAAGTCTTTGCAGTAAAGCTCCTCACCGACATCGGGTATTCTTTCCATACCTTGATAAAGCAAATCAACATTAGTCGCTCCTGCGCCTGCTATAAATGCCATTATTTCCATTCTCCTATGTATTCTTTATTAAGCTCTGTATATTTGTCAACAAGCTCTTTGGCGAGCGAGTAACTGTTTACAAGCGGATGAAGCGTAAGCGCCTCGACAGCATACTGCTTTGATTTTTCGCGTATTGCTTTGCTTGCAAGCCGTTCGTATATTTTAACTCGTCTTATCAGTTCTAAATTCTGCTCGTCGACATCTCCGAAATAGTGGGGGAAAACTCCCTGCGGTGTAATATCGCAAGTGATTTCTACCACGTCGTCAGCTTTTAGTCCGTTTATTGCGTTACCGTTTACAACGCAAAGTATCATTGAATCGCTTTTTTTACTCTGCTCGATTTCAATAAATTTAAGCGCTACTCCCGCATAACCGCCGGAATCCTTTTGGTAAATATTAAAACGCCACGGCTTTTGACGCTTAACGCCTGTTTCAGACGCCATATAGTTGTTTTCCCTTACGCCGTACCAGTATTCAAAAATCTCAAATGCCTTGTCAAAATCATTTTCAATATCGACCTGCCTGAGAGCATCTGTCATCTTTTTGTTTATTTCGCAAATCTGTTCTCCGCGTGTTTTACCGGCATCTAAAATATTCTTAACAGCTTTTTCACGGTAGTAAAAATAGTAAAGATATTCGTTAAGTACACACCCGCGCTGACGTAAAAGCTCCTTTTCAAAATACCGCATATCCGTATCGGTATATGCTTTGTCATTTTCAATCAGTTCAGGCATTATTTCCCTGCCTCTGATTGTTATTGATTTAAAAAATGAAAGATGGTTAAGACCGTATACCTTGCCCTTGATTTCATTTTCATCAGCGCCATAAAGCTTTGCAAAGCTGTGGAGCATACCGCTCGGTGCGTCGCATATACCGTAGGTGAAATCATATCCCATATCGCGAAGCGTCTGGCTTACAACACCTGCGGGATTTGTAAAATTGAAAACCTTGCAGTCCGGCTTTGCGTATTTTTTTATAAGCTTACAGTATTCGGCAAGAGCGCTCACACTTCTCATAGCAAAGCTGAATCCGGCCGCTCCCGTTGTTTCCTGACCGAGCAGACCTAAGTCAAGCGCTGTTCTTTCATCCCTTACTCTCATATCGTCACCGCCGACGCGTATCGTCGTGATAACGTAGTCAGCGTTTTTAACCGCAAAAACAGAATCGGTAGTCAATGTGAATTTCAGATTTTCACAAAGCAGGGAGGAAACCTTTTTTGCCATAGCGCCGTAGATGTTCAGCTTTTCTACATCGTTATCCATGAAGACAAGCTCATCAATATTAAGCTTTTCAGCCTTTTGAGCAATACTTTTCGCCAGAAACATTGAGCGGACTCCGCCTCCGCCTATGACAGTTAATTTCATCTGCTGTACCTCAATTAAAAAAATCAAAATCATTATATTACAATAGATAAAATATGTAAATAGATATATTATATATTTTTATGTTGACTTAAGAAGATAAAAATATTATAATGTTCTAAAATGGAAAGGATTGTGGATTATGGCTTTGCTTATAAAAAATGCTTTGGCATATATAGACAAAACATTTAAAAAGTCTGATGTTCTTATAAAAGACGGAAAAATTCATAGCCTTGGTATTTCTATTTCATCAAATGACGTTGACCGTATCGTTGACGCACAGGATAAGTATTTTTTAATTCCGGGTTTCGCAGATGTACATACACATCTTCGTGAGCCCGGTTTTTCTTGTAAGGAAACGATTAAAACAGGTTCTATGGCAGGCGCAAGAGCCGGCTATACTGTTTTATGTACAATGCCTAATCTTAACCCGCCGCCTGACTGCGCGGAAAATCTCAAGGCTCAGACCGATATTATTGAAAGAGATGCTGTTATTGATGTTCTGCCATTCGGTACAATTACTAAGGAGCGCAAGGGCACAGGCAGTATTATAAATTTCAAATCAATTGCAGATAAGGTTGTCGGTTTTTCGGATGACGGTACGGGCGTTCAGACGGAAGAGCTTATGAGACAGGCTATGACAGAATGCGCAAAGCTCGGTAAAATCATATCGGCGCACTGCGAGGTCAATGCGCTTTTAAAGGGCGGATATATACACGACGGTGAATATGCTGAGGCACACAACCACAGAGGAATATGCTCAGAGTCCGAGTGGGCACAGATAGAGCGTGACTGCGCACTTGCGCAGGAAACAGGATGCCGGTACCACGTATGCCACATTTCAACAAAGGAAAGTGTCGACATTATCCGAAAGGCAAAGGCGAGGGGAGTCAAGGTTACCTGCGAAACAGGTCCGCACTATTTAACAATGTGCGATACGGATTTGCAGGAGGACGGCAGATTTAAAATGAATCCTCCCTTAAGGTCACAGGCGGACAGACAAGCTCTTATTGAGGGTGTTATTGACGGTACTGTCGACGTTATTGCTACCGACCATGCGCCTCATACCGCTGAGGAAAAATCAAAAGGTCTTGAAAAATCGGCAATGGGCGTTGTGGGGCTTGAAACTGCGTTTGCGGTACTAAACACAAAGCTTGTAAAGACGGGAATTATTACTCTTGAAAAGCTGATTGATATGATGTCCGTAAGACCGAGAGAGATTTTCGGTATTAAAGGAGGAGTAATTAAGGAAGGCGCGGTCGCGGATTTAGCACTTCTTGATATTGACAGAGAGTGGACGGTTGACCCTGAAAAATTTGTATCAATGGGTAAATCCACTCCGTTTAAAAACTGGAGATTACAAGGTCAAAACCTTTTGACCGTTTACAGAGGGGAGATTGTATATGAAACCGTATAATAAAAAAATTGTGCTTGAAAACGGCAAGGAATTTTACGGCTATGCTTTCGGCGCCGACAGGGAGGCTGTAAATGAAATTGTATTTAATACATCAATGGTTGGTTATCAGGAAATTATTTCCGACCCGAGCTATACCGACCAGATGGTATGTATGACATATCCGCTTATCGGTAATTACGGAGTAACTGACGAGGATTATGAAACAAGAGTCCCCACAATGGGCGGTCTTATTGTCCGTGAATATAACGATTTGCCGTCTAACTTCCGTTACACCAAAACTCTTTCCGAAGTGCTTGACGAGTATGATATTCCCGGTATAAGCGGAGTTGATACTCGAATGATTACAAGAATTATTCGTGATGAGGGCTCGCAAAAGGTTATTATATGTGACGCCGATGTACCTTATGAGGAGGCGCTGAAAAAGGTAAGAAATTATGTTATTCCAACCGATATGGTATCGCGCGTAAGCTGTAAAAAGCGCTGGTATTCAAGAACGCCTAATCATAAGTATGACGTTGTTGCAATCGACTGCGGAATAAAGCATAACATTATCAGAAAGCTTAACGAAAAGGGCTGTAATGTAACTGTTGTGCCTTATAATATAACCTCACAGGAAATTTTAAATATGAAACCCGACGGACTGTTTCTTTCAAACGGTCCGGGAAACCCTGAGGATGTTCAGGAAGTTATAAGCGTTGTGCGTGAGCTTAAAGGGAAACTGCCGATTTTCGGAATTTGCCTCGGACACCAGATGATTTCTCTTGCGCTCGGCGCAAAAACCTTTAAAATGAAATTCGGCCACAGGGGAGGAAATCATCCTGTTATGAATCTCAATAATGGCAGGATTGAAATCACGTCGCAAAATCATTCATACGCCGTTGATGTAAGCTCGCTTGAAGGTACGCCGCTTACGCTGACGCACAGAAATCTGCTTGACAATACGGCAGAGGGGGTTAAATCTGAAAATAACAAGATTTTCTCGGTTCAGTATCACCCCGAAAGCGCACCGGGTCCGCAGGACAGCGCATATCTTTTTGACGAGTTTATAGAATTGATGGAAAAGGAGGTAAGCCGAAATGCCTAAAAGAACAGATATTCATAAAATACTTGTTATTGGCTCAGGTCCTATAGTTATCGGACAGGCTGCCGAATTTGACTATTCGGGTACGCAGGCCTGCCTTGCGCTCCGTGAGGAGGGATACGAGGTTGTGCTTATCAACTCTAACCCTGCCACAATTATGACCGATACCGATATTGCGGATAAGGTTTATATGGAGCCGTTAAATCTTGAATATGTCGCAAGGATTATCCGCCACGAAAGACCTGACGCAATTCTTCCGTCGCTCGGCGGACAGACAGGTCTGAACCTTGCCGTACAGCTTGCTAAAAAGGGCGTGCTTGAGGAATGCGACGTCGAGATACTCGGCACAAAATTCGAGGCTATTGAAAGAGCAGAAGACAGAGAACTGTTCAAGGAGCTTTGCGAAAGCCTCGGCGAGCCTGTTTTACCGTCGGAAATCGCGGAGTCGCTTGAAGAAGGACTTGAAGCCGCAAAGCGTATCGGATTTCCTGTTGTACTTCGTCCCGCGTTTACGCTCGGCGGAACGGGCGGGGGCTTTGCCGATGATGAAGAAGAGTTTATGCTGATGATGAAAAACGCTCTTGCGATTTCTCCCGTTCACCAGGTGCTTGTTGAAAAGAGTATTAAAGGATATAAGGAAATTGAATATGAAGTAATGCGTGACGCGAACGATACCGCAATCACCATATGCAATATGGAGAACATTGACCCTGTAGGTATTCACACGGGCGACTCGGTTGTTGTTGCTCCGTCACAGACGCTTACAAATAAGGAATACCATATGCTGCGTGATTCCGCTCTTAAGATTATAAGGGAACTCAAGATTGAGGGAGGCTGTAATGTTCAGTTTGCTCTTGACCCTCATTCTTTCCAGTATTATCTAATTGAGGTCAATCCCAGAGTATCACGTTCCTCAGCGCTTGCGTCAAAAGCGTCGGGATATCCGATCGCAAGGGTATCGGCAAAAATTTCCGTCGGTATGCACCTTGATGAAATCCCTATTGCTAATACTCCTGCTTCATTTGAGCCTACGCTTGATTATGTTGTAACAAAGATTGCCCGTTTTCCTTTTGACAAATTTGCGGACGCAAACAATACGCTTAATACTCAAATGAAGGCAACAGGCGAAGTTATGGCTATAGGCAGAACTATGGAGGAAAGTCTGCTTAAGGCGGTGCGTTCGCTTGAAACAGGCGTCTGCCACCTTTATGATAAGAAATTTGATACATACAGTGAGGAAAAACTTTTAAACTATATCAAAAACGGTACGGACGACAGGCTTTTCGCAATCGCGCAGCTCATCCGTCTCGGCGTTGATTTGAACAGAATCTATAATGCAACAAAGATCGATATGTTCTTCCTTGAAAAATTCAAGAATATTGTTGATTTTGAAAAGATTTTAAAAGATAATACCGATGATATAAACACCCTTAAGGATGCAAAGAAAATAGGCGTATCCGATGAATATATAGGAAAGCTTTGGAATAAGACGCAGGCGGACATTTTCCATCTCAGAAAAGAGAACGGTATAATGCCTGTTTATAAAATGATTGACACCTGCGCCTCAGAATTCGATTCGTATGTTCCATATTTTTACTCTACCTATGAGGAGGAAAACGAGTCGGTAGTTTCCGATAATAAAAAGATTATAGTTTTAGGTTCGGGTCCCATACGTATCGGACAGGGTGTTGAATTTGATTATTCAACCGTTCACGCAATATGGTCAATCCGTGACGCTGGTTATGAGGCAATAATTATAAATAATAATCCCGAAACTGTGTCGACTGATTACACAACGTCTGACAAACTTTATTTTGAGCCTCTTACCGTTGAGGACGTAATGAATATTATCACGCTCGAAAAACCTATGGGTATCGTCGTTTCGCTCGGCGGACAGACTGCAATAAATCTTGCTCCGCCGCTTGACGCACTCGGTGTACCGATTATAGGCACGGATGTTGAGGCTATCGACAGAGCCGAAAACAGGGACAGCTTTGAAAAGGTTATGGAGAAACTCGGTATTCCGCAGCCTAAAGGGCTTGCCGTTACGGATATTGAGGAGGGTGTCCGCGTAGCCGCGCAGATAGGGTATCCTGTTCTTGTCCGTCCTTCATTTGTTCTCGGCGGACGCGCAATGCAGATTGTCGCAAACGAGGAATCACTTCGCCATTATCTTCATTCTGCCGTTGAAATCAATACAGAACAGCCTGTACTTGTTGATAAATATATAATGGGCAGAGAGCTTGAGGTTGACGCAATTTGTGACGGCGAGGATGTGTTTATTCCGGGAATTATGGAACACGTTGAAAAAACCGGCGTTCACTCTGGTGACTCAATTTCCGTATATCCTACATTCTCCGTTTCACAGGAGGTTAAGGATAAAATAATTGATTATACGGTCCGTCTCGGTAAAGCAATCGGTATTGTCGGTCTTTACAATATTCAGTTTATTGCCGATGAAAAGGACGATGTTTATGTTATCGAGGTAAATCCTCGCTCGTCAAGAACAGTTCCGTTCCTATCAAAAGCTACCTCGGTTCCGATGGCGCATATTGCAACGCAGGTTATACTCGGTCATTCTCTCAAGGAACAGGGTATAACACAGGTTTATCCCGAAGAGAAAAAACGCTGGTACGTTAAAGCGCCTGCCTTTTCTTTCTCCAAGTTAAAGGGTATGGACACATATCTCTCACCTGAGATGAAGTCTACCGGTGAGGCAATAGGATATGACAAATCGCTTACGAGAGCGCTTTATAAGGCAATTCAGGCATCCGGACTTAATGTTGCGAATTACGGCACGGTTCTTGTTACCATTGCTGACCAGGACAAGCCGAGAGCGCTTCCGCTTATTAAGCGTTTTTATGAACTTGGATTTAATATTGAAGCAACGGAGGGTACCGCAAATTATCTTAAATCACACGGTATCCGTACAAGAGTACGCCAGAAACTGACGCTTGATGACAGCGACGAAATTCTGCTTGCTCTTCGTCAGGGGCATATAGCATATGTTATCAATACGATTGATATTAATGCAGGTGATTCACATTCAGACGGCTCGGAAATCAGACGTGCCGCTGTTGAAAATAATGTAACAATGTTCACATCACTTGATACCGTTAAGGTACTGCTTGATGTCCTTGAGGAAATAACTCTGGGTGTATCAACGATTGACGCGGAATAGGAATTTAATTATGTATAAAGAAAACTGTTACAAGGTTTTATCAAATGATAGAATCGCTAAGGATGTATATAAAATGATTTTGCAGGGTGATACTCAGTATATCACCGCTCCGGGTCAGTTTATTAATATTAAGCTTGAGGGTAAGTTTCTCAGGCGTCCTATCTCTGTCTGCGACTGCGACGAAAATACAATCACAATAATTTATAAGACTGTCGGAAGCGGAACCGAATATATGTCAACGCTTTGTGACGGCAAAGAGCTTGACATCCTGACAGGTTTGGGAAACGGCTATGATATTAAAAAGTCAGCAAAGCCTCTTTTAATCGGAGGCGGTGTCGGAGTTCCGCCTATGTTTATGCTTGCTAAAAAACTTCTTGCCGCAGGGCAAAAACCGACTGTTATTTTAGGCTTTAATACAAAAGACGAAATCTTTTATGAGGATGAGTTTAAATCAATCGGATGCGACGTAAGGGTTACTACCGTTGACGGCTCATACGGTATAAAAGGGTTTGTAACCGATGCGTTCCCTGATGATTACGACTATTTTTACACCTGCGGACCTATGCCGATGTTTAAGGCTATTGAAAATAAAGCCGAAACTTCGGGGCAGTATTCCTTTGAGGAGAGAATGGGCTGCGGTTTCGGTGCTTGTATGGGCTGTTCCTGTAAGACGAAGTACGGCAGCAAGCGGATTTGCAAGGATGGTCCCGTACTTGAAAGGGAGGAGATTATATGGTAGATTTATCCGTAAATCTTGCAGGTATGCAGATGAGTAATCCTGTTGTTCCGGCTTCGGGAACCTTTGGATTCGGCAAAGAGTTTAAGGATTTTTATGACATTAATATTCTCGGCTCATTTTCATTTAAGGGTACGACAAAGGAGCCTCGTTTCGGAAATCCTACACCGAGAATTGCTGAATGTACCGCGGGAATGATTAACGCTGTAGGACTTCAAAATCCGGGCGTTCACCACGTTATTGAGCACGAGCTCCCCGAAATGAAAGAATATTTTAATAAGCCTGTTATTGCAAATGTCTCGGGTTTTTCGGTTGATGATTACGCTTATACCTGTGAGCTTTTGGATAAGGAGGAGCAGGTTGGTATTTTAGAAGTAAATGTTTCCTGCCCGAATGTCCACGGCGGAGGTATGAGTTTTGGTACTTCTCCCGACTGTGCTGCAACGGTAACAAAAGCGGTCAAAAATGTTACTTCAAAGCCTGTTTTTATTAAGCTTTCACCTAATGTTACAGATATTGTATCAATCGCCAAAGCGTGCGAAGAGGCGGGTGCGGACGGTATCTGTCTTATAAATACACTGCTTGGTATGCGTATTGACATTAAAAAACGTCAGCCTGTTATTGCAAATAAAATGGGGGGCTTCAGCGGTGACGCTGTTTTTCCCGTGGCGGTAAGAATGGTTTATCAGGTTTCAAAAGCCTGTAACATACCTGTTATGGGCTGCGGAGGCGTATCGTCCGCTGAAAATGTTATTGAAATGATGATGGCGGGAGCAACCGCTGTTCAGGTCGGCGCGGCAAATCTTGTTGACCCGTATGCGTGTAAGAATATAATTGAGGCTCTGCCGAAGGAGTGCGAGAGACTCGGTATAGATAAAATAAGCGATATAATAGGAGTGATTGATTAATGGGTAAGGATGTAATTATTGCCTGCGATTTTTCGTCTGCACAGGACACTTTTGATTTCCTCGATAAATTTAAGGACGAAAAACCGTTTGTTAAAATCGGTATGGAGCTTTATTATTCTGAAGGTCCGTCCATTGTCAGAGAGATTAAGAAAAGGGGACATAAGATTTTTCTTGACCTTAAACTGCACGATATTCCGAATACGGTAAAAAAATCAATGAAAGTTCTTTCAAAGCTCAATGTTGATATGACAAATGTTCATGCGGCAGGCACTGTTGAGATGATGAAGGCTGCTTTAGAAGGACTTACACGTGAGGACGGAACACGTCCTATTCTCATAGCGGTTACTCAGCTTACCTCAACGAGTGAGGAGAGAATGCAAAACGAGCTGCTCATTAATGCCTCAATCAACGATACGATTGTTAAATACGCAAAGAACGCGAAAGAGGCGGGACTTGACGGTGTTGTCTGCTCGCCGCTTGAAGCCGGTATGGTAAAGGATAACTGCGGTAAAGAATTTATGACTGTTACGCCCGGTGTGCGATTTGCCGACGGAGATGCAGGGGATCAGGTTCGTGTTACAACACCTGAAACGGCAAAGAAAATAGGCTCTGATTATATTGTTGTCGGCAGACCTATTACTGCGGCTGACGATCCTGTTGCGGCATACAGACGGTGCGTAGCTGAATTTGTGGGATAAGGAGAAGGAAGATGGAAGCATATAAAAGAGAATTTATAGAATTTTTGGAAAGCGCCGGAGTTTTGAAGTTTGGTGACTTTACTGCAAAGAGCGGAAGAAAAATTCCCTATTTCATAAACGCAGGTGATATAAAGACAGGTGAGCAGATACAAAAATTGGGAGAGTTTTATGCCAAAGCTTATTTTGAAAGGCTCGGCGGTAAAAAAGCTGTGCTCTACGGTCCTGCGTATAAGGGAATCCCGATTGCTGTTTCTGTTGCGGTAGCTCTTGCAAAGCAGGGTCTTGACGTGCCGTTCTTCTTTAACAGAAAAGAGGAAAAGGATCACGGCGAAGGCGGTGTTTTTGTAGGCTACACGCCGAAGCAGGGCGAGGAAATAGTTATTGTTGAGGATGTAATAACCGCCGGAACCGCAATCAGAGAAAGTATGTCGATTCTTTCAAAATTAGACGGCTCAAAGGTTTCTGCCGTGTTTGTTATGGTTGACCGAAAGGAAAAAGGTAAGACTGAAAAATCCGCAATGGCGGAGGTTAGCGAGGAATACGGCTTTCCCGTTTATTCGGTTGTTGATGTTTATGACATCATTGAATACCTTGAGGAAGATGAGAAAAACCGTGAAAATGTGGAGCGTATAAAGAAATATCTTGAAATAAACGGTGCAAAGGATTAAAAGAAAGGAGATACAGGATGAGGCATTTGCTTGATACAACAGACCTTTCTCTCAAAGAAATTGACGATATGATTGCCGCTGCGATTGATATTATCAACAATAAAGAAAAATACGCGCATATCTGCGACGGCAAAAAGCTTGCTACCCTTTTCTTTGAGCCTTCAACAAGAACACGCCTTTCATTTGAGGCCGCTATGATGGAGCTTGGAGGAAATGTGCTCGGCTTTTCCGAAGCGGCAACCTCATCCGCCTCAAAAGGCGAAAGCGTTGAGGATACGGTTATGATGGTATCCTGTTATGCGGATATTATTGCAATGCGCCACCCGTTTGAGGGCGCACCGAGAGTCGCAAGCCAAAGAAGCGGTGTCCCTATAATAAATGCCGGTGACGGAGGGCATTCGCATCCTACGCAGACTCTTACGGATTTGCTGACTATCTTTCGTGAAAAGGGTACTTTTGATAATCTTACGGTTGGACTCTGCGGTGACCTGAAATTTGGCAGAACGGTTCATTCGCTTATAAAAGCAATGTGCCGGTATAAAAATGTTAAATTTATTCTTATATCACCGAAGGAGCTTTCCGTACCCGATTATATTAAAAACGATGTGCTAGACAAAAGCGGAAATGAATACGAGGAAGTAGAGAAAATGGAGCAGGTTATGGACAGGCTTGATATTCTTTATATGACGCGTATTCAGCGTGAGCGTTTCTTCTCCGAGGATGAATATTTAAAGCATAAGGACGCCTTTGTCCTTGACCTTGAAAAGCTTAAAACAGCTAAACCGGATTTGACGATTATGCACCCGCTTCCGAGAGTAAACGAGATAGCAACCGAGGTGGATGACGACCCGAGGGCAAAATATTTTGTTCAGGCGTTAAACGGTAAATATATCCGTATGGCGCTTATTATGACTCTTCTTAAGTGGGGAGGTGCTCTGTAATGAATATTGACGCGATTGAAAACGGTTATGTTATTGACCACATACCTGCGGGCAAGGGAATGGAGGTTTATGAGATACTTAATCTCGGCTCGCTTTCGTGTCAGGTTGCAATTATTACAAACGCTAAATCAAAAAAGAATTTTTCTAAAGATATTATTAAAATCAATGAACTTATTGATTTGGATTTGGACGTTATTGCGTATATTGCGCCGAATGCAACGGTTAATATTATCAAGGACAGCATGCGTATTGAAAAGCGTAAGCTTTCAATGCCAAAGGAGCTTAAGGATGTTATAAAATGTCCCAATCCCCGATGTATTTGCAATAATGAACCTATCAGCCATATATTCACACTGACTGACGAAAAGGGAACCTACCGCTGTCTTTATTGCGAAACGAAAGCAAAAAGCAAATAAATCAGTGATTAATATAATTATTTTTTAATAAATTTTATTGTAAAGGAGAGATGAGAATGACAGGAACAATTTTCAGTGATTTTGCCGATTTATTTTCAAACGTCATTAATATTCAGTGGCAAATGGTTTTAATGTGGATTGTCGGCGGTGTTTTAATTTTTCTTGCCATAAAAAAAGAAATGGAACCCACACTGCTGTTGCCTATGGGCTTTGGAACAATATTAGTAAACCTGCCTTTGTCAGGCGCAATAACGCAGGATGTTGAAGCAGTTACAAAAGGACTGGAGGCTAACGGACCGCTTACCGAGCTTTTTAATGCAGGTATTGCAAACGAGCTGTTTCCGCTCCTTTTGTTCATAGGAATCGGCGCTATGATTGATTTCGGACCGCTTCTTAAAAACCCGTGGCTTATGCTTTTCGGTGCAGCAGCTCAGTTCGGAATATTCTTTACATTCTTTGTAGCAAGATTTTTCTTTGACATAAATGACGCCGCTTCCATAGCAATTATCGGCGCGGCAGACGGTCCGACAAGTATATTTGTTGCCCAGCAGCTTAACTCGAAATATCTCGGCGCTATTATGGTTGCCGCTTATTCATATATGGCACTTGTTCCGATAGTCCAGCCGCCTGTTATCAAAGCCGTTACAACCAAAAAGGAAAGACGTATCCGCATGCAGTATAAGCCCGGCGAGGTATCAAAGACAACTAAGATCCTTTTCCCGATTATCGTTACTATTGTTGCAGGTCTGGTTGCGCCAAAATCTGTTGCCCTTGTAGGATTTCTGATGTTTGGTAATCTTATCCGTGAATGCGGGGTGTTAAATCAGCTTTCTGAAACCGCGCAGAACGCACTTGCAAATCTTATTACAATTCTGCTCGGTATAACAGTCGCGTCAAAGATGCACTATGAAGAATTTGTCCAGTGGGACACAATTCTTATTCTTGCACTCGGTTTAGTCGCGTTTGTATTCGATACAGTAGGCGGCGTCATATTTGCCAAATTCCTTAATATATTCCTTAAGGACGGCAAAAAAATTAATCCTATGATCGGCGCTGCGGGCATATCGGCGTTCCCGATGAGCGGACGTGTAGTAAATCAGATGGGACTTAAAGAGGATAATCAGAATTTTCTTCTTATGCAGTCAATCAGCGTCAACGTATCGGGTCAGATTGCGTCAGTTATCGCCGGCGGATTGATTTTGACATTAGTAACAAGATAACAGGAGGATAATATTATGATTGATAATTTAATATTTATGGTTATAAATCTTGCTGTTAATGTAAACAGCTGGAAGGATTCTCTGCCTGTTGTTCTTTACGGAATGCTCGGTATATTTATCGTTATCGGAGTTATAGTCGGGATAACATATCTGCTAAACAGACTTACGTCAAAAAAGTCAGAGAATAAAAATAAAGACGAGTAAAAAATAATATTAAAACAATAAATAAATCCCTGCTGAAAAAGCAGGGATTTATTGCTTGATATTAATTAACTTAATTGTTTATTATTTTTGGTGAATGGTGTTTTGTATTTCTCTCGCCGCGACGTCCTTTAAGGATTTTGAATCGGTAATAAGGGTTTTTTCATAGCAATAGCTTATTGCCTGAGTTAATCCCAAAAGAATAAACAGAAAGATTATCTGCTTTGGCGAATTGAATATATAATCAGTAAGACCGAAAATAAGGTAACATAAGGTCGATGTGAAAACACAGAACACTAAAGTGAATTTTTTTCCGTTGTTAGCATTGATTTCAAGCAGCTTTCCGAAATCGCAGATGATAACCGCAAAGAAAATAACAACGCCGATTATTCCGAGTTCCACCCAAGTTTCAAGTATGAAATTATGGGCGTGAGGTTTATTCAGATTATACTCATTAAGGAGTATCTGTCCTGTTTGTTCAAGACCGAATCCCGTGCCCATAAATAATTCCTTAAAGTGATTAATCAGATAATTTATAAGACTTTCCCAAATCTGAAAATGAGTTGATGAGGATTGCCGTGCTTCAATACCTCCGCTTCCGCCTCCGCTTACTTTTCCGACGGTTTTAAATATAACTCCGTATCGTGTAAGTATTGACGGAATTATTACAATTACGGTAGGAATGAATATTTCAAGCATAGGCTTTGCATATTTTTTTGCAAGGACAATAAACATAAATATCCATCCGAATATGGCAATAAAACATCCTGCCCTCGTCATTGACGAACTTAGTCCCGCGCTGATCAGCACATTAAAGATAAAATAAGTAACTTTTTGTCTGCGTGTTTTTGCGTTAAGAAAAAGATAAATAGAAATGGGAAATACTATAACCATATAAGTGGCAAGCAGATTTGGATTTGAAAAAAAACCGCTTGCCCTTGATGTCCACATTTTAGTACTGATTTCAAAAGGCAGAATACCGTATACTGCTTTGTCGAGCCCTCTGTAAAACGGTGTGGCAAGGACAAGGCCTTTAGGAATATTTCCAAAGCGGTACAGAGTGTAGGTGCATATCTGAATTGCACCGATTAATCCGTTTAAAGCTCCGGAAATCACCATCAGTGAGAGTAAGCGGTCTATTTTTTGCCTTGATCTCGCAAGGTTATAAATCATCACTTCAACAAGAAACATACCCCACCAGAGCATAGCTGTTGAAAATGTTGAAAATCTTGTATCAGACCATATGACGCTTATCAGAGCAAGGGTCATAAAGCCCATCATCATTTTCCCGAGTGTTCCTACCTTTGCTTTTTTTCCTTCACGCGTCCACTGGCGTTTGAAGACAATAAATCCTATGAATAAAATAAAAGGGCTTATGTATTCAGGAAGTATAGGAAACAGAAATATTGTCGCTAAAAGCCAGTACCATCCGGGATTTTCACGGTACCTGTCCTTTAGAGAAAGTATCCTATCGCTCATAAGTAAACCTCTGCTGTTAACTAATATTTTAATATTAACATAATACTACATACTGTTTGTTTTTTCAAGCATAATCATTTTATCGTATTTTTTCAATTTTTTATGCCTTTAAAAATAAATTTGTTGCAATAGCCTCTATATTATTGTATAATTTATAGGTGTATATTATGATTTTAGGAGTGTTGATATGGACGAAAAGGAAAAAAACCTTTATGACGATAACCCTTTGGAAAATAATAATAATCAGGAAAATGATGACACGCTTGAGGAAAAGAACGGCGTAAAATATGAAACTAACGATAACTGGCAGTTTGAAGCCGATGCCCCGACTTTAAACGATGATTTGTTTGATACTGCCGATTATTCGGATAAAAGAAAATCAAAGGCTGAAAATGACAGCGATGTTCCTATAGTTACAACTGATAATGTGCAAAAAGGTCAAATTGTAATTAAAAGGGAGTCACTTAAATTTATTCCTCTTGCAATTTTAACCTTGATTATTATTGCGGGTCTTATAGTTCTTGGCATAAAATATTATACTGTTCCAAACGGAAAAGAAGGGGATTTGATGAATCCTGCTTCCGTCGCCGCTAAGATTGATGATAATAAAATCAGTATCGGAATGTATAATTTGTATTTTTCAAGTGTTGTAAGTCAGTATGAGCAGTACGCTTATTATGGATATTATGACCTTGATCCGTCCGCTGATTATTCAACACAGTATACAACAGATAAAGACGGAAATAAAATTTCTTGGCTTGAATACTTTGAGCAGGAAACCGTTAATCAAATTAAAAATTACAATACTTTTTATAATGCCGCAAAAAAAGAAAAAATTACTCTTACTCAAAAGCAAAAAGATACAATCAATGAGCAGATAAAAGGGCTTAAGAATTCCGCTTCCGAGAAAAATCAATCTCTTGACGCTTATATTTCTTCCGTTTTTGGCGAGTATTGCAGCGAAGAAACTGTAAGGCTCTATATGGAGCAGTTCTATCTGACAGCTAACTATAAGGGAAAATATGCGATTGACAATAAGCCGGAAGAAGATGAGATAAGCAAATATTATGATGAGCACAAGACTGATTACAATCAAGTTGATTTCAGTTATCTTGCTGTTCCCTATGACGCGAGCTCGGACGAGAAAAAAGATGAATCGTTAAAAAATATAAAAAAATACATGTCAAAAATTACCGACAGGCAGTCAATAATTGATTTGATTCCGACTGTTTACAAGGAATATATTGATGCTGATGTTCAGACTGCCATGCAAAATGACAGCAACCTTTCTAAAGAAGAGGCGGTAAAAAATGTTACTGCAAATTATGAGGGCAATGTTGACGGTACAATTTACGGTTCGGACGGACCGTTCAGTGATGAAATAAATAACTGGCTTCTTGATGAAAAACAGCCCACAGGTACTGTTAAATATTATGCAAATGAAGATACAGGCTATGCTTATATTATTCTTAAAACAGAGCAGGCAAAACGTTCGGAAGATGAAACATATGCTGTAAGGCATATCCTTATTATGCCTAAGACAGATGATGACAGTCAGACAGATCAAACAACAGGTCAAACAGAATATACTGATGAGCAGTGGGCAGCGGCTGAGGAAAAAGCAAATAAGCTGCTTGAGGAATATAACAGCGGTGACAGAACAGAGTACTCATTTTCCATTCTCGCTGAGGCAAACAGTGATGATACCGCCTCAACAACTGCCGGTTCAAGCGATGCTTTCGGCGGATTATGCGAGGCTGTAAAGTTAGGGGAAATGGTCCCTGATTTTGAAAAATGGGCAGTTGATAAATCCCGCAAATACGGCGATACGGGCATCGTTAAATCCGAATACGGTTATCATATTATGTATTTTGTTTATGATAAGCCAAGTTATGAGTCACAGCTTATTATGGATGTAAGAAACGCAAAGTTTGATAAAATTCTTAAAGAAACCGAATTTGATTTACACGAGTCGGTTGTTAATAAGGCAAATAATAAGTTTTTAGAGGCCAAAAAGGCGGCTAATGAAAAGCAGGCGGCTGAAAATACTACTCAGCCGGCGAACAGTAGCCAAAAATAATACTTGTATTATTTTTAGTTATAGTGTAAAATACTGTTAAATAAATACAACTCACTAAAAGGAAGAATAAACATGGCAAAGAAAGAATTAGACGAAGATTTGCTTGCCGGAGGCAGCTTAAATAATGAAAAAGATAAGCAAGCTAAAAAAGCGGAAAAGCTTGCTAAGAAAAATGCTAAAATTAAGGAGAAAAACGAGTCTAAGAGAAATGCTCTCAAAGCTAAGATTGACTCGCTTAAAGAAGCTAAAGTTAATGAAACCGATGAAAAGAAAATAGAAAAGCTTGATAATCAGATTCAAAAATTATCTGACAAGTATTCTTCTGTGGGAGGTAATTCATCAGTAAGTATTGCCCCCAAAACGGCGAAGATTATCAAGTCGGTTGTTTGTATTGTTATTGTTGTTGCACTTCTTGTAACTTATGTCGCAACCGGCGCTGTCAGAAAAGGTTTTGTAGCATCTCTCAGTTTACCGGCGCAGTATTTTACCGGCCTTACTGTAAGTAACGGCGAGAATACGGCTAAGATTAAGGTCAGCACATATAATTTTTATTTTGCGTCAACCTACAACAGCCTTATGTCGCAGAAAAGCTCGTATGAACAGTCCGGACTTGATGCTTCTCAATACGGACTTGACGTTGACTTCACAAAGAAACTTTCAAGCCAGACATATACTGATCCCGAAACTAAAGAGGAAATGTCTTGGTCAAAACACATTCACGACCTTGTTCTTGATTCAATCGAGAGCACATACACATATTATCTTGCCGCAGTTAAGGACAATGACGGTAAAGACCCTGAAATTACCGAGGAACAGCAGTCTCAGATTGACGATACCCTTTCTCAGTATAAGGAAACCGCAAATAAAAGCGGATATACGCTCAGCGCGTATCTTGTATTGGCAATGGGCAAAGGCGTAACGGAATCAGTATTCAGAACCGAAACCACACGTCAGTATATTGCGCAGAATTATCAGTCTCAAATGAGCACTGATTTATCTGAAAAGGAATATACAAATGATGAAATTAACAAATATAAGGATGAAAATGAGGATTCGCTCAAAACAGTTGATATAAGACTTTTTGAATGTGACAGCGAGGACGAGGCAAAGGAATTTGCCGGAAAACTTAAAGCTGACGGTTCAAACTTTTCTGACCTGTGTGTTGAATATTCAACAAACGATTTTTATAAAAAGGCTTACGCTGATGACGGCTACTCGACTTTAATCGGTATGTCAAAATCATCACTCCAGTCAAGAGGTTATGCAATCGCGTCCGCAGACGCGCATGAGCATGAGGATGGCGAAGAGCATAGCGATGATGAAGAACTCGTATATTCGGGACTTGACTGGCTGTTCAGTTCCGACAGAAAAGCAGGAGATATATATAATTACAGCACAACAGTTGTTTATGTAATTGCGCCTGCTTCGCTTTCAGACAGAAAAACAATAAACGTGCGTCATATTCTTATTGCTCCGGAAACAGATGAGGAAAATGCGTCGGCAACTACCGCTACCGACAAGCAGTGGTCAGCGGCGTTTGACAAGGCAACAAAAATTCTTTCAAAGTGGGATAAGACAGAGGACGGCTTTGCGAAACTCGCCAAGGAAAATTCTTCGGACGGTTCCGCTTCTGACGGCGGTCTGTATTCAGATGTAGTTACGGGTCAGATGGTTGATTCATTCTCTTCATGGTGTTTTGACGACGGCAGAAGAACAGGAGATACAGCTATTGTCAGATCAGATTACGGATACCATATTATGTATTTTGCAGGAAAAAACGACCAGACAGTATGGCAGTACAATGCCGAGCAGGAGCTTATGTCAGCTGACAGCACTTCCGCTTCCGAAAAATTAGAGAAAGAATATACAATCAAAGAGAACTGGTTCGGTTCGCGTTACTTTGAAAAAGATATTGACATCTCTAACTGATAATAAAAAGAGGTTGTTTGTTACAACCTCTTTTCTTAGTTAAAATATAAACTTAAAGGAGGGACTGCCTGTGGCTAATAAAAACGATGTCAATGAGTTAATTAATGAAATATCACGCCTGATGGCAGCCCTTGAGGATTTGAACTTTGAGTGCCAGCGGCTTGAAATTGTTAATTCAAATCTCGATTTTCAGTTAAAGTCAATCAGCCGGGAGCTTAAACAAAATATTGCGATGCTTGAAACTCTTGAAGAGGAAAACAAAGCGCTTAAGGATGAGAACAGACGGTTAAAAAAGAGTTGGGTAGAAAATAATGGAATATGTACTTAACACAAATCAATTAAGGGAATATGCCGCAAAACTTAAAGCGGGGGACAGGGTTATACTTTCGGGCACGGTTTATACCTCGCGCGACGCCGCTCATAAAAGAATAACGCAGTATATCTGTGAAGGTAAAGATTTGCCGTACGATTTAAAGGATGCTGTTATATATTATGCGGGTCCTACTCCTGCGCCTGAAAGTTTGGCAGTCGGTTCCTGCGGACCCACTACGTCAAGCAGAATGGATGTTTTTGCTCCTGATTTTCTTGACAGAGGCGTTGTAGCAATGATAGGAAAAGGTGAACGAAATAAGGCTGTCTGTGACGCCATTGTCCGCAATAAAGCAGTTTATCTTTGCGCAATCGGCGGAGCGGGCGCTTTGGCGTCAAAATGTATTTCCTCGTGTGAGGTTATAGCGTTTGAGGATTTGGGATGCGAGTCTGTTAAAAAGTTAAATTTCAGCAGCTTTCCTCTTACTGTTGCGATTGATTGCCGCGGCGGAAATGTTTTTGAAAGATAATTATTCGGTCTTGTCTTTCAAATCTTTTAATACCTTTTTTTCAATTCTTGATACATAACTTCGGCTTATATTTAACCTCTGAGCAACCTCGCGCTGCGTCAGAGGTTTTTTGTTATTTAAACCGTATCTCAGTATTATGATTTCCTTTTCCCTTTCATCTTCCATGTTTTCAATTTCTTTTGCAACCTTTTCCCATCTCACCTTAACTTCTAAATCCTCTGCCAAATCATCGGGACTGCTGATTGTGTCCTCAATAGTCAACGGATTTCCGTCTTTGTCGATTTCAAGAGTATCGTTCAAATATACATCGTTAGACAGCTTTTTTCCTGCCCTAAAGTGCATCAGTATTTCATTTTCAATACAACGTGATGCGTATGTTGCAAGGCGGGTGCCTTTATCGTCCTTAAAGGAATCAATAGCTTTTATCAGCCCGATTGTTCCGATACTGATTAAATCGTCGGTATCATTCGTCTTTGAATAGTATTTTTTTACTATATGGCTTACAAGCCTTAAATTTCTTTCAATCAGTATTCCGCGCGCGTTCTTGTCACCTTCGCGCATCCTTTTTATCATTTCGGTCTCTTCTTTAGGACTGAGCGGTTTCGGAAAACTTGATGTATTTTGAATGTGCAGAATAAAATAAATCAAATGTGCGCTGATAGCTGAAAACAAAGCAGTAAACATTTTCATCACCTAAGAAAATACTATTCTAAGCGTCGTTTTTTTATACCTTGACAATCTCCTTGTAATTATAAAAAGTTGGGCGGCTGTCCAAAATAATTATACGCTTAATATTTATTATCCTGCGCATGTCTTGAAATCATATAAAACCTATGATATTATTAGGTTATTAAGGCGGTGAAAAAATGAAAATTTCAACAAAAGGCAGATATGCGCTTCGTATGCTGGCTGACCTTGCCGAGCACAGAAACGACGGCTATATCGCGCTAAAAGATATTGCTAAAAGACAGGATATATCTAAAAAATATTTAGAACAAATTGTTTCTATTCTAAACAGACCTGATATTTTAAAAACAAACCGCGGTTATCAGGGCGGTTATATGCTTGCACAGACGCCTGATAAATATACTGTCGCAGATGTTTTGAGAATTACCGAAGGCGGTCTTGCGCCTGTTTCCTGCCTTGAGCATGAGGAAAATACGTGTGAAAGAAAAATTTATTGCTCGACACTGTTTGTCTGGGAGGGCTTAAATAAAGTCATAAATGAGTATTTAGACAGCATAACGCTGCAGGATATTATAGAGCGTAAAAAGGATATGGGTAATTTTGATTACGTAATATAATAAAATTACTAAGGAGAGGTTATGTTAAATCAATTTTCAAGAACTGAGCTTTTATTCGGAAAAGACGCCGTAAACAAGCTTGCGAAAAGCCGTGTCGCCGTTTTCGGTATCGGAGGTGTTGGCGGCTATACTGCCGAAGCACTTGTCAGAAGCGGTATAGGGGCCATAGATTTAATTGATAATGACAGGGTATGTATTACAAATATTAACCGTCAGGTTTTTGCAACACACAAAACACTTGGCAAATATAAGGTTGACGCGGCAGAAGAGCGTTTGCTTGAAATTAATCCCGATGTAAAGATATTTAAGCACAAGGTTTTTTATACAAGCGAAACGGCCGGTGAGTTTGATTTTGCTCGTTTCGACTATGTTGTTGATGCTATTGATACTGTTACAGGAAAACTGCTTATCGCAGAAAATGCGCAGAAATCAGGCACGCCCGTAATCAGCTCTATGGGCGCGGGTAATAAGCTTGACCCGACAGCTTTTGAGGTGACGGATATATACAAAACCTCCGTTTGTCCGCTTGCGAGGGTTATGCGGCGCGAACTTAAAAACAGAGGAATAAAAAAGCTGAAGGTTGTTTATTCCAAGGAACCGCCAATGATTCCCGTTAGTAATATTGTTGAAGACTGTGGTAGGGAAGGTATTTCTACTGCCGAGGGTGAGCAAGGTAATTCTGCTCATAAAAGACAGATTCCGGGAAGTAATGCCTTTGTTCCGAGTGTTGCCGGTTTAATAATCGCAGGCGAGGTTATTAAGGAATTAACAGGAGTGAGAAATAATTACTGATGGATAAGTTACATAAAAAGTATGATACATTAAAGAATTATTTGAAATCTCTTAAAAGCGTTGCTGTTGCTTTTTCAAGCGGAGTTGATTCAACATTTCTTTTAAAAACGGCGCATGATGTACTCGGCGACAATGTTATCGCTGTTACCGCGCAGGCGTGCTCATTTCCAAAAAGGGAGATTGACGAGGCGTCCGTCTTTTGCAAAAAAGAAAATATCAGCCATATTATTTTTGAATTTAATGAGCTTGATGTTGACGGCTTTTGCAATAATCCTGTTAACAGATGCTATCTTTGCAAAAAAGCGCTTTTCACAAAAATAACAGAGATCGCAAAAGAAAATTCAATAGAAAATATAATTGAGGGATCAAATACGGACGACGAAGGTGATTACAGACCCGGTCTTCAGGCGGTAAAGGAATTGAATGTAAAGAGTCCTCTTCGTTTTGCCGGATTATCAAAGGCGGAAATTCGTATACTTTCAAAGGAAGAGGGACTTTCCACTTGGGATAAACAGTCGTTTGCATGCTTGTCCTCACGATTTGTTTACGGCGAAACAATAACGAGAGAGAAATTAATTATGGTCGGTAAGGCGGAGCAGTTATTACTTGATCTTGATTTTAAACAGGTAAGAGTAAGAGTACATAACAATGTTGCAAGAATAGAAGTATATCCAAATGAGTTTGAAAGGCTTATTCAAAACAGAGAACAGATAGTTTCAATGTTTAAGAAATTCGGCTTTTCATATGTTACTATGGATTTAACAGGCTACCGTACCGGCAGTATGAACGAAATATTCGGATTATAGTCAATATAGGCGCAAGCGAAATAAAATATATATAAGTACAGGCTGTGGGAATAACCTGTACTTTTTCTTTAACTAAAAATTAATGCGCTATAATTAAGCTTGTAAACAGCGCTTATTCTTAATATTGCATATATAAAATAAATCTGTTATAATAAATTGATTATATCGGAGTGTTTTTATGAATGAATTTAAATCTATAAAGGAAATACTTGACGCCACGGGCAAGTATACGGGGCTTACTATTGGTACGTCAATGCTGCCTCTTATTCATCACCAGCGTGATAATATCATTGTTGTTAAAAATAAAGGCAGGTTAAAAAAATACGATGTACCGGTTTATGTTACAAAAAACGGTAAATATGTAATGCACAGAATTATTAAGGTGTGTGACGACCATTATATTATAGTCGGTGATAATCTGATGAAGAAAGAATATGTTACCGATGATATGATTTGCGGTGTGCTTGTAGGGTTTTACAAGAACGGCAAACGCTACGTTGATTTAGAAAAATCTATTTCGTACAAAATTTATTCAAGAGTATGGGTTGCGCTTCTTCCTGTAAGACCTGTATTTCTTATATTTATAAGAGGAATAAATTATATTAAGCGTCATTTATTTAAAAAAGGAGAATAGTCAGATTTGGAAAATATTAATACAAATGTAAATAAATCTGATAGGGCGGTAATTAAATGGATTGTGAAAATCTGTAAAAGCCAGATGCCGACGCTTGTTTTTCTTATTATTGTTAATGTTATACACGGTGTTACTTCAGTCGCTTTTGCAAATTTTTCAAAAAATGTTATTGACGGCGCAACAATCCGCCATGATATAAACTATATTGTAAAATTTGCTTTTGCGCTTCTCGGTGTTGTTTTGCTTCAGATGACACTGAGCATTACACGAAGCTGTGTTTCCGAGCGGTGCAAAGGCAGGCTTGAAATTATAATTAAACGCCATCTTCTTGATGTAATTATGAAGAAGGATTATTCAAAGGTTACATCATATCATACGGGCGAGCTTCAAAACAGAATGTTCAATGACGTTAATATAGTGACAGAAGGTTTTACAAGAATTCTTCCGCAAAGTATCTTTTTCTTCACTAAGCTCATAAGCTCACTGATTTACCTTGTTATTATTGATAAGGTTTTTGCGCTTGCGTTTTTAGTCGGAGGATGCGTTATATTTTTAATTACACGTCTTTTTAGAAAAAGGCTTAAAATACTTCATAAAAAAGTACAGGAAACCGAAGGCAAAACACGCTCCTTTATTCAGGAAATAGTATCAAATCTTTTAGTTGTCAAAGCATTTTCGGTTGAGGATAAAATTCAAAGCCGGACTGACGTCTTGCAGGAAAACAATTTTGACGCGAAGATAAAGAGAAGGAATTTCAGCATTTTCGCAAATACCGGTCTTAATACAGTATTCAGTATTGGAACGGTGTTTGCCGTTGCTTTTGGCGCATGGAGGCTCCTGAACGGACTTATGACCTACGGTATGGTAACGGCAATGCTTCAGCTTGTTAATCAGGTTCAGACGCCGTTTGCGTCTCTTTCGGGTGTTATGCCGCAGTATTTCTCAATGATAGCCTCTGCTGAAAGGCTTATTGAAATTGATAGCATTGAGGATGAAATCAGTGCGAATAACAGTCCCATTGATGTTAATGACGTGTATGATAAGCTCTTATCGGTTAATTTTAATAATATCAGCTTTAAGTATGACAGGGATATAATATTTGACAATACATCATTTTCCTTTAACAAGGGCGATTTTGTCGCAATTATGGGTATATCCGGCATCGGTAAAAGCACGCTTTTGAAACTGCTTTTAGGAGTTTTTACAGTTCAAAACGGTGATATTAATATTGAAACTGCAGACGGCAGTATACCCGTTGACAAGAGTACAAGACGCCTTTTTTCATATGTCCCGCAGGGTAATATGGTTATATCGGGCACAATAAGGGAAAATTTAACATTTATTAACGATAACGTAACCGACGATGAAATTGAAAATGCAATAAGAGCAAGCTGCGCGAAGCAGTTTATTGACGAATTTCCGGACGGACTTGAAACCTTAATCGGTGAAAAGGGTATGGGACTTTCCGAGGGGCAGGTGCAAAGACTTGCCATTGCAAGAAGCCTGCTTTCAAAGTCGCCGGTATTACTTCTTGATGAAGCAACATCCGCTTTAGATGAAAATACAGAAAAGCAGTTTTTAAAAAATCTTAAGGAGCTTGAGAACGTGACCTGCATTATAGTGTCACATAAGAAAGCGGCGCTTGAGATTTGTAATAAGAATATCCAAATCATTAACGGGAAAATTGTTGAGGGGTAAAAATTATGCTGTTAACAAGATGGAGTAAAAATTTTGACAGGGAGCATCCTCTTCCGGAGTATCCCAGACCGCAGTTTGTCAGGGACAGTTACATAAGCCTTAACGGCACATGGGATTATGTTATAAGAAAAACGGAAAATATGCCGCGTTATTTTACAGCGCAGATTACTGTTCCTTTCTCACCGGAAACGGAGCTTTCAAGCGTTTGCAGAATGATTAATCCCGACGAGTATCTTTTTTATCAAAAGCGTTTTACGCTGCCCGAAGGCTTTAACAAAGGCAGAGTTTTTATCAATTTCGGGGCTGTTGACCAAATTGCCTGTGTTTTTCTAAACGGCAGAGAAATAGGAGAACATAAGGGAGGCTATACTCCGTTTAAGATGGAGCTTACCAAATATCTCGCTGACGAGGGTATGGAAAATGTTCTTATAGTTCGCGTAAAGGATTATACGGATACAAAATCATATTCCCGCGGTAAGCAGAAAACCAAGCGCGGCGGCGTATGGTATACTCCCCAGAGCGGCATATGGCAGTCTGTATGGCTTGAATCCACACCCGAGAATTTTTTAGATAGAGTGAAAATCACTCCCGATTACGATAATGAACAGGTTAAGTTTGAATATTTCGGTACTGATGATGTTGAAGTTTTAATCTATGACGGTGAAGAGCTTGTTGCCGATACTACCGACCGTATTGTTAAAATACCTGATTTTAAACCGTGGAGTCCCGAATCACCGTTTTTGTACAATGTTGTATTTAAGGCGTGCGGGGAAAGTATAAAATCATATTTTGGTATGCGTAAGTTTTCAACAGGAGTTGATGAAAAGGGAATTAAAAGGTTGTTTCTTAATAACAAGCCGTATTTCCATAACGGACTTCTTGACCAGGGATATTATTCCGACGGATATCTTACTCCTCCTACAAATCAGGCAATGGAAAACGATATTCTTTTTGCGAAAAAAGCAGGCTTTAATATGCTTAGAAAGCACATTAAAATTGAGCCTCTTTTATGGTATCATTACTGTGATGTAAACGGTATTCTTGTATGGCAGGATATGGTTAACGGCGGAGGTAATTACGGTCCTGAGGTTTCTGTTCTTCCGTTTCTCGGTATAACTCTTGATGACAGGAATTACAATAATTACCACAGAACAGACAAGGAGGGAAGAGACCTCTACCTTCAGGAGCTTGAGGAAACCGTAAACCACCTTTACAACTGCCCGTGTATTGCGATGTGGGTTCCGTTCAATGAGGGATGGGGGCAGTTTGACAGCGCAAAGGCGTATGAAAAAATCAAGGAGCTTGATCCCACAAGACTTGTTGACAGTGCTTCGGGTTGGCACGATATGGGTAAAAGTGATGTTATTTCAAAGCATATTTACTTTACTCCTATCAGAGTTAAAAAAGGTAACAGACCGTATGTGCTTTCGGAGTACGGCGGATTCAGTATGAGAATAAACGGACATACTTTTAATAAAAAGATGTTCGGATATAAAATTTATAATACCAAAGACTCTTTAACAAAAGCGTATTCAAGGCTCTTTAATAACACGATTATCCCTCAGATTAAAGACGGTCTGTCCGCTGCCGTTTATACCCAGCTTACTGATGTTGAGGATGAGCTTAACGGACTTATGACTTATGACAGAGAGATTGTTAAGATTGATACCGATGTGATTAAGAAAATAAATGAAAGGGTTAAGTTATAATGAAAGCGACTATTAAAACTAATAAGGGAGATATGTCATTTATACTTAATGACGAGGCAGCCCCTAAAGCTGTTGAAAATTTCACTACCCATGCAAAAAACGGCTACTATGACGGACTTATCTTTCACAGAGTGATTAAGGATTTTATGATACAGGGCGGCGACCCGACGGGAACAGGATGCGGCGGCGAATCAATATGGGGAAAAGCGTTTGAAGATGAGTTTTCTCTTGATGCGCGCAATTATTACGGCGCTTTGTCAATGGCAAACAGCGGTCCGAATACTAACGGCTCACAGTTTTTTATCGTTCAGGCAAAGACGGTTCCAGACTCTCTTCTTTCTCAGATGGAGGATTTGAAGGATAAAGGCTTTCCGCAGGAGGTTATCAATAAGTACAAGGAGTCAGGCGGCACGCCGTGGCTTGATTTCCACCATACTGTATTCGGTATGCTTTGCGACGGCGCCGATGTGCTTGAGGATATTGCCTCAACCAAAACAGGCATGGCTGATAAACCTGTATACGACGTAGTGATTGAAACAATTATAATAGAAGATTAATTATGACAAATTAAACCCCTTTCGCTGACTATAATTATAGTTAGCGGGAGGGGTGTTTTTGATAATTTATGTTGATGTGCTTTTTGTAGTAAATTTTTTTATTACATATTTGCTCCTGCTTTTAACAAAACTCTTTATAAAGGAAAATACGAAAACCTCAAGGTTGCTTTTATCCTCCTTAGCGGGTGGTTTATATTCGCTTGTCATACTTCTTGACGAACTGCATTTTCTGATTACGGTACTGGGAAAAATTATTATATCTGCAATAATAATTCTGATTGCTTTCGGCTTTAAAAGAGCGGATGTTTTTTTCAGAACCTTGGGAATTTTCTACTTTTCAAATATGCTTCTTTTAGGTGTAATACTTGCATTATGGCTTATATTTAAACCGCAGGGTATTACTATACATAATGATGTGCTATATTTTGATATACCCGCAAGAACTCTATTAATAAGCGCGCTTGCGGCATATCTTACAGCTTTGCTTGTTGTGAAGATTTATAACAGAACCGTGGGGAAAAACGAGATTTACTCATTAACCATTTTTAAGGACGGCGCGCAGGTACATATGTATGCCTTTGCGGACACGGGTAATAAACTTAAAGAGCCGTTTTCCGACTATCCTGTTATTGTTGTTGACAGCAGTAAAGTATCATTTGATACCCAGCGTGTTATACCGTTTAATTCTGTAGGAGGAGAGGGGGTGCTCAAAGCATTTAAGCCGGATAAAATAAAAATATCCTCCGGAAAAAAATCCTTTGAAACAGACAGGGTATATGTAGCGGTATCAACTGTTGATTCTAAGGATTTTTCAGCAATTTTAAATCCTGAAATAATAAATATATGAGGTGCAATATGTTACAGAAATTAAAAAAATTCATTATAAGACTGTTTAAAAAACAGAAATGCTATTACATAAACGGTCCTGAAACTCTTCCTCCTCCGCTTGACAAGGAGAGAGAGGAGCAGATTATGGAGGAACTCAGAAACGGGATTGATACAAACAGGGAACTGCTGATAATTCATAATCTCCGCCTTGTCGTTTATATTGCAAAAAAATTTGAGTCAAAGACAACCTCAACCGAGGATTTGGTTTCTATCGGGACAATCGGACTGATGAAGGCGGTAAAAACATTTAATCCCGATAAAAATATTAAACTTGCAACATATGCCTCAAGGTGTATTGAAAACGAAATATTGATGCACTTGAGAAAAGTAAATAATATGAAAAGCGAGATGTCCTTTGATGAACCGCTGTCGGTTGACTGGGACGGCAACGAGCTTACATTACGTGATGTTCTCGGTACAGAACCTGATGACGTTTACGAAACGCTTGAATATGACGACGAAAAAAGACTTCTTCTTGATATTGTGAATTCTCTTCCTAAAAAAGAGAGGGAGCTTATGGTTATGCGTTTTGGACTTGAAGGCGGTAAAAGCCATACTCAAAAACAGCTTGCTGATTCTCTCGGTATATCTCAGTCATACATAAGCCGCCTTGAAAAAAGAATACTGAATAAAATAAAAAACGAGCTTGACAGGCATATTGCGTAGGTTAATAATTGTTTTATCAAATACAAAAGGGACAGATAATTTTCTGTCCCTTTTGTATTACACTTCTTAGTTTTCAGATGTTCTTCCGTTAAAGAGAAGACTGATACACCAAATTGCCGCAAGACCTACAAGACTGTAAATTATTCTTGCAAATACTGCATCCTGACCTCCGCATATCCAGGCAACTAAATCAAATTTGAAAAGACCGATTAGTCCCCAGTTGATACCGCCTATGATTGCGAGTATCAATGCTATGTTATTGACTATTTTCATTTTTATCACCTCAATATTAAAGTCACAGATAGTATTGCACCGTCTGTGACTTTTATTCATCGAGACTAAATTTTTGTAATAATTATTTCGCATTTTCCAGAAATTTCATAATTTCCGTAATTCGCAGGAACGAAAAAGCTGTCGCCCTTTTTGAATTCCGTTTCGTTGATTTTTCCGCAACCGTCTACAACTAATATATGATTAAAACTTTTTTCATCGGTATTAAGGCTTATATTCTTTTTTACATCATAGTGGTAAACTGTAAATAAATCACACTCAGTAAGCAGGGTCGATACATAATTACCGTTATCCTCTGGATTTCCCATCGGTTTGGTTTCATATTTCGGGGGTTTTGTGACGGAAACATCAACTGCTTTTTTTATATGAAGTTCTCTCGGTTTGCCGTCTGCTCCGACTCTGCCGTAGTCATATACACGATAAGTCGAATTTGAATTCTGCTGAATTTCGGCAATAAGCGTTCCTTTTCCTATAGCGTGTACCGTTCCCGCCTCAATAAAAAACAAATCTCCTTTTTTCACTTTAACACAGTTCAGCACGTCTGTAAGAGTATTATTTTCAATAGCATCTTTAAATTCTTCTGAAGTTATTTCATTTTTAAAACCATAAATAAGCTGAGCGTCGTCTTCGGCGTCAAGCACGTACCAAATCTCTGTTTTACCAAATTCACCCTCAACTTTTTGCGCGTATTCATTGTCGGGATGAACCTGTATGGACAGATTGTCCTTTGCGTCAATCAGCTTAATAAGAACAGGAAAGTATGGAAAGTCAAGGCTCCTCGTGCCGACAATTTTTTCCTTTCCGTATTTTTCTATAATGCTGTCAAGTGTCTTGCCGTCGTATTCTCCGCCGATAACGGTATTTTTACCGTCCTTGTGGCAGGAAAGCATCCAGCCCTCCGCAACCTTATCAAGTCCGCTTTCAAATCCAAAATCCTTTTTGAGTCTTTCTCCGCCCCATATATAATCCTTTAAAACAGGTTTCAATTTCAGTATATCCATATTTTTTATCCTTTTTTTAATTTATTTCATTAATATAATATCAAATTTTAACTATACTTTCAATCAAAAATAGTGTAAAATATTTGAGATTAATTTTGGAGTTTTAATTTATGAATGTACTTGATGTGCAAAATTTAACATTATCCTTTGGCGGAAATAACATTTTTTCAAATGTTTCTTTTGATGTAAAGGAAAAGGAAAAGGTAGGATTCGTAGGGGTCAACGGAGTCGGTAAGACCTCTCTTTTTAAAATTATAACCGGTGAATATACTCCCGACAGCGGTAATTGCTTTTTGTCAAGGAATATAAAACTTGGTTATATGGAGCAGCATACCTGTTGTGAAGGCAGGACTATATGGCAGGAACTTGTATCCGTATTTGACGATTTAATCAAAACGGAGCGGGAACTTGAGATCTTATCCGCCAGTATTTCCGAAAATCCTTCTAAGGAACTGATTGAAAAACAGGATTACCTCTCAAATGAGTTTAACAGAAACGGCGGTTTAACATATAAATCAATGACAAGATCCGCGCTAATCGGTCTCGGTTTTGACGAGGAGGATTTTGATAAATCCACCTCGACGCTTTCTGGCGGACAGAAATCAAAGCTTATTCTTGCGAAACTTCTTTTGTCAAAAGCTGATTTTCTTTTACTTGACGAGCCGACTAATCATCTCGATATAAGTGCAATTCAGTGGCTTGAGGATTTTTTAAAGAATTTTAACAGCGCGTGTCTTATAATCAGTCACGACAGATATTTTCTTGATAAAATCACAGATAAAACCATTGAGATTGAAAATAAAAAAATGCGCTCATACAAAGGCAATTATTCAGTTTTTCTTAAAAAGAAAGAGGCGGAGCAAAAGGCTGTTGAGGATAAATATGAAAACGATATAAAAGAAATAGAGCGACTTGAGGGAATAATTGCCCAACAACGTCAGTGGAACAGGGAAAAGAATATAAAAACTGCCGAGAGCAAGGAAAAGGTTGTTGAACGTATTAAGGCGCAGCTTGTTATTCCTGACAGCAAGCTGGAAAAAATACGCTTTGACTTTACACCCAAATGCGTGTCGGGCGAAGACGTGCTTGAGGTTACTGACCTTAAAATGAGTTTCGGCGGGAATAAGGTTTTTTCTAATGTTTCGTTCAACATAAAAAGAGGCGAACGTGTTTTTCTTTTAGGTGACAACGGCTGCGGAAAAACGACATTGCTTAAAATTCTGACGAGAGAGCTTTCTCAGGACGACGGTGCTTTCAAATTCGGAGCCTCGCTTATGACAGGTTATTTTGACCAGGTGCAGGCAAAACTTGATTTATCTAAAACAGTTATTGATGAGGTGTGGACAAGTTTTCCGTTTATGACGGAAACTAAGATAAGAAACGCTCTTGCCGCATTTTTATTTAAGGGTGATGATGTTTTCAGAAAGCTTGATGTATGCTCAGGCGGTGAGAGGGCGAGAGTTGCGCTTTTAAAGCTGATGCTCGGAGGTTTTAACTTTCTTCTCCTGGATGAGCCTACAAATCATCTTGACGCTCATTCACGTGAAGAACTTGAAAATACACTGCTTAATTATCAGGGAACAATGCTCATTGTATCTCACGACAGATACTTTATTAACAAGCTTGCAACAAGAATAATAGAGCTTACTCCAAACGGTTGTAATAATTACATCGGTAATTATGATGATTACGCCGGACACAGATATATTAATAAGAAGGAGGAGCCTGCCAATAGCAAGCCTAAGGTAAATGAATACCAGCTTAAAAAGGAAAGACAGAGCAGTTTCAGACGGCTTAACACATTGCTTAAAAGGATTGAAGACGAAATTGACAATGTTGAAACGGAAATTTCTGCTGCCGAAGACAGTCTAGGTAATTTGCCGTATGAGGAGCTTATGCGCATTACCGAGCAACTGAATGAGCTTACTAAGAAACGTGATGACCTTTACAAAAAATGGGAAGATACATCTGCAAGGCTTGAGGAGTTTGCGGATTTGGAGCAGTAATAATTTATGAAAGGAGAAAGCAATGTCTAAAATTGTTGTTATAGGTGGCGGTGCCGCGGGGCTTATGTGCGGCGCAAAAAGCGCTCTTAAAGGCAATGATGTAACTGTTCTTGAAAAAATGGACAGACCTGCAAGAAAGCTGATGATAACAGGAAAAGGCAGATGTAATGTCACCAACGCGGCATTTGATATTGAAACGCTGATTTCAAACGTCCCGACTAATCCCCGTTTTCTCTATTCGGCTTTTTCAAGCTTTATGCCCTATGACACAATGGCGCTTTTTGAGGAGCTTGGCGTCCCGCTTAAAATAGAGAGGGGAAACCGTGTTTTTCCAAAAAGCGACAAAGCTGTTGATATTGTTGACGCTCTTGTAAGTTACTGCAAAAAAAGCGGCGCGAAAATAATGCGCGGCACGGCAACAGCCTTTGAATGTCAAGATAATAAAATAAAAGCGGTTATTCTTGATGATAAAACAAAAATCACCTGTGATAAGGTTGCTGTTTGTACAGGAGGAAAAAGCTATCCTCTTACAGGCTCGACAGGCGATGGCTATTTACTTGCAAAATCGGTCGGGCATACTGTGACCGAAATCAAGCCGGGGCTCGTTGCGCTTGTTTGCTCAAACAATTTTGTGCCGAAATTGCAGGGCTTGTCACTTAAAAATATTTCTATTAAGCTTCTTGAAAATGAAAAAGAAATTTATTCCGATTTCGGTGAAATGCTGTTTACCCATTACGGCGTTTCAGGTCCCGTTATTCTTTCAGCGTCAAGTCACATAAGAAATATGGGCAAAATGCAGTATAAAATATCAATAGATCTCAAGCCCGCCCTTGATGAACAGACGCTTGATAAGCGTATTCAAAGGGATTTTTCGGATATGCCTAATAAAGATTTTATAAATTCAATAAATAAGCTATTGCCTAAAAAACTAATTCCTGTTATAGTTTTAATTAGCGGTATTGAGCCGTCAGCAAAGGTTAATCAGATAACTAAGATCCAAAGACAGCGTCTTGTTAAGCTGATTAAGTGCTTTACTGTTGACATTTCGGGTTTCAGACCCGTGGAGGAAGCGATTGTAACATCTGGCGGAATAAATGTTAAAGAAATTGAACCGAAAACAATGAAATCAAAAATAATTGATAACCTTTATTTCGCAGGCGAGGTTATTGATGTTGACGCATATACCGGCGGTTTTAATCTTCAGATTGCATTTTCAACAGCCGTTTTATGCGCTGAAAATATGTGAGGAGTGGTATTAATGATTAATGTTGCTATTGACGGACCGGCAGGAGCAGGAAAGTCTACTATTGCCAAAGCGGCTGCAAAGGCGCTCGGTTTTATTTATGTTGATACAGGAGCTTTATATCGTACTGTTGCGCTTAATGCAGTTCGTACAGGCGTTATTGATGATGCAGATAAAATAGTTGAAATGCTCGGCGGTACAAATGTTAAACTCGGCTTTGATGACGACGGCGCGCAGTGTGTTTATCTTAACGGGGAAGATGTGTCATCTCAGATTCGTACTCCTGAAATTTCAATGGGCGCGTCTAAGGTTTCGGCTATCCCCGAAGTGCGTGAATTTCTTCTTGATTTGCAAAGGGATATTGCAAAAGAAAATAATGTAATTATGGACGGCAGGGATATTGCGACAGTTGTTCTGCCTGAGGCGGAGCCTAAAATTTTTCTTTTCGCCTCACCTGAATGCAGAGCTAAGAGACGGTATAAGGAGCTTATTGAAAAGGGCGAAAGCGTAGAGTATGAGGATGTTCTTGCTGATGTAAACCAAAGGGATTATCAGGATTCACACCGTGAGATAGCACCGCTGAAACCGACTGAAAATTCGGTAATGGCAGATACGTCAAGTCTTACTCTTGACGAGTCGATAGATTTGATAATAAATATTATTAAGGAGAATATAAAGTGAAAGAATTTGATTATTCGCAGGTGAAGCATTACAGGCTTTATAATTTTATCAAGTCTGTATTCAGACCGCTTGTTAAAATCGTGTATAAAATGGAGTTTAAGGGTCTTGAAAATGTTCCGGCTGACAATACTAACTACATAGTTGCAATAAATCACACTTGTGCGCTTGACCCTGTTTTTGTTGCATGTCCGAAAAATGTACCCGCTCTTCACTTTATGGCAAAGGCAGAGCTTTTTAAAAATCCCATTGTTGCGTGGTTTATAACGCATATGTACGGCTTTCCCGTTAAGCGCGGAAAGGGTGACAGTTCTGCAATAGATTATGGTATTAAAATTATTGAAGAGGGTCATGTAATGGCTATATGTCCCGAGGGAAAGCGTATTAAGGATAAGGACGGAGTACCGCAGAGAGCGAAAGCGGGAGTTGCGGTAATTGCAAAGGCAACAGGCGCTGATGTTCTTCCGGTGGCAATCTGCTGTAATGGAAAAATTAAGGCAGGTAAAAAGGTTACTGTTTCTTATGGAAAGCTGATTAAAAATTCAGATATGGGACTTGATAAGGAAGAATTAGGACCTCATGACATTAAAGACGCCGCGAATATGGTAATGGATAATATTACTTTACTCTGGGAGGCTGAAAGGCACATTGATTAAACTTGCAAAAACGGCAGGCTTCTGCTTCGGAGTCGACAGGGCGGTAAACCTTGTTTATGAGCTTATAGAAAAAGGGGAAAAGGTTTGTACACTCGGTCCGATAATCCACAACAGCCAGCTTGTAGCTGATTTGGAGTCAAAGGGAGTTAAAATAATAGATAATATTGAGGACTGCCCTGATGGGTACACTGTCGTTATAAGAACCCACGGCGTTGAAAAAAGCGTCATTGACAGCGCACGGGAGAAAGATATAAAATTTATTAACGCAACCTGTCCTTTTGTTTTAAAGATTCACAGAATTGTCAGTGAACAGGATGAAGGAACGGTTACATTGATTGCCGGCGATGAAAATCATCCGGAGGTTATGGGTATCCGCTCCTATTGCAGAGGTGAAAGCTTTGTTTTCAAGAACCTCGGGGAACTTGAAAATATATTAAATAATCATAAATTAGGTGAACAAAAATCACTTATTTGCGTTGCTCAGACAACATTTTCACTAAAAGAATGGAAAAAATGTGAGAAAATTCTAAAAAAACTATATACAAATTGCAGAATTTATAGTACAATATGTAATGCTACTGCTGACAGACAGGAAGAAGCCGCCTCTCTTTCCATGGAGTCGGAGGCTGTGATTGTTATCGGCGGCAGACATTCATCAAATACTTGTAAGCTGAGAGATGTGTGCAGCGCTAATGCAGATACTTTTCTTATTGAAACTGCAGATGAGCTTAAGGACATTGATCTTTCATCTTATAATACTGTTGGTGTTACAGCCGGGGCATCGACACCCTCGGTTATTATTAAGGAGGTACTAAAAACCATGTCCGAAGAAAATATTGAAAAGGAAGTTGAAACAACTTCAGCCGTAACTGAAGAAGTTGTGGAGACAGCAGATACCGCTGATAAAGCCGATACGGCTGCTGTCAAAGCATCTGCTGATGGTGAGGCAACCTTCGAAGAAATGCTTGAAGAATCATTCAGCGAAGACGAAAACAGCAAAGTAGTAACAGGTACTGTTGTAAACATCACTCCTACTGAGGTATTTGTTGATGTTGAGGGCAGAAAGCAGACAGGCGTAATTGAATTTGAAGACCTTTCATCACAGCCGATTGAAAAGCCGGAGGACGCTGTCAGCATAGGCGACAAGCTTGACCTTGTTATTATGAAAACTGATGACAGCGAGGGCGTCCTCAAGCTTTCCAAGAAGCTTGTTGACCAGTTTAAAGGCTGGGAGGATATTGTAGCTGCCAAGGAGTCTGATGAAATATTAGAGGGTACTGTCGTTTCTGTTGTTAAGGGCGGTGTTATCGTTATAGCCAAAGGAAGCCGCGTCTTTATTCCCGCGTCTCTTACAGGCGTTCCGCGCAATCAGGATTTAGATGTTCTTAAGGACACGACCGTAAGATTTAAGATTATTGACATTAATCAGTCAAAAAGGCGCGCTGTCGGCTCAATTAAAGTTGTTGTAAACGAGGAAAGAAAGGCACAGCAGGAGGCTTTATGGGCATCGCTTGAAGAGGGTCAGAAACTTAACGGTACTGTTAAATCACTCACAAGCTATGGCGCGTTTGTTGACATCGGCGGTATGGACGGTATGATTCATATCAGCGAACTTTCATGGAACAGAATTAAACATCCGTCGGAAATTGTAAATGTCGGCGATGTTGTTGAAGTAACGATTAAAAAACTTGATGATGAGAATAAGAAAATATCCCTCGGCTTTAAAAAGATTGAGGACAACCCGTGGGAAATTCTTAAGAGAGATTATCCTGTAGGAACTGATTGTAAAGCAAAGATTGTAAGTCTTGCATCTTTTGGAGCGTTTGCAAACATTATTCCCGGTATTGACGGTCTTATCCATATCAGCCAGATTTCGTGGGAAAGAGTTAAAACACCGGCAGATGTTTTGAATGTCGGTGACGAGGTAGATGTAAGAATTATTGATATTGACTTTGATAAGAAGAGAGTTTCTCTTTCAATGAAAGAGCGTATAGAAAAGCCGGAGGATACAATCGCTATTCTTTCTGACGAGGCGCCTGTACAGGAGAAAACTCAGGAAGAGGCCCCCGCTGAGGCGGATAACGAAGAAACTTCTGCTGGAACAGCAGACGACGCTGAATAATTAATGTACATAAAAATTCCAAGCTGTAAAAGCTTGGAATTTTTTAATTGTTATATATAATTTTTTTAACGAAAAATCCCTGAATGTTAATTTTAAGTCATAACCTTATAAAAACTAATTAAAAATTGAATTCATCAGGTTTTCATAAACTTCCGCGGGCTTTTGCTGAAATTTCTCCTTGATTACCTGCGCCTGCGCTTCTGTCGGTACGGTGAGCGTCAGTACCATAAAATCAGTATCAATGTCGCTTACATGAAGTGTAATCAGGTAAGCGTTGTCCTTTTTTTCAATAGTTACTTTGTTTTCCTTTTTATTAACCTCAACCGCAGCAAGTTTTCTGACAAGCTCAATGCTTTTTTCACGAATTGTTAGCGGTAAATCATTTTCTACAATATCAATTAAAAATCCGCAGTCAGCAGTGATTTTAAGGGTATCGTCATCGTTTTCAACAATGTGGCCTTTTTTAATCATTTTTGAAATTGCATTTGATACCTCAAAATAATTGGCAATTTTACCATCAACAAGTGCGTCAATTATATTTTGTGCAGTTATTTTTTCCTGACAGTTGGCAAGAATATAACAGACGATTATTGTAATTGAGGAGCTTGAACGCAGTCCGCCGTCCTCTATTCCGGCAGTAAATGCGTCAAATTGAAGTGCAGGGTTAAATTCCTTGTCCATTCTTTTCACCAGCCTTTAAGTAAAAATTATAACATATCTTTATCCGTCTTGCAATCAATTATTATTTGTGATATAAATAATATAAATAAAAATTAAGGAGAATAAAAATGACAAAGATTACTAAAGACACAATTATAGGCGATATTCTTGACGTTTGTCCGCAGGCTGCTCCTATTTTTTTGGAAATAGGAATGCACTGTCTCGGCTGTCCCGCATCGCGTGGCGAAACGGTTGAGCAGGCTTGTATGGTTCATGGTACAGACGCCGATGAACTTGTGGAGAAGATTAACGCTCTGCTTGAAAAATAATGCACAGACTTTCAAAAAGACTCAATGCCGTCGCGTCTCTTGTAAGACCTGATTCAATTATTGCCGATGTCGGTACAGACCACGGATATATACCCGTGTACCTCTGCAAGGCAGGATTAATAAGAGGCGCTGTGGCAGCCGATATTAATAAGGGTCCTCTTTTCTCATGCAAGGCTCTTGTCGAACAGGAGGGGCTCAGTGATAAAATTCAGGTTCGTCTTTCAGACGGGCTTGATGCGTTGCACCCTGATGAATTTGATACGGTAATTATTGCGGGTATGGGCGGTGAGCTTATAGCTGATATTCTTTCACGATGTCCTTTTGTTTCGTCAAAGCATATAATCCTTAATCCTATGACTCATCCTGAAATTGCCCGTAAATTTCTTTTTGATAATGGTTATGAAATAAATAATGATATTATTGTTCGTGACTCAAATCATTGTTATTCTGTTTTTGACGCCTTTTATACCGGAAATATAACCGAAAGAAACAGAGCGGATTATTATCTCGGAAATATAAAGGATTTTTCTCAAAAGGAATATTTTATTCATTTGCTTAATTATTTAAATAATAAATCAAAATCGGGAGAAAATTATTCCGATGTGATTACCGCTTTGGAGGAAAAGCTATGACAACAGTTAAAAATATTTATGATTACATAGATACAATCGCCCCATTTGATACACAGGAGGAATGGGACAATTCGGGCTTTCTTCTCGGTGAATTCAGAAAAGAGGTAAAAACGGTTGTTTTAAGTCTTGACGCAGTAAAAGATACTGTTTCCTTTGCAAAAAGCGTTAATGCGGATTTGCTTTTAACACATCATCCCGTTATTTTTAATGGACTAAAAAAAATTAAAAGGAACTCGGCTGTTTATGAGCTTATAAACAGTGATATTGCGGTTATTTCGGTACACACCCCTTATGACAAGGCAAAGGGCGGTATTAATGATATACTCGCTCAAATGCTTGAGCTTGAAAATACGCAAACCCTCTCAAACGGTTATCTTGTCACCGGCGAATTAAGACAGGAAATGAGCATTGATGATTTTGCTAATTTTACCGCACAGACGCTTGACAGCAAAGGACTGCGCTATACCGACACGGATAAATTAATTAAACGTGTATGTGTCGGCGGAGGAGCCTGCTCTGAATATATTTGGGATGCGTTTGAAAATGCAGACTGCTTTGTTACGGGAGATTTGAAATATCACGAAATGCTTGATGCCGGAGAGGCAGGGTTCTGTGTCATTTCGGCAGGTCATTATGAAACCGAAAATTTACCGTTTCTTAAAATTAAGGATAGGCTTGAAAAGATTTTTACAGACGTGCGTTTCATCATCGCGCCTGTTCAAAATCCTATTAGGAATGTTTAACTATGGCGCTTGACGGAATATTTTTATACCATTTAAAAAATGAAATTGCAGATTTTGCGCTCAACAGCCGTGTTGAAAAAATTTATCAGCCTTCGCGGGACGAGATCGTTATAAACCTCCGTTCAAGAGAGGGGAGCAAAAAGCTCCTCATTTCCTGTAACGCTGATTCGGCTCGTATTCATTTTACAGATTATCCTCCTGAAAATCCCTCAAAACCGCCTATGTTCTGTCTGCTTCTGCGAAAGAGGCTTACAGGCGCGTGGGTTGATTCCGTTGTTCAGGATGACTTGGAAAGAATACTCAGAATTGACTTTTCAGGTACTAACGAACTTGGAGATAAAACAAACTATTCTCTTATTGCGGAGATAATGGGCAGATATTCTAATATTATTTTTGTTGACAGTAATAATAAAATTATTGATTCGTTAAAGCGTGTTGATGAAAATAAATCGCAGGTGCGTGAAATACTGCCCGGCATTACATATGTAATGCCCCCAAAGCAGGATAAATTAAACATATTCACAAGCGATATTAATGAAATTAAAGAAAAAATAGAAAGCAGTAAAAAGGGAATATATAAGGCGTCTATGGAAACGCTTAAGGGCGTATCTCCGATAATCTGCCGTGAACTTGAAAACGGACTTTCGATTGATGATTTCAAAGCGCAGGCTGAAAATCCCGTTCCTACTGCCGTGATACTTGATGTACCTAAAGACTTTGCTTTTATTAATATTAAACAGTACGGCTCGCTTGCAGACATCAGGCATTATGATACATTTTCACAGCTTTTGGATTTTTTCTATTACGAACGCGTGCGGTTAATGCGCATAAAAGCGCGGAGCTTCGATTTGTTTAAAAAGGTTACTACTCTACAGGAGAGAGCGGTAAGAAAAGCACTTAACAGGAGTCAGGAGCTTGAGCAATGTAAGGACAAGGAAACTTATAAGCTCTTCGGCGATCTTATAATTTCAAACCAGTACAGGCTTGAAAAAGGCGCGCCGTATTATGATTTGGAAAACTATTATAACAACAACAAGCCTGTCCGTATTCCAGCTGATTCCGCTTTAACTCCTGCACAAAATGCGCAGAAATATTACAGGGAATACCGAAAGAAACAGGTGGCGGAAACAAAGCTTTCACAGTTTATTGATGATGCAAATGAGGAAGCAAAATATTTTGATACAGTGCTTGACGCTTTATCCCGCGCCGAAACAGACAGTGAGATTACCGAAATAAAGAATGAGCTTTCATCACAAGGGTATATTAAAAAACAAGATGGTAAAAAGAATTCTCAAAAATCGCTCAAGCCTATGAAATTCAAAACAAGAGACGGTTTTTCGGTGTCGGTAGGCAGGAATAATCTTATGAATGACAGGCTGACATTAAAAACTGCTAAAAACTATGATACATGGTTTCATGTTCAGGACGCCGCCGGCAGTCATGTTATATGCGAAACATCGGGCAGTGAAATTACCGATGGAGCAGTTCACGACTGCGCCGTGATTGCCGCTTATTTCAGCAAGGCGCGCGAATCCTCAAATGTTGCGGTTGATTATACTCTTGTGAGAAATGTTAAAAAGCCAAACGGTGCAAAGCCCGGCTTTGTGATATACGAGACTTACAAAACGGAATTTGCTACGCCGACTATTGAAGAGGTTGAGAGGTTAAAGGATGAGTAATATTGCAATTATTCTGGGCGCCGGAAACGGCACCAGAATGAAATCCGAAAAAAGCAAGCTTTTGCTCAAAATAAACGGAAAAACAGTTATTGAAAGAACAGTTGACGTCTTTTCAAAAATAGATTTGATTGATGAAATCATTGTCGTATGCCGTGAGGGCGACCTTAATGAGTTTGAAAGCGTGTTGTCTGATTATGAGCTGTCATACTGCTTTGGGGGCAAAACGAGGCAGGAAAGCGTTATGAACGCTGTAGATACAATAGACGAATGTGATTTGCTTATAATACATGACGGCGCAAGACCGCTTGTAACGGAAAAGGAAATTACGGATACAATAGCTATGGCAAGGAATAAGGGCGCGGCGGCGGTCGGCGTGCCTGTAAAGGATACAATCAAGGTTGTTGACGAAAGTATGCAGATTATTGATACTCCCGACAGGTCAACGCTTATTTCCATACGAACTCCGCAGATTTTTGATTTTGAAACTTATATCGGCGCGGCAAGTCTTGCAGAGAAAGAGGGAAAAGACTTTACGGACGACTGCCGTCTTGTTGAAAATTACGGAAAGCCCGTATATGCCGTGAGAGGAGAGTATGCGAATATAAAAATTACAACTCCTGATGACATACCTGTGGCGGAGAGCATACTGAGAATGAGAGGTGAAAAGTAATGAGAATAGGGCACGGATACGATGTACATAAGCTTGTGCAGGGAAGAAAATGTATAATCGGCGGTGTGGATATTCCAAGTGAAAAGGGTCTTTTAGGTCATAGTGACGCCGATGTTCTTCTCCACGCGGTTTCCGACTCGATACTCGGAGCGTGCGTAATGGGCGATATAGGCCATCTCTTTCCCGATAATGATAATAAATGGAAAGATGCCGACAGTCTTAAACTGCTTGAAACGGTTGTTCGTAATGTAAACGCTAAAGGCTATAAGATAGTAAATATTGATTCAACCATTCTCGCTCAAGTGCCTAAAATGGCACCTTATATTTTTTCTATGAGAAAAAACATTGCCGCTGCATGTAATATTGATATTGATTCAGTATCAGTTAAAGCAACAACTGAAGAGGGTCTGGGTTTTACAGGCGCAATGGAGGGCATTGCAGCTCATGCCGTCTGTCTTGTCGACGATACGGAAAAAAAGCATAATTAAAATATTTATAGTCTGTTGCAGCTATATATTAGCAGCGCAGGCTATATTTTTTAAATAATTTGTTAATACTCTTGACAAATGGAAAAATATTGCTACAATAGTAATTGTTAGCACTCAATGGCGAAGAGTGCTAATTTGTAAAGCAATAAATAAAATAAATTCATAGAGGTGACTTTTTATGACAATCAAACCACTTGCTGACAGAGTTTTACTTAAATCTTTGGAGGCGGAAGAAACAACAAAGAGCGGTCTTATCCTTGCAGCATCTGCACAGGAAAAGCCTGAAATGAGCGAGGTTGTCGCTGTCGGTCCCGGTACTGATGAAAATCCGATGACCGTTAAAGCAGGCGACAAGGTAATCATCAGCAAATATTCAGGCACAGAGGTTAAAATTGACGGTGAGGAATACACCATAACATCTGTTAAAGATATACTTGCTGTTGTTGAGTAATTTTAGAAAGGGTTGATACATTATGGCTAAAGATATTATTTACGGCGAGGATGCTCGCAAGGCGCTTCAGGCAGGTATTGATAAACTTGCTGACACAGTAAAAATTACATTAGGTCCTAAAGGACGCAATGTTGTACTTGACAAAAAGTACGGCTCACCGCTCATTACTAATGACGGCGTTACAATCGCAAAGGAAATTGAGCTTGAAAATTCATTTGAAAATATGGGTGCTCAGCTTGTTAAAGAGGTTTCTTCAAAGACAAACGACGACGCAGGCGACGGCACAACGACGGCTACTCTTCTCGCACAGGCGCTTGTTCGCGAGGGAATGAAGAATGTTGCCGCCGGCGCTAATCCCATGGCGGTTAAAAACGGAATCAATGCGGCGGTAGAGGCTACAGTTGAGGCGGTAAAAGCTAATTCACAGCAGGTAAAAGGTTCGGCGGACATAGCGAGAGTTGCGACAGTTTCCGCATCTGATGAATATGTTGGTACTCTTATCGCCGATGCTATGGATAAAGTTTCTGCGGACGGCGTTATAACTATTGAGGAGTCAAAGACTGCCGATACAGTATGCGAAGTAGTTGAGGGTATGCAGTTTGACAGAGGCTACATTTCACCTTATATGGTAACTGATACCGATAAGATGGAAGCTGTTATTGATGATGCAATGCTCCTTATCACTGACAAAAAGATTACAACTGTTCAGGATATTCTTCCTCTTTTGGAGTCTGTCCTCAAATCAGGTCAGAAGCTTGTAATTGTTGCCGAGGATGTTGAAGGAGAGGCTCTTCAGACAATTCTTCTTAACAAGCTCAGAGGTACGTTTACCTGCGTGTGTGTTAAAGCTCCGGGCTTTGGCGACAGAAGAAAGGATATGCTCCAGGATATTGCAATTCTTACAGGCGGTCAGGTTATTACATCTGACATAGGTCTTGAGCTTAAGGACGCAACAATGGAAATGCTCGGTAAAGCCCGCCAGGTTAAGGTAACAAAAGAAAATACAATTATTGTTGACGGCGCGGGAGACAGCGAGGAAATTAAAAACAGAGTCGGACAGATTAGAACTGCTATTGAAAGCAGCACATCTGAATTTGACCGCGAAAAGCTCCAGGAAAGACTTGCCAAGATGGCAGGCGGTGTAGCAGTAATCAAGGTCGGCGCTGCAACAGAAACAGAAATGAAGGAAAAGAAACTTCGTATCGAGGACGCTCTTGCCGCTACTAAGGCAGCAGTTGAAGAAGGTATTGTCGCAGGTGGCGGCGTTGCGCTTATCAATGCAATTCCTGCTGTTGAGGCTCTCCTTGACACAGAAGATTCTGATTTCAAGACAGGTGTTTCAATCGTTCTCAAGGCGCTTGAGGAGCCTGTCCGCCAAATTGCGCTTAACGCAGGTCAGGAAGGTTCGGTTATTGTTGATAAGATTAAAAATTCAAATAAAATCGGCTACGGTCTTGATTTCGCGACAAATAAGTATTGCGATATGATTGAAGAGGGTATTGTTGACCCTGCAAAGGTAACCCGTTCGGCAATACAGAATGCCGCATCTGTTGCGGCAATGGTTCTTACAACAGAGTCACTTGTTACAGATATTAAAGATCCTCAGGCTGATGCTGCGCAGGCAGCGGCTCTTGCGGCTGCACAGGGCGGCGGAATGTATTAATAGGTAAATTATAAAGGTGTTGGTTTGCGCCAACACCTTTATTGTTTAAAAATAAATAATAAACGGTGATTTTATGACCTTACAGGAAATAATTGATGACAGTAAAAGCATAGTGTTTTTCGGCGGCGCTGGTGTGTCGACCGAAAGCGGAATACCCGATTTTCGTTCGGTTGACGGACTTTATAACCAAAAATATGATTATCCTCCCGAAGAGATTTTGTCACATACCTTTTTTGTTAATAACACGGCGGAGTTCTATAAGTTTTACAGGGATAAAATGCTTTGCCTTGACGCGCTTCCGAATCCGGCTCATATGAAATTAGCCGAGCTTGAAAACGTGGGGAAGCTTTCGGCTGTTGTTACGCAGAATATCGACGGTTTGCACCAGAAGGCAGGCAGCAGGAATGTTTTTGAACTGCACGGCTCAACGCTCAGAAATTACTGTACAAACTGCAAAAAGAGCTTTAGTGCGCAATATATTTTGAATTCATCAGGTATTCCGAGATGTGATAAATGTTCATCGGTTATTAAGCCTGATGTTGTGCTTTATGAGGAGGGGCTTGATAACGATACTGTAAACGGCGCTCTTCATGCGATTATGAATGCCGATTGTCTTATTGTTGCGGGCACAAGTTTTACAGTATATCCCGCAGCGAGCTTTGTTAAATATTTCAGCGGCAAACATTTTGTACTGATAAACAAAGATAAAACGCCTATGGATAATCTTGCAACGCTTGTTATTCACAAAAGAGTGGGCGAGGTGCTGTCGCAAATTAAAGTTTAACGGTAAAATTTATTATAAATAGAATATAAAAAACTGCTTGACAAATCAATTTGTTCGTATTATTATATTTCTACATAATATATAACACGTTGATGAGAACAGGTTTTATTTAAATATTTGTTTAAGAGAGCTGACGGATGGTGTGAGTCAGTACAATTTTATATAAAATATCCTCTTTGAGTGGCTGCGCTGAACTAAGTAGGTGCAGACGGTTTCCTCCGTTACAGGATAGTGTATGATAGTACATAAAGTGCGTTTTTTAAACGAAAAAGAGTGGTACCACGGTATTTATATCGTCTCTTTGTCCTCAAGGACAGAGAGGCGTTTTATTTTTTATGAAAGAGAGAGATCACTATGGCAGATTTAGTAGAAATCCGTTGGCACGGCCGCGGCGGTCAAGGAGCTAAGACTGCTGCGCTTTTGCTTGCAGATGTTGCTTTTAAGACCGGAAGCTTTGTTCAGGGCTTTCCCGAATACGGTCCTGAACGTATGGGCGCTCCGATTACGGCGTATAACAGAATAAGTAAAAATGAAATCAGGGTTCATTCAAACATTTATGAGCCTGATTTTGTTGTGGTTGTTGACGAGGGACTCCTTGACGTTGTCAATGTAACAGACGGACTTAAGGAATCGGGCGGTATAGTTGTCAACACTTCGAAAGCGCCTGAGGAAATAAAGAAAAAGCTCGGCGGTTATAAGGGCAGTGTTTATACAATCGACGCCCGTAAGGTGTCCGTAGCTTGCCTTGGAAAATATTTTCCTAATACTCCGATGCTCGCCGCTATTGTAAAAGTTTCAGGCGTAATGGATAAGGAAACCTTCCTTAATGAAATGCAAGTCTCATTTTCACATAAGTTTTCTTCAAAGCCAGAGGTTATTGACGGCAATATGAACGCACTTAAAATGGCTTTTGAAGAGGTTAAACAGGAGGTATTGTAATATGAAATCAGATACAAAAAAACTCCACTTGGAATGTACGTGGCAGGAGCTTACTCAGGGTATGCAGATTTACGGCGAAAAGACTTCTGAGGATTTTAACACAGGGGAGTGGACATCGGTTAAGCCTGAACTTGACTGGTCAAAATGTATTCACTGTCTTATGTGCGTTCCTGTCTGCCCTGACAGTTGTATAGGTGTTAAGGACGGTATGAGAAAGGCGTTTGATTATGACCATTGCAAGGGCTGCGGTATCTGCGTTAAGGCTTGCCGCGTCGGCGCAATAACTATGGAGGGGGTTAAGTAATATGGCTAAAAAAGACAGACTCAGCGGTAACGAGGCGGTTGCGGAGGCGCTCCGTCAGATTAATCCTGATGTAATGGCAGCGTTCCCGATTACTCCTTCAACAGAAATCCCGCAGTATTTTTCAAAACTTGTTGCAAACGGTTTGGTAGACAGTGAGTTTATTCCTGTTGAGTCCGAACATTCTGCAATGTCTGCCGTTATCGGCGCACAGGCGGCAGGCGCGAGAAGTGTTACGGCAACTTCGTCGGCAGGTATGGCGCTAATGTGGGAGGAGCTTTATCTTGCTGCGTCAAACAGGCTTCCCTGCGTATTAACTCTTGTTAACAGAGCCTTATCGGGTCCTATCAACATTAACTGCGACCACAGTGACTCAATGGGAGCGAGAGACGCGGGATGGATTCAGATTTACGCTGAAAACAATCAGGAGGTTTATGACAATCTGTGTATGGCATATCGTATTGCAGAGCATAAGGATGTTATGCTTCCGGTAATGATTTGCCAGGACGGATTTATTACCTCACACGCCGTTGAGAATATAGTTCTCAACGAGGATGAAGAGGTTAAGAATTTTGTCGGTGAGTATGAGCCTGAAAATTCACTTTTAAATCCGGAGTGCCCTATGGCAGTAGGTCCTTACAGCGTGACAAATTATTACTTTGAGGCAAAGAGAGCGCAGGCTGAGGCTCTCAAAAACGCAAAGCAGGTAACTCTTGATGTTGCAAAGGAATACGCAGAGCTTACAGGCAGAAAGTACGGACTCTTTGAGGAGTATAAAATGGATGACGCTGATTACGCGGTTGTTATTATAGGCTCGGCGGCAGGCACAACAAAAGACGCCGTTGATAAATTAAGAGAAAAGGGCATTAAAGCAGGTATTATAAAAATCAGACTTTTCCGTCCGTTTCCTGCTGATGAAATTGCAGAGGCTTTGAAAGGCGTCAAGGCGGTTGCTCTTATGGACAGAACAGAGTCATATAACAATAATTGCGGACCTATCGGCGCAGAGGTTACAACCGCTCTTTACAGAGCAAAGTCAGATACACTGACTGTCAATTATGTTTACGGTCTTGGCGGCCGTGATGTAAAGGTATCCGATATGATTAACATATATAAAGAACTTGAAAATATCGCCAAAGCGGGTAAGGTTGAAAATCCTTATCGTTATATGGGCGTAAGAGAGTGAGGAGGCGGTTAATATGTATAACTTTAAAGAATATGTCGGCAGAGAAGACCGCCTTGCAGGCGGACACAGAATGTGTGCAGGCTGCGGCGGAACAATAGCCGTAAGGAATGTTTTAAAGGCAATCAAGCCAGGTGACAAGGCTGTTATAGGTAACGCGACAGGCTGTCTTGAGGTTTCAAGCTTTATGTATCCGTATACATCGTATAAGGACAGTTATATACATAATGCTTTTGAAAATGCGGGCGCGACAATGTCGGGCGTTGAGGGTGCGTATAATGTACTTAAAAGAAAAGGAAAGCTTGACGAAACATATAAGTTCATCACTTTCGGCGGTGACGGCGGTACTTATGACATCGGTTTTCAGTCACTGAGCGGTGCTATGGAACGCGGTCACGATATGGTTTATGTTTGTTACGATAACGGCGCGTATATGAATACGGGCATCCAGCGCTCATCTGCTACTCCGATGTTTGCCGATACGACCACAACACCTGTAGGCAGACAATCCTCCGGCAAGCCACAGTACAGGAAGGACCTTGCAGCAATCATTGCTGAACATCAGGTTCCTTATGTTGCACAGACTACTTTTGTTCAGAATTTCCGCGACCTTTACAAAAAGTCGGAAAAGGCTATTTATACAAAGGGTGCCGCTTTTCTCAACATAATGGCACCGTGTCCGAGAGGCTGGAGGTATCCTGCGTATGATATTATGGAAATTTGCAAGCTTGCCGTTGAAACACGTTACTGGCCGCTGTTTGAAGTTGTTGACGGTAAGTGGATACTTAACTATGAGCCGAAAAATTATGTTCCTATTGAGGAGTGGCTCGTTAAACAGGGCAGATTTAAGCATATGTTTAAGCCAGAAAACGAGTGGATGATTGAGGCATTTCAGAAGGAAGTTGACCGCCGTTGGTATGAGCTTCTTGACCGTTGCTCCGAGGTACGCGGCGCGTAAAAATTTTAACAGGAGGACATAACAGTTTCTCATCTGCTATGTCCTCCTGTATTTTTTATTGCTTGAACAGGTATTGATATGTTATAATATCAAACATAAGAATTTCGCTGAATGCGAGGTGTTAATACATGATTGCTTTTATTGCTGTTTTTGCACTTGTTTGTATGTGGCAGATACAGCTTAGACCTGTTGGAAACGACAATTATATTAAAGACTATATGTCAATTAATAAAACAACGGCTGTAAAAGGCATTTTTATAATAATTGTTTTCTTTTCCCATTTCAATTCATATGTTGATTTCACAAACTCATATGACTTGGCATATGACAGCGTATACGGTCAGATAGGCCAGCGGATGGTAACACTGTTTATGTTCTATTCGGGTTACGGGGTTATGGAGGCTATTTCAAAAAAGAAAACGGCTTATATAAATAAAATACCCGTAACAAGAGTGCTTGGCACGCTATTCAGGTTTGATATTGCCGTGCTTTGCTATTTACTTCTTAATATCATAATAAACAGGGGCGCTTATAAAATAACGCCTAAGAGTTTTATTCTTTCTCTTGTCGGATGGCAAAGCATAGGTAATTCAAATTGGTATATTTTTGCAATAGTTATTTGCTACATCGCCACATTTATAGGCTTTGAAATTTTCCGTGATAAGTTAAAATATATTCCGTCTGCGCTTGCGGTGACTGGACTTCTTTTAGCATACGTATCGTTTTTTCATTTTTATGAACTCAACGCAACACGATTTTATAACACGGTTTTATGCTATCCGTTAGGTATCTTTTATTCACTATACAGGGATAAGCTTGAAAGGCTTATTAATAAAAGCAATACTCTGTGGGCTGTTCTTTTTGCAGGCAGCGTGATTGCCGCAAAGATAACATATGACCATAGGGGAGACAGGTTTTTTATCTATGAACTGAGTATGTTTGCCTTTGTTGCGGCTGTTGTTCTGTTTACAATGCAATGCTCGCTCAATAATAAAATATTACGTTTTTGCGGTCAGCATTTATTCGGTATCTACATTATGCAGAGAATTCCGATGACTGTATTCCAAAGGCTGGGTCTCAGTGACTTTAATATTTACATTTATTTTATTGTCTGTCTTGTTACAACAATACTTATTGCTTATCTGTTTGATAAATATGTTGGTATGCTGTGGAATCTAATCATAAAGCCGAAAAGCAGACAAAAGTCAAATTAATCAGGAAATATATTATGAATAATTCATCTGAAGTAAAGAAAAAAGAAAAAAAACGTAAAAAGAAAAAACGTCCGCTTTGGAAAAGGTTCGTATTATTTTTAGTTGTGATCGCTGTAATTGCAGGAATTGATTATGGTGTTTTTCATTACGTATCAAATATTGTAGTTGAAAATCTGGAATCCTTCGCAGAGACAGACGCGCGTGAGAGGATTAATGTTGATTACAGCCGTGAACAGCTTTCGGCGCTTATAAAAGAGTCAACTATGCTCTCCGGTGTCGCCTATATGCCTGAAAAAGAAACTGCGTGGAGGGATACGCTTTCTGATAAAGGGTATGAGAATATTCAGCGGATTGAAAACGATTCGTCATTTTTATACGACTATTTTACTTTTCATAACAGTGAAAATACGGCTTTTATGTTTTCCTCCGTAAGTGCGACTATTGCGTCTAAAAGCATAAATTACGGTAATGAGAAAAAGACGCTGATTGCTATTGCTTTCAGGGGTACTGACCCATCGGATATTGTTGATGATTTCAGCGATATGTTCACAGCGGTTGATGACAAGGGCTTTCACAAGGGCTTTAAGTGGAATGCCGAAAATTTCGTGAAAAAGGCTGATAAGATTAAATTTAACATAGACGGAAATAAAGTAACTCTTAATGAAATTATTGAAGATATGAAAAGCGAAAAAAGCAAATATGCTATGATTGTTACAGGTCACAGTCTCGGCGCGGCGGTTGCCGATGTGCTTTGCGGATATATTTTTTACGAGCAGGGGGTCGATCCCGAAAATTTCAGTACCGTCACATTTGGTACTCCTAAATCAGTTTCAAGCGGATATAATTATCCTTACAGCAATATTATTAATATTGCAAACGGAGATGATTTAGTTACTACTGTAGGTGCTCAGGCGCATCTCGGCAACACATTACTTTACGCTCCGGCTGAGGATTTCCGTAAAAAAGCGTACGGTGATAAATATGTTGAAAACGGAATTTCTGATTATTATAATGATCTTGCGGGAGCTGTTGAATCGGGGCTGGTTGCTCATAGCTTTGCAGGTACATACAGTGCAATCAGTGAGGATTTAATAAACAATTTGGATAAATATTTTATATTTCAGTAAAAAAACGGTCAGCCTTAAACGACGTCAGGCTGACCTTTAATTTTATATTTAATCTTTTTGCAGGAGAATTCTGTCGTTATCAAAATCCTTATTTTCCTTTTCTCTGTAGAGCTCAAGCAGGGAAGCCACAGTCATTTTACGTCTTGTATCACCGTCAATGTCAATAATAATTTTACCGCTGTCCATCATTATTGTTCTTGAACCTGTTGTAAGCGCCTGTGACATGTTGTGGGTAATCATCATAGTGGTGATATTATTTTTCTTAACGATTTTGTTTGTTATTTCCATTACCTTATCGGCTGTTACGGGATCAAGCGCCGCTGTGTGCTCGTCAAGAAGCAGAAGCTTAGGCGTCACGATTGTACACATAAGCAGGGTTACAACCTGCCTTTGTCCGCCTGAGAGCAGACCGATTTTAGTTTTCATACGGTCTTCAAGCCCCATACCGAACTTTGAAACTTCCTCAATAAAAAGCTCTCTTTTTTTCTTGGAAACAGCCTGGGTAAAAAATCCTGAACCCGCGCGTGAATACGCAAGAGCGAGATTTTCCTCAATAGTCATATTCGGAGCGGTACCCTTCATCGGGTCCTGAAAAACCCGTCCAATAAGCTTTGCTCTCTTGTGTTCGGGCATAAAGGAAATATCTTTGCCGTCAAGCGTAATATTACCGCTGTCCTGCAAATATGTTCCGCAAATCATATTAAAAAGCGTTGATTTTCCGGCACCGTTTGAACCTACTATTGTTACAAATTCACCGTCATTAAGCGATAAGTTAATATTTTCAAGAGCAGTATGCTCATTGACTGTGCCCTTGGCAAAGGTTTTTGAAAGATTAACGATTTCAAGCATTATTCTTTGCCTCCTTCTTAATTTTCCCGTTTTCAATCTGTGTTTTGATTTCCGGGATAACAAGAGTGGCGGCAACTATAATCGCGCATGTAAGCTTCATAAGATTTTCGCTGTTTTTACCAAAGAGCGAAACGTCAATAACAAACGCAACAATAATCTTATAAATCAACGAGCCGACAATCGCACTGATTAAGCCGAGAACAACATTCTTTTTACCGAATATTGCCTCACCAATAATAACGGCTGCAAGACCGTAAATAAGCATACCGTTTGAAAAGCTCTGGTCGGATAAACCGAGATAGTGCGATATAAGCGCGCCGGACAGCGCTATCAGACCATTTGCCAACGCAAGACCGAATATAAGTGAAAAATCAACATTGATTGATGACGCCTTAACCATATCCTGATTGTCGCCGGTTGCTCTTATACAAAGACCTAAATGCGTTCTGAAAAAGATAATTACAAGTATAGTTATAATAACGCATACCGCCGCGCCTATGATTAAACCCGCAATTTTTTTGTCTGCCCCTGAAACGCCGAGCAGATTAAAGAGCTTTGTAAATGCGGAGTTATCGTTAAAATTAAGATTTGACGAACCGCGCACCATAAGATTAACCGAGTAAAGTCCGCTCATTGTGATAATACCTGCGAGAACTGGGTGCACTTTCAGCTTGGTCTGTAAAAGTCCTGTCACAATTCCCGCAAGAACTCCTGCCGCAAATGCGGCAATAAAGCTTAAAAAGCTAAAACCCTGTGAGGCTACAACTGCTGCAACGGCTGAGCCGAAACCAAATGAGCCTTCTGTTGTAAGGTCGGGTATGTCAAGTATTCTTAGCGAAATATAAATTCCAAGGGCGAGCAGTCCGTAAAGAAAGCCCTCCTCAATAGCTGTAATATAGACCTGCATAAAATGAATTTCCTGTTTTATTAATTATTAACTACCTGAATTTCGTAGCCGATAGTTTCCTTAGCGGGAGTATCAATTCCGAGCGACTCGGCAACGTCCGCGTTAAATGTGCAGTAGTCAATGCCGACAACTACCGACGGGATTTCCGTAATCGCTTTACCGTTCATATATTCAATACACATATCAGCGGTTTTTGCGCCGATTCCCTTATCGTCTATAGCAAGTGTCGCAAGGCATCCGCTGTTTACGGTTGTCGCGGATGAGCAGTAGCTCGGTACCTTTGCCTCCCTGCAAACCTGAACAAGCGCCTGAACACCGTCCTGAACGATAGCATCATTAGGAACAAAGATTACATCACAGCCGTTTGAAATAAGCGTTTCCGTTGCGGATTTAACGTCGGCTGACGTTTCAACAGTTGCAGATTCATATTTGATATTTTTTGAGTCAAGATATTTTTGTGCAGACTCAACCGTATTTACGGCGTTTATCTGTGATGTTGAGTAAATGAAGCCCCACTTTGTTACGTCAGGCGTGATTTTGTAGCCCATTTCAATTATGTCTGACACAGGGATTGCGTTTGATGTTCCTGTAGCATTTTTATCAGGCATTCCCATATTGGTAATTACCTTTGCCTCAACAGGAGCGGAGACTGCACAGAAGAAGCAGGGTGTATCTGACTGAAGATTAACAAGTGTTTGCGTGCAGGCAGTTCCTATTGTAAAAATTGCGTTATATGAGCCGTCATCCATTGAACTGATAATTGTTGAAAGAGCGGATGTGTCGTTCTGCGCATCTTTATAAACAAAATCTGCGTTTTCATATCCATTGGCTTTCATCTGTTCAATGATACCGTCTTTCATATCAACAAACGCGCCGTTTGCGCCTGTCTGAACTACAACACCGAATTTTGCCTGCTTCGCGGTATCGGGTGTAGTTGACTCTCCGTTTTTGTCATTTTTTGCTGAGCAGCCTGCAAAGCAAGCGGCAACCATAAGTGCTGCCGTTAAAATTGCCGTAATTTTTTTAAGTGTTTTTTTCATAAAAACCTCTCCTAATTATTTTTATTGTATTTTTCAAGCTTTTTGAAAGCCTTTAATACCATTTCTTCCGTAATTCTGTATGGATTATGTTCAATATCTTTCATTTTGCAGACCATAGGCACAAGTCTGTCTAAATCATCTTCACTCATCTCAATATCAGCAAGACATGTTGGAAGAGCGATTGATTTGTTGAAGTCATACATAGTTTTAAACATCTTTGTGTCATCGTCGACAAGAAGAAGAATAAGCACTCCAAACGCCACAACCTCGCCGTGAAGATGCCTTTCCTCAATGTGAGGATATGATGTTAGCGCATAAAACACCGCGTGCGCAAGTCCCGTATTATAGTCGATAATATGCTCGGCGGTTAAAAGAATAGACGCTATTCCCGTTGTTACAACAACAGACAGTATTGCCTGCTCAACTTCAAAGCTCGTTTTGCCTTCTTTAAAATCAGCCATGGCTTTTTTGCCGTATTTTAAAAGAGGGTATAGGCAAAGACTGCTTGTTGTAACACCGAGCGCGTGATAGTGAACCAAATCCTCATTCCGGCTGCTCATAGCGGCTTCAAAATACTTGGCATATGTGTCGCCCATACCGGCCCAAATATATTTTGCCGGCGACTGCGCAATAACAGGCGTGTAAATAAAGCAGTGCTTTGCGGGAGCAGGGAAGAAAAACGGCTCCTTGAAACTGCCGTCGCTGTTATACATAATTGATACGGCAGTTGTTCCCGAACAGTTTGACGCAATAGTCGGAAAAGTAAAAATCGCTTTACCTGTTATAAACGCAAGCGCCTTTGATGTGTCGAGCGCCTTTCCGCCGCCGATTGCAAAAATCATATCGGCATCTTTTACAGAGGTATTATTTTTAAGCATTTCAACATTTTCATAGCTTGCCTCGCCTCCGTACCAGATGAAATCAAGTATTTTAATCGCGGTGTTTTCAACACTTTTTTCAATTAAATCTCTTACTTTGCTTATAGCGGTTTTTCCGCCGATGCAGACGGCTTTTTTCCCAAACGGCGAGCAAATTTCGCCGATTTTATCATATACCTTATCACCGATTGAATAGCTCGGCAGACTTATTGAATAATTTTTCAAATCAAACACCCGTATACTTTAATTTAATAAAGTAAATTATACCATTATGTGTGGTTATTGTCAAACAAACAAATTAATTTTAAAATATTTGCTACTTGTCTAATTCATCAATATGTTATATACTAATTCTTAGATTCGGCAGGTGATTTAATGGCAATATCAGTTATGCTCAAACCGGCGTCAAGTAATTGTAATCTAAGATGCGGGTACTGCTTTTATCATTCTCTTTCTTCGCAAAGGCATGAATTTTCAAAGGGAATGATGAGCATTGATACCGCTGAAAAAGTTATTGATTCCGCGTTGACTTTTGCAAAGGGAACGGATGTTTACTTTACCTTTCAGGGCGGTGAACCGCTTCTTTGCTGTATAGATTTTTACAGACATTTTGTTTCATACATTAAGGGAAAAAATATTCACGGCTCGCCTGTACATATTTGTCTGCAAACAAACGGTACGCTTATCACCGAGGAGTTTGCTGAATTTTTTAAGAAAAATAATTTTTTAATCGGCGTTTCTCTTGATGGTGATAAAACGCTTAATTCCTACAGGATTTATGCAGACGGTTCTGATTCGTTTGATGATGTTATCAAAGGTATTGAGCTTCTAAAAAAATACGGAGTGTCCTTTAATGTTTTATCTGTGCTGACAAAGCGGACGGCTCAAAATTTTCGTAAAGCGTACAGATTTTTCAAAGAAAACGGACTGCGTTATCTTCAGTTTATCCCGTGTTTGAGACCGATGAAAAGTGATTACGACGAAGAGTTTTATATGAATAATGATGATTACTCGCAATTTCTTACGCGTGGTTTCAACATCTATTTTAACGACTATATGAGAGGCGATTATATTTCAATACGCTCGTTTGATAATTATGTTTCGCTATCATCGGGTAACAATGCGGAGCAGTGTGGAATGAACGGCTGCTGCTCAACACAGTTTGTTGTTGAGGGAGACGGCAGTGTTTATCCCTGTGATTTTTATTGTACTGACGAATGGTATCTTGGAAATATAAACGAGAGCTCTTTTGACGAGCTTTACCACAGTGAAAAGGCGGTTGAGTTTTTAAAGGAGTCCTTTAAGCTGGAGGACAAATGTAAAAATTGCAATTATTTTTATATTTGCAGAGGCGGCGGCTGCAAGCGTAACAGACAGGACAAGGATTACTGTGACGCCTATAAAAAGTTTTTCAGCGCCGCTGAAGAAAAAATGAAACAAATGAAAGGATAAATTATGAAAAAATTAGTTTGTGCTATTATTTCCGTGGTAATGATTACTGTTATGTTTACTGCCTGTTCAAATAAGGAAAATTCCGAAACGGAAAAAACGGATATAAATGTAACTATTGATTCACACTATCAAAGTACGGATGAAAGCGCGAAAAGAGCCTATGAAAAGCTTTGCAACGCAGTTATTAAAGGAGAAAAAGAGGTTAAATTCAATGTTTCTCTGATGGACAGCGTCAATCAGCTCTTTTATACATGCTTTCCGCTTTATCCGCTTGTTGAAAGCATTAATGTTTTAGATGATTCTTCCGGCGTTAAAGTAACATATAAAAACAGTGATGAGGAGCATTTAAAACTCGTTTCGCGGTTTTTTGAAAAAATAGATGAAATAAAAGCTCAGTGCGGATACGGCAAGGTCAATACAGACAGGTATATTTTTAATGTTTATACCTATATAACAAAGAATTTTTCAGTTGATAATTCCGTTTTGACGACCTTTGATACTGTTATGCAGGGCAAGGGATATTCCGCCCCGATTTGTTCGTTATTTGAATATTTGGTTTTGCAGGGTGACGGAAATGCAAGCCATATAATGAATGTAAATTCAGCGGCAGGTATAATATCATACGCGGAATTTAAGGGTAAATGGTATTATTTTAATCCGGTGCTTGATATAGAGAATAATAAAGGAAATGCCCTAACGGGTTTTGCCATGAACGACAGCAGAGCAGGCGGCTCGGATTTTAAGTATACCGATGAATCTCCGGTTGATAAAGTAACAGATAAAACTTTTGATAAGCTGAAAAACTCTAAGTCATATGAGATTGACGGCAATAAGGTAAATGTTACCTGTGGAGATAACAGCAGCTTTGTGATAGAATTTAACTAAAATAATAGTTTAATTTGTCAGTTTTTTGTTGTAATTGCTTAAATTATATGTTAAAATAATTAAGTTAGTAACTTTAGATAAGGAGATTCTGTATGGCTGAAAATGTAAACATAAAGCAAAAAGCAATGACCTTGATTGATAATATAAGGTTTTACTGGAAGGAACCTCCTAAGGGCAGATATATGTCCTTTAAGGAAATTGCCGCATATGCGGGCGGAGGAATAGGCGCTTATTTTATTATAACAATCGCAAGTGTACTTATTGTTTCTACAACTAATATGGTTGTTGCCGGAGCAATCGGTATAGGCGCGATGGATATGTATTATCTTTATCTTATTGCCACTCTTGCGAATATTCCGCTTACTGGTATCCGGGCAAATATGATTGATAACACACGAGGTAAAGGCGGAAAATACAGACCTTATCTTTTATCAATGGGTATTCCGACAGCAATAATTGCGCTTGGGTATGTTTGGTTTCCTTACGAGTATCTCGGAAATATATTTACCGGTCAGCTTTTCGGCAGGAATGCGTCTTATGTTGCAACCTGCGCAATTGTTTTGATTTTTAATCTTCTCTTACAGTTTTTCTTTAATTTCTTTAATGACGCATATACAAATTTAATTCACGTTTTATCGCCTAATACTCAGGAGCGTACAGATGTTTTGGCGATAAAATCTGTTGTGTATTCGCTTGCACCGTCAATAATGAATATTGTTCTTCCGCTTATCGCGCAGTTTGCTGCGGACGATAATCTGTTTGATATTCGTGTTTACAGAATAGGTTATCCTGCTTTTGCCGTTATAGGTATCGGGCTGACGATTGTTGTGTTTGCAAATACAGAAGAAAAAATAATGCAGGCAAAAACCCATACAATCCAGATAAGCTTTATGGATTCTCTTAAATCGGTTGCTAAAAACAAGTATTTTTGGATTATTGCTCTTGCCGGCTGGATTGGCTTTCTTGAAAGCTCTTACCAAAATATCTTACAGTGGTCGTATAGTTACGGCCATTCTTGCAGCGGCGGTACACTCTCGCTGATTCAGACGCTTACAGGTAACGCTTCTCTTTGGGGAATGCTTCTTGCTCCTATATGTATTCGTAAGTGGGGAAAGAAGAAAGTACTTGTTGCTGTCAACTTTCTTAATGTAGTTTGCATTTTAGCAATGTTAATAAATATGCACAGTATTTGGTGGCTGTTTGTATGTATTTATTTCAACAGCCTTGTTGGCGCATTTGAACAGATTACCACCCCTGCCATTCAAGCGGATATTCGTGATTATCAGCAGTTCAAATCAGGCGAGCGTATAGACGGTATGTTCGCTACTGTTATGACTATCGGTAATATTGTAACACTGCTTACTGCATCTGTTGTTCCCGCCGTTCAAAAATACTACGGCGTTTATGAGGGCAATGGCTACGCTAAGCCGTTTGATATTCTCGATGTTAACAGCGGTCAGCCGGGACTTCTTTACAAGCTGATGGGCGCGCTGATATTAATGGCTGCGGTCGGAGCGTTTTTAAATGTTGTTCCGTATTTCTTCTATGATTTTACCGAAAAGAAACAGAAGAGCGTCATTCGCGTTCTTCAGGTACGCTCTCTCTTTGAGGATTACGCTAATAACGCTCTTGATAATCATAAGCTCGTTGAAGCGATTGATCTTGTAAATGATGCAAGAAAGATGGCTGATGAAATACCGAAGAATGTTTCAAAGAGCGACTATAAAAATATTGAAGACAAGCAGGAACGCAAGGCAGCTAAAAAAGCTTACCGCGAGGCTCTTAACTTTAATGAAGAAATTGAGATTTCCAAGTTTGTATGCGGTGAGCTTGATAAATTCAATTCTAAACTGTTTAAGCACGAGATTGCTGTTTACCGTGAAATTTATAATCAGGGACTTGAAGGAATTAAAAATATAGATATTTCCAATGCGCGAAGCGAGCTCTCAAAAGCAAAGCATTTTCCAAAGAACACTCCTGAAGAAAAGGAATTACGCAAATTTGAAATTGAGCTTGCCAAGAAAAACATATCCGCCAAGAAAGCGTATGACAAGTATTACGGCAGTGTAAACGATTTTGAAGAACCCGATATGGAATCACTTACCGCTCTTTTTGATAGGGAAGACAGCCTTGAACGTGATATTTATGAACTGTCAAGTGAAGTGAATATTGCAAAAAAATCAAATGATAAAAATCTTGTAAAAGAGATTAAGAATAAAATTAAAAAGCTTACAGCTGAAAAGAAAACCGTTATTAAGCAGCAGAAAGTTATTATGGACGAATTTGCTAAATTTAACAGAGCGGCAAAGCCGTTTAACGATGCAAAGAAACTCCTTGCGCAGGAGGAAAATTACAGCAGGTTTGATGAGATTGCGGCTCTTTATGACGAGGCAAAGGAAAAAGCGGACGAGGAAGACAGAATCAAGGATATGGAAATCGAAAAAAAGCGCGCTGAAGAACAGGAGGAAATCGCAAGACGCAAGGCGGAAAAACTTGCTAAGAAAAATAAATAATCAATACATAAAGGGACTGTCTCGTTTCAGAGAGACAGCCCTTTATCTTTTCCTCATATTCCCAAATACCTTATTTTTTGCATACAATAAAGTATATCGTACTATATGTTATGTTAAGAAAAGAGGTACTAATTATGACTTTATTTATTAAGGTAGGTTCAATTACAAATGCTCAGCGCGGACAAAGAGTATTGCGCTCAAGCGGATATAAAGCGCAGATAAAAAAGATTGAAAATCCTTCTAAAACAGATGGATGCGGTTATGCCCTTGAAGTATACTCAAGCGACAACGAGCCCGTGAATATTTTGGAACGAAACAGGATAACCATACGCGGGGTTGAGGTTATATGATATATTTAGATAACAGCGCAACGACTAATCCGAAGCCTGTTACCGTTTTGTCTGCCTCAAGCGTTGGTATGAAAAGTTACAGCTTTAACAGCGGAAGAGGCGGATACAGACAGTCTGTGGAAACTTCCGATAAAATTTATGATGTCAGAGAAAAAATCAGTTCACTTATTTCTTTTCCGGCGCAGAATATTGCATTCACGCTCAACTGCACCCACGCGCTCAATATGGCAATTAAAGGGAGTGTAAAGCGGGGAGACCATGTTATTATTTCTCCATTGGAGCATAACGCGGTTTCACGTCCTGTTGACGCCCTTGCGCGAAAAGGAATAATAACCTATGATATTGCTATGTTCAGCTTTGATAAGGATGAGCTGATTAACAATTTTAAAAGATTAATCAGAAGCAATACATCTCTTATCATATGTATGTATGCGTCAAATGTTTTTGGTTATGTATTTCCTATCAAAGAAATAGGTGAACTTTGCAGGGAAAACAATATTAGATTTATTGTTGATGCCGCACAGACTTTAGGAGTTATGAATGTAAGTAATCGGGATAATATTGATATTCTGTGCGCTCCGGGTCATAAAGGGCTTTACGGTCCTATGGGAACGGGATTTATGGCAGTGAATGATGATATTGACCTTGACACGATAATTGAGGGTGGTACAGGCTCTTCATCCATGAATCTGAATCAGCCTGATTTTCTGCCTGACAGATTTGAGTCGGGAACGCTTAATAACAGCGGTATAATCGGACTTGGAGCAGGAGTTGATTTTGTAAAAAGAAGGGGAATTGACAGGATATATAATCATGAGATTTCTCTTATCCAAATGATTTACAATGAAATGGGGAAAAACAACAAAGTAACCTTTTATACACCTTTTCCGAAAAGGGCGGATTATGCTCCGATTTTTTCCTTTAACTATTCGGATTATCCGTCTGAAAAAACAGCCGGGCTTTTAGCTGACAGAGGGATTGCAGTGCGTGCTGGACTTCATTGCGCTCCTTTGGCGCATAGAGTGTTTAATACGACAGAGAGAGGAACTGTAAGGATAAGCCCGTCCGTATTTACTACACAGCGCGAATGTGAAATTTTTATTAACACATTGAAAAAACTTTGATATTCGCTTTATTTCTCGTTTTTTATATGATAAAATAAAATTACAAGTGAAAACAAAATTTAAGGAAGTATAGTATGTTAAACCAAATAACTGATACTTTTAATAAAATATTAAGTGTTTTTTCCACTTTCTCTATAACAGACTTTTTGGATATTGTATTAGTTGCTGTTGTTATCTATATATGTATACGCATTATCAGAGAAACAAGAGCCATACAGCTTGCAAAGGGTCTGATTTATCTTGCCATTATTTATGGTATAGTAAATCTATTAGGGATGGAAGCCTCAAGTTTTATATTCAAATCAATTTTTTCAAATATACTGATTATTCTTGTTATACTTTTCGCTCCCGAGGTTAGAAAAATTCTGGAGCAGGTTGGTCACGGCGCAATGACAAAAAACCTTAAAACCATTATTCATCCCGGTTTTGCCGTTGAGCTTGCGGAGATTTCTGACGCGATTGAGGCTGTTTGCAAGGCTTGCGCGGATATGAGCGATAAAAAAACTGGAGCTCTTATTTGTTTTGAAAATAATACAATGCTCGGTGATATTATTACTACAGGCACACAGCTTAACGCCAAAACAACCAAAGAACTTATTGAAAACATATTTTTCCCTAAATCTCCGTTACACGACGGAGCTATGGTTATACGTGACGGCAGGATTTTTGCAGCGGGATGTATTCTTCCCCTTACTAAAAAGACAGTTTCCACGGCTCTCGGTACAAGGCACAGAGCGGGTATAGGCATAACTGAACAAAGCGACGCCATTGTTGTAATTGTAAGTGAAGAAACAGGCTATATTTCTGTTGCGCAAAAAGGCGTTCTTCAAAGGAATATCTCTGATGGAGATTTAAGGGATATTCTTATGACCGCTTTTGTTCCGTCGGGAGCTTCCTCCGATGACAAGATTATTACCAAGCTTGTAAGAAGGAGGAAGAAATAATGGCGGAAAAGAAAAATAAAAAAGGCAAGTTTTCAATAAAAAAATTAATCTATAACGATAAGTATTTGATAATTATTTCAATAGTTCTTGCTGTAGTTGTATGGATTGTTACGTCGATGAGCCTTTCTCCGGAAACGACTAAGACTGTTACCGTATCTGTTCCTGTTGATTTCAGCGGTTCAGCCGCTGAGCAGCTGGGATTGAAATGCTACGGGGATGAAGTTATTGACGTTGATGTAACCGTAAGCTGCAAAAAGTATCTTGCGAAGGATATAACTGATGATAATTTTAATGTTTCGCTCCAGACAAATGTTGTAACATCAAGCGGAAATTTTGATGTGCCTATAAGAGTTGAAACAGGTGAGAATGTTGATTTTACAATATCAAGCTATTATCCCACAACTTACAGAGCCTACTTTGACGTTGAGGATGAAAAGACGATGGACATTGACGTCAGGTACACTAATGAAGATTTTATTGAAAAAG
>CANQBM010000002.1 GCA_947589575.1 uncultured Clostridia bacterium | reverse complement strand
ACAAACATCTCCTTTATTACTATTCATTAATTAAATAAATTGTCCTATTCCCACCTGCTTTCAATAATTAAACGCTCACCATATCTTGTCCTTTTCTGTTATTAAGCGCCATTCCCTCGGTCTGTTCCTCAGGTTGCAGCCTTCATCAGAACACAAAGGACAATTATTACAGCTTTCGTTTTCGTATTTGGTACATTCTCCACGTATGATTTTTAAAGCGTTTAATAGCTTTTTCTTTTCTTCCTGGTCATTTTTTTACTGCCTCCTGTTATTTTTTTGTTTTTAACCTTTAAAATTTGGTGCAAATCCAAATACTGCAATTGTACCAATAATCACAAGTCCAATTACTAAAATGATTTGTGCTGATGTTGCCATTTTCTCACCTCCTACTGCTCAGCCATAACAATTCTTTGTTGTGTGAATTCATTAAGAGAATTTATATTTACAAAAGGTTTACTGCCCAGTTTAACAATATTCAAGCCCGGCAAATTCATAAACTCTCTCGCTCTGCGTTCACTGCATTGAAATATTCTTGAAATATCATCTACACTTACAAAGAGCTTATCTACTTCAATTTCGTTAATTTTATCAATTTCTTCTTTTAACAATTTCAGCTTTTCGAGTTCTTCATCAGCATTACTGAATAACATTTTTACTCTCCTTTTTTTATTACCAACCCTTAACAAAGCAGCAGGGCGCTGCAATAAAATTAACTTTACGAAAAGGTTTTTTTAGTTGCAGCATTGTACAATTTTTTGTTGCCCGCTGCTGTACTATCTAAAAGCGGAGACATACAGGGTTTATTTTAATGACCCCTCAAGAACGGAATTAGAACGGAACGGATTATCCTAAGCGTTTGCACATCCCCGCTTTTATTTGCTGCTTTAATGAAGGTTGGTATTTGCTTTTACTTTTTCTTCAAATTTGGCGCGAATCCTACAATTGCGCAAAACGCAATAAAAGCTGCACAGATTATTAAGAACACTTGTACTCCTGTTGACATTCTCTCACCTGCCTTTCTGTTTTGCCTTCTCTCTTTACTGTAGGAATTTTGCAGTTATTGCAATATTCTACTTTTGTAGAATAGTTGGTAAAAAAATATATTGCATTGGTATTCCTGTAATTTCACTTATCTGCTGTAGCTGCACAGATGTAGGACTTGTTATCCCTTTTTCCCAATTTCGAATCGTATCTCTGCAAACGCCCAGTTGCATTGCAAGATCTGTCTGTCTTAATTTTGCATTAACTCTACAGGCTTCTAAAGATATTCGAAAATTACAACTTGTTATACTCACACTTTTAGCTCCTTTCTTTGTCTGATGGCTTTATTCTACCATAGTAGAAATAATTTGTCAACACCAAAGTAGAATTATTTTTGCTTTGTGTTGACATTTTTCTACTTTTGGTGTATGATAGGGACAAGAAAAAACAAAGAGGTTTATAATTTATGAATAATGATGATAAATTAAAAGAAAAACACAAAATAATATTTTCAAGAAAGCTTAATTACTATATGCAATTAAATCATAAACAACAAGATGATATTGTTAATGATTTAGGTATTAACAAATCAACAATATCAACCTGGTGTAGAGGATTGAAAATGCCAAGAGTAAATGCAATACAAGCACTTGCTGACTATTTTGGTGTTAGCATTACTGATTTACTTACTGAGGAAAATAAAACCGAGTCCGATTCTAAATTAAATGATATTGATGAGGAAATACTTAATATATTTAATCGTCTTTCGGAGGAAAAGAAAAAACAAATTCTTGACTATATTGCTTTTCTTGCTGCTCAAGAATGAGCATATATCTAAGCAGTTTTTTCTTTTGTATGTAATTTAATTTTTTTAAATAGTTTTTTATATTTTCGTTATTCATTATGTTTACCTCTTTTCAAACATTTGTTCTTGAAATATAGCTTATACCATTTTTCAAGAAATTTCAATAATTAAAAATCTATAGTCCGAAAAATGACACTATGCCTCAAAATACTATTGACAAAATCGTCTTCTAAAGCAATAATAATACTGGTTATTTTTGTCTGTAAACAGGTAATTTTTGGAAAATTTTTTTATCTGTTTTTTTACATTATTTTTCTTTATTTGGTTGTTTTTTATTGACAAAATATGGCGATTTTTGTTATTTATAAAATGTTTACTTATTTTTAAGCAACAAAAATTTTGTATTTCAAAGGAGAATATTAATGAAAGTTGGATTTAGAAAACCGAGTATAAAAAAGTCTATAAAGGCAAGAACAACAGGCAAAATAAAAAGAACTATGAAAAAGGCTGTAAATCCCCTTTATGGTAAAAAAGGAATTGGTTATGTTAAAAATCCTAAAAAAGCAGTTTACAACAAAGTTTATAACAAAACCACTTTCGGTGCCACTGATGTAATTAAGGTAGCAACAAAATCTCCAAATAAAAAAGCTACCGCATCATCAAAACCCTATACAATGAACGCAAACGGATTAAACCCTATTGTTTATATGCTCATTGTACTTGTCTTTGGTGTATTCGGTGTTCATAAATTCATTGACGGTTCTGTTGGTGTCGGTATATTATATCTGTTTACTGGAGGTCTGTGCGGTGTAGGCTGGCTTATTGATATAATAAAAGCGATTTTGTTATTAATTAAATCAAAGCAACAAACAGTAGATATATCAGAGCAATAAAAAATCAAAAAATAAAGCTCTAATATACGACAAGAAGCCGAAAAAACTCACAAAAAAATTATAAGCCTGATAGAGATAAAGATAGACCTGAAAATATGGAAATGGAAATGAAATGAAATCAATAAGTGGACATTAATATGCTAAGAAAAATATATGAAATAATTGAAATATCTAATAAAACAAATAAATTTTCAACATTATATGATATAGGTATGTTTATTTGTATTGTTGCAAGTATGATACCAATTGCAGTTAAATCTAATGCGCTTGTTTTTTCAATAATAGATAAAGTAACTGTAGCAGTATTTATTTTAGACTACATACTTAGATTAATTACCGCAGAATATAAAATCCAAAAAGGGATTAAATCGTTTTTAATATATCCATTCACTCCTATGGCAATAATTGATTTACTCTCAATTCTTCCGTCATTTATTCCTCTTAACAGTGGCTTCAAAGCATTAAGGCTTTTAAGACTGACAAGATCACTTAGAGCTTTGAGGAGTTTTAAAATATTCCGATACTCAAAAAATATTGACAGAATTGTTAAGGTTATTAAAAAAGAATTCAGACCTCTTTGCGCAGTAATGTCACTTGCTATTTTTTATGTTTTATTTACAGCATTAATTATGTTTAATATTGAGCCTGAAACATTTAATAATTTCTTTGATGCTGTTTATTGGGCAGCTATTTCATTAACGAGTGTTGGATATGGCGATATTACACCAACATCCGATATTGGTAGATTATTTACTATGTTATCAGCTTTTGTAGGAATAGCAATAATTGCTCTTCCGTCAGGAATATTAACGGCTGGATTTATAGATGTTTTAAACGATGAAAAAAATAAAAATTAAAAAGGCAAAAAAAAGCGCTCTACCCTGCTGCAACAGGATAGAGCGTATAAATAGTAGAGTGTAAAATTGCAACCCCACCGAACAATAGGATTGTATCACACTCTGCTAAAAAAATCAAGCAGGGTATTTTTATACCTTTTTAGGATGTGTGTATAATGGCAAAGGCAAAAAAGACAAAAAGCAGATATAACGGCGAGGGCTCATTATATTTTGATAAGAGCAAGGGACGTTGGTACGGAGTTGTTACTATCGGATATGATGCAGATGATAACCCCATCAGAAAAAAGGTAAGTGATAAGTCCCAACCTGCTGCATTGAAAAAATTTAATGAGATGAAGGAACAGGTCAGAAAAGGAACTTATGTTGATAAGGATAACAGCAGATTAGAGGATATTATCTCATTTCTCATTGAGAAAGATAAATCTTTAAATGTCATTAAAGATACTTCTTACAAAAGGCGAAAGGACACGCTTAAAATTGTACAGCAGTCTAATCTTGCAAAAATGCCGATACAATCTATAGATGAAACAAATCTATTGATTTTCTTTAATTCAATTACACGTTATTCACAGTCGTACATCCGCAAGCTCTACGGTCAATTAAATTCTGCCTTTAAATATGCTCAGAGCAAAGAAATTATATATAAGAATCCACTTGACCAGATAAGAATACCTAAGTCAAAAAAGGAAACAAAAAAAATAACTGCTCTGACTGTTTCAGAACAGCAAAGATTTATTAATGTTCTCCAAAACGAAGAAGCAGACAACAAGTATAGATATATATTTGAGCTTATGCTGTGTACAGGTATGCGGTGCGGTGAGGTTATTGCACTTGACCGATACAATGATATTAATTTTAATTTCAATCAAATAAGCATCCGTAGAACTATAACAAAGGACTTAAACGATAAAACTATAATCGGACAAGCAGCTAAAACAATTAACGGTAAAAGAACAGTAAGTATGAATAATTCCTGCTGCTCTATAATAAAAAAATACCTTGATACACAATGGAAACCCAACAAAGATAATCTTCTATTTTATGATTATGACAGCAACAATGTCTTAACAACAAATCAGATTAATTCTTCATTCAAAAGGATAATTGAAAGATATAAAATTATTCCGATGCATGAGGAGTTTAAGCCTCTCTCTGTTAAAAACAGAAAAAATATTAAATATAGGAAATATACTTATTATAAGAAAACTGCTGACGGCTTTAAACTGTTAGGTAAAGAAGCTCCTGATGACTGGGAACAGAAATTTAAAACTTACTATTTTAAAGATATAATCCCGGACAAAGCATATAACCAGCATATGCTCCGCCATACCTTTGCTACAAGGTGTATTGAGAGCGGAATGCCTGCAAAGGTTTTACAAAAAATACTCGGTCACGCTGATATTGAAACGACCTTAAATACTTACTGTGATGTATTTGAGGATTACGAGGATAATGCCCTTAAGAAGGCTGAGATGTATATGCAGAATTTAAAACTTATAGGCTAATTGCTCCCCTCATTGCTCCCCGAAGGTTTTATAAATCTCATATTTTCCTTTATTTAAGCCAAATTTTAAGATATTTATAACAATACGTGTCCTGTCACCTCGACCAGTTGGAGTGTTTGGTACGAAGCCGAACACTCTTTTTATTAATAAGATTATTTTTTTCTGATATTAAAAAGGGAACGGTTTTTACAAACCGTTCCCTTTTTTGCGCGCGCTTTTAAGTTTTTGCGGGTATTATTTAAGGTTTTGTACATATTCCTCAATTTCCGCTATACAGCTTGATCCGATATTTCTTATTTTTTTAATATCGCTTATGCTTAATTTCAGCAAATCGGAGATAAAATTAATATTATTTCTTGTTAAAGCGTTTATGATTCTTGTTGAAAAGCCGACATTTTTAACCAAAGTATTATTATATTTTTGGGGATTAATATTGTATTTTATGTATAGTTTAATATCCGTTTTTATTGCGGTTTTATCCAAATAGGCTTTAATCTTTTCTTCTTTAATTTTAGCGGTTTGATAAATTGTCATAAACTGCTCATACTGACTTCTTTCACATTTTGAGCAAAGAATATAACGGCAATGTCCCAGATGTATGTCGTAGCAGTTACTGTTCTCTTCACCGCATAGGGAGCATCTTTGATTAACATACATATGGTAGTTATATTTGATAATTATTCCTGATTTTCTGTCAATATATGATTTTTTATATGTATAAACAAATTTTAAAGCATCGGCTATTTTTTTGGCGCAGTCTTTGCAGACGCTCAGGGTGATATTGTTTTTGGTACGGTTTGAAGTTAAGACGGCGTCGGCTCTGACAGGCGAACTGTGCGGTAATGTGTGGCAGTTAGGGGGACAAGAGCGTGATTTGTCAGTAAACTTTAACTTCAGCTTTTTAATCGGTTCTTTTATTGCCTGTGATTTTGTTATGCAAAAAGTATGTTCGTTTTCCTCGTTTACACAATCAAAAATGGGGGTTATTTTATGATTGGATTTATAAAAGCTTTTTTTAGTCACTAATATTGCACCACACATTCATCTGAATTTAAATATTTTATTCAAATAATAAATATCATAATAGTTTTAAGAGCATCCTTTTTTTCCTCTGACAAAAGGTTGAAAAGGTCTAAAAATTCAATTTGGGATTTGCTCAAGGACGAGTCCCTTTCATCCTCAAGAAAAAATTGCGACAAAGTGATGCCGAAACCGTCACATAATAATTTAAGCGTTTCAATCTGTGGCGTATTTCTTTGTTTATAAATATTATCGACAGTTGCTTGAGGCAGATTGCACTCTTTGGCTATTTTATAGTTAGTCCATTTTTTTCTTTTTTTCAGTTCGACTAACTTTTTATAAATATCCATTTGCTTCACCACCTATTATTGTAAAGCATTTGCACCCATTATTGTTATAACAATTATGAGAGCAAATACAAAAATAATCAGAATACAGCGGGCGTTTTTTCGCTAAAACAGGGATATTTTAATTATATTGTGTTCATTTTGAAATACCGTTTGAATTTTTGCTTTTTTAAAACAATGTGTTAAAATATAAGTACAAAAGTTTTTACTTTTTACCTTTTAGGCAAGACGGTCGCTTAGGCGGCTGTTTTGTCTTTTATATGATAAATAAAAAATGCGCGGCCGAAGCCGCGCACAAAAAACACAAGACTTCTTTTTTGTTGCCAAACAAAACTAAACACAAATTGCCATAAAAGCATGTGAATAAGAAGCCTGTATTTTTTACGAAATAAAAATACACGCAGTTATGGTAATAATAAAGATTTAGTTTTGTTTGGCACTTATAATATAGCATTAACAAAAAAATATGTCAATATTCGAATAATATGCAAGAAAATAAAAAATGCGCGGCCGAAGCCGCGCACAAAAAATACATGGCTCCTAAATATCGCCAGACACAATTAAACACAACGCACAAAAGTAAGCATGTGAATATAGAGCATGTATTTTTATCAAAAGACAAAAAACATACTTACTGTTTATGCTGAAAATATTTAATTATATCTGGCATTTATAATATAGCATTAACAAAAAAGTATGTCAATATTCGAATTATTTATATGTAAGAAAATAAAAAATGCGCAGCCGAAGCCGCGCATAAAAAACGCATAACTCGGTTACTGCCAAATAACATTACAACCATTACTAAAGAATAGTATAAAAATAAGAGCATGCGTTTTTATCAAAAGATAAAAAAAGAACATACTATTTCTTCAGCAAATATTTAGTTATAATGTTTTTGGCATTTATAATATAGCATTTGCAAAATGAAATGTCAAATTCAAAAGACCGTAGTTTTTTATAATTATAAAACCGATTGACAGGAAAATGTATGCTATGCTACAATAAAATACAGACTGGATATATCAAAACAGCTGTATTAATTCCCGTATATTTCTTTATTTATTGAGCGGATGAGGCAATCGGTTTAATAAAGACGCCTGTTTTAAAATAATGCAGATTACCGCTCGAACCGACAAAAATTGCAATTTTGTTTGCGCATTTTATCCATAAAGCAGTTTCATAATTGACGATAAAAGAAAACGATAGACAAATATGATAGTTCACTCAATTAATCCTGTATATAATGAAAAGTCGGAAATACTTATACTCGGCTCGTTCCCGTCTGTTAAGTCAAGGGAAGAGGGCTTTTTCTACGGTCATCCTCAAAACCGTTTTTGGCGTGTTATGGCGAGAATATGCGCAAAGCCTCTGCCTGAAAGTATTGAAGATAAGACAAAGCTTTTGCTTGATAACCGTTTTGCGCTTTGGGATGTTATACATTCCTGTGAAATAACGGGCTCTGCTGACAGCACAATAAAAAATGTAGTTCCAAACAACATACGGATTATAACCGAAAAAGCAATGATAAAAAGAATTTTTGTCAACGGTAAAAAAGCAGAGAGCCTTTATAAAAAATATATTGAAAAGGAAATCGGAATAAAGGCGGTCTGCCTGCCCTCGACAAGTCCCGCTAATGCGAGCTGGAGCGAAGAGAGGCTTTATAAATACTGGAAGTGTAAAATAGAAGAAAGAGAATAAAAATCTCCTGTCTGTAAAGACAGGAGATTTTTATTTTATATATTCGTTTTCAAGCAGTTTATATATTTCATCTTTTGTTGCAAGCGATTCGGAAAACGCGGTTGCATTTGAACAGGCAGAACCGAGTTTCAGTGCATATGAATAATCCCCGCTTTTTTTATATCCGGCAAGAAAACCCGCCACCATTGAATCGCCGCAGCCGACGGTTCTCTTTACTTTTCCCGGTACAACTCCTATAGTATGAAACTGTCCGCTTTCGTCAAGTAAAACGGCGCCGTCCTTACCGCGTGATACAAGTACATTTCCCGCGCCCATATCCTGAAGCATTTTGGCATAAATTTTAACGCTTTCAAGCGTTTTGATTTCAACCGAGAAGATTTCACCAAGCTCCAAATGGTTCGGTTTTATAAGAAAAGGTTTGTACTTAAGAACATTCATTAGCAATTTACCGGTGGCGTCAACTGCAAATTCAATGCCTTTTTTATCTAATCTTTTTAAAATTCTTTCATATATATCGTTTGGCAAAGAGCCTGAGGCCGAGCCTGCAAGAACGAGTGTATCGCCCGGTTTTAATTTATCAAGCTTTTTGAAAAGGGCGTCAATATCCCGCTGGCTTATTTCAGGTCCTTTAGCATTAATATCAAATTCCTGCTGTGACCTTATTTTTACATTGATTCTTGTATATCCGCTTTCAAGGTAAACAAAATCAGTTTTGACATTATCCTTTTCAAGCAATTCCTTTACATATTTTCCGGTAAAACCTGCAAGAAATCCGAGAGCCGTATTTTCAATACCAAGACGTGTGAGAATAACGGATACGTTTATTCCCTTACCGCCGTAATAAAGCTGTTCGCTGTCAGTCCTGTTTATGTCTTTTGTTTGAAGTCTGCCGACGTTCATAACATAGTCGAGCGCCGGATTAAAGGTAACTGTATAAATCATTATAACACCTCTTAAAAACACTTTTTATTATATCTAAAAGTTAAATGACGGTCAATTTTTTATTTTATTTATTATATAATAACACAACTGCATTTATTTTTTACAAATCCGCTTATAATATAGCTTTTTACAGAAAAAATATTTTAGGTGGTTTTATGTTTTATCAATTTGATGATGATGTAGTGAGTGTGAGCGCAGATGACCTTAACAGCAATATCCTTACTCTCGGTTATATAAGTGTCAGCGAACTTGAAAATATCTACAGAAATCTTGATTTTTCAATGCAGACGGTTGAAAAATGCAAGGAAAAAAGCAGTTTTTTTTCATCCGACATTGAGGTTTATGACAGTTACTGTTTTGTTAAAGTGAATGTTGTCAATGCCGATAAAATAAAGGGAGACAGTTGTTTTGCTCTTTATATTAAAAAAAATCTTCTGCTTGCAGTAAATGTGTCCGACAGCAGTTGTTCCAACAGAGATATTTTTTTGAAAGTGCTTTCTAAAATATCCTGTGAAAATATAACTCTTGAAAAGCTTGTGTGCTCCTTTTTTGAAGGGCTTATAGCAGGGGACAACAAGGCGCTTGAAAACGCGGAGCTTGAGATAAACTCACTTGAAGAAACCGTACTGAAAAATAAGGCTGACAGAAATTTTAATATGAAGCTTCTTAATATGAAAAAAGAGCTGTTGTTCCTGAGAGGGTATTATGAACAGCTTATTGACGTGAGTGAAGCGCTCAGAGAAAACAAAAATGAGATATTTGACAAAGACAGCCTGAAAGTTTTTCAGATTTTTACAGATAAAACCGTAAGGCTTAAAGAGAATGTTGATTTGCTCAGGGACAGCGTGGTGCATCTGTGGGACGCTTATCAGGCGTACCTTGATATGAGACTTAATCATACAATGAAAATATTTACCTTAGTGACAACAATATTTTTTCCGATGACGGTGATAGTGGGATGGTATGGTATGAATTTTGAATTTATGCCTGAACTTCACTGGAGGTATGGCTATCTTTACGTAGTTATTCTCTGTGCTGTTGTTGTACTCTGTCTTTACTTTTGGTTCAAAAAGAAAAAGTGGTTTTAAATAAAAATAATTTGTGTTAAAATATCGGTCAGGGGTGTGGTTTTATGGATTATGTGGCTGAGTACATCTCGCCGGTCGGCAAAATTCTTTTGTCCTCAGACGGCAAGAATTTAACGGGATTATGGATAGAAAATCAAAAATATTTTAAAAGTACGCTGTGTGGCGAATATGAAAAACGAAAAATTCCCGTTCTTGAAAAAGCGATTCTGTGGCTTGAAAAATATTTCAGCGGTGAAAATCCTGAAATTGATTTTGAAATTAAGCCTAAAGGCAGTGGTTTCAGGCAGGCGGTATGGAATATTCTCTCTCAAATTCCTTACGGCGAAACAATAACCTACGGAGAGATTGCAAAAAGGATAGAAAAGGAAACGGGAAAAAGAGCGTCCGCACAGGCTGTCGGCGGAGCCGTGGGGCATAATCCCATAAGCATCATTATTCCGTGTCACAGAGTGGTCGGCGCTGACGGCGGGCTGACAGGCTACGCAGGCGGTATTGATAAAAAGAAATATCTGCTCAGTCTTGAAAGACAGGGTAAGAATTAACGGGAGACTGAAAAGTCTCCCGTTTTGCATAAATAAGTATTTATTTAAGAAGTGCGCGGTACATTTTAATATACTCGTTTGCGCTTTTGCCCCAGCTCATATCACAGTCAAGCGCGCGTTTAACAAGTGTGCTCCATCCGTCCGAATGGTAAGCGTCGTCCGCACGGTAAATCGCGCCGAGCATATCGTACGCGTCATATGTTTTGAAAGTAAAGCCGTTGCCCTCACCGTCTCCGCAGTCGGTTATTGAATCCTTAAGTCCACCTGTTTCTCGTACAATGGGGAGGGTGCCGTATCTAAGCGCAACCATTTGAGAAAGGCCGCACGGCTCCGATTTACTTGGCATCAGGAACATATCCGCTCCGGCGTAAATTTTTCTCGCAAGGTCGGGAACAAAACCGATGGTAATGCCGACCTTATCAGGATATTTGTCGTGCAGATAGCGGAAGAAGTTTTCATACTGCCACTCTCCGCTGCCAAGCATAACATACTGAAGATTACGCTCGCAAAGGCTCTTTTCAAGCACCTCTTTCATAAGGTCAACGCCCTTATGACCTACAAGACGTGTAACGATACCTATAACAGGAACATTCGCATCCACATTAAGCCCCATCATTTTTTGGAGCTCTTCTTTATTTTTAGCTTTGTTTGTAAAATTCTCCGAGCTGTAGTTTGCCCATATATCCTTATCTGTTTCGGGGTTATATCCTTCAACGTCAATACCGTTTAATATTCCGCAGAGTTTCCAGCTGCGCTGGTTGAGAATAGGGTCAAGACCGTGGCTGAACCACGGGTCAAGAATTTCCTTTGCATAAGTTGGAGATACGGTTGTAACCTTATTTGCGCACTCAATGCCCGCCTTCATAAAATTAACAAGTCCGTCATAGAGTATAAGATTATTGTTTTCAGGAGCAATACCTAATACATCATTCAAAAGTTCGTCGCCGTATTTGCCCTGATACTGAATATTGTGAATAGTGAATACGGTTTTGATATTTTCAAATCCCATTCTGTTTGCGTAATAGCAGGTATAATAAAGCGGTGTAAGCGCGCTCTGCCAGTCATTACAGTGAATTATATCGGGTTTCCAGTCAATTGCGGGGATAATTTCAAGCGCGGCTCTCGCAAAAAAAGCAAAACGCTCCGCGTCGTCATAATGGCCATAAATTCCGTCACGTTTGAAATAATACTGATTGTCAAGAAAATAGTAAATTACTCCGTTTGCCTTTGCCTCGAAAATTCCGCAATACTGTCTTCTCCATGAAACAGGAACGGAAATGGATGTAATAAATTTCATCTTATCCTTATATTCCTGCTTAATGCTGTCATAAAGCGGCATAACAACACGGCAGCCGATAAGTCTTTTCCTCAGAGCGACAGGTAATGAACCGGCAACGTCACCAAGCCCGCCCGACGCCATAAACGGAAGCGCCTCAGACGCAACATATAATACTTTCATATTCTGCCTCCTATATTCTTGTATTTTTAATTAAGCATATAGGGAAGGTGTCAGCGCCCGAAAGCTCGGCACCGTCCTTAATATTTACATTTTTATCCGCTATTACACAGCTTATTTTCGCATTGTTACCAACAACTGTGTCCTGCATAAGAATTGAATTTTTAATTTCAGTATCCCTGCCGATTTTAACTCCTTTAAATATAATGCAGTTTTCTACTTTTCCTTCAATTATACAGCCGTCCGCAACAAGAGAATTTTTAAGAGATGAATCAGGACCGTAAATTGTCGGCATATCGTCACGCTCTTTTGTTGAAATAGGGCGGTTGAACAGCTTTTTCCTGTTTTCTTTTTCAAGGAGGGACATTGAAATATCATAGTAACTCTTGACTGAATCGACCGTGCCTACAAAGCTGTCGGTTGCGTCAAAGGCGTGAATTTTAAGATTGTTTATATTTGACATTATGATATTTCTTTGATATGAAATTTCATTTTTTGAATGAGCGTTTGTAATAAGAGTTTCAAGAAGATATTTTTTCATAATCATTATATTACATGAGTAAAAAACATCTTCGTCGGTTTTTCTGTCAAGGCTCATTTCGGTAATTCTGCCGTTGTCTTCAATCTTATCAAATGTTAGGACAGAACCGATATTTTCGGGCATTTTACCTTTTACACCGAGAATTGTTATATCCGCGCCGCTCTCCTCATGAGCATTAAAGAGATTAGTATAGTCGACTGAAAGAATATGGTTGCAGTCAGACATAAGAACATACGTCTGATTTGACTGCTGGAGGAAATTCAAATTTCCGTAGATTGCGTCAATCCTGTTGCCCCACATATTTGCACTGCCGACCGAAAAAGGCGGAAGGAGATAGAGCCCGTCTGTTTTTCTGCTTAAATCCCATGGTTTGCCTGTGCCTACATGGTCCATAAGCGACTGGAAATTCGAGTTTGTGACAACGCCGATTTTTGCAACTCCGCTTTCCACCATGTTTGAGAGAGGGAAGTCAATCAAACGATACCGTGAGCAGAAAGGGACGGAGCCCATTGTCCTCGTAGCAGTAAGTGAGTCCAAAGCCTCTTCGTGTATATTAGCGAATACTATACCCAAAACCTTTTTACCATTCATTGACTTATACCTCCTCTCCTGATTTAATCATTACGCCGGGTTCAATATATTTGCCCTTTGTTATTGTGGCGCCCGCGCCGATAACAGGTATACCCCAAGCCTCGGGATTTTCAAGATTTTCCGGAATTTCACCGATTTTTGCGTCCTCTTCAATTACTGCGTTTTCGGCTATAATTGAATAGTATACCTTAGCGCCTTTTTTGATAACCGCGCCAGGCATAATAACGCTGTATCTTACATCGGCATCTTCTTCAATAGTTACATTTGATGATATTACGCTGTAGTCGACATTGCCCTCAATCTCACAGCCTTCGCTGATAGACGAATTTTCAACCACCGCTTTTTTGCCGATATAGTGAGGCGGCGCCATGGGATTTCTTGAATAAATTCGCCAGCTTGTATCGCTTAAATCAAGGTCAACATTTGGATTAATAATGTCAAGGTTAGCCTCCCACAGAGAGTCTATTGTACCGACGTCCTTCCAGTAACCCTTGAACGGGAATGCAAACATTCTCTCGCCGGCGTCAAGCATAGTGGGAATGATATTTTTACCGAAGTCGTTTGATGAGCCTTCGGTATTTTCATCCTGAATAAGATACTGCTTTAATTTATCCCAGCTGAAAACGTAAACACCCATTGAGGCTTTGTTGCTTTTAGGCTTTGACGGTTTTTCGGCAAATTCATAGATTTCATCATTGTCCTTAGTTGCAAGAATACCGAAACGCGAAGCCTCCTCCCACGGAACCTCAAGCACAGCTATTGTGCAGGCTGCGTTATTTTTTTTATGAAAGTCAACCATTTTGGCATAATTCATCTTATAGATGTGATCGCCTGAAAGGATAACAACATATTCGGGATCATATTTTTCAATAAAATTGATATTCTGATAAATAGCGTTTGCGGTTCCTTTGTACCATTCCGCTCCACCGATTGCCTCATATGGCGACAAAACGTGGATACCGCCGTTCTGTCTGTCAAGATCCCAAGGCTGTCCGTTTCCTAAATAGTCGTTCAGCTCAAGCGGTTGATACTGTGTTAAAACGCCTACGGTGTAAATGCCGCTGTTTACACAGTTTGACAGTGGGAAGTCAATAATTCTGTAGTTGCCGCCGTACGGTACTGCGGGTTTAGCAATGTTTTTTGTTAATACACCCAGACGGCTCCCCTGTCCGCCTGCAAGCAGCATTGCAACTACATTTGATTTGTGTGCCATTTTTTATCTCCTTAATCATTATTTCTTTTTTGCTTGCTTTTTTTCAAGATATATAGCCGAAAGACCGTTCAGCTTTACTCCTATGCTGTATTGCAGATTGTGCATAGGGATTTTTTTTGATTTATAAGTTCCCGATATGCGTGCCTTTTTTCCGCCGTATCTTTCAAGTGACGTGTCCATTATAACCTTATATGTTTCATTTTCGGGTACGCCTATTCTGTACTCGTTAAAGCTGTTAGGCGTGAAATTAAATATAGCAATAATTTCGTTTCCCTTTTTGTCGATTCTCCTGAATGCTATAATGGAATTTGCATTATCATCACTTGAAATCCACTGGAATCCCTCCCAGCTGTAATCAATTTCCCACAGAGCAGGGGTGTTTTTATAAAAGCGGTTAAGCTCCCTCGTAAAGCTCTGAAGTTGCCTGTGCTTTTCATAATCAAGAAGAAGCCAGTCAAGTCCCTGTTTGTAATTCCATTCAATGAACTGACCGAATTCACTTCCCATAAACAGAAGCTTTTTGCCGGGATGGGCAAACATATATGCAAGGAAAAGACGCATACCGTCAAACTTCATATCATAATCGCCCGGCATTTTATTAATAAGACTTGCTTTGCCGTGAACAACTTCGTCATGACTTATAGGCAAAATGAAATTTTCGCTGAAAGCGTAGAAAAAGCTGAAAGTTATGCAGCTGTGGTTTCCTTTTCTGAAAAGAGGGTCCATAGACGTATAACGAAGCATATCGTTCATCCAGCCCATATTCCATTTGAAATTGAAACCGAGACCGCCGATATCGGGCGGCATTGTTATCATCGGCCACGCTGTTGATTCTTCCGCAATCATCATCACATCAGGATGTTCGGTGAACATTGCACTGTTAAGTTCCTTAAAAAATTCAACCGCCTCAAGATTTTCCCGTCCGCCGTATTTGTTAGCCGTCCATTCTCCGTCGTTTCTTCCATAGTCAAGGTAGAGCATTGACGCAACCGCGTCAACACGGATTCCGTCAAAATGGAATTTATCAACCCAGTACATCGCGGATGAAATAAGAAATGATTTCACCTCGTTTTTGCCGTAGTCAAAAACTCTTGTTCCCCATTCCTTGTGTTCGCCCTTTTTTAAATCCGAATATTCATAGGTACATTCTCCGTCAAACTCATAAAGGCCGTAAGCGTCTTTAGGAAAATGAGCGGGTACCCAGTCAAGTATAACGCCTATTCCGGCTTTATGGCAGGTTTCAACAAAATACATTAAATCCTCCGGCGTACCATAGCGTGAGGTCGGGGAAAAGTAGCCTGTTACCTGATACCCCCAAGAGCCGTCAAACGGATATTCCATAATAGGCATCATTTCTACATGAGTGTATCCCATATCCTGAACGTACGGTACAAGCTCTTCAGCCATCTGCCTGTAGGAAAGAAAGTCGCCGTTTTCGTGCTGTTTCCATGAGCCGAAATGAATTTCATAAATGTTGACAGGTTTTTCGAGTATATTGCCTGCTTTTGATACCTCATACCATTTTTTGTCTTTCCACTTGTATTCAATGTCACCGTAAACCTTTGACGCTGTTCCGGGTCTTGTTTCAGCGTGAAAGGCATACGGGTCAGCTTTCATATTCGTTATACCGCTTTTTGTTTTTATTGCATATTTATAACAGTCAAAAACAGAAACATTGTCAATTTCCGTCTCCCATATTCCCTGAGATATTTGCGTCATAACATTTTTGCTTTCATTCCAGCCGTTGAAATCGCCGACTACGGAAACGCTGACAGCATGAGGCGCCCAAACCCTGAAAACAAATCTGTCATCTTTTATTTTATGACAGCCGAAGAATTCATATGCTTTATAATTCTTGCCGCTGTGAAAAAGATAGAGCGGAAACTCATATTCGTGTTTTAGATTAGACATTTTGTATCTCCTCTGAGGATGTTTATTTTTACCAAATTTTTTACCAAATACAGTATTCAACATAATAATAACACCTTTGTATAAATTAATCAAGCCGTTTTTGGTTAGTTTGTTACAAAAAAATAAAAATTATTCCCGTTTTATGTACAAAATGTTGCAATAGTGTCCAATTTAAAACAGTAAAAATAAGGATATTTTGGTATTGAATACATTGATATACATATGATATAATAAGCATATTAATGAGGTGGGGAGTTTATGAAGGATATAATTATTGCATATCCAAGTAAAGATGCGGCATTACAGCTGCGCTCGCTCCTCGAAGGTGAAGGTTTCCATGTTTCGTTTATATGCGCAACGGGATCAAGTGTTTTAAGAATTGCACATAACCTGCGCGAGGGGATTGTTGTTTGCGCGTCAATTTTAAGCGATATGGGAGCGGGCGCTCTTGCGGAAAATCTGCCTGCGGGTTTTGACGTTGTTGCGTTATCAAAAAACGGCAGGGAAGAGTATATGGGCAATCTTATCAATATGCCTCTGCCTATACATAAAGATGAATTTTTGCAAACGGTATCAATTCTTGTAAGCACACGGTCTGCTTTTACTCAGCGAAATAAAGATGACAACGAGATAATATCAAACGCAAAGCTGGTTTTGATGAACAGCGGAGACATTTCGGAAAGCCAGGCGCATAAATACCTTCAAAAGGAAAGTATGCGTACAGGGAAAAAATTAGTTGATTTGGCTAAAGAGATAATCAATGATTTTACTGAATAAATGATTAAGGTGATATTTTATGAAGTTTACAAAAATGCACGGCTGCGGCAACGACTATATATACATCGACTGCACTAAGGAAAATATAAAGGATGAGAAAGCCGCCGCAAAGTTTTTATCAGACCGTCATTTCGGCATAGGCGGTGACGGTATTATCTTAATCAAAAAAGGAACTAACGCTGATTTTGAAATGGTGATGTATAATCCCGACGGCAGCCGCGGCGCTATGTGCGGAAACGGTATACGCTGTGTTGCAAAATATGTTTACGATAACAAACTGACTGACAAAACCTCAATTTCCATTGAATCAATGGGCGCGGTTAAATATATTGATATTACGGTTGAAAACGGTAAGGCGGTAAGCGCAAGGGTAGATATGGGTAAGCCCGTTCTTGACGCAAAACTTATACCTGTTATCTGCGCCGGTGAAAGAGCAATAAATGAAAAGGTTAATGTCGGCGGCAGAGAGTTTACAATGACTTGTGTATCAATGGGAAATCCACACGCGGTAATGTTTATTGACGAAAGCCCGAAGGATTTTGATTTGAATTATTATGGCGCTCTGTTTGAGAGCAATACCGGGATTTTTCCCGACAGAGTAAACGCTGAGTTCGCAAGGGTTATTGACAGAAAAAACATTGAAATGCGTGTTTATGAAAGGGGAACCGGCGAAACGCTTGCCTGCGGCACTGGAACCTGTGCAACCGTTGTGGCGGCTGTATTAAACGGTCTTGTTGACAATGATGTAACCGTTCACCTTTTAGGCGGCGATTTGGATATAAGCTGGAGCGGAAACGAAGAGGAAAGCGTTTTTATGAGTGGACCTGCAACATATGTTTTCACAGGTGATATTGATATTTAAAAACAAATGGAGGTTTAAAATATATGAAAATTAACGAAAACTTTTTAAAAATCGAGTCAAGTTATCTTTTCTCAACCGTTGCTAAAAAGCAGCGCGAGTATCAGGCGGCTCACCCTGAAGCAGATGTAATCCGCCTTTCAATCGGTGATGTAACAAAGCCGCTCGCTCCCGTTGTTATTGAAGCAATGCACAAGGCTGTTGATGAGATGGCAAATGAGGATACGTTCAGAGGATACCCTCCGGAGTACGGATATGATTTTATCCTTGATGCTATTCAAAAGCACGATTATGCAGACAGGGGAATTGATATTTCCAAGGATGAAATTTTCCTTTCAGACGGCGCAAAATCCGACTGCGGTAATATTGGGGATATTTTTTCCGTGGATAACAAGGTAGCCATTTGCGACCCTGTTTATCCTGTATATGTTGATACAAATGTTATGGCGGGCAGGAGCGGTGAGAAAAACGCTGACGGCTTATGGTCAAACATTATCTATATGCCGTGTACTGCCGAAAATAATTTCACTCCCGACATACCTTCGGAGATTCCGGATGTTATTTATCTTTGTTTCCCAAACAATCCTACGGGAATGGTCGCAAACAGGGAACAGCTCAAGAAATGGGTTGATTTTGCCAACAAGCATAATTCACTTATTCTTTTTGATTCCGCATATGAAGCGTTTGTTGTTGAGGAGAATATTCCAAGGTCAATTTATGAAATTGAAGGTGCTAAGACCTGCGCAATCGAGCTCCGCTCCTTTTCAAAAACGGCTGGTTTTACAGGAATGAGATGCGGATATACAGTAGTGCCTAAAGATTTAAAGTTTAACGGTACAAGCCTTAATCCTATGTGGGCGCGCCGTCAGGCAACAAAATTCAACGGTGTGTCTTACATTACTCAAAGAGCCGCCGAGGCTGTATATACAGAAGAGGGACAAAAGCAGATTAAGGAGATTCTGTCATATTACCAAAAAAATGCAAGGGTTATTTATGACGGCCTCTGCGACGCGGGCTTTGAATGCTACGGCGGAGTAAATTCACCTTATGTATGGCTTAAAGTTCCGCAGGGCTATACATCGTGGGAATTCTTTGACGAGCTGCTTGAAAAGTGTCAGGTTGTAGGAACTCCCGGCTCAGGTTTCGGTCCTGCAGGCGAGGGATACTTCCGTCTGACATCTTTCGGCAATGCCGAAAAGACGGTTGAGGCAATCGAAAGAATTAAAAAAGCATATAAAAAATAAAGAATAAAGGAGATATAAAAATGGAAAAGACTACACAGCTTTATGAAGGCAAGGCAAAAAAAGTTTGGGCAACAGACGACCCTGATGTTGTAATCGTTGATTACAAAGATGATGCAACCGCGTTTAACGGTCTTAAAAAGGGTACAATCGTCGGAAAGGGCGTTGTAAACAATAAGATGTCAAATTACCTTATGCAGCTTATTGAAAAGAAAGGTGTTCCCACTCATTACATCAAAGAGCTTTCAGACAGGGAAACTGCCGTAAAAAAAGTTAAAATTGTACCGCTTGAGGTTATTATTCGTAACCGTGCGGCAGGCTCAATCTGCAAAAGACTCGGTCTTGAGGAGGGCATGGATTTTGTGTGCCCGTCCATTGAATTTTCATATAAGGATGACGATCTCGGTGATCCGCTCATTAACGGCTATCACGCTGTATCCTGCGGTTTTGCTACGCAGGAAGAGGTTGATACTATTAAAAAAATGGCATTCACCGTTAATGATGTGTTAAAGGAATATTTTGCATCTATCGGTGTTGAACTCATTGATTTCAAGCTTGAATTCGGTAAAACATCCGACGGCCAAATTGTTCTTGCTGACGAAATCAGTCCGGATACCTGCCGTTTCTGGGATATTGAAACACACGAAAAGCTTGATAAGGACCGCTTCCGCAGGGATATGGGCGGTGTTGAGGACGCATACGCCGAAATGATGAAGAGAGTAGGTCTTGACTGATGCCGAACGATACATATAATTCACCGTTTAACGCCCGCTATGCTTCAAAGGAAATGCAGTATATTTATTCTCCAGATTTTAAATTTAAAACTTGGAGAAAGCTTTGGATTGCGCTTGCCGAGGCTGAAAATGAGCTCGGACTTAATGTTACAAAGGAGCAAATAGAGGAGCTTAAGGCGCACGCGGACGATATTAACTATGACGTTGCTCAGAAATATGAAAAGAAATTCCGCCACGATGTGATGAGCCATGTTCACGCATACGGTGAGCAGTGCCCTAATGCAAAGCCTATTATTCATCTCGGCGCAACGAGCTGTTATGTAGGCGACAATACAGATGTTATTACAATGCGCGAGGCGTTGCTTCTTATCAAGAAAAAGCTTGTAAACGCTATCGCGTCTGTCGCTGAATTTGCCGATGAATACAAGGATATGCCCTGCCTCGGCTTTACCCATTTTCAGCCCGCGCAGCCTACAACAGTAGGCAAGAGGGCAACACTCTGGCTTATGGACTTGGTAATGGATTATGATGAAATCTGCCATGTAATTGATACTCTTATGCTTTTAGGCTCAAAGGGTACAACAGGAACGCAGGCATCATTCCTTGAACTGTTTGACGGTGACCATGAAAAATGCAAGGAGCTTGACAGAAAAATTGCAGAGAAAATGGGATTTAAGGCATGTTTCCCGGTAAGCGGTCAAACTTATGCGAGAAAGCTTGATACAATCGTCTGCAACTGTCTGGGATTGATTGCTCAGTCCTGCTGTAAATTCTCAAATGATTTGAGGCTTCTGCAAAATCTAAAGGAGATTGAGGAGCCGTTTGAGAAAAATCAAATCGGTTCATCGGCAATGGCGTATAAGCGCAATCCTATGCGAAGCGAGCGTATTGCGTCGCTTTCGCGTTATGTTATGATTGACGCGCTTAATCCCGCGTGGACCGCGTCCGCTCAGTGGTTTGAGAGAACGCTTGACGATTCTGCGAACAAAAGAGTTTCAGTTGCAGAGGCTTTTCTTGCAACCGACGGTATTCTTGATTTGTATATCAATGTTACCTCCGGTCTTGTTGTTTATCCGAAGGTAATCGAAGCAAGGCTTATGAGCGAACTTCCGTTTATGGCAACAGAAAATATTATGATGGATGCTGTAAAGAAGGGCGGGGACAGACAGGAGCTTCACGAGAAAATTCGTCAGCACTCAATGGCGGCAGGCGCTGTTGTTAAGATTGAGGGAGGAAAGAATGACCTTGTTGACCGTATAGCTGCCGATGAGGCGTTTATGACAACTAAGGAGGAAATTCTCGCAATTCTCAAGCCGGAAAACTTTGTGGGCAGAGCTCCGCAGCAGACAGCAGATTTTCTTAATGAGGTTGTCAATCCTATTCTTGAAAAAGAAAAGGATTTGCTTGGCGTAAGCGTTGAAATTAATGTATAATATTATTATAACAGTAAAACGGGACAGCTTGAGGCTGTCCCGTTTTACTGTTGAGGGAATTTTGCAACGATTAAGGAAGCATAATGACCTGGACTGTAAAATATGTTAACTTTATGTTAAATAAAAGTTAAAATAAATGTTGTTTTATTAACGCAACAGTGATATAATTAATTGAAACATATTTTATATTAGAAAAGGGGTTTTGTTATGGCAAAAACTAAAGCCGCAGGCGCTGATACAAAAGACAAATCACCTGCGGGAAAAAAGTATATGAAGCCATCAGAGATTGTTACTTTCGGTATCGGTCTTTTCGGCGTTGCCCTGTTGACAGGATGGATGCCGGACTATACCACAACCTTCTTTGCTGACTTCGCGTTCAAGGGTAAGGGCTTTGACGCCGCCTCATTTGCAAACACTGTGTCGCTTGTATTCGGTGTTGCCGGATTTGTCGGCGCTGTGTGTGAGCTTGTGATAGGTATCCTTGTCGACAGAACAAAGACAAGTCTTGGTAAGGTTAAGCCTTGGATAGGCTTTGGAGCAATTCCGCTCGCGATTGTTTCATTGCTTGTTTTCGTTGCTCCTAACACCACAAGCCTTGGTATCGCATCTGTATGGATGTTTGTTATTTACGCGCTTTATACAGCGGTATCCTGCGCGGTTGAATCACCTGCAAACTGTTTCGGCGCGCTATGTTCTCCCAATCCGAGTGAAAGAGGAGACGCAATTTCAATCGCCTCATTTCTTCGTTCGGTAGGTCAGTCAGGCGGTCAGGTTGTTATTATTGTTGTAGGCGCAGTTATGAAATTGCTTATGGGACAGCAGCAGTTTAAGAACGCAGAGGGTCAGGGACTTGACCTTATTGTGTCAACCGCAATCTGCGCTTTGGGTATGGTTATTTTTGTAATGATTTTCTTTGCAAATAATAAAGAGCGTGTACCTTATACAACTGAAAAGGTTTCACTTGCGGAGTCCATTAAGCTTGTTTTCACAAACAAGAATCTGCTTATGGTTTCTCTTACAAAGCTTGCAGGCTTCGGAAGAGGAGTTTACGGAACAGTATCACTTTACATAGCTATATATCTTTTGGGTTCAAAGGGACTTAAGCTTGCGCTGATGCTTCCTATGGGTATCGGTACGGCAGTCGGTATGCTCTTGGTAAAGGCTGTTCTCAAAAAGTTTTCCACAAAGAAAACATACATTATATTCTGTATTTACGGCGCGTCCGCGCTTGCTATATTATTCCTTGTTTCAAAGGGTATCGGATTTAACAGCAATCTTGTTGTTCCGTTCCTTATCCTCAATTTCTTCTGCGGTTTACAGCACGGTAACACAAATGTTACGCCTAATATTATGATTGCCGACTGCGTGGATGAAATGGAATATAAGACAGGTAAGCGTCAGGAAGGTCTTGCATATGCGGGCTTTGGTCTTTTCTCAAAAATCGCGTCTGCATTTACAAAGTATCTTGGTCCTTTCCTCGTTTACACATGGTCGGGCTATCAGTTCTCACAGGATCAGAATGTAGCTTATGCTGCTCAGACAGACGGAACACTTTCAAAATTCCTTGCGATTTACACAATTATTCCTGCGGTATTTGTAATTCTTCAGGGAGTGCCTATCCTGTTCTACGATATGGTCGGTGAGAAAAAGGAAAGAATTACTGCTGCTCTTGCTGAAAAGAGAGCTGCTCAGGAAAATGTATCAGGCGATACTCCTGATGGAATTGCAGAGTAAGGAGGGGTAGAAATGGCTGAAACTACAAAAGATAAAAAAGGCTTCAGAGCCGGCGTGTATGCAGTGATTGCAGGCGTTGTTGTAGCTGTAGCGTTAGTACTGATTACAATTTTTGCATTCGCAACAAGATATACTGCATTTTCCCCTGAAAAAGTAGCTCAAGCTTATGTTGATACTATTGTGCAGACAGGCGACGGCTACAACGCATATAAGAATACGCTTGTATCAAAGAACGCTAAATTCGGTGACTTTATTAGAAATGCATATATGAAACCTTATGTTAATGACGGAGATGATGTTAAGCAGGCTGATTTCGTGGGCACAGGTTCGCAGGAAGAGGCCGAGGCGCTTGATAAGGTTTATTCAACAATGTACGATTATTATGTTGAGCTTCTGAAAAAATACGGTCTTGATGATTATGATTCTGTATTTTCAGAATATTTTGCAAAGCTTTCCGAAGTGAGAAAGAGTGTATACGGCGATGAGTATATGGATACAGAGTATATGTTCGGCGTGTTTGAGTCAAATGTTTCAACTTACGGACAGTCGCTTACAGGTACAAAGAGAGTATTTGCGTCTGATAATAAAACAATTATTCAGGAGCAGACAACAGGCGTTTACCAGACTATGTTCGGAAAAGAGCAGGATGTTAAAACCGACGCTCTTGTTGACGGTAAAAAACAGACGGTTACTGAAAAACAGCTTGTGTATAAATTCACAACAACTGTTAAGGACTGCACAGAGCTTTCCGGTGATGAGCTTGAGGCTTATATTGCCGATTATTCGGCAAGAATTAAGCCTGTGGCTGAATCCGGTGAGGCTAAGGCTGATGAGTTTGGAATTACCGACACAGAAGATGCAAAAAACAAGAGTGATATGATTAACGCATTTAAAAATCTTGATTGCTCAGAGGATATAAGCGCTGCTGCAAAATGCACTGTCGAAGTTACTCTTGATGACGGTACTGTGGTTGCAACACAGGAACTCTATGTTACGCGGATAGGCAACAGTTGGTATGTTGATAACACTGATGTTGATACATCAGGACTTTATCTGGCGAAATAAATAAAATAAAAAATCGGTAGGCAGCGCCTACCGATTTTTTTATGATGTTTTAATATTCATACTTCGTGACCTGATCATATCGCAGATTACTCTTAAAAGCTCGTCTTTTTTAAACACCGGAAGATTTTCTATAACCGCGTCAATACAGCCCGCGACAGCAAAGGTTATTGATGCGACTTCGTAATAATTATCTTCAAGTGTAAAACCGTTGTTTTCAACAATACTGTCTACAAGATTTTTCTTAAGAACTTTTATGGCGGAACCGCAGATACTGCTTGACTTGAATTTATAAAGATAATCAACCTTATCTTCAACTTTATCAAGAAGTTTTATAATAACCTCTTCGGGTTTATACCGGCTGTCATTGTAGCTTATGAATTTTGAAATTTCAATAATCTCGTCCATTATTGTCTGAAAGCAGAATTGCAGACAGTCGTCCAAGCTTTTAAAATGCAAATAAAACGTGCTTTTATTAATATCGGCTCTTTTACAAAGCTCCAAAACTGTTATTTTGCTCATATCTTTTTCGACCAAAAGGTCAAGCAAAGCGTTAAATACGGCGTTACGTGTTCTTTTAATTCTCCTATCCATAGTTTTCACTCCAAATAATTAATTAAAACTATTCATAGGTATTTTAACATTATTACTGTTTTAAATCAATAAAGCAAAAAATATTTGGTGAAATGTCCAAAAATAATTAAATTGATTTGTATAAAAAAACAACAAAAAGTAAGCCTATTTCACAATATGCTTTTATCAAAATATTATAAAGAAAAATATTGTAAAGTTAAAATTTGTATTGTATAATATTTTCGTAAAAATTGAATGAGCATTTAGGGGGATATAATATGAGTGATAATAAATTATGCTTTGGCAGTGACTGGCTCAGCGGTAAAACCGTAATTGTTACAGGCGCATCAGGCGGTATGGGCGCGGGTATTGCCGCTACATTAATCAAAAAGCACGGCTGTAATGTTATCGGTGTTGCGAGAAGCGAGTCCAAAATGATTAAGTTTATTGAAGAACTTGGTCCTACATACGCGGAACAATTTTCCTATAAATTGTTTGATGTATCTGTTAAAGAAAACTGGGAGAACTTTGCGAAGGAACTTTCGGACAAAGATATTCGTCCGTCTGTTCTTATAAATAACGCGGGAATTCTTCCTAAATTTAAGAGATTTGACAGATACTCTTATGAGGAAATTGAAAGGGCAATGAACATTAATTTTTATTCCTGCGTATATGGAGTTAAGACGTTTCTGCCTGTACTTTTGAACGAGGAGGATCCGGCAATCATCAATATTGATTCGTCAGCGGCGCTAATGACGCTTGCGGGAACATCAATGTACAGCGCCTCTAAAGCTGCCCTTAAGGGATTTACTGAAGCGCTCAGGGTAGAATTTAAAGGTAAATGCTATGTTGGACTTGTATGTCCCGGATTTACAAAGACCGATATTTTCCGTGACCAGCAGAATGACGGCGGTAAAGGACAGAAGGTAATGGATATGATCTCAACCGACTGTGACCGTATGGTTAAAATGATTATGTTTGGTATTGAACACAAGAGACCGCTTATGGTTCACGGATTTGACGCTCACGCAATGTCTGCATTTAACAGACTTCTTCCCGTAAGAGGTTCGGAGCTTTTCTCATTTGTAATGAAACTTGCCGATATTGATTTATTCAGTGAAGTATTTGATGATTAATTTATAAAAAGCAGGACGAGGCTGTCAAAGAAGACAGCTTCGCCCTGTTATGTTTTTATTCAGGAGGGTATTTGTTATGACAGAAGACGTAACCAAGCAAAAGCACTTAAAATTTAAAGAAATAGCCGCCTATTCATTAGGACTTTTCGGATTTCAGGCAATTATAGGTCTGCTTAATTCCTATCAGGCGGAGTTTGACGCATCCATTTTAGGCGCGGATATTGCCGTCGTAGGTATTCTTATCCTCGCGGCAAAAATTGTATCGGCAGTTTTTGACCCGATTGTCGGGAATCTGATTGACCGTTCAAAAAGCAAAAACGGAAAATTTAAATCTATGATTATGTATTCCATTGTCCCTCTGCTTGTTATGACCGCAATCGTTTTTTTAAAGGTGCCGTTTTCGGGCTTGGGACTTTACGTGTGGATATTTGCCACATATCTTATTTGGTCGCTTGCGATGACGCTCGGTGATGTTCCGTCACAGGGCATAGCATCTGTTCTCACACCTAATCCGACTGAGAGGACAAATGTAGTTTCAATTTCAAATACTTTTAAACAGATAGGTTTTTCCGCTTGCGTTGTAATTGTGCCCATCGTTTGCCTCATTATTCCAAACGGCTCAAAGGTATTTGTTGCAAGCGGTGAGACGGATACTCCAATGATAAGCTCGGAATACTTCTGGACGGCGGTTCTGACAGCGGTTTTAGGATGTGTTTTATTTGCCCTTATTCCTATGCTTAACAAAGAGCGCGTTCCATATGTTTCAGGTGAAAAGACAACATTTAAGGATATGATAAGCGCTCTAAAAAACAATAAACCGTTTATGCTTGTCATTATTTCATATTTTCTCGGTTTCGGTCGTCAGATGGCAATGGGTATTCAGGTGCAGGCTGCAAATGTTATTCTCGGCTCACAGAATCTTGTTGCGGTATTAGGTATCGTAACAGCGGTGGGCTCAATGATAAGTATGGCGCTATGCCCTGTGCTTATAAAGAAAATGGGCGAAAAAAAGGTTTATCTTCTCCTGTCAATATACGGATTTGTTGTATCAGTACTCTCATTTATAGTAGGTCACTTTTATTTTATTAATCCTTCTAATATTGCGCTGACGGTGCTGTTTTATTTGTTCCTGTTTCTTATCGGTCTGCAGTTCGGTGCTGTAACACTTATGCCTATGATTATGACAGCTGACTGCGTTGACTACTATGAGTACGAAACAGGAAAACGTATGGAGGGTGCCGCATACTCAATTCTTACGCTTACAATTAAAGTTTGCCTTGCGTTAGGAACAGCTCTCGGTCTTGTATTTGTTCAGTTATCAGGATATTCCGATACAGTGGCACAGATTTCAAGCGGCGCCGCAACAGGTTTTGACTTGCACACAAAGGATATTGTATTTTTTGCTTATACTATAGTTCCGGGTATTCTTGCTCTTCTTTCAACAATACCTATGTTCAAGTACGATATTGTAGGTGAAAAGAAAGCAAAGATTGCCTCTGAGCTTGCAAAGAGAAGAGAAAAGGCTGAATAATTAAAATAATATGAATTATATGGAAAAATCCAAGAGGGTATTGCTCTCTTGGATTTTATTTGTTATAATGATATAAAGTAAAAATGGGGTGAAAATTTTGAAACGTATATTTTCATTATTACTATCAATTATTATGGCGTTTTCAGTTCTCGGAAGCGCCGGTATTGTCCAGGCTGATGAATGGAAAGAAGGGAACATCACTATTTCAACTAACGGCAATGTTCTTACCGTAAGCGGAACAGGTGATATGAAAAACTATTCTAAAATTCAGGAATGGAGCAAATTTAACGGTAAAATTACAGAAATAGTTGTTGAAAACGGAGTTACAAGCATAGGAGATTTGGCGCTTTCCAATTTTATAGCTGTTGAAAAGGTTACTATTGCGGATACTGTAAAATATATAGGCAAAAAAGCCTTTTCGGGATGCCCTATGATTAAGGCGATTAATATACCAGCCTCTGTTGATGAAATAGGCGACTGCGCTTTCAGTACAACGGTAGGCAATGCGTCTAATCTTGAAAAAATTACGGTTGATAAAGGTAATAAGTTTTTTACCGTAGAGGATGATATTTTATATAATATTTCAAAAACAGTTCTGTATAAAGTTCCGTCCAAATTGAATATTGAAAAATTAGATGTAATTTCAAGTGTAAATAGCATTAAACCTGAAGCCGTAACCAACTGCACAAGTTTAAAGGAGGTTAACCTTCCTGTTAATGTAAATCGTGTGGGAGAAAGGGCTTTTAATAATTGTAAAAATCTTCAAAAGGTTGTTGTTAATAACAAAGATTGTGAACTTGCTATTAAATCAATACCTGACAATGAAGGCTTAGAGCTTTACGGTTATAAAGGTACAAATGTGGAGCTTTATGCACAGAGAAACGGATATTCAAACATTACGTTTGTGCCGCTTGCTGAATGTACCGCGCATAAATGGGACAGCGGTAAAGTAACAAAATCCGCAACCTGCACATCAACGGGTGTAAAGACTTATAACTGCACTGTGTGCAAGGCTACAAAGACTGAAACCATCGCTAAAAAAGCCCATAGCTATAAGAATTATATAACAAAAGCAACAACAAGCAAAAACGGCAGTATAGTCAATAAATGTTCCGTATGCGGAGCAAAGAAGTCAACGTCAACTGTATACAAGATTAAGAGCGTTATACTTACTACATCTACAGGTTCTGCTTTCAGCACAACATATTATAACGGCAAGGTAAAGACACCGGGAGTATCCGTTAAAGACAGCGCCGGTAAGACTCTTAAAAAGGGTACGGACTACACGGTATCGTATGAAAGCGGAAGAAAGAATGTAGGCAGATACGCAGTAAAGGTAACCTTTAAGGGCAACTACAGCGGGTCAAAGACGTTATATTTCAATATAATACCGAAAAACGTATCGGGTATTAAAAAGCTGACAGCAAGGTCAAAAGGCTTTACAGTTTACTGGAATCCGCAGAAAACACAGGTAACGGGATACCAGATACGGTACAGCACGGCAAGCAATTTTAAAAACGCTAAAACGATAACAATGCCTAAGGCTGTATATTCCGCCAAAAAGGTTACGGGACGTATGGCGAACAAGAGATATTATGTACAAATCAGAACATACAAAACCGTAAAGTTCAACGGAAAGAATTACAATATCTATTCACCGTGGTGTGCTAAGAAGTCCGTCGTTACAAAAAGATAAATAACAAAAAATCCTTTTCAAAGCGAAAAGGATTTTTTGTTGTAAATATAAACATTAATTCTTTTATATTGCATTTTGATTCTTTTGTGGTATCATACTAATGAAAATAAAATCATAAGGGAAATTGCGGACAGCTTTTATGATTTAACGAAACACTATGGAGAATCCTATGAAAAAAATCGCAAGAAAAACGAAAATAATCTGTACACTCGGTCCCGCGACAGATGAGCCGATAGTGCTTGAAAATATGATACTTGCAGGGCTTGATGTTGCGAGATTCAATTTCAGCCACGGTACTTATGACGACCATACAAAAAGGCTTGAAGAGCTTGTTTCACTCAGAGAAAAGCTCGGCAGACCTATTGCTGCTCTTCTTGACACAAAGGGACCCGAAATACGTCTCGGAAATTTTGAAAATCCCGAAGGTGTTTTTATAAAAAGCGGTGACAAATATACGCTCACGACCAAGGAATGTCCAGGTACGGATGAAAAGTGCTATATCAATTATGACGGACTTACAAATGATGTTAAAAGGGGTACTAAAATACTTATAAACGACGGTCTTGTTTCAATGACGGTTGACAGCGTGAACGGTTTTGATATTAAATGCACTGTTGTTGACGGAGGTCTTTTGACTGACCATAAGGGAGTTAATGTTCCGGGCGTTGAGCTTAAAATGCCATATCTGTCCGCAAGGGATATGGCTGACTTAAGGTATGGTAAGGAGCACGATTTTGATTTTATTGCCGCCTCGTTTGTACGAAGTGCAACAGATATTACAATTTTAAGAAATTACACCGACGCCATCGGATGGAAAGATGTTAAAATAATTGCGAAGATTGAAAATGCGCAGGGCGTGGAAAATATTGATGATATTATTGAAGTATCAGATGGTATTATGGTTGCGCGCGGCGATATGGGTGTGGAAATTCATTTTGAGCGTATCCCCGCAATTCAAAAAATGATTATAAAGAAAGTATACGAGGCAGGCAAAATTGTTGTAACCGCAACACAGATGCTTGAGTCAATGATTAATAATCCGCGCCCGACAAGAGCGGAAATCACAGATGTTGCAAATGCAATTTACGACGGCACAAGCGCAATTATGCTGTCGGGTGAATCGGCAGTGGGAAAGCATCCCGTTGAGGCTGTTGAGACAATGGCGTCAATTGCGGAAACAACGGAGCAGGATATTGATTACAAAAAGCGGTTTAACAAGTTTTATTCAAGCAGCTTAGCAAAGGGAATAACGTCCGCTATCAGTCATGCTACCGTAACGACTTCTCATGACATTAATGCGTCTGCTATCATTACTGTTACAAAGAGCGGAACCACCGCGCGTATGATTTCAAAATACAGACCGTACACAGGTATTATAGGCGCGACTATTGACGATAAGGTTTGGCGCCAGCTTAATCTCAGCTGGGGAGTTACACCCGTTAAGTGTGAAATTAAGGAGAATACTGACGAGCTTTTCAATCATGCGGTAGAGGTTTCACTTAAGGCAGGCATTATCAAAGCAGGTGAAACGGTTGTTATTACGGCAGGCATACCGCTTGGTATATCGGGTACGACAAATATGCTGAAGGTGCAAGAGGTAAATGGTTAATATTAAATTTATTACGGCGAAAGACGATGATTTTAAATTAGTTAAAGAAATTCGTACATCTGTGTTTACTGATGAACAGGGCGCCGACGCTTGCGGGGAGTTTGACAGCTTTGACGATATTTCCGATTTTGTTTTGCTTTATGATAATGGAAATGCTGTTGCTACGGCCAGGGTTGTCAAGCTTTCAAACGGTTATAAAATCGGCAGGATTGCTGTTTTAAAAAAATACAGAGGGAAAGGCTACGGCGGGGCTGTTGTCCGTGCCGTAACTGAAAGAGCATTTGATTGTGGAGCTGAGTCGGTATATGTTGACGCGCAGAATTATGCCGTGCCTTTTTATAAAAAATTCGGTTTTGAGGTAACCGGCAGGGAGCTTATTGACAGAGGACTTATACATACACCTATGTCTGTCAGCAGGGAGGTATATTATGGCAGAGAGAAAAAGTAAAAACGGCTTTAAGGCTGTTATTGTATTGTTGGTTATTATACTGATTGCGGTTGCGGGTTATTTCGGTTATGTATATGTTAACAATGATATTAACGGCAAAGAGGAGTTTAAGACGGATTATACGCTGAATATCATTGACGGTATGTCACAGTATGATGTTTCCCAAAGACTTTACCAAAACGGTATAGTTGTTAGTGACAGCCTTTGGAGCAGATGGATGGACAGGCATCATCCGTCCGTAAATTATATTCCGGGTGAATATTCACTGACAAATGATATGAGCTACGAGAATATTGCAAAAGCGCTTGAAGAGCCCGATATTTCCCACAAGACCGTATCGGTATGTATTCCTGAGGGTTATAACATTTTTGACATTGCGAAAACAATGGAGGAAAACGGAATATGTACGGGTAAAGATTTTCTTGAAGCCTGTAAATCAAAGGATGGATATGATTATTCATTCATAGACGACATTCCGCAGTCTGATAAAATTGCGTATGAACTTGAGGGCTTTCTTTTCCCCGCGACATATGATTTGAGCGAGAATATGAAGGCAAACGAGGTTGTTGATGAAATGCTCGGCGCATTTGCAGACCGTATTAAAGAAGAATGGAGAACATATTGTTCTGAAAACAATATGACTATGTATGAGCTTGTAACTCTTTCGTCGGTTGTTGAAAAGGAGACTTTGGGACAGGGAGTTGCTGAAAATATAGCGTCTGTGTTTATTAACCGACTTGGCGAGGGGCAAAAGCTTCAGTCCGATGTTACCATCGACTACGGAAATGCGCTTCGTGAAAACGGTTTTAACGATAATGTAGTGGAATCTTATAACACATATAAGTGCAAAGCTTTGCCAAGCGGACCGATTTGCAATCCGGGCGTTGCTAATATTGACGCGGTTGTTAATCACAGTGATACTGATTATTACTATTTCTTCTCTTATAACAACGGAGCTAATTTCTATTTTACCGATAATTATACCGATTTTTCTGAAAAATGGGAGCAGGTAAAGGATACGAATACAAATTAAGTAATATATTATTTATAAACTATAACAGAATAAAACACAGAAAAAGGACACATCAATAAGATGTGTCCTTTATTTATAACTTGCTTATAAATAAATACATACAATTAAGGCGTTTATTTTTTTAAGCTTTTAATATCCTCTTCTGTAATTTTCCCGTGCTCTGTTTCAAATTTAGTAATATGAATTTTAATAAGCTGTTCAAGCTCCCTGTTGCATGAGCGCGCATTATATTCTGCAACATATCTGAATTTGTCCATTTGCTCCTGAGGTATTCTCAATGTGAATTGCGGCAGTTTTGATGGCATACTATCACCTCTGTATTATTTTAGCAAAAATATTTATAATAAAACATCTTGACATCATAGTGACATCACCATATAATATATTTACAGTAAAAGCAGGAGGCATATATGACATCTCTGAAAAACGGAAAAGTAGAAATGCTGCGGTTTATTTTTTGCATTTGTGTTGTGCTTTTTCACGCAGGAGCTGATGTTTTCGGTAAGGACAGGAGCATAGGTGAGTATTTCACATTTTTTGGACATGGGAGAACGGGAGTTGAATTTTTCTTTTTGCTGTCCGGATTTCTTGCAGCTAAAAGTGCATACAATTTAAAAAATAACAGTTCACTCGGTGAAAATACCTTTTATTTTATTTTAAAAAAGATTAACACTATTTTTCCTTATCATATTTTTACAATTTCGCTTACCGTTATTCTTCTGATGAGATACAGTAATAATTTTATTGCTGATTTTGTAAAAAGACTGCCAAGCATATTTTTTCTGCAAAGAACTGGGATAAGCGGTGTAGATTTTATATCGGTTGAGTGGTATATCTGTTCAATGCTTCTTGCGCTTGCAATTATTTATCCGATGCTTTTAAAAAATTTTGACTTAACAGCAAAGGTTATCGCACCCGTATTGTCATCGCTCCTTATCGGTTATCTTGCAAAAACCTACGGAGCAATGCCTCCCTCAAATGAATTCGCTACATTTACTTATTCATGTAATATAAGGGGCTTTGCTATAGTTCTTTTGGGTTGCTTTTGTTTTGTTATAGCTCAAAAACTCAGGGAGTGTAATTTATCTTTTATTCAAAAATTATTTTTAGTGTTTTTAGAAAATCTATGCTGGATTGTTTCGGTGCTTTATTTAGTTTCCAGATTAAACAGGAGATACGAGGTATATGTTATTTATATTATCGCTTTAGGAATAACGCTTGTTTTTTGCCGAGATTTCAGCAGGGGATTATATAATAACAAGATTGTGCTTTATTTGGGAAAGCTGAGTCTGCCTATTTACCTTTGCCAGAATATAGGAAGGGATATTATCAAAAACGAGCTTGATTTTTTGTCAAGACCATTAAAAATTATGCTGATACTTCTGTTCGCGGTTATAATAGGTTTTATATCTAATCTTGTATGCGGCAAAATAAGGCAGATGAAGTTAAATAATTATGTTTTAAAATAATTCTTGACAAACGCTTTTGGGTGTGTTAATATACTTTCACAACAAAGAAGAACGCAGCCGTTCTCCCCATCAGCTTTTGTGAAATGGGCAATAATTATTTATTTTGATTATTGAAGTGCGGGCGTTTTGCGTTCGCACTTTATTTATTATTTTTTAAGAGGTGTTTTTTATCAGCAAGGAAGCTCAGCAAATTAATGGCGAAATCAAGGACAAGGAACTTCGGATAATTTCTGCCGACGGCGAACAACTTGGAATTATGAGCGCTAAAGAAGCGCTTAAAATTGCGGAGGATAACGATCTTGATTTAGTTAAGATTGCGCCTCAGGCTAAGCCGCCTGTATGTAAGATTATGGATTATTCAAAGTATCGTTACGAGCAGGCTAAGCGTGAGAAGGAAAACCGCAAAAACCAGAAGCAGATTGAAACAAAAGAAATTCGTCTTTCCGTTACTATTGATGTCGGTGATTTCAACACTAAGGTTAATCAGGCTAAAAAGTTTCTTGCATCAGGTCACAAGCTTAAGGTTTCTATCAGACTTAAAGGAAGAATGATGGTTCATTCCGATTTAGGCGTTGAAAATATGAACCGCTTTGCGGCATCGCTTGCAGAGGAGGCTAATGTGGATAAGGCACCAAAGCTGGAGGGCAGACAGATTCTTATGTTCCTGTCGCCTAAGAAGGCAAGTAATTAAAACAGACGGAGGAATAATTATGCCAAAAATTAAAACACACAGCGGCGCAAAAAAGCGCTTCAAGACAACAAAAAGCGGCAAGGTTAAGCGTGCCCATGCTTATACCTCACACATTCTTACAAAGAAGTCAACTAAGCGTAAGAGAAATCTTCGCAAAACGACGGTTGCTGATGTTACAAATCAGAAACAGTGCAAGAGACTTATTCCATATAAATAAGAATCCTGTTTGTTTGACAGGTCGGAATATTGTTTTCTTATAACTTTAGACAATAAGAATTATTCGCTTATTTTATAAGCTAAACTATAACACGGAGGTATATTATCATGGCAAGAATTAAGGGCGCTATGGCAACCCGCAAAAGAAGAAAGAAAGTATTAAAAGCAGCTAAGGGCTACTATGGCGGAAAGCATCGTCTTTTCAAGACAGCTAAGCAGGCTGTAATGAAAAGCGGTCAGTACGCATATATCGGCAGAAAGCAGAAAAAGAGAGATTTCAGAAGAATTTGGATTACACGTATATCCGCCGCATGTAAATTAAACGGTACAAACTATTCAACATTTATGAACGGTCTTAAAAAGGCAGGTATCGACCTTAACAGAAAGATGCTTTCTGAAATTGCGATTTCTGATCCAAAAGCTTTTACTTCACTTGTTGAAACGGCAAAGGCAGCGTTATAACTTAGGAAAGATGTTCCTGTCTCTGAGGCGGCGGGTTTTTCAGCGCAGCTAACGCCGCGTCTTGTCACGTTGAATGACGGGGCAAGCCCCTTATTGAATAACGAAAATGTAAGGACTTGGTAAAACCGGGTCCTTTATTTTTTTATTTACATTTATTTAAAAAAGATTGTGTTGACATATACTTTTAATTCTAATATACTTTACTTAGAGTAATATTCAAAAAGGAGTATCAATATGAAAAGATTATTCAGTTTAATTCTGTCTTTCATTATGCTTGCAAGCGCCGCTTTGGGCACATTCAGCGCGTATGCGGGCGAAACAATATTCGGCGTTGATGTTTCCGAGTGGAACGATGTAATTAATTTTAACGCAGCCGAGAATAACAAGAAAAAATTTGTAATGATAAGGCTTGGTTATTACAACCACCTTGATAAAAAATTCTGGCAGAATGTTGAGAACGCTCACAAAGCAAAGAAAGATTTCGGCGTTTATCTTTACAGCTATGCTTATAATGTTGCAGAGGCGCAGATTGAAGCGGAGTTTGTTATCAAAACTCTTTCAGAGCTTTCCAAAAAGGGCTACGGCGAGCACTTTACGCTCCCCGTCGCGTATGATCTTGAGGACGATCAGCTTTCAGGATTCAGCAAAACGCAGATTACAAATCAGATGACGACCTTCTGTGATACAATTAAAAATGCAGGCTATGTACCTATGGTATACGCTAACCTGAATTGGTTCACAAATCATATTAATCTTAACACAGCCGTATCTAAGAATTATAAGTTGTGGTATGCTTACTGGCAGAACGGAACACCCGATGTATCAAAGCCGAAAGAAATAGGAACAACAAGAGTTAAGGCTGATATGTGGCAGTATATAGACAACAAGAATAAAGCCGATAAGTATGATGAAAACGTGATTTTCGATTCAGACTCTCTTGTTCAACCGCTTAGCTGTTGCCATGAATACAGCGTTAAAACAACTCCTGCAACGACATCGTCAACGGGAACAAAGACCTACACCTGCGATAAGTGCAGTAATAGTTTTAAAACTACCATAGCAAAAATATCCTCATCAACACTCAGTATAACGTCAACTAATTACACAGGTTCCGTAGTAACGCCGAAAGTAACGGTAAAGGACAGCAACGCAACAGTTCTTTCAGACACAAATGATTATACCGTAACACTGCCTTCCGGAAGAAAAAATGTAGGCAGATACGCAGTAAAGATAACCTACAAGGGAAATTACAGCGGAACACAGACGCTTTATTTCAATATAATTCCAAAGAACATAACGGGTATATCAAAATTAACAGGGAAGACAAACGGTTTTACAGTCCAGTGGCCGATGCAGAAAACGCAGACAACAGGTTACCAGATACAATACAGCACTAATAAAAATTTCAGCAGTTCCAAAACAATTACAATGTCTAAGAACACTTATTACGCGAAGAGCGTAACGGGACTTACAGCAAACAAGACATACTACGTAAGAATAAGAACATACACGGCAACAACATTTAACGGCTCAAGCTATAATCTGTACTCGCCATGGTGTACGGTAAAGTCGGTAAAGACATCAGCGCCAAAGGCAATACTTACCACTTCCACAGGTTCTGCTTTCAGCACAACATATTATAACGGCAAGGTAAAGACGCCGGGTGTTACCGTTAAAGACAGCGCCGGTAAGACTCTTAAAAAGGGTACGGACTACACGGTATCGTATGAAAGCGGAAGAAAGAATGTAGGCAGATACGCAGTAAAGATAACCTATAAGGGAAATTACGCTGGTACACAGACGCTTTACTTTAATATAATTCCTAAGAATGTGTCAGGCATCAAGAAGCTTACGGCAGGCAAAAAAAGATTTGTTGTAAGCTGGAATCCGCAGAAAACACAGGTAACGGGATACCAGATACGGTACAGCACGGCAAGCAATCTTAAAAACGCTAAAACGATAACAATGGGCAAGTCCTCATATTCCGCAAAAAAGGTTACGGGACGCATGGCGAACAAGAGATATTATGTACAAATTAGAACATACAAAACCGTAAAGTTCAACGGAAAGAATTACAATATCTATTCACCGTGGAGCGCTAAGAAGTCTGTCGTTACAAAAAGATAATAAAAAAGTGAGGGCATTGAGCCCTCGCTTTTTTGTATGATCAAAAAATACAGCACAGCAAGCTTGCTGTGCTGTAAGTATTTTATTATCATCTTCTTGAGCGGTTATCTCTTCTCGGTTTTCTCGGAGAATCGTCAATATCGTTTTCGGGTGTCATACCCTCAAGCTCAATAAGAGCATCTCTTCTTGAAAGGTTGATTCTGCCCTGGTCATCAATTTCAATACATTTAACAATAATTGAGTCGCCGACATTTACAACGTCCTCGACTTTTTCGGTTCTCTTGACGTCAAGTCTTGAAATGTGAACGAGTCCCTCTTTTCCCGGAGCGATTTCAACGAATGCGCCGAAATTCATTATTCTTGTAACGATGCCGTTATAGAAAGAGCCGACCTCAGGGTCTGTAGCGATAAGATTAATGATGTTGACAGCGCCCTCGCACTTTTCAGAGTCAACACCGCTTACATATACTCTGCCATCCTCCTCAATATTAACCTTGACATCATATTCAGTCTGAATTTCCTGAATTACCTTTCCGCCTTTACCGATAACGTCACCGATTTTTTCAGGATTAATTGTAAGAGTATACATTTTAGGAGCATATTTTGAAAGCTCTTTTCTCGGCTCGCTGATGACGGGAAGCATAATTTCATCAAGAATATAATTTCTTGCCTTATGGGTTTTGGCAAAAGCCTCCTTGATGATTTCAGGCGTAAGGCCGTGTACCTTGAGGTCCATTTGGATTGCTGTGATACCCTTTTTGGTGCCTGCAACTTTAAAGTCCATATCGCCGTAAAAATCCTCAAGTCCCTGAATATCAACCATTGTCATAAAGTCGCCGTAAACTCCGTCGTCGCCTGTAATAAGACCGCAGCTTATACCTGCAACAGGCGCTTTAATCGGAACGCCCGCAGCCATAAGTGAAAGCGTTGAGCCGCAGATTGAACCCTGTGATGTTGAGCCGTTTGAGGAAAGAACCTCAGATACAACACGGATAGCGTAAGGAAATTCATCAACTGACGGAAGCACGGGAACAAGTGCCTTTTCAGCGAGTGCGCCGTGACCGATCTCACGTCTGCCGGGACCTCTTGAAGGCTTTGTTTCACCTACAGAATATGACGGGAAGTTATAGTGATGAATATATCTCTTTTCGGTCTGCTCATCAAGGCCGTCAAGAAGCTGTACATCGCTTATAGGACCGAGAGTAGTTACGGAAAGCACCTGCGTCTGTCCTCTTGTAAAAAGACCTGAGCCGTGGGCTCTCGAAAGCAAATCAATCTCGGCGTTAAGGGGACGGATTTCATCAATTCCTCTGCCGTCAACTCTCTTGTGTTCATCCTTAAGCCAAGAACGTACAACGTGCTTTTGAACAAGATACATAATCTCGTCAAGTTTGCCCTCGTTACCCTCAAAGCGCTCGTCAAACTTTTCGTGAACAGCCGCGTAAATAGGCAGAAGAGCCTCGTCGCGAACAAGTTTGTCATCAGTATCAAGCGCTTTTTTAACATCTTCTATGCAGAATTCCTCAATCTCGGCCATTATTTCAGGATCAGGGTCTGATGATTCATAAGCAAATTTAGGCTTTCCGATTTCATCAACGATTCCCTGAATGAATTTTACGATTTTTTTGTTTTCCTCGTGACCTGCCATAATAGCGTTAAACATTGTATTATCGTCGATTTCGTTACCGCCTGCTTCAATCATGGCAACAAGGTCGGCGGTTGAAGCAACAGTAAGGACAAGGTCGCTTTTAGCTCTCTGTTCAAGATTAGGATTGATAACGATTTCACCGTCAACAAGACCTACGTTTACAGATGAAATAGGTCCGTCCCACGGAATATCCGAAACGGCGATAGCTGCCGATACGCCGATTGCCGCCGTGATTTCAGGCGAGCAGTCGGGGTCAACGGACATAACGGTTGCAACAACCGAGCAGTCGTTTCTTAAATCCTTAGGGAAAAGTGGTCTGATAGGGCGGTCAATACAGCGTGATGTAAGGATAGCCTTTTCACTTGCTCTGCCCTCTCTTCTTAAAAATGAGCCCGGTATCCTGCCGACAGAATACATTTTTTCCTCATAATCTACCGAAAGGGGAAAGAAGTCAACGCCCTCCCTCGGAGCGGCGGACGCTGTTACGGTACAGAGAACCTCTGTTTCACCGTAGCGCGCTAAGAAAGCCGCGTTTGCAAGACCTGCCATTTTACCTGTTTCAAGCGTGAATTTTCTTCCCGCAAGCTCGGTTTCCCAAACCTTGTAGTTTTTGAAAAACATTTTACATACCTCATTTCTTAAATAAATTTTATTTAATGAAAGGAGGCGCAATAGTAATAAATTCAACATATATCCGCAATATATGCTCAATTTACTACTATTGTATGCCCCTCCTTTGATTACAAAATTAAATAACAAAAAAGTAAACGAGGCAAGCACTGTTTAACAGCGCTTGCCTATGTGACAAATTATTTGTCAAGAGTATCACGGATGCCGAGCTTTTTAACAAGAGAACGGTATCTTTCAATATCCTTATTATAAAGGTATACAAGAAGATTTCTTCTGTGACCTACCATTTTAAGAAGACCGCGTCGTGAGTGGTGGTCTTTCTTATGCACCTTAAGATGCTCGGTAAGCTCATTGATTCTTGTAGTAAGAACGGCAATCTGTACCTCAGGAGAACCTGTGTCGTTCTCGTGGGTTGCGTATTCCTTCATAATTGCCTGCTTTTCAGCCTGTGTCATAATTTCACCTCATTTAATTAATTTGCCGGTTAATCGGAAAACACAGTAACGGGATAGGTGATTCCTTATAAGGCTTACACCCGTAACCGAGTAATCCGTTCACAGCGGATTGATTATAGCACATATGTAAAAAAATGTAAAGTATAAAATTGAAATAGTTTACTAATTATTATTATATACAATATATAGTATTTATTCTTGAAATTAGTAAAAATAGAAAGAAAATTATTGACATTCTTATTTTTGTATGTTATATTCTTTTAGCCGCATATTATGGGCTGTTAAGTTATATCTGTTGATATACGCCTATCGTAGCGAGACTTGGATAAGGAGATTATACTAAATGTACGCTGTTATTGTAACAGGCGGTAAGCAGTACAAGGTATCAGAGGGTGATGTTCTTTACATTGAAAAGCTCGGCGCCGATGTTGACGAAGAAATCACTTTTGATAACATTCTTGCTGTAGGCTCTGACGACGGTTTCAAAGCCGGCAAGGACTGCGAGTCTTCAACTGTTTCCGCTAAAGTTCTTAAAAACGGCAAAGGTAAGAAAATCACCGTATTTACTTACAAGCCAAAGAAGGACGAAAAACGTAAAAAGGGTCATCGTCAGCCGTATACAAAGGTTGAGATTACCGCTATCAACGCATAATGATTAAAATAGAATTTTTCAGCGGCATCAACGGCTTGTGCGGTTTTGAGGCAAGCGGTCACGCTTTAGGCGGTGACGCTGGGGAAAATGTGGTTTGCGCATTCGTTTCCAGCGCTTGTCTTATGACGGCGAATACCGTTACAGACGTATTGAAGCTTGATGCCGACGCTCAGTCCGATGACGGATATCTTAAGCTTATGATACTTGAGAATTCCGCGCCGGCACAGGATATTCTTAACGGATTAAAGCTCCATTTGGCAGAGCTTGAAAAGGATTATCCTGATAACATAAAAGTGATTTATCGGAGGTGTAACAATGCTTAAGTTAGATTTACAGCTTTTCGCTCATAAGAAAGGTATGGGTTCTACAAAGAACGGACGTGACTCAGAATCAAAGCGTCTCGGTGCTAAGAGAGCTGACGGACAGTTTGTTCTTGCTGGCAATATCCTTTACCGCCAGAGAGGAACACATATTCATCCCGGCAATAACGTAGGTATAGGCAAGGATGATACGCTCTTTGCTCTTATTGACGGTACAGTTAAGTTTGAAAGAATGGGTAAGGACAGAAAAAAGGTTTCTGTTTATCCTGTCGAGCAGTAAAAAGAAAAGTATTCCCCTGCGGATTTCCGCAGGGGATTTTTAAATGAGGTAGCACGTTATGGGTATATTTAATATAAAAAGCGTCAAAACAGAATATAATGCCGAAAAGAAAAATAAGGTAATCAATTATGAGTATCTTAATACGCATTATTGCAAAACGGGGCAGACTGTTTTGGCAGGTGATTCAATAACGGAAATACTCAACCACACGGAGCTTTACGCGGATTATACTGAAAAAAGCAAAAAGCTCGTATATAACAGGGGAATCAGCGGTGACACGAGCGACAGGCTCCTTGAGCGGTTTGAAAGGAATGTTCTCAGCCTTAAGCCGTCAAATATTGTTCTGCTTATAGGCACTAATGATTTCAACAGCGGACTTACTATTGATGATACCGCCGGCAATATTGATAAAATACTCAGCCGTATCCCTAAAGAGTGTAATGTTATCTTGCAGGCGGTTTATCCTATAAATGCTAAAATGCGCAGGCAGGACATTACTAAGAACAGAAAAATAAAAATTCTTAACGATAAAATTGAGCCTATAGCGGAAAAACACGGCGCGGTATATCTTGATTTAACCGATGAGCTTTCGGATGAAAACGGAAATCTGAAAGAAAAATACACATATGACGGGCTTCACCCGACAGTTTTCGGGTTTGAGGCTGCGGTTAAAAGGATAGTTCCTTTGCTGAAATAAAGTGATTTCCAAAAAATTACTTTATAAGCAATTATTTCTTGCAATACAGGGGAAAATAATATATAATTGTATCGGCAAAAATTATATTGTTATAAAAATATGTTTTATTGAGAGGTAAGTATAATGGACGCTTTGAACAAAAAGACTATTGAAGACATTGACGTTAAGGGCAAAAAAGTCCTTGTACGCTGTGATTTTAATGTTCCGCTTAAGGACGGAGAAATTACAAACGACAAGAGAATTGTTGCTGCTCTTCCTACAATTAAATATCTTATGGAAAACGGCGCAAAGGTTATTCTCTGCTCACATCTCGGCAGACCTAAGGGCGAATACAAGCCTGAATTCAGCCTTGCACCTGTAGCTGAAAAACTCTCGGAGTATCTCGGCGTTGAGGTTAAGCTTGCCGAGGACGAAAACGTTGTAGGCGAAAATGCAAAGGCTATGGCTGAAAATCTTAAAGACGGTGAGGTAATGCTCCTTGAAAATGTACGTTACAGAAAAGAGGAGACAAAAAATGAGGAGAACTTCTCTAAAGAGCTTGCATCTCTTGCGGATATTTTTGTAAACGACGCTTTCGGCACGGCTCACAGAGCTCACTGCTCAACAACAGGAGTTGCGTCATATCTTCCTGCTGTTTGCGGATATCTTATTCAAAAAGAAATTAAATTTATGGGCGGTGCGCTTGCTAATCCTAAGAGACCGCTTGTCGCAATTCTCGGCGGAGCTAAGGTTTCGGACAAAATCGGCGTTATTTCAAATCTTATTGAAAAGTGTGATACAATTATTATCGGCGGCGGTATGGCTTACACCTTTATGAAATATCTCGGCCACAGCATTGGTGATTCTCTGCTTGAGGCTGACTGGGTTGAAAAAGCCGGTGAAATGATGAAAGCCGCTGAGGAAAAAGGCGTTAAGTTCCTTATTCCCGTTGACAACAGAGTTGGTAAGGAGTATGACGAAAATACAGAGCATAAGGTTGTAAACAGCGATGAAATCCCTGACGGTTGGATGGGTCTTGATATTGGTCCCGAAACAGAGAAATTATTTGCTGATGCAATCAAGGGCGCAGGCACAGTAATCTGGAACGGTCCTATGGGTGTATCAGAGTGGGAAAACTTTGCGTCAGGTACGATTACCGTTGCAAAGGCTGTTGCTGAGTCAGGCGCTATTTCAATAATTGGCGGAGGCGATTCCGTTGCCGCTGTAACTAAGCTCGGTTTTGCAGATAAGATGAGCCATATTTCAACAGGCGGAGGCGCTTCGCTTGAATTCCTTGAGGGCAAGGATCTTCCGGGTATTTGCGCCCTTGCTGATAAAGACTGATTAATAAATAATTGTAAAGAGGTATATGTAAAATGAACAAAGCTCTCAGAAAAGCTGTTATTGCCGGCAACTGGAAAATGAACAATACTCCGGCTCAGACAACAGCGCTTATAAATGAAATGAAACCGCTTGTCGCAGACGCTCATTGCGATGTTGTTATATGCGCTCCGTTTGTTGACCTTCAGGCAGCGCTTGACGCGGCGCAAGGCTCTAACATAAAAATCGGCGCTGAAAACTGCCACTGGGCTGAAAGCGGCGCTTTTACGGCAGAGGTATCTGCTCCCATGCTCAAGGCAATGGGTGTTCCTTATGTTATAATCGGCCACAGTGAAAGAAGACAGTATTTCGGTGAAACTGATGAGACAGTAAACAAGAGGGTACGTGCCGCTCTTGACAACGGTTTAACTGTTATTCTCTGTGTAGGCGAGGTACTTGAGCAGAGAGAACAGGGTGTTACATTTGAAGTTGTGGGTATGCAGACAAAGATTGCTCTTCAGGGTGTGAGTGCAGAAGAACTTAAAAATGTTATCATCGCCTACGAGCCTGTTTGGGCTATCGGTACAGGCAAAACCGCCACGGCAGAGCAAGCCGATGAAGTAAACGGATATATCCGCAAGGTTATTGCGGAGCTTTACGGCAAGGAGGCTGCCGACGCATTTGTTGTTCAGTACGGCGGTTCAATGAATGCTAAAAATGCTGACGAGCTTCTTTCAAAGGAGAATGTTGACGGAGGTCTTATCGGTGGCGCGTCACTTAAGGCTGAGGACTTCTCAATCATTGTCAAAGCCGCAAGCAAATAATTATAAAAAATATGGGTGGGTTAATACCCGCCCATTTAAACTGTTATTACGTATTGGAGGGAATATATATGAAAAAGCCTGTTGTGCTTTGTATTATGGACGGTTTCGGAAAAAATCCGTCAGACTACGGTAACGCTGTTGCCGCTGCAAATAAAGTAAATCTTGATAAAATTATTGCTGAAAATCCGTATACCTATATAGGTGCGTCGGGTATGGACGTCGGTTTGCCCGACGGTCAGATGGGTAACTCGGAGGTAGGTCATACAAATATCGGCGCGGGCAGAATTGTCTATCAGGAGCTTACAAGAATTACCAAGTCAATCGAGGACGGAGATTTCTTTGAAAATGAGGCTATGAGAGCCGCTGTTCAGAATGCTGTTGATAACGGTACCTCACTTCATCTTATGGGTCTTATGAGCGACGGAGGAGTTCATTCTCACAATTCTCATATCTGGGCGATTGTTGAGCTTGCTAAGAGAATGGGGCTTGACAGAGTTTATCTTCACTGCATTATGGACGGACGTGATGTTCCGCCCACAAGCGGTAAGGATTTTGTTGCGGACGCAATTAATAAGTTGAAGGAAATAGGTGTCGGCAAGGTTGCCACTGTAGTGGGCAGATACTATGCTATGGACAGGGATAATAACTGGGACAGAATAAAAAGAGCATATGACGCGCTTGTATTCGGTGAGGGTATCAAGGCGTCTGACCCAGTTAAAGCTATTGAGGAATCATATGAAAAGGTTGACGCGGACGGAAAAAATGTAACAGACGAGTTTATTGAGCCTACAGTATGCCTTGAAAATGAGGGAAGAATAGGTAAAAATGACAGTGTTGTATTCTTTAATTTCCGCCCCGACAGAGCAAGAGAAATTACAAGAACATTTGTTGACGATAATTTTAAAGGCTTTGAGCGCGACAGATTTGAGCTTACCTATGTTTGCATGACGCAGTATGACGCGACAATGCCTAATGTGCTCGTTGCTTTTAAACCGCAGAGTCTTGAAAATACTCTTGGTGAATATCTCGCGAAAAACAATATGACTCAGCTTAGAATTGCCGAGACAGAAAAATACGCTCACGTAACATTTTTCTTTAACGGCGGTGTAGAGGCGGTCAACGAGGGAGAGGACAGAATTCTTATTCCGTCGCCGAAGGTTGCAACATATGATCTTAAGCCTGAGATGAGTGCCTACGAGGTTTCAGAAAAGCTTAACGAGGCTGTACTTTCTGGCAAATATGATGTTGTAATTGTCAATTTTGCAAACTGTGATATGGTCGGACATACGGGTATTTTTGATGCGGCTGTAGCGGCGGTTGAGGCTGTTGATAAGTGTGTCGGTTCGCTGTATGAGGCAGTTAAGAAAATGAACGGTTGTCTGTTTATTACTGCAGACCATGGTAATGCCGACAAGATGAAAGAAGATGACGGCTCACCGTTTACGGCTCATACAACTAATCCTGTTCCGTTTATCGCTGCAAATTGCGGAGAAAATATTGAGCTTAGAGAAGGCGGAAGACTTTGCGACATTGCTCCGACAATGCTCAAGATGCTTAATCTGCCGCAGCCGAACGAAATGACAGGAGAGTCATTGATTAATTAATACAGCAGAGCTGATTTGGAATTATCCTTGTCAGCTCTTTTTATTGACAATTTTAATTTATTATATTATGATAAAATTGTAACGATTTAATTTGAGGAGGTATACAATGTCAAAGACAAACAAGTATAAAGGAACTCAGACAGAAAAGAATTTAGAGGCAGCTTTTGCCGGTGAGTCACAGGCGAGAAACAAGTATACATACTTTGCGTCGGTTGCAAAAAAAGAGGGTTATGAGCAAATTTCAGCTTTGTTCCTTAAAACAGCTGATAATGAAAAAGAGCATGCAAAGATGTGGTTCAAGGAATTAAACGGTCTTGGTGATACCGCTGAAAATCTTTCCGCGGCGGCAGACGGCGAAAATTTTGAGTGGACAGATATGTATGCCGGATTTGCAAAAACCGCAGATGAGGAAGGTTTTCCGGAGCTTGCGGCAAAGTTCCGCTTAGTTGCGAAAATTGAAAAACATCACGAGGAGCGCTACCGCGCACTTCTTAAAAACATTGAAACCGCGCAGGTATTTGAAAAGAGCGAGGTAAAGGTTTGGGAATGCCGCAACTGCGGACACATTGTTGTAGGAACCAAGGCGCCTGAAATTTGTCCTACCTGCAATCACCCGCAGAGTTTCTTTGAAATAAGCGCAGAAAATTATTAATCTCATAAAAAATACCTGCGGTATAAAAACTGCAGGTATTTTTATTATTTATTTACATAAAGAAAAAATTTAATTGTTTTTAATAAGCTCTTTAGCCGCTTTGCCCGTTATATGCTCAATTTCAAGCTCAAGCATACATACTCTGCCAAAAGAACCGTCGATTTCTTTTAGAATGCCGTTATCGTCGTTTGGTGAATATTTTTTTGCGAGTATTTCAAGAGCTTTTCTTTTTTCATCGGGGTTTTCAATAATTCTGATTTTTCCGAACACTATGACGCTTTTGTAATATGTTGTGTATTCTTCGGGTTTGACATTATCGCAGTCTATTACACAAAATGACACCTTGCTGTTTTGTTTGATTGCATCAAGCTTATGCCCTGTTAATGCACAGTGAAAGTATATTTTTCCGTCACTGTAAACATAACTCAGCGGTACAGCATACGGATAGTCATTGTCACCGGCGCAGGCAAGTGTCCCCGAAGTATTCCGGTTTAGTATATCTGTCGTTTCTTGTTTGGACAAAAGCTGATTTTTTCTTCTTAATTCTCTAAATTTCATAGTTTTACCCTGCATATAATTAAATAACGCTTATATTTTCTTTAAAACATTCTATCACTTATGATAATTTTTTTAAACTGAAAATTAAAAATTTTACCATTTATACGCAAAATGTATAAATATGCAAAAAAATTTGACAATATAATTCAATATTGTTATAATTCACCTAAGCATTAATGATTGTGCTTACGCAGGGTTTATGATTTTTCATAAATCCTGTTATCTGTTAATTATAATAAGGGAGGGAATCATTATGACTTATTCAGAAAAAGTTTTAAATGATTTAAAAATCAAAAATCCGGATCAGCCTGAATTTATCCAGGCTGCAACAGAGGTACTTGAGGCGTTGGCTCCTGTAGTTGACAACGATCCTAAGTATCAGAAGGCCGGCTTGCTTGAAAGACTTGTTGAGCCGGAAAGACAGATTATGTTTCGTATTCCATGGGTTGACGACAACGGCGTCGTACACGTAAATCGTGGCTACCGTGTACAGTTCAATTCAGCTATCGGTCCTTACAAGGGCGGTCTTAGACTTCACCCAAGCGTAAATCTCAGCATAATCAAGTTTCTCGGCTTTGAGCAGATTTTCAAAAACAGTCTTACAGGTCTTCCTATCGGCGGAGCTAAGGGCGGCTCTGACTTTGACCCTAAGGGAAAAAGCGATATGGAGGTTATGCGTTTTTGCCAAGCGTTTATGAATGAACTTTATAAATATGTAGGCGCTGACGAGGACGTGCCCGCGGGTGATATAGGTACAGGCGCGCGTGAGGTAGGTTATCTTTACGGTCAGTACAAAAAGCTTACTAACCGCTCTGAAGGCGTACTTACAGGTAAGGGCTTAAGCTTCGGCGGCTCGCTTGCAAGAACCGAGGCTACAGGTTACGGTCTTGTATATATCACAGAGGAATTACTTAAGGACCACGGCAAGAATATTTCCGGCGCAAGAGTTGCCGTATCAGGTTCAGGTAATGTTGCTATTTACGCAATGGAAAAGGCTATACAGCTTGGAGCAAAGGTTATTTCCTGCTCAGATTCAACAGGATATATTATTGACGAAAATGGTATTGATGTTGAGGCTGTTAAGCAGATTAAAGAGGTAGAGCGCAAGAGAATCAAAACTTATATTGAAAATCATCCTGACGCAACATACGCTGAAGGTTCAATTTGGGACAACGTAACTTGTGAGGTTGCTCTGCCTTGCGCTACACAGAATGAAATTAATAAAGAGCAGGCTGAAAGGCTTGCAGACACCGGTTGTTACGCAGTATGCGAGGGCGCTAATATGCCTACGGATAATGACGCAACCCAGGTATTTCTTGACAGAAACATACTCTTTATTCCCGGCAAGGCATCAAATGCCGGTGGTGTTGCAACATCAGCACTTGAAATGGGTCAAAACTCAATTCGTTCAAGCTGGACTTTTGATGAGGTTGATGCCAAGCTCAAGGGTATAATGATTAATATTTATTATCATATGAAAAACGCTTGTGAAAAATATGACGCCGTTGATAATTTTGTTGTTGGCGCGAATATCGCAGGCTTTATGAAAGTTGCTGACGCTATGATGGCTCAGGGTATTGTATAATAGCTTAAATAATTAAGTACCTGTCATAATTGGCAGGTACTTTTTATTTAATAAAAACTAATAAAAGAAATTTTTTGCATAAAATTTAATACGGCAGGCAATAATGCTTGTGAGGTGTTATTTTTATGGCAACAAAAGACAAACCAAATAATAGAAATTTAAGAGCGTTATTTTCAGTTATATGCCTTTGTATTATTGCGCTCGGACTTATAGTTTATTTTTCAACACAGAGCGCAAAAAATGAGCTTGTAAACGAGGCGACAACTGTAAAACAAACTCAAACCACAGAGGTGCAGAAAAGGGTAACAGTCAAGGAAAGCACCACTGAGCAGAAAACCGAAAGAGATAACAGTACCACGGCTGAAAATAAAAAGACGACAACTACAACTCAAAAGGCTACTATGCAGGCTGGGGATACAAATACTCCGTACAAATCATTTTACAAGTATCCATGTGAGGAAACGGCCGTTGCAGGCTACAGTGAGGAGCTTGTCAGGAATGAAACAATGGGGGATTACCGTTCTCATACCGCAGTTGATTTTAAGTGTTCAACAGGCGGTAAAGTGTGCGCAATCAATGACGGTCTTGTAATATCGGTTAAAAAGGACAATCTTCTCGGAAAGGTTATTGAAATTGACCACGGCGGTAAACTTGTCGCGAGATATTGCGGACTTGAAACAATTAATGTTTCCGAGGGAGATTATGTTACGATAGGACAGACTCTGGGCACACTCGGAACAGTTCCGTTTGAACTTAAAAGCGAGAGCCATCTCCACTTTGAAACGCTTATTGACGGAAAGTATGTCAACCCTCTTGACGTTATGGCAAAAAGCGAATAGACAGATTATAAAAGCTGCCCCGAAATATTCGGGGCAGCTTTTATGTTAAAGCGCGGATAAAATTCCATATCCTACAATATTTAAAAAAAGTATTATAAAAATAACCGCAAGTATCCATAGTACAATGGGAATAACAATTCCTGCAATACAGAGGTTTTTTGCTTTTTTCTTTTTAAGCTCGCTTTCTAATCTGTATTGATTTGAAAGAGGAATGTCATTTAATTTACTTATACCGATACATCCGAGCAAAATACCGAGAATAGGAATAAACAGACCTGCTATGATTGCAATAATTCCGAAGGTTTTCACCTCATCAATCTTTGTCATTATCATATACTCATAAGCCTCGGGTGTGTATTGATTAAACTGAGGAGGAACCTGTTGATAGGTCCGGTTAGTATTTTCCCGTGAATTGAAGGGCTGCTGGGTATAAGGCTTGTTTACGGGTTCTCCGCAGTGCTCACAATAATATACCCTGTCAGAAATCTGCTGACCGCATTTACTGCAATACATATATAATCACTCTTTTCGTCTTTTGTTAAATTCATTTTATCAAATATTTATATAACAGTCAATATAGCTGTAATATGAATAAACGGCGTTAAAAAATTTTATTATTGCTTTTTTTGTTGAAATTATAGCTGTTTTACTCTATAAAACGTCCTGTACACTCCATTAGTGCAGGGCGTTTTTTTGTTCTGCAAATATCGGTCAAGCAAAGCAGACGTTTAACCGTTTCAGGACTTTGACTGCTTTGCCTAAGGAGATGATTGTATGTCACGGAGAAAAAAGGTCACTCAAAAAGACGTGGTCGACGGTTTAAGGCGCCTTGCCTTTGGTGATATTCAGGATGCGGTAACACTTCTTTTTGAGTCGGACGAAAACATACTTTCTATTTTGCCGAAGCTTGATTTGTTTTGCGTAAGCGAAATAAAAAAGCAGAAAGGCGGAGGTATGGAAATTAAGTTTTTTGACAGGATAAAAGCGCTTGAAAAGCTGAGAGAGGTTATAGGCTTTGATGACGGACAGAGTGCTGTTTCATTTTATGAGGCGCTTGAAAAAAGCGCGCAGAACGTGAGACCGGAGGGAGAGGAACACTTTTATGAGTAGCTTCGTTCCCTTTTCTAAAAAGCAGTTATTTGTTTTAAACTGGTGGTGCAAGGGCAGCATCGTAAATAACAGAAACGGTATAATCTGCGACGGCGCTGTTAGAAGCGGAAAAACGCTTTGTATGAGCTTATCCTTTATATGCTGGGCGTTTTACAATTTCAGCAATACATCCTTTGCGCTTTGCGGAAAGACGATTGCTTCTCTGAGACGGAATGTAATAACGCCGATTTTACCTGTGCTGAGTGAATTAGGCTTTGGCTGTGACTTTAAAATCAGCAGAAACTATTTGGAAATATCAAGGGGCAGATTTGTAAACAGATTTTATCTTTTCGGAGGAAGGGACGAATCATCAGCATCGTTAATTCAGGGAATGACGTTAGGCGGAGTAATGTTTGACGAGGCGGCGCTTATGCCGCGCTCGTTTGTGGAGCAGGCCATAGCGCGATGCTCACTTGAAAAATCCAAATATTTCTTCAACTGCAATCCTGAGCATCCGTACCACTGGTTTTATTCGGAATGGATAAAAAAGCGGGAGGAAAAAAATGTGCTTTATGTTCATTTTACTATGGATGATAATCCATCGCTCTCAGACGCAGTGAAAAACCGATATAAAAGCCTTTATTCGGGAGCGTTTTACGAACGCTTTGTAGAGGGTAAATGGGTGACGGCGGACGGTCTTGTATATCCTATGTTTGACCAAAACCGTCATATTAAAAGGTATGAGGGGTCAATAAGCGAATATTATCTGTCCTGCGACTACGGTACTGTAAATCCCTTTTCCATAGGGCTGTGGGGTAAAGGGGACAACGGCTGGTACAGAATTGATGAATATTACCATTCAAGCCGTGATAAAGGAGTACAGCTTACGGATGAGGAATATTATACTGCTATTGAAAAGCTTGCGGGCGGCAGAAATATAAAAGCACTTATTATTGACCCGTCGGCAGCGTCTTTTATTCAGACAGTATTACGGCACAATAAGTACAGGGTTATCAAAGCCGATAATGATGTGCTTACAGGGATAAACCGAGTATGTCAGGCACTTAAAAACGATGAAATATTTATCTCGCCTGTTTGTGCCGATACGATAAGGGAATTTTCCGTTTACCGCTGGGACAACAGTCTTAAAAGAGACGCTCCGAAAAAGGAAAACGATCACGCAATGGACGATATACGCTATTTTGTTATGTCTGTTTTAAATAAACGCAGGCCGGCAAATTCGTTTATCTCCCTTGCAATAGAAAGGAAATGAGGCTTTGGGCTTATTAAATTTCAAAAAAAAGAAAAGCGGTGCTTTATCGGCGTACTCGGTGCAGACCTCATCACGCGCAAGGCATCCTTATTTTCAGCTTTCTTCATACATTCCTATGAACGGCGAGTCAAGAGTCTACGCCTCAATTCGTGAGGCGGTGCCGATTATTGATTCGGCAATTAACAAAATTGTCAGGTTGACTGAGGGCTTTCATTTTGAAACAGGCGACGAAATGCTTGATTTAAGAATGAACAGATATTTTGACGGTATCAACGTAGGTGGAACACAGCAGGGAATATCGTCTTTTATTTCAAATTATCTTAATCAGCTTTTGACTTTCGGTACGGCAATAGGGGAAATAGTTATAGGAAACGGCGGAATTTATGCTCTTTATAACAGCGAGCTGTCGGAGCTTGAATTAAAAAGAGCTGACAACGGTATTGACGTCGATTTTTATACCTGTAATGAAAAGCTTTCCAATCCTTCTCTTATTCTTTATTCCGTACTTAATCCTAAGCCGGGCAGTCTGTGCGGTACAAGTATTTTACAGGGATTGCCGTTTATAAGTGATATTCTTATGAAAATTTATCGTACAATCGGTGAAAATTGGGAACACGCAGGCAACGTAAGGTATGCGGTTGTCTGCAAGCCCGGCAGTGACGCTGACAATGATGACGCTCAAAGCAAAGCGGGAATAATTGCTGAGGCGTGGAAAGATGCTATGGACTCAAACAGCGTCAAGGATTTTGTGGCGGTCGGCGACGTAAGCGTTCAGGTAATCGGCTCTGACAATGTTTGTCTTGACAGTGAAATACCTGTAAGACAGCTTCTTGAGCAAATTGTTGCCAAGACGGGTCTGCCTCCGTTTATGCTCGGGCTCAGTTGGTCGTCAACAGAGAGGATGAGTATGCAGCAGGCGGATATTCTTACAACTGAGCTTGAGTCATACAGGCGTATACTTACTCCGGTAATAAATAAAATCGGAAATATGTATCTTGCATTAAACGGGGAGCAACGTATTGCCGATGTAGTTTGGGACGATATTACGCTTCAGGATGAGTGCGACAGCGCCAAGGCGGAGCTTTATCTTGCCCAGGCAGCTAAAATCAAAAAGGAGAATTCGGTATGACAGTTGGATATGTTGAAAAAAGTATTTCACCAAAAAATACTGATTTGGAAAAAATCAACAGTTTTACAAGAAGTGATTTTAACGAAGACAGCCTTTATGTGTTCAGCGTTGCGCTGTGCAATAACGATATAGACAGAGATTATGAAAAGTTTTCAGTTCAGGCATTGGAACAGCTTAAAGAAAAATTTTTAGGCAAGACGGGAATATTTGATCACTCGATGAGAGCAACAGACCAGAAGGCAAGAATTTTTGACACCTGGCTTGAAAAAGTTGAGGGAAAGAAAACTGCGGACGGAGAAGATTTTTATCAGCTTAAGGCAAAGGCGTATATGGTTAAAAGCGATGAAAATATGCCCCTTATAACCGATATTGAAGCAGGAATAAAGAAAGAGGTTTCCGTATCCTGCTCTCTTGCAAAAAGCACTTGCTCAATTTGCGGATGTGACAAAAGGAGCGTGGTTTGCGAGCATATCGGAGGACATGAATATAAAGGAAAGACTGCATATTCTGTTCTTTCGGATGTTAAAGACGCCTATGAATTCAGCTTTGTAGCCGTTCCTGCCCAACGTGAGGCAGGAGTAACAAAGTCATTTAATTTTAAAAAGGAAGATGCAAATATGACAGATATTATTAATACACTTAAGAGCTGTAACAGCAGCGTAACACTTTCAAAAATCCAGGCTGACGAAATTTTAAATCATATTGACAGTCTGAACGAGGAGGCAGTTCTTGGCAGAGAATACAAGAAAAATCTTACAAATGAAGTTGTAGGTCTTTGCGCAAAGGCTATGCCGGATATGGATTTAAATATTTTCAGCGGTGTTGCACAGGTTATGACTACCAAGGAGCTTTTGTCATTTAAAAAAGCGTTTTTGAAAACTAACGCAAGCGGTGATATATCATTACAGCTCAAACCGGAAAAATCACAGAAATCAAACAACGTTCATTCAAATTATAAAATTTAGGAGGAAAAACAGTTATGGCATTTGATAACATTAAACTTGAAAAAGGACTTTACACTACCGGAAAATCATTTACTCAGGCGCTTGAGGAGCTTGACCCTTCGGAGAATTACAAAGGTACTTCGCTTGAAGGGCTTGACGCATATGAAAGACAGCTTAAAAGATTTGATATTAAGGTTTCCGGTTCTAATTCGGACCCCGTATCAAAATTTTTTGCAACCACTGATTCGTCAGCACTCTTTCCCGAATATGTTTCAAGAGCGGTAAAACTCGGCGTAATGGGAAATAACAAAGTTGAAAAAATCATTGCAACTACAACTGAAATTGACAGTATGGATTACAGGTCAATTTCTACCCAAAATTTAAAAAAAGACTTTGAACTTTCAGAGGTAGCCGAGGGCGCGGCGCTTCCCGAACTGACAATCAAGCTTAATGAAAAGCTTACTAAACTTAAAAAGCACGGAAAGATGATTGTTACATCATATGAAGCAATTAAATTCCAAAAGCTTGATTTATTTACCACGGCTCTTAAGCATATAGGAACCTGCATTTCAAACAGTGAATTTGAACAGGCGATTAACACGATTATCAATGATGAAAATATTATTGCCAAATCTCTTCAGACAAACGCTATTTCATACGCCGATTTAGTTAATTTATGGGCATTCTTCAGTCCGTATCAAATGACTACAATGATTGTTAATCAGAGTGTGCTCGCAAAAATACTCTTTATGACAGAGTTCAGAGATTCGTTTGCGGGTCTTGATTTTTACGCGTCCGGCAATATGATTACGCCGTTTGGCTCAGAGACATTTATCTCTTCATCAATTCCTAATAATGCGCTACTTGCGTTTGATAAGAATTATATGATTGAAAAAGTACAAGCAGGCGGAATTATTACTGAATTTGATAAACTTATTGACCGTCAGCTTGAGAGAGCGACGATTTCTACCATCACAGGCTTTTCAACCATATACAGCGACGCGGCTACCGTTATCAGCAAATCGAGTGATTAAAGGAATACGGATATGACAAATTACAGCTTAGTTAAAGACGAGCTTATGAAGGCTTTGAATTGCGGTGAAGAGGAAATCAGTGAGTATGAATCCTACATAAACAACGCGATAGCCTGCGTTGCGTCGCAACTTAAAAATCCCGAGGATAAAAACGACGTGCGTATTGTTAATCTGTGTGCTATGAGAGCGTATTATCAGATTGTTTTAATTTCGGATAATGACGATATAACCTCATTTAAAGCAGGGGATGTATCCTATACAAAGGACACATCCTCTGTGTCAAGGGCAAAGGCGCTTTTGAATATGGCGCTGAAAAACTGCGGGGATTTACTGCAAAGCGCCGCTTTTGCGTTTAAGGCGGTGTGATATGGACAAAGCTAATGTAATTAAAAAACAGCTTGACAAAGCGGGAAGGTGCGTTTATTTAAAAGACGGCGAATGGATTTCCACGCCTGTCAGAGCCGTAATTTCACATTTATGGAGAAAGAAAAGCACTGCATTTGAGCCGAAATATACTGAACTCGGAGTGAGCGGTGACGAGTATTATCTTTATATAGGACCGTATAACCACGATATAACATCGCTTACAAACAACGCGGTTTTGCTTGTTGACAATGAGCGCTATGAGTTTAAGCGCGCAGACGCGGTTTTTTTCGGCAAAGAGGTTATTTATTATACGGGAATTTTAAAACGCTTTACGGGAGATGATACGGGTGAAAATTGAGAGCCTAATTGATAATTTGATTAAAGTGATAAGTGAAGATAGTTATTTCTCGGATATAAAGCTGATTAAAGCATATCCCTGTACTATTGCGCCGACTCGGATAGGAGTTGAAACGGTGGCGTTCGGACTGGACAAAATCAGTCTTTCATCATCAAGTGTTGACGACAGCAACCGTGACGGAGACGTGTCGGTTTTTGCAGATATTTTTATTCCGATTAAAACAGAAAACAGCAGGGCGGGCGAAATTTTTTCAAGGCTTTGCAAATGCCTTAGTATTTATAATATTCTATCGGTTTCGGCAGAGAGAATTACGGTTGATGTAAACACGTCTGCTTATGTGTTAAAAACGGTATTTACCTTTAATGATGAAATTGAGGTGGTTTAAGTGAATGAAGAAATTAATATTGCCGAACAGGTGAGCGAGATAATAAGACTTGATCAAAAGAGGTATGATAAGAGCGTCGGAGGGGATTAAATGAGGCTTAAGTATAAAAATTTTGAGTTTCCCGCAAATCCCGCCAGCATAGAATTTTTATCGTCGTCAAATTGTTGCAGCAAGCCGGTGTTTGACGAAAACAGTGCGGTTGAAAATATATCTGTAAATCCTGTTAAAATCACAGGCGAAGGAGAATTTTTCGCGGACAGCGCGCAGGAATACTGTTCATATCTTCAAAATCTTCTTAAAAGCAAAAAATCAGGATGGCTGTTTGTGCCGTCCGCACCGCCTGTTAAAGCGTATTTTACTGAATTCAAATTCAGCAAAAATACGAAAAGAAATTCAATTTTATACTTCTTTGAATTTACTGAGGATTGCTCCGGCAGAAAAGCCGAAAGGCTTTTTAAATACACTTATGCGGAAAAAAACGAAAACGCTTTTGAAATCGCAAACAGATGCGATGTATCCGTAAATGAAATTATGAGGCTCAATGATTTTAAATCTCCGTTTGATATACCGCAGGGAAGCAGGGTGGCAATTAGATGAAAATTATTGTTAATACCATTGATGACAAGGAGTATGAGCTTGAAAATTTAATTGAGTTTAATTTTAACCAGACTGTCGGCGCTGCCTGCGACTGCTTTTCGGCTGTTTTTAAAAGCGGCGCTACTATCGGCGAAATAGTGACGGTTAAGGTGTATGAAAATTCAATTCTGTTATTTAACGGTTACTGTGACAGTCAAAGAACAAAAGAGGATAGCAAAGGCTTTGAAATCTATTTTTACGCAAGGTCATCAGCGTCGATTTTGGTTGACAATGAGGCTCAGCCGTTTACATATAACAAACCGACGGCAAATCAGCTTTGCTTTACATTTGCGAAGCCTCTTGGATTTGAATGTAAGCTTCCCTTTATTAAAAGCGATGATAAGTATGAGGTGACAAAGGGAACCTCGTGCTTTGGGGCGATAGGACAGTTTGTATCTCTTACTGACGGAGGAGAAATATATGTTACGCCTCAAAATACTATTAAACTTTATGAAAAAAGCAGCGATATAAAAGTTCTTAATTCATACAAAATTTTATCTGCCTGTTCTGTCATAAACAGGAGTGAACCTCTGTCTGAAATACTATTTAAACGTACCTCGTCATCAGCCGGTTATAAGCTGCATACAAAGGCGCAGGTTAAAGATGATTTAAGACTTAATGAGAGAAGACAGTATGTAAATCTTACTTCACTTCCGCAGTGGCAGAGGGAATACGCGGTTTATGAACGGCTTAAGGCATCATTTGAAAGCTATAAAATACTTGAAGTAACGGTGGCCGGCTATGTTTCGGAAAAGCTGTATCAGCGCTTTTCATATAATTCAAAAATAGGTGATTTTGAGGATTACATATTAGTTGAGAAAAAATATACAAGTGATGAAAGGGGAAAGCTTACACGCTTGACGCTAAAAAAAGAAATTGATTTAAAGGAGATAACATATGTGGATTAGCAGGCAGATTGCAAAAGCAAAGGACACTCCGGCGGTGCAGACGGGTAAAAGCACGCTTAACAGCAACGGCCAGGTTGAGGCGGTATCAACGGGCACGGAAAGAAATATCAGTATATATTCTCCATACGGCTATTTCTTTTCCCTGCCAGCCGGAGAAGAAATGCTGCTGGCAAAAAGCGACGGTCATCAGGCGGCAATCGGCACGCTTATGAATATTGACGAAATCGCTGCCGGCGAAATAATGATTAAATCATCATCAGGGGCATATGTTTATTTAAAAGAAAACGGAAGTGTAATAATAAACGGCCTTGAAATAAACAGAGACGGGGTGATTGCCGATGAGTAATTGCGAGCTTTCCGTAAACTCTGTTCTATACGATTGCGTTACGGCGCTGCTTTGTCCGCGCGGAGAATTTTATCCTGACAAGAATTACGGAAGCCATATAATAAGAAACAAAAATATTATTGATTCTGAAAGATTACTCTGCTACGCAAGGCAGGCAGTAAACGGTATGGACGGGGTATATATAAAAAGCGCTCAGTTAAATAATAAAAACGCTGTTTTTACAGTAATGATTAACAATGAAAACAGGCAGGTGAGTATTGAAATATGAATAAAACGTATGAAGAAATACTTGAAGGTATGAAAAATGCGTATTTTAGCGCGTGCGGTGAAAGGGTTGATGAAAACTCCGCGGTTTCAAAAAGATTTGAGGCGGTTGCAAGTGAACTGTTTGCTCTTTCCTGCTATGGTGATTACATATTCAGGCAAGCCTTTATTCAGACAGCGACAGGCGGACATTTGGATGAACACGGCGCAGTGAGAAATTGTTTAAGAAAAACAGCCTCAAAGGCGCAAGGAGTACTGACGTTTTATGTTGACGAGCCGGCTTTGGAAAAAATCCTAATCGGTAAAAATACTGTTTGTTCCGCTGAAAATTCACCTTATCTTCAGTATGCGACTGTTGAGGAAAGCATGATAAATGCCGGCGAAACAAGTGTCTGCGTAAAAGCGCAGGCGCTTGAGACGGGATATGATTATAATGCAGATGCCGGTGAAATAACGGTTATGGTCAACGCGCCCGTCGGCGTAAGCGGTGTAAGAAACGAATCTGCATTTTCGGGCGGTTATGATGATGAGAGCGACAGCTCATTCAGAGACAGAATTATGAAGCATTATTCAATTTCCGCAAACGGAGTCAGCACTCAGTCGATTGAAAATGTCGTTATGATGCTCGATTTTGTAACAGATTGTTATATACCGAACGCTCAAAATCCCGGCAAAATTGTTGCTATTGTGGCAACAAAAACAAATTCGCTTTCATCCGCGCAGTCAGAGCAGATAAAAAACGCGATAGGGATAAGCGAGCTTACAGGCGCGGACGTTGATGTTCAGGTGGCTCAGCTTCAGAATTTTTCAATAACGGTTGAAGCGGATATACGCGCGGGTTTTAACAAAGAAGAGATAAAAAATCAAATAGAAGATACTGTCAGGGAGTTTTGCTCGGCGTGCAGAATAGGAAGAGCGCTTATACTTAACACAATATCAAAAAAAATGCTTTCGCTTGAGGGAATAAGCAGTTTTAATGTATATTCAAATGAGGCGTTCGGCGAGGTTGTTCCCTGCGAAAGCAAGAGCTGTCTTCATCTTGAAAAGCTGGTGGTGAACTGCTTTAATGAATGATGAAATTTATTTAAGACTTTCGGCATTGTTTGAAAAGCTCGGCGTTTCTGCTGGAGACGGTACGAGCGAAAAAGGCGAACTTATGGCATATTGTACGGCAATAAGCGCTTTGCAAAACAAGCTGGATTTGATTTTCAGTCAGATTTTTGCAGATACCGCATCGGGAATAGGGCTTTCGCTTTTCTGCGAACTTTTGGGAATTGACGGCAGTCTCAGCGACAGTGAAAAGCATCGCCTCATAAAAGAAGGACTAAGTCAGCGGTACGGCGACTATGTTTTCGGCACTATGACAGATGAAATTGAGGGACTTGCAAAAGGCTTTTCAATGACAGTCGATAATTTCAGAATTACAATAAGAGGTTCAATAAAAGGCAATATCGGCATACTTTCCGCGCTCGGTAAGATTCTTGAAAAGTATTTACTGCCCTGTACCGTCGTTTCATTCGGCGGAAACGGCATGGATTTTGATTACTGGGATTCTTCGCCGTATCTTTTTGAGGATTACGACAATTTAAAACTCAGCTTTGATGTTCTTGACACTTTAGAATAACTTACGGAGGGAAAAATGAGCAGTACAAACAAAACAAAAAAATTGAATCTGAACAGCTGGATAGGCTCTGACAAGCCTGAAAGAATTGATTTTAATACTGATAACGAAATCATTGAAAGAGCGATTACCGAGCACACGGAGGACACGGTAGTACATATTGAGCAAAGCGAAAGGGACAAATGGAACAATTATATGTTTACGGGTATGTATTACGGTGACGGCACGACATCGAGGGTTATTAAAACAAACTGCCCTTTTGAAGCGAGAATAGGCTTTGTCTTTGCAAACAACAGAACCATAACCGTTGCCCGGTTTTCCGATTCTAAAAAGAATAACTATTTCGGATTTTTCGGATTTTTTGCAAATTCGCTCGGTGTTAAACTTAACGATGACAGAAAGAGTTTTACGGTTAACCAGAGCGTAACAGCAATGACAGCAAACGAATATTCAAATCTTAATGAATCGAGCGTAGCTTACCATTATGTAATGTTCAGATGATAAAAAATATGAGCACTCCTAAATTTTGGAGTGCTTTTTTCTTTACATTGTTCATTTAATGTAATATAATACTATACGCATTGTATCCGCGACAAAAATAATTATTTGTCGGGCTAAGCCGTATTTTATTTTGTGTTTTACGGCGACGCCCAGGAACAGTAGCAGAAAGGAAAATTTAATATGAACAAAAACACAAAAAAAATTGCCGGGGTCGGTTTGTTTACAGCTATAGTTGTAGTATTGCAGCTTTTGGGAAGCTTTATCAAATTCGGTCCTTTTTCAATCTCGCTTGTACTTATTCCAATAGTAGTCGGCGCGGCGCTATATGGTAAATGGTCGGGCGCATGGCTTGGTTTAGCCTTCGGTGTTACAGTTCTTTTGTCAGGAGATGCGGCTGCGTTTTTAGCGGTTAATCCTGCCGGAACAGTTATAACCGTACTTTTAAAGGGCTTACTTGCAGGCCTGGCTGCCGGTTTAGTTTACAGTCTCATTGAAAAGAAAAACAAGACAGCCGCAACAGTTGCAGCTGCAGTTGTATGCCCGGTAGCTAATACAGGTGTATTTCTTTTGGGATGCTCGGTTTTCTTTATGGATACCATAAAACAGTGGGCAGAGGGAGCAGGCTTTGGTTCATCTGTAGGAACCTATATGATTGTAGGTCTTGTGGGTATGAACTTTATATTCGAGCTTGTCGTAAATATTATTCTTTCACCTGTGATTGTTAAGCTTATAGGTATAGGAAGAAAGGAAAATAAATGATTGTTGCAATAGATGTCGGAAACACAAATATTGTTTTAGGCTTTTTGGAAGGCGAAAAACTTATTAACGAGTGCCGTCTTTCCACTGCGGCGGAGGATTCCGCCGAGGAGTACGCGATTAAATTCAATAGTATTTTTAAAATCTGTAATATAGATGTAAATGATATTGAGGGCAGTGTGCTTTCGTCAGTTGTGCCCCCGCTTAACAGAACAATATCAAAGGCGCTTTTGATTATTACAGGAAAAAAGCCCATAGTTGTGGGACCGGGAGTTAAAACGGGACTAAATATAAAAATTAATAATCCCGCTGAATTAGGCGCTGATATGGTTGTGGGAGCCGTTGCAAGCGTTGCAAAATACCCGTGTCCGCAAATTCTTTTTGATTTGGGTACTGCAACGACCGCTTCTGTTATTGACGCTGACGGTCGGTTTCTCGGCGGAGCGATCATGTGCGGAGTAAAAACTGCATTGAACGCGCTTACCTCGTCAACGGCGCAGCTGCCCCAAATTGAGATTATTGCGCCGGACAGCGCTATCGGAGCAAATACAGTTGATTCAATGAGAAGCGGTACTGTTTTCGGAGCAGCCGCTATGATAGATGGTCTAATAAAAAGGTTTGAGGCAGAGCTCGGACAAAAGACTACTGTAATTATCACCGGCGGATTAGGCAGCGTTATTGCAAAATATTGTGAAAGCGATGTTATCGTTGACAGAAATCTTCTTATTGACGGACTTCGTCTGATATATGAAAAGAACAAGTAGGAGGATGTGAAAAATGGCGGTATTTAGGAGCTTTAGGGCGTTCAGACCGTCTGTAGACAAGCAGGCGCTGATACCCGCTTTGCCGTATGATGTTATGAACAGTGACGAGGCAAGGGAAATGGTTAAGGATAATCCGTTTTCCTTTCTCCATGTGGATAAGGCTGAAATTGATTTGCCGACAGGTACGGATATTTATGACGATGCTGTTTATGAAAAAGCAAAGCAAAATCTTTTGAAGCTTGAAACTGAGGGCGACTTGGTGCAGGATAAGGCAAGATGTTTTTATATCTACAGGCAGATTATGAACGGAAGAGCTCAGACGGGTATTGCAGGATGCGCATCGATTGACGATTATATAAACAATGTTATAAAAAAGCATGAGCATACTCTGGCAAAAAAAGAGGTTGACCGTATCCGCCATGTTGATATTTGCAATGCAAACACAGGACCGATTTTTTTAACCTACCGAAAAAGCAATCAAATAAACGATATTGTTAATGAATGGATTGACAGTCATGAGCCTGCATATGATTTTACGGCTGATGATGTTTTGCAAACTGTTTGGGTTGTTGATGACAGCGCTGTTGTATCAAAGCTTTCAGCACTTTTTGAAAGCGTGCCGTCTATGTACATAGCCGACGGACACCACAGATGTGCTTCCGCCGTAAAAGTGGGTCAGATGCGAAGAGAGGCTGAGCCTGATTACACGGGCGAGGAGGAATTTAACTTTTTTCTTGCCGTTGCTTTTCCCGACGATCAGCTTGAAATAATGGATTATAACCGTGTTGTAAGGGATCTTAACGGTTTAAGCACCGATGAATTTATTGAAAAGATTTCTGACAATTTTATTGTTGCAAAACAAAACGGAAGATTCAAGCCTGAAAAAAAACACACGTTCGGTATGCTAATTAAAAATCAGTGGTACAGTCTTGAGGCAAGGGATAAAATAATTAATAATCTTGACCCCGTTAAAAGACTTGATGTGTCAATTCTTCAGGATTACGTTCTTGCTCCGATACTGAATATAACTAATCCTAAAAATGATGAAAGAATTGATTTTATCGGGGGCATTCGCGGATTAGACGAACTTGAGAAAAGAACAGGCTCGGATATGCAGCTTGCTTTTGCTATGTATCCAACAACTGTTGATGATTTGATGGCGATTGCCGACGCGGGGCTCATTATGCCTCCCAAATCGACATGGTTTGAGCCTAAACTCCTTTCGGGACTTTTTATTCATCATTTATCGGATTAACAAATGTTTCTTGCAATAAGCTCTTTTGTATGATACAATTAACTCAATAATTAATTTGGAGGAGCAGTATATGAAAATTGCTAAGGAATATTCCGAAAAAATTGATATTCAGAAAAACACGGAATATGCCGTAAAGGGTATCACAAAGATATGTAAAAAAATAGGTCCGCGTAAACCGGGTTCACCCGAGGAACTCCGTGCTCAGCAGTGGATGGAAAAGGATATGAAAAACTACTGCGACAAGACAGAGATTGAATCCTTTACCTTACACAGACAGGGCTTTATGGGCTTTATACCGTTTACGGTTGTATGCGGCGTTGCGTCGGTATTTGTGAACTGGTTTGCATCTCCCGTTGCCGCGCTCGTTCTCTGTGTGCTCGCGTTTATTCCGCTTTTGTTTGAATTTTTGATGTATAAGCAGTTTGACGACTTTCTCTTTCCGAAGCAGACATCGCACAATATGATTGCAACAAAAAGTCCTAAGGGCGAGGTTAAGCAAAGACTTATTATGATAGGACATTCGGACAGTCAGTTTGAATGGACATTGAATTATCTTATGGGCGGTTTGCAGGCAAAGCTTTTTGTTGAAATTCCTGCCGTAGTAGGTCTTGTTGTTCAGACGGTTTTCGCAGTTGTATGTATTATTGCAGGCAAGGGCGGCGCGGCGATGGACATTGAAAAAGCAAAGGGATTTTTTATTGCTCTTTTTGTTGTCAGCTGTGTATTTATTCCTTTTGAGCTTGCATTTTTGTTCTTCCAAAGCTGGACTAAATCTGTACCGGGAGCGTCAGACAACCTGTCAGGCTGTTACACCGGTATGGGTACAATCAAGGCTCTTTCCGAGGCCGGTATTGAATTTGAAAATACAGAGCTTGTTATGATTTGCTCAGGCTCTGAGGAGGCCGGACTTCGAGGAGCTAAAGCGTATGTAAAGGCTCATGAGAAGGAACTTAAGGATTTGCCTACTGCGGTTATTGCTCTTGACACTTTCCGTGATTTAGAGGATATGGCAGTATATGACCGTGACCTTTCCGGAACGGTTCAGCATGACTGGGGCGTTAAATACCTTGTTAAGAATGCTGCCGCAAACTGCGGATTTGATTTGTCATTTGAATCAATTTACATAGGCGGCAGTGACGCAGCCGCATTTACGCAAAAAGGAATTAAGGCAACAGGCTTTGCCGCTATGAATCCCGATCCTCCACGTTATTACCACACGCGCCTTGACACTCCCGAAAATCTGAGACCTGAAGCAATCTCTGCGGGAATTGAGATTATGTGCGAAGTCGCTTGTATGTACGACAAGGAAGGTCTGCCTTCAAAATAATTTTTTAAAATTTGCATAAATCACCTGTTATTGTAAAAAATGATAGCAGGTGATTTTTTATGATGTTTTTAAAGGCGTTTCTCGTCGGCGGAATTATTTGCGTTATAGGTCAGCTTTTGATTGATTTAACGAAAATGACACCTGCCAGAATACTTGTTTTATTTGTCTGTCTCGGCGTTCTTCTCGGCGGTCTCGGTGTTTATCAGCCGCTTGTTGATTTTGCGGGAGCAGGCGCAACCGTTCCTTTGACAGGTTTTGGAAATGCGCTTGCTAAAGGAGTTAAAGAGGCTATACAAAAGGACGGCTTTTTAGGAGTAGTTACGGGAGGGTTTACCGCCTGCGCTGCCGGTGTAACAGTCGCGCTTTTAAGCGGCCTTATTGTTGCAATGATTTGTAAGCCTAAAGATAAATAGAACAGCGAATATTGTCAAATGAATTGTCTTGATAAATTTTACCTTATATGTTATAATTTACCTGTAATAAAATTATAATGGTTTACGGAGGTAATTCAAATGGCTATGACATATGAGTCTGTTGTTCAGGCAGCAAGAAAAAAGTTTTATAATGTTGATGTATCATCTGTACAGGGTACGCTTGCTTTTCAGATTAATCTCATAGGTAAGGTTGAGGGTATCTTTTACATTGAAATCAAGGATGGCGAGGTTCATGTTGAGCCTTATGAGTATTATGACAGAAACGCTATTCTTACAATGAATGCAACTAATTTTATTAAGCTTATAAACGGCAAGCTTGATCCTGTTATCGCATTTACGACAGGTAAACTTAAGGTCGATGGTGATGTTAACGCAGCGCTTGAAATTGTTAAGTTTATAAAATAATTAAAATGTTTAAAGGGGTAGTGTATTTCACTATCCTTTAGCTTTATATGAGGTGATTTTATGTTTAATGAAGTTGAATTTACACAGGTTAAGGATAATGTTGTTGACCTTTTAAAAAACCGCTGGGGGCTTGTTACAGCGGGAAACAGTGATTCGTTTAATATGATGACTGTATCGTGGGGCGCTGTCGGTGAACTTTGGGGAAAGGATATGGCAACTGTTTATATCCGCCCCCAAAGATATACTGAAGAATTTATGAATACTAACGATTATTTTACTTTGAGTTTTTTTAAACCGGAGGATAAAAAGAAAATTCATGGCGTCTGCGGCTCTAAAAGCGGAAGAGATATTGATAAGGCAAAGGAGTGCGGTATTACACCTTGTTTTGATGAAAAGGCTCCGTATTTTAAAGAGGCGCAAATTGTGCTTGTTTGCAGAAAGGCGGCTAAAAGCAGATTCAGACCGGAGGAGTTTACAGATACTTCAATCATCAATGAATGTTATCCGGAAAATGATTTTCACTTTATTTATTACGGCGTGATTGAAAAGGTCTTGATTTCTGATTAATAATATAGTATAATATCAAAAGCGAAAAGGTAGGGGTTTTGTCCTTATTTCATAATGTAGCGTATGGGCCCTGTGCAACGGAGTGCTACGAACCTTGTCAGGCGGGGAACCGAGCAGCAATAAGTGGATTATTCTGTGTGCCGCAGACAAGTCTGTGCGTTACATTATGAAATAAGCAGCTTCTGCCTTTTAATTGTCTGAGACAGAGAACAGTTGATTAAGGAGGTAACAAATTTATGTATCAGGTTTTATACAGAAAATACAGACCTAAAAAATTTTCAGACGTATACGGACAAGATCATGTTATCTCTACGCTTAAAAATGAGATTAAGGAAAACAGAATTTCTCACGCTTATCTTTTTACAGGCTCGCGCGGTACGGGCAAAACCACCTGCGCGAAGATACTTGCCAAAGCTGTCAACTGTGAAAATTCATCAGACGGAGAGCCATGTAATGAATGTGAGGTTTGCAAGGGACTTGACAACGGTATAATCTATGATGTTGTTGAAATTGACGCTGCGTCAAATAACGGTGTTGATAATATCCGTGATCTGCGTGAGGCGGCAAATTATACTCCGTCACGCGGCCGTTACAGAGTTTACATTATTGACGAGGTTCATATGCTTTCATCGGGAGCGTTCAACGCGCTTTTGAAAACTCTTGAAGAACCGCCTGCCCATGTTATATTTATTCTTGCAACGACCGAGGTGCATAAGCTCCCCGCGACTATCCTTTCACGTTGCCAGCGGTTTGATTTCAAACGTATTCAGCCTGAAACCATGGCGGTAAGACTTAAGGAGGTTGCGTGCCTTGAGGGAATGACGCTTGAAGATGACGCGGCTGCTCTTATCGCGAGAATTGCCGACGGCGCGCTGCGGGACGGACTTTCAATTTTAGACCAGTGCGGCAGCAGAAATAAAAATATTGATTCAAAACTTGTGTCGCAGGTTGCAGGCCTCGCGGGCAGCGAGGCGCTTTATAAATTGAGCGGCTGTATTGCCGGCAGGGACAGCGCTTTTGCTATGCAACTAATATCAGAGCTTTATCAAAACAGTTATGATATGGAACGTCTTTGCGTTGAAATGATTAATCATTTCAGAAATTTTCTTATTGTTAAAACCGTTAAAAAAAGCCGTGATCTTATAATTTGTACAGATGATGAGTACAATTCTATAGTTGACAGCGCAAAGCAGTTCACTCTTGAAAATGTAATTTTCAACCTTGATTTGTTCCAGAGCACACTTACTAAAATTAAAGCGGGAGCAAATTCGAGAATTGAAATGGAAATGTCATTCGTCAAGCTTTGCGAGCCGAAGCTTGATACCTCACAGGAGGCGGTGCTTGAACGGATTTCACAGCTTGAAAGAACATTAAAGACCGCAAACAGTGCTGTTTCAATTCCCGTTATTCAGATGTCTGATGATAAACCAAAGCAGGAACAGCCTGCACAGAAAAATTTGGTTTTGAATAATGATAATAGGGAAAGTGGAGATACCGAAAGCACGGAAAATGAAAATCCTCCCTCGCAGGAGGCTGTTCCCGTATCACAGCCTATGCCTGCCGAATCGGCGGCGCAAACGCGGGAAGGTGTCAGTGAGTTTGAACAGTGGGCAGAGTTTCTTGATATTATTCACAAAAAAGATATTGCCCTTTTCGGTGTTCTGAGCGGTGCCGGCGCCCATTTTGACAGCGGTCGTTTTGTTATCGACAGTACAAATCCGACTATCAAGCAGTTCATTCAGATACCAACGCATCTGAAAGCAATCAAGCAGGCGGTCTATGAAATTACAGGTCAGCCATATAAAATTGCCGTCAGCAAGCCGAAAGCCGGCTCTTCTCAAAAACGTGATTTGCTTGAGGACTTAATAAATAAGGCACAAGATAATATTAAAATAAATTTTAAATAAACAGGAGAATTTAATTTATGAAAGCAAGACTTCCAAAGGGAATGGGCGGCGGACCGCAGAATATGCAGAGTATGCTCCGCCAGGCTCAGAAAATGCAGGAAAATATTGAGGAAAAAAAAGCCGAGCTTGAGGAAAAGGAGTATGTTGTTTCATCAGGCGGCGGTATGGTAGAAATTACTGTTAAGGGTAATCACGAGGTAAAGGCAATAGGTATTAATCCGGAGGTTGTTGACCCCGATGATGTTGAAATGCTTGAGGATATGCTCGTTGCCGCGTTTAACGAGGCAATGCGTCAGATTGACGAGGAATCCGAAAGGGAGCTTGAAAAGGTTACCGGAGGGTTAAATATCCCGGGTCTTTAAAATATGTCTTTTGACTCTATATTTTGTTGTTGTCAAAATTTTACCATGTAACATATTATTTTTATGTTTTTACTGTCTGAATTTATTTACATTATAAATCGAGGTTATTATGGCATTCAATCTTGCACCACTTCAAAACTTAATAGACCAGTTTGAGCGTATGCAGGGGATAGGTCATAAAACCGCGCAGCGTATGGCCTTTTATGTTCTCGGACTTTCCGATGCTGAGGCGAGGGATTTTGCTCAGGCTATAACCGATGCTCATACCAAGATTAAGCAGTGCAGAATTTGCTGTGACCTTGCGGATGATGAGCTCTGCCCGATTTGCAAAAGCAATACAAGGGATAAGAGCGTCATATGTGTTGTTGAGGATCCCCGTGATGTAGCCGCCATTGAGCGTACCCATGAATACAATGGAACTTATCATGTTTTGCACGGTGCAATTTCACCTATTGATAATATAGGTCCTGACCAGATAAGGATAAAAGAGCTTATTGCGAGGCTTAATGACGATACGGTCGAGGAGGTAATTATGGCAACCAATCCGACGGTTGAGGGTGAGGCGACGGCTATGTATATAAGCAGGCTTTTAAAACCTATGGGCATTACTGTCAGCAGGCTTGCGTACGGAGTTCCTGTCGGCGCCGATTTGGAATACGCTGACGAGGTGACGCTTTCACGCGCACTTGAAGGCAGGAGTCTGATTTAGGATTAAGGGGTGATAGACTTGAACAGGAATAAAAAGCAGGTAATTGCAAATAATAAAAAAGCCTATCACGATTATTTTGTTCTTGAAACATACGAGGCGGGAATTGAGCTTTTCGGTACAGAGATTAAATCAATCAGAAACGGCAGAGTAAACTTAAAGGACAGCTTTTGCTCAGTTGACAACGGGGAAATGTTTGTTATCGGTATGCACATTTCGCCTTATGAAATGGGTAACCGATTTAACCGTGACCCTATGCGTAAGAAAAGGCTTCTGCTCCACAAAAGAGAGATTATGAAGCTTTTCGGACAGTCACAGCAGCAGGGTTTATCAATCGTTCCGCTCAGTCTGTATTTATCTAACGGCAGAGCAAAGCTTGAGATCGGGCTTTGCAGAGGTAAAAAGCTTTACGATAAGCGGGCTGTTCAGGCAAAAAAGGATTCCGACAGACAGATTCAAAGAACAATTAAAGAAAATTATCATTAATCTTTCAGCCTATCATATGGGGGTGAAAGGATTTCGACAGGGTTGTTGAGCCTTGGTCAGCGGGTAGTGGAGTTGCACCACTTTAAAAGTAACACTTTAAAATTAACTGACAAAAACGAATCAGTTGCTCTTGCCGCTTAATTAGCGGCTTGCGTTCTCATACGGAGCGCCACGGCTGTATGCAGAGCGTCGATTTAGTGGCGGACATGAATGAGTGAGTTTCTCGGCTCTCATCAGGTATTAGAGAATACCGTAGGCTGAAGGCTGTTTGCCGCCGTCAGCTGAGGGGAATCCAAAAAGACAAACTACACTCGTAGAGCCCTTGGTAAGATGATTTTGGACGCGGGTTCGATTCTCGCCACCTCCACCACGCTTTTGAAACCTGCATAAAACCGCTGAAAATGAGGATTTATGCAGGTTTCTTTATTTTTAGAAACTTATTATTAACTACATAAAACTACACATTGGGTAACAGAAAATGTTAATCGCCGTTATTCACCTGTGTTTTAAAGGACGGCAGTCAGTACCGCAGGGAAGGCATTACAGGCAATATTATTGAATGCAAGAATTATGCAGAGTTTAAAGAAAAATACTTGAAAATGCTCCAAGACGGAGTCACAATGAATTTGGATAATAATAACAAATACAAAGTACAGGCAAAGCACTTGAAAAACAGCGACTAAAACAGATAAAGATGTCAATAATTCTTTTAGTTTATAAGTAGGGGATTGAATGTTTGATTATACAATTTTGCCGTATGCAGATGATGAAATCTTTAATAGGGCTTTAAATTTGTTTGAAAGTAAATTTCCTGATGTTAAGAAAGATGAATTGCTGGATGATGTTGATGGCACTGCAATTTAGATATATGTTAATAAAGACAAACGCATCAAATTTTATAATAATTATAAGATTGATTCAGTTTATATTAAATCCGATATCGATTTATCACCTTTTTATCTCAAAATCATATCATACTAATATTATGATTTATGAGTGGTGATATTTTGTGACAACAAACAGAAAAAACAGAAGTCATTTGGCTGATGTCGCTGTGCTTCTCAGGCAGCGTCCCCGCGCTGTTTCACACATAAAGGGGAGCGATGCGTATCCGGATATTAACGGGTGCGTACGGTTTTATCAGACAAATTACGGCGTCCTTGCGGCTGCCGAAATATTCGGTCTGCCCGATGCGGATGAAAAGTGTAAAAATCCCGTTTTCGCGTTTCATATTCACAGCGGTGAATGTTGCAGCGGCAATGAGGATGATCCGTTTGCAAATGCCAAGACGCACTACAATCCGTGTGACTGCGAGCATCCCTATCACGCAGGTGATATGCCGCCGCTGTTTTCTAATAACGGATATGCTTTAAGCATATTTTTAACAGACAGATTTTCTGTCAACGAAATTTTAGGAAAAACAGTTATTATACATTCAAAGCCTGACGATTTTACAACTCAGCCGTCGGGAAACGCAGGAGAAAAGATTGCCTGCGGACAAATCAAATTGTTTTCTTAGAGTGATAAATATAACAGGCACAATAATTTCTATTAAGGACCGCATTTTTAAGCGGTTCTTATTTTTTTCGCTCTTTATGTTTAAACTTGACACTAATATAATTATAATATATAATAAAGTAATTAAAATGCGATAAGGAGATAGTATTATGGCAACAAAACAATTTAAAATGACTGCGGCTGGTAAAGCAGAGCTTGAAAAAGAGCTTGATTATCTTAAAACCGAAGGCAGAATTGATATAGCGGAAAAGCTTAAGGTTGCCCGTTCATACGGCGACCTTTCCGAAAACAGCGAGTATGACGAGGCAAAGTCGGAGCAGGCAAAAATAGAGGCTCGTATCAGCGAGCTTGAATATCAGCTTGACAATGCGGTTATTCTTGATTCCGCAAGTTCAGATACCGTAAGTATGGGTACAAAAGTAACCGTTATAAGAAAAAAAGACAAAGTTGAGGCAACATATGAGATTGTAGGCTTTGCACAGTCAGACCCCGAAAACGGCAAAATATCCGACGAAAGTCCCGTCGGAAAAGCTCTTATGGGAGCAAAGGTAGGGGAAACGGTTGTTGTTGAAGCGCCTATCGGAAATCTTGAGCTTAAAATTAAAAAAATCGACTAAAAAATCGACGAGGTAGTAAAATATGGCAGGAAGGTTTGAAATCACTAAATCCGGTGACGGTACTTTCACGTTTGAATTTTTTATTGATGACAAGTCAGTCGGTGTAAGTCCCGTGTTTGAGAGAGAGGATGAGTGCAAGCGGGGCGTTAAGGCTGTAAAAAAGAACAGCAGAATGAAGGTTCAAAACGTCCTTCAAAATGACGAGGAAAAGACTAATCCTAAATATCTTGTCGATGCTGAGAACGGGAAGGTAAAGTACACGCTGTATCTTCAAACGGGTGCGGTTGCTCTTGAAGGCGTCGCCGACAGTGAGGAAGAGGCTCTTGAAAATATAGAAAAAATCGGAAATAACGCAAACGCGGCTCAAATGCAGACTGCGGAGGTTGTCCTTTCGGAAAACGAGCAAAAGCAAATACGTATTAACAAGCTTAAAGAGCTTCAGAATAAGGGTAATGATCCGTTTGAAATCACAAAAGCAGTTCAGACCCACACGGCTTTGGATATTAACGATAACTTTGATGAGCTTGAGGAAAAGAACGTATCAATATGCGGACGTATTATGACCTGGAGAGATATGGGCAAGGCTAATTTTATTGACCTGCGTGACAGAACAGGCAGAATTCAGGTTTATGTTCGTATGAACGATGTCGGCGAAGATGAGTTCAAAGAGTTTAAAAAGTGGGATTTGGGAGATATAATTCAGGTTGACGGTTTTGTTTTCAAAACAAAAACGGGAGAAATATCTGTTCATGCTGAAAAGCTTATACTTCTTTCTAAATCGCTTTTACCTCTGCCTGAAAAATTCCACGGTCTTACAGATACCGATACACGCTACAGGAAGCGTTATCTTGATATGATTATGAATCCCGGTGTAAAGGATACGTTTATTAAGCGCTCAAAGATTATTTCCTCAATCAGAGCGTATTTGGACAACCTCGGTTTTATTGAGGTTGAAACGCCGATACTTAACAATATTGCAGGCGGCGCGGCGGCAAGACCGTTTATTACCCACCACAATACGCTTGATATGGATATGTACCTTCGCATTGCGACAGAGCTTTATCTTAAACGCCTTATTGTAGGCGGTATGGAGAGAGTTTATGAAATAGGCAGAAATTTCAGAAACGAAGGCATGGACGTAAGGCACAATCCCGAATTTACCTGTATTGAACTTTATCAGGCATATGCTGATTATCACACAATGATGGATATTGCGGAAAGTTTAATAAGAAACGCGGCTAATGAGGTATGTGACGGGAACCTTCATATAACATTTAACGGTACGGAGATTGATCTTGAATCTCCTTTTAAACGTATTACAATGATTGAGACTGTTGAAAAATACAGCGGTGTAAATTTCGCGGACTTTATGTCCGATAATGAAAAAGCGATTGCAATAGCTAAGGAAAAGGGCATTGAAATCGCGCCGGGCAAGGCTACTTGGGGTGATATTCTAAACTCTTTCTTTGAAGAATTTGTTGAGGAAAAGCTCACTCAGCCGACTTTTATTATGGATTATCCCGTTGAGATAAGTCCTTTAACCAAAAGAAAGCCGGATTGTCCCGCTCTTACAGAAAGATTTGAGCTGTTTATTCTCGGCGGAGAATACGGCAACGCTTATTCCGAGCTTAACGACCCTATAGATCAGATGGAACGCTTTGAGGCGCAGATGAAACTTCGGGAAGCGGGCGACGACGAGGCAAACCTCATAGACTACGATTTTGTTACCGCACTTGAATACGGTATGCCTCCGACAGGCGGATTGGGAATAGGAATTGACAGGCTTGTAATGCTGCTTACTGATAATTATTCTATCCGCGACGTTTTGCTTTTCCCGACAATGAAGCCTTTAGTGGAGTAATTGCTTGTAATACGAGTATGTACAGCTTACTGTGTATTTTGCTTTAATGTAAGATCAAAGAAAATATAAGGAGCAACACAAGAAATATGAGATTATATACAAACCGTTTATATATGGAAGATATTTATCATATCTGTGACCTGAACATTTCATGGAATAAATTAGCAAATAAGAGCATGATGATTTCGGGCGCAACCGGTCTTATCGGTAGTTTTTTAGTTGATGCAATTTTAGAGAAAAATTTAACCGACGGATTGAACTGCACCGTATATGCTCTTGGACGCAGCGAGAAAAAGGCAAAAGAAAGGTTTGCAAAGTTTGCAGACGACCCGCATTTTGTTTTTATCCCCTATGATGTAAAATTTCCTTTTGAACGAGATGATCTTGGGAAAGTTGATTTTATTTTTCATCTTGCGGCAAACACGCATCCGATGCTTTATTCAACCGATCCTATCGGCACGATTGCAACAAATATAATAGGTCTTAAGAACCTGCTCGATTTTGCCGTTAAACATCAAACCGAGAGATTTATATTTGCTTCGTCAAATGAAATATATGGGGAAAACCGCGGTGATGTTGAACTGTTTGACGAGGATTACTGCGGCTATATAAACTGCAACACTCTAAGAGCCGGATATCCGGAAAGCAAACGTTGTGGGGAAGCTTTATGCCAGGCGTACAAATCGCAGTTGGGATTAGACGAAATTGTTGTGAGATTTACCCGCTCATACGGTCCCACGATGCTTATGAATGATACAAAAGCCATTAGCCAGTTTATAAGAAAAGGTATCGCGGGCGAAGATATTGTTCTGAAATCTGACGGAACTCAGTTTTACAGCTATACATATGTTGCTGACGCTGTAAGCGGATTGCTTACAGCCCTAATTAATGGGAAAAACGGAGAAGCTTACAATATTGCAGATTCCAAGAGCGATATAACGCTGAAAGATTTAGCGGCGGCTATTGCAGATATTAACGGCAAAAAAGTCGTATTTGAAATCCCGGACGGAGTTGAAGCGGCAGGATACAGTAAGGCAACAAAGGCGAGGCTGGATAGCAGTAAACTAAGGAGTATCGGATGGATTCCGCGCTATGATATTCAAACGGGCTTGGAAAGGACGATTCGGATTTTTAAGTCAATTATTTAGAGTCAGTATGAAAGCAGGAATAAAATTTTTATGAGTGATAATAAAATAAACAATTACGTGATTTTATTAGCCGGCGGTGTCGGAAAAAGGATGCAGTCGGAAATACCCAAGCAGTTTTTGGAGGTTGACGGAAAACCCATCATTGTTTATTCAATCGAGAATTTTCAACGAAATCCACAAATTGAAAAAATAGTGGTTGTGTGTGTCAAGGAATGGATTAACCATCTTCGCGATTTGATTGAACAATACTCCTTAACAAAGGTTGAATGGATAATTGAGGGCGGAGCGACTGGTCATGATTCCATAAGAAACGGAGTGTTTTTTCTAAGAGATAAGATAGAGCCTGACGATTACATAGTTGTTCATGATGCCGTTAGACCTATCCTGCCTCAAAAAGCAATCAATGAGGTTCTCCGTGTAGCGCATGAAAACGGTAACGCATCATCATCAATCTGCTGTCATCCTCCTATAGTTTATACAGAAGATTTTGTATCAGCAGTCTCCGATATTGACAGAGAACATGTGATGCTTACAGCATCGCCGCAGGCGTTTCGTTATTCTTTGGCTTTAAAGTGTTATGAAAAGGCAGAGAAAGAAAATAAACATGATTTTACTTTTACCAGTTCACTGCTCATTCACTATGGCGAGAGAGTGTATTTTGCCAAGGGTACAACGAGTAATATCAAAATTACGCAAAAAGAGGACTTGCCTCTGTTTGAAGCGTTGCTGAAAGTACCTGAGGAATTTTTATACAGTTAATGAAATTTTTGAATTTTAACGGAAGGGGATAGTAAATTGACCTGTGCTGATTTTTTGGTTGATTTCCTTATTAAGCATGATGTGACCGATGTGTTTGGTTATGCTGGAGGATATATAGTGCCTTTTATGGACGCGCTGTATAAGAGAAAAGACGAGATTACAACTCATGTTTGTTACCATGAGCAGGGGTGCGCTTTAGCAGCCGACGGCTACGCGCGTACCAGCGGAAAATTAGGCGTGTATTTCACCACGTCCGGTCCCGGCGCAATAAACGGCTTGGGAGGGCTTGCAGACGCATGGTTTGATGGATTTCCTATCATGGGAATATGCGGTAATGTTCCCACAAATGAGATGAAGGGATATTCGGGCTGCAGACAAAACGCATTTCAAGATATGGATCTTGTTTCAATAACAAGGAATATTACAAAGTATTCGGTCTCTATGAATACAAATAAGAATTTTGAAGATATCATAAACAGGGCATATAACATGGCTCTGTTAGGGCGAAAGGGAGGGGTTATTATTGATTTTCCGCTCAACATACAGCAAACCGATATTATTGGTTGGTAATGGCGTACGAACTGCGGGCGCGGCAGATTTGATTTATGAATTTGCGAGAAAAACAAATATTCCTGTTCTTACTACTATGAACGGGGTAGACTTAGTTCAGGATGAATTTCATATTGGGTTTATCGGAACGCATGGAAACCGTGTTGCTAATATGATTCTTAACGAGTGTGATTTGATTGTTTCTGTTGGCGCGCGGTTAGGTATTCGTCAAGTGGGTCAATTCAATAAAAAGTTTGCCCCTAACGCCGATCTGATTAGGTGCGATATTGATGAATATGAGTTGAGCCGTACAATTAAGGAAAATGAAAAAAAATATCATACAGATGCACGGGATTTTATGCGGATGATTATGGTTGAAGATGTAGATTATTCAGAGTGGAAAAAGCAATGCTTTGAGGCAAAAGATTTTTTGGCGCCTTTTGATAAGCAACCGGGAAATATGGTTGTAGAAATGATATCCTCTCTTCTTCCTGAGAATCCGAATGTTTCAGTAGATGTTGGTATGAATCAATGCTGGTGTGCGCAGTCACTTGTGCTGAAAGGCCATAAAGGACGAATTCATATCAGCGGAGGTTACGGCACTATGGGCTGCGGACTTCCGTTTGCAATCGGTTCGTGTATTGCCGAAAGGAAGAAACCGGTCTACTGCATCGCCGGAGACGGAGGATTTCAAATGAATATCCAAGAGCTTGAGACCATTCACAGAGAAAATCTTCCTATTAAAATTTTTATACTTAACAACCATGTATTAGGAAAAATAAGCGAAACACAGCATTTCAACTATGAAGGCAGATGTGCAAACACAAGCGAAAGCGGCGGATATACTGTCCCGGATTTTAAAAAAATAGCTGAGGCGTATGGAATCAGAGCAGTATCATTGGATTCATATGATCAGCTTAATCAGTATGCAGATTGGTTTACGGATAAACAAGCGTGTTTATTTGATATTTCTCTTCCGGAAAACAGTCTATTGACACCAAAGATTAAGTTTGAAACCGGCGAAATCGGTCCCAGATTAGACGATGCCGTATTTGCTAAGGCAAAAGCTATATTGAAAAAAGGCAGTTAAGCTTTTTAAAAGATACCAAAAAACTGTGAGATCGCTAAAAAAGCGGCGGCAACGGGGTAAATCTTATTGATTGGGTTTTGTTACCGCATTAAATACGGTATGCATCCGACAGACTTGTAAACTGCTTACGGATAATGATTCTATCCGCAATAATTTGCTTTTTTACTAAAATTTATGTTAACTTATTATTATAAAGAGGGTAATAGAATGAGATCAGATTTAATTAAGGAAGGTCCTTCAAGAGCGCCTCACCGCTCTCTGCTCAGAGCGCTCGGTATTGATGAGCTTGAGATGAAAAGGCCGTTTGTTGCGGTTGTAAATTCAAAAAGCGATTATATTCCGGGACATATGCACCTTGACAAAATTGCCGAGCAGGTTAAGGCAGGAATCAGAAATGCGGGCGGTGTTCCGTTTGAATTTAATACAATTGGTGTTTGCGACGGTATTGCAATGAATCACAAAGGTATGAAATATTCGCTTTGCTCAAGAGAGCTGATTGCCGACAGTATTGAGGTAATGCTCACGGCTCATCCGCTTGATGCGGTTGTATTTATTCCAAACTGCGACAAAATTGTTCCGGGTATGCTTCTTGCGGCGTGCAGGCTTAATCTTCCGAGTATTTTTATCAGCGGAGGTCCTATGCTTCCCGGCAAGAGCACTGAAACAGAAAACCGTATCGGTCTTTCGGAGCAGTTTGAATATGTCGGCGCAAACGCGGTAGGTAAAATGAGTAGTGAAAATCTTGAATCCTGTGCATTTACAGCATGCCCTACCTGCGGTTCATGTTCAGGTATGTACACAGCTAACTCAATGAACTGCCTTACGGAAACAATCGGCATGTCTCTTCCCGGTTCGGGGACAATCCCCGCTGTTATGAGCGCAAGACTCAGGCTTGCCAAAATGGCAGGCGAAAGAGTAATGGAGCTCTTAAAGGAAGATATTAAGCCGTCAGATATAATTACAGAAAAGGCAATCGAAAATGCTATGCGTACAGATATGGCTATCGGCTGTTCAACAAATACGATTCTGCATCTTACTGCGATTGCCCACGCGGCAGGTCACGATATTAATCTTGAAGCCCTTGACGCATATGGCAGAAAGACACCACAGATTTGCAAGCTTAATCCTGCATCGTCTGTATTTATTACCGACCTTAACGATGTGGGCGGTATACAGGCGGTTATGAAGGAGCTTTCAAAGGGCGATATGATTAACACCGACGCACTCACAGTAAACGGAACTGTTGCGGACAGAATCGCAAATGCTCCCGACGCTGACGGAGAGATTATCCGAAGGCTAGACAATCCTTTCTCTGCTGACGGAGGTATTGCCGTACTTAAAGGAAATCTTGCCGAGGATGGCGCTGTTGTTAAGAAAGGTGCGGTCGCGCCTGAAATGATGCAACATAAGGGACCTGCGAAATGCTATGACAGCGAGGAGGAAGCAATCGCTGCAATTAACGGAGGTAAGGTTGTTGCAGGAGATGTTGTTGTAATTCGCTATGAAGGACCAAAGGGAGGTCCCGGTATGAGAGAAATGCTTTCGCCTACTTCCGCAATTATAGGTATGGGTCTTGGGTCGTCTGTTGCGCTTCTTACAGACGGACGTTTTTCCGGTGCAACTCGCGGAGCGTCAATCGGACACATCAGTCCGGAAGCTGCAATGGGCGGTACTATTGCTCTTGTTGAGGACGGCGACGAGATTGAAATTGACATTCCCGCAAGAATTCTTAAGGTTAATGTTTCAGATGAAGTGCTTGCTGACCGCAAGGCTAAGTGGAAACCTCCCGTACAGGAACTAAGCGGATATCTTAAAAGGTACGCGCAGCATGTCACAAGCGGTGCAAAAGGCGCTGTTTTTGAGGATTAGGAGTTTACTTTTTATATGAGTGGCGGAAAGAGCGGAAAAAGGTATAAAAAAAGCGGTGTATTTCAGGGTTATATTAAATACATTCTCTCTTTTAATATAATTGCTGTCGCTGTTTTTATCACGGCAATTCTAATTGCCATGAAGCCTGTATCGGAAAACATACACAAGATTGAAAACAAATTAAATATGCAGGTACGTGATATTGTAATAAATGACGACTGCTATTTGCCGGATGAAAATTCAGATGAAAAAAATTTCGGCGATAAAATCGGTAATGTAATAATTGAAAATTGCGGGCTGAACTGTGATATTTATTATGGTTCAAACCGAGCTTCAATGAGATACGGCGCGGGATTTTTAAGCGAGGAAAATGATTTTGGCAGCGGCAGACTAAGCGTTATTCGCGGATATAATGAAACCTGTTTTTCAAGTCTCGGATATGTAAAAAAAGGCGATATAGTTACTGTTACCTCAAACAATGGTGTATATAACTATCGTGTGAACGATATAAAATATATTGATGCAAACACACCGGCTTATAAGTCTGATAATATGGATATGCTTATTCTTTGCGGTATATTTTCGGATTTGTCAGAGCATAGCGGAGAATGTTTATATGTGTTTGCTGACAGAATAAACGGGGAGGTCGGATAATATGGCGGTTTCCCATGAAAATAAACTCTCAAGGACATTGAGAACTCTGTTGTCGTTCGCGCTTTTTGTAATGATAGTTCTGCTCAGCTTGTCTGTATCATCAAAGGCTGTGCTTTTAAATAAAACAAAAATAGAGGCTTTGTTTACCGACTATGAATATGTTAGCTCTGTAAAGGACAGCGTGGCTCAGTATACTACCGATATATATTTGAAAAACGGTCTTGATGCAGACAGCGTAAACAAAATTATTGATGAAAGACTTATAAAGGATTCAATTCGTTCTTATATTTCAAATCGTCTTGGTATTGATTCAAGCGATAATGAAAATACGTATCTTGAACCTATCGGCAATATATGCGACGTTATTGAAAGTGATATAATAAAGCAGATTGCGGACAAAGGAATTGAGAACAATAAGGAGAATATCAGCCCCATTATAAATTCTTTGAATAAATATATAGTAAATGAGATTGACATAAGTGTAGCTAATGAAAAAGCAATAGTTAATGTAGGCTCAATCGCATTGATAGTTATTTCTTGTGTCAGCGCATTTTTTACTGCATCAATTTCTCTTGTTTTGGTTTTTATCGGTACCAAAAGATACCGCTCCATACGCGCTGTCGGTATCAGTTTTGTTTCGGCAGGCTTATTTGATATTTTAAGTTCACTGATAATTTATATTATACTTCAAATAAAGCATATAGACATCTTTCCTCTTTATTTGAGGGATCTTGTTATGAAATATATTTACAGCGGATTAGGCGGCTTTATTATTTCCGGCTGTTTCCTGCTCCTTATTTCTCTGATTTTTTCAGTTATTGTCTGGAAGGTCAGAAGGGAAAAATAAACAGAGGGTGAAGATATGGAAAATGATGTAGCAATTTCTGTAAAGAATGTTACGATGACTTTTAATCTTAATAAGGAAAAGGTTGATAATCTTAAGGAATATGTTATTAAGCTTATTACCCGTAAACTTGATTATAAAAAATTTTACGCGCTTAAGAATATTAACTTTGAGGTTAAAAAAGGTGAACATCTCGCAATTCTCGGTCTTAACGGAGCGGGAAAAAGTACGCTTTTAAAGACAATCGTGGGAGTATATAAGCCAAAACAGGGGACTATTGAAAAATCAGGCGTTATTGCGCCTCTGCTTGAACTCGGCGCAGGCTTTGACCCTAATTATACGGGCGAGGAAAACATTTATCTTTACGGTGCAATTCTCGGCTATGACAGAGAATACATTAAGGAAAAATTTGATGAAATTGTTGAGTTTTCCGAACTTGGTAATTTTATTAAAGTGCCTGTTAAGAATTATTCAAGCGGTATGAAGGCAAGACTCGGATTTTCAATAGCGACTGCCGTTGAGCCGGATATTCTGATACTTGACGAGGTTTTGTCTGTAGGTGATGCGGCATTTAAGAAAAAGAGCCTCGCAAAGGTTAAATCGCTTTTTGATAACGGTGTTACCGTTTTGTTTGTATCACACAGTATTGATCAGGTCAAGGCAATTTGTAATAAAGCGATTCTTCTTGAACATGGGGAGATTGTTGTGCAGGGCGGTCTTGACGAGGTTATACCTGTTTATGAAAAAAAGACAGGCAAAAAACCTGTCCAAAAGCCGGCTGTGCCGAAAGAGAAAAAAACAGAAGAAAAGGTAAATAAAAAAACTGAAGAAACTAAACAGTAAAAAACGCCCTGCTGAATTTTTCAGCGGGCGTTTTTTATAAATATTTTGTTCTTATGACAGACTGAAAAGCTATAAGGCTTTATTTAATTTTAAATATTCATTCAAGGCGGCAACGTCTCTTGCCTGTAAAAATTTTCTTTGATTTGTGTTATGAACGGGTGTTTTTATTAAATCAACTACCTCTTTTAAGGATTTCCACATACATAAAGTTTTGTTTGCCGTTTCACTGTCTGTCATTTCGGGAGCTGTTACAGCGCCCTTTGTTTCTGCAACAAAATAGTAAGAATACTGTGTATAATCGCAATGCGCTCTGTTTTCGTAGACATATCCGAGCTCATTTATTTTATTGCATTCGCAGCCTGTTTCCTCCATGACTTCTCTTTTTAATGCGGTTATAATATCCTCATCTTTTTCAATACCACCGCCTGCAAGTGAATATAAATTGTATTTTTCAGAATACATAACGGCATATAATCCGTCACGTCTTTTTAATATTGCTCTTGCAGTCAGTCTCGGCTTTGCCTGTGAAAGCCCGACTGTTCCCAAAATTTCCTTATCGGTAATCTCTTTTATAAGTTTCATGGTAATTGATTTTTAAGCTATTTAATTTCGCTCAGCCGGAGATGTTTTTCAAGAATAAGCTCACCCTGTGTGCTTTCACTTCTTATGTCAACAAGTCCCTGATTGAAATGTATTTTAGTGTAATTGATATTGCGTGCATCAGTTTTTCCACCGCAGATATAATATGAAATACCTGTTTTACTTTCATTTTTATCTACAAATTCCGCTGTGTGAATATGTCCGCATATGATAAGCTCTTCGCCGAGATTTCTCATAATTTCGCAAACAGGAGACTGTTTTTCATCCGGTTCATAAAAAATTATAGGAGAATGAGTGAGAATAATATTATAACCTTTTTCTTTTGGCAGGTTCTGTGCCCATTCGGTTTGTTTTGAAAAATATGATGAATAATCATTATATCCACCATATTCATAATTTTCATCCTCTTTATCCTCGCCCGAATCAAGAACGGTAAAAATATATTTACCTATATTAAGACGGTAGTAAAATTCATCAAAATCAAGTGAGGACATCAAATCGGGAACCTTGCTTCCTCTGTGGTCGTGATTGCTAAGCACATATACAACCGGCTTTATGCCACCGCTTATTTTTCCCGCAGGGACTATCAGATTATCAATAAAGCTGTCATATGTATAAATTCCGTTTGCAATATCTCCTAAGAAAACAAACATTTCAGCATCTTTTCCCATAGTCTCCCAGTTCGGACGGCTGCTGTGATTATCTGTTATGCATGTCATATCAAAGTCGTCCTCAGGACACGGTGTAAACTTTCCGGCTAAAAGCGTGATTTCCTTGCCAAGATGTCCTCCGTACGCAATATCCTCAACAGCGCGTACAGCTCCAATAGAATATTCTTTATTATTAAGTTCATCATAAGATAATTTTATGCTGTGTACGCGTGAGGATTCCTTCCTTCCCGTGAGCGTATCCCAAAAAATTTTATTATCGTTGCTGTCACTGATTTTTACGTACCCTACAGATTTTCTGTTTGTGGCAAAAACTATATGGTATCCGTCTCCCGTGTCAAAAACGGCGGGTTTGCTTTCAAAATCAAATCCTCCCGCAGGAAAGATTATTACGATAGCGCAGACAATAATCGCAGCAGATACAATTACCGCTGTAAGTTTATGAAAAATTTGTCTGCAAACGGGAAGTATCGCAGTAAAAAAGATAAATGCATAAAACAATGCAAGGTATGGCAGCGTTTCAAATGACATATAAAAATAATTAAGCAACTCATCTTTGCCGCCGATAATTATAAAAGCTATACAGCAAATAAAACTGATAACAGAAAAAACAGTATTTGCTATAAACAACTTTTTGTTATACAGCCTGTTGCCGCGTATACTGCCTCTGAGCTGAAAAAACAGGATTACGGTATTTAAAATAAACAATGACCAAAGCACACAGCAAAATCCGTCAAATACGTAGTGGTCAACAAAAATAAAGCCAAAACGAAAACCGCAGAAACTGAGTGTGGTTAAAACAGACAAAGCCGTAAAAACCGAAGTTAAAATAATGCTTTTTTTATGTTTCATATTAAATCCTCCTGACTTTTATAGAATATTGTATTTTATTAAATTTATTGTAGCAGAATATAAAATAAAATTCAATAAATTCAAAAGGCAGTTCAATGAAACTGCCTCAAGATTTTTATATAATTAAGAATTTATTAGTTTTTTGCGGCTTCACGATTTTTTATTAGGCTGTTTAATACAGGAAGTGCTCGTTTTTCAAAATCATTTCGCTTTGAATCTTTCTTTATCTTATTTTTTAATTCAGAAGGAATTTCATCTGCATATTTTTCCCATAAATCAATGTCGAACACATTATGCTTATATGAGGAATATATACTGTCATATGTATCAATAATTTTCATTTTTATAACCTCGCTTCAAGGCGGTAAATCGGAAAGCCCTGAGACGCAAATTTATTTTCGTATTCGGTAACAATATTGCCCTCGAAATTGCTGTTGTGCAGATCAAGCGAAATATTGCTGAGCTTAAACCCACAGGCAGAAAACTGCTCAATTGAGTATTCAAAAAAATGACTGTTGTCAGTCTTCTGGCAGATAACGCCGTCAGGCTTAAGAATTCTTTTAAATATCTCCAAAAATCGTGGATTTGTCAGCCTGTGGGCAATATGCTTGCTTTTTGGAAACGGACAGGAAAAGTTAAGATATATTTCCTCGACAGAGCCTTTCTCAATATATGACGGCAGATATTCAGCCATCCCGCAAAGGAAACGTATGTTTTTAAGCCCCATTTTTCTTGCGCTGTCAATGGCAAGGATAAGCACATTCCTGTTTTTCTCAACACAAAGAATATTTTTGTCGGGATTAAGCTTTGCAAATGTACAGCCGAATTGCCCCTTTCCGCTGCCGACCTCAAGGATAACAGGATTGTCATTTCCGAAAAGCTCTTCGAAATTAATTAAATGTCTTTCGTTTAACGCGTCGTTAAAATTCAATGACTCGTTTTTCATTGTTATAAGATAATCCGACGCCGCATTTATGCGTTCGTCAAGATTTTTCTTTCTTTTCATTCTCATATTTTTTCCTCTTAATGCTCGTCGCCGAGAACTGCATGAGCGCACTTTACTCCGTCAACAGCGGCGGAGATTATACCTCCTGCATAGCCTGCGCCCTCTCCGCACGGATAGACGCCTCTTATATTGCACTGTAAAAATTCATCTCTTAAAATCCTAACGGAGCTTGACGACCTCGTTTCAGGAGCGGTTAAAACTGCGTCGTATATATTAAAACCGTTGAGCTTTTTATCCATTTCAACTATTGCCGATTTCATAGTGGAGGACACCCTTTGAGGCAGACACTCATCAAGGTTTGTGAGCGTTACACCTGTGGGACAGGTCGGCTTAACGCTTCCAAGAGTTTTGCTCTCAATTCCTTTCAAAAAATCACCGACAAGCTGTGCAGGCGCGTTATAGTTACTGCCCGCAAGCACATAAGCTCTATGCTCAATTTCACGCTGATAATGTATTCCTGCAAGCGGATGCTTGCTTGGGAAGTCCTTTGGCTCAATACCTACAAGCAGCGCGGAATTTGCGTTTTCTCCGTCACGGGCGAGGGAACTCATACCGTTTACGATAACGCCTTCCTTTTCGCTTGCCGCCGCGACAACCGTGCCTCCGGGACACATACAAAAGGTGTACGCGCCCCTTTCGTGCAGACCGTGGCATGCGAGCTTGTAATCGGCGGCGCCGAGCTTTTTATGACCTGCGAATTTTCCGTATTGCGCTTTATCTATCAAACTTTGCGGATGCTCTATTCTTGCTCCTACCGAAAACGGTTTTTGAATTATCTCAACGCCCATATTGTAAAGCATTTCAACAGTATCCCTCGCGCTGTGGCCGATTGCCATAATTACGCTGTCAGTTTCCAAATCAATATGTTGTTTGTGATGAGAATATGTGACGCCGTGTATAAAACTGTTTGCGCAAATAAGCTTTTCAAGCTTACACTCAAGCATTACGTTTCCGCCTAAAATCTCAATTTTTTTCCTTATATTTTTAACAACTACCGCAAGCCTGTCAGTACCAATGTGAGGCTTTGAGGAATAGAGAATTTCCTCCGGCGCGCCCGCCTCATAAAGCTCCTGAAGAATTTTTCGTATAAAAGGACTTTTAATTCCCGTTGTCAGCTTGCCGTCGGAAAAGGTGCCCGCGCCGCCCTCACCGAACTGCACATTTGATTCCTCGTTGAGTTCTCTTGTCTGCCAAAATTTATTGACATCGGCGGTGCGTGAGTCAACATCCTTTCCGCGTTCAAGTATAATCGGTTTTAAGCCCGCCTGTGCGAGAATCAGTCCCGCAAACATACCGGCGGGACCGAAACCGACTACAACAGGTCTGAATCTGCTTACACGCTTGCTTTTTGGTAATTCGTATTTATACGGTTTGACTGTCTGAACCTTATTTGATTTGCATTTTGATACAATCTGTTCTTCGTCCAAACCGATAATAACGTCAATGGAATAAATAAAATGAATATCCTCTTTTTTCCTTGCGTCAATACTCTTTTTATAAATAGTATAAGAATTTATATACTTTTCGTTTATTTTCAGTATTTTTGCAGCTTTGGTTTTTAATAACTCTTCCTCTTCATCTAAGGACAGTCTTATTTCGCTAATTCTAATCATATTTTATATACCTTTATATATGGAAGTGATTTTGTCCGCGGTTTTTATCCCGCTGTACCATGCAAAATTAAGGTTATATCCTCCGCATTCAAACTGCTTGTCAAGGACTTCTCCGCAGGCAAACAGTCCTTTAATCAGCTTTGACTGATATTCATTAAATTGATTAAGTTCTGCTCCGCCTCCCGTAATTTGCGCAAAGTCAAAGCCTTTGGTGCCTGTTATTATTAATTTCCAGCTTTTGCAGTATATTGCCGTTTTGGAAATGTCGCCCTCTGCCTGCTTTTCAATAATATCCGAAAGGTCATCGCCGATAATTCCTTTTAAATTATGAAATGCACTTAAATATTCTTTTATCTCATCAATGCTCATATCGGGGATAAGGTCAAGCACCGCATGGCATTTTTTTGGATTTTCCTTCGCAAAATTTTCGCTGACGGTTTTTGACAGATTCATCGTAACTATTCCCGATAATCCGTAATCTGTAAAAAGCACTTCGCCGAAATCCTCACTGACTGTAATACCGTCAAGCTGAATTGCCATATTGCATTTTGCCCTGTGACCTTTGAGAATTCTCGGATATTTGCTTGATGAGGTAAGCTGGACAAGCGCGGGATACAGGGAAGAGATATTATGACCGAGCGAGCTTAGAAGTTTATATCCGCTGCCGTTTGAGCCGAGATTTTTCTGTGCCATTCCTCCTGCGGCAATTACAATATTATCGGCGTTGAATATTCCTTTGTCCGTTTTGATTCGTAAATTTTCATTAATTTCTTTAACAGTACATTCGGTTATTATTTTTATACCGAGTAATCGGCAATTCGTAAGCAGAATGTTTAAAACGGTTGATGCCTGATTTGAATAGGGGTAAATCCTGCCTTCCTCTTCGGTTTTTGTAACAAGTCCGATAGATGTGAAAAAATCAATGACCTCACTACACCCTTCTGCGCTTGTATTTGAAAGGTTGCACCTGCCGTTTCCGGTGGCAAGAATTTTTTTCCCTGCCTGGGGCATACGCTCAAGAATTGTAACCATGCAGTCGGGCATATTCTGTTTAAGTCTGATTGCACAGGCAAGTCCGCTTGCTCCGGCTCCGACAATAATTGTGGTCATAATCAGTCACCTACACAATGGATAGTTATTGTTTTTATATAATAATATAAAATGTAAATAAATGCAAATTTTTTTAATAAAACGCTTGACTATCGCTTGACACTGTGATATAGTAGTCATACCTCGTAATAGGGTAATTAATTGAGCCGGCAGGCCTTATTTTTTTTGCCCGCTTTTTATAATGAGGGAGATTTTATTTATCGAAATTTAAACGGAGGTGCTATTTATGAGAGTTAAGATAACCTTAGCTTGCACTGAATGCAAACAACGCAATTACAACACAATGAAAAACAAGAAAAATTCACCTGACAGGCTTGAGATGAACAAGTATTGCCCATTCTGCAAAAAGCATACTGTTCACAGAGAAACAAAGTAATAGGAGGACGGAAATGGCTGAAGAAAAAAAGACTTCAAAGAAAACCGAAAAAGCTGACAAGCCTAAGGATACAAAAAAGAAGTCAAGGAAAAATCCTTTTAAGTCCATTGCGTCATTCTTCAAAAGTGTTAAATCAGAGGGTAAGAAGGTCGTATGGGCTAAACCCAAGGATGTATTTAAAAATACAATTATTGTATTAGTAGTTGTTTTTATCGTAGGTCTTGGAATATTTGCGGTTGATTCTCTTCTTTCACAGGGTATGAAAGGTATTAAAAATCTTGCCCAGACAGAAACCTCAGCTTCTGTTACACAGCAGGCAGAGGATTCAAGTGATGAGGAAGAAACAACAGAAGCAGAAGCTGAAAATACCACTGCTCAGGAAGAAAGCACAACAAAGGCAGCCGAATAATTAGCTTGAAATTCTAATCTATATTTAATATTCGGGAGGCTTATTAATGGAAGAGGCAAAATGGTACGTTGCTCACACATTTTCTGGATATGAAAATAAGGTGGCAGGTAATATTCTGACTGTTGTTGAAAATCGTAATCTTCACGACCTTATCCATGAAGTCGCAATCCCAACCGAAACGGTAGTCGAGGTTAAGGATGACGGCACTAAAAAAGAATATCAGAGAAAGCTTATGCCGGGCTACGTTTTCATTAAAATGGTAATGACTGACGACAGCTGGTACGTTGTCCGCAATACAAGGGGATGCACGGGCTTTGTCGGTCCGGAAAGCAAACCCGAACCGCTCACTGACGAAGAGGTTAAAAAGCTCGGAGTTGAAAAAATCAGCGTTGAGGTATCATATGACGTCGGTGACCTTGTAAATGTTATTGACGGTCCGCTTGAAGGCTTCTCGGGTACGGTTGAGGAAATTGATATTGAAAACAACAGCGTACAGGTAACTGTATCAATGTTCGGCAGGGAAAACACTGTTGAATTTGAGCTTGACCAGTTAGAAAAGGTCAGCGAATAATTTTAGTAATTCGCAGTATATCTGCTTATTATCATTACAGACCGGATTGCCGTTTGGTTTGTAATGGTGGGAGAGATTTTATATCTCGCCATTTACCACAATATTAGGAGGAAATAATTATGGCACAAAAGGTAGTAGGTTTAATTAAACTTCAGATTCCTGCCGGCAAGGCAACTCCGGCACCGCCTGTTGGTCCCGCTCTCGGTCAGCACGGCGTAAACATTATGTCATTCACAAAAGAATTTAATGAGAGAACAAAGAATGACGCAGGTCTTATTATTCCTGTAGTAATCACAGTATATGAGGATCGTTCATTCACATTCGTTACAAAGACGCCGCCTGCGGCTGTTCTTATCAAGAAGGCTTGCGGCATTGAAAAGGCATCAGGTGTTCCTAACAAGAACAAGGTTGCAACAATTTCAAAGGCAGATGTTCAGAAGATTGCTGAAACCAAAATGCCTGATCTTAACGCTGCGTCACTTGAGGCAGCTATGTCAATGATTGCAGGTACGGCACGCAGCATGGGTATAGTAGTAGAAGACTAATTCCCTTGTGGGAGGAAGTATCCGATTTAACCACTGGAGGTAATTTATTATGAAACACGGAAAGAAATATACAGACGGTTCAAAGCTTATTGACCGTTCAAATCTTTATGAAACAGCTGAGGCTCTTGAGCTTACAGTAAAAACAGCAACAGCTAAGTTTGATGAAACTATAGAGGCTCATATTCGTCTCGGCGTTGACTCACGTCATGCTGACCAGCAGGTACGCGGCGCGGTAATTCTTCCAAACGGAACAGGTAAGAATGTAAGAGTTGCCGTATTTGCAAAGGGAGATCTTGCAAAGGCTGCCGAGGAGGCAGGCGCTGATATAGTAGGCGATGCTGACCTCGTTCAGAAAATTTCAGGTGGCTGGATGGATTTCGACGTTGCAATCGCATCACCTGATATGATGGGATTCGTAGGTCGTCTCGGTAAGGTGCTCGGTCCCCGCGGACTTATGCCTTCGCCAAAGGCAGGCACGGTTACAATGGATGTAGCCAAAGCCGTTCAGGAGGCTAAGGCAGGTAAGATTGAGTACCGTCTTGATAAAACAAATATTATTCACTGCCCGATAGGAAAGGCATCATTCGGATCTGAAAAGCTTCTTGAGAATTTCAATGCTCTTCTTGATGCTATCATTAAGGCAAAGCCTTCATCAGCAAAGGGACAGTATATTAAATCAGTCGCGGTCGCATCCACAATGGGACCCGGTATCAAAATTAATCCTAACAAGGTCGGTTCATCCGCCGAATAATTTAAGGTATTGACACAGCGGTTTCCGTGTGTTAAAATACAATAGCTGTTCAGCCAAAGACAGCAGGTGCAAGGCGTTTAGCCGAGCGTAAGTTTACCGCCTGCCGAGGAATGAACATTCAGATAACTGTTTATTTATTGTTATTTTGATTGTTATGTGCATTCCATATTCTTTGGAATGCACTTTTTTATAGCTGACAGTCAATAAAGTCCGCTTATTGCGGCAAATATTTATGGAGGTATAATAAATGCCAAGTACAGCAGTTCTCGAAAAGAAAAAGCAAATGGTTGCCGAACTTTCAGAGAGAATTAAGAATTCCTGCGCAGGCGTTGTAGTTGACTACAAGGGTATCAATGTTGAAGATGATACAAAGCTTCGCAAGGAGCTCCGTGAAGCCGGCGTTGAGTATACAGTTGTTAAAAACTCTATTATCGGCAGAGCAGCGCAGGACGCAGGTCTTGAAGGTCTTGATTCGGTTCTTGAGGGAACAACAGCTATTGCTACATCAGCAGACGATTATGTTGCGTCAGCGCGTATTCTTAATAATTATGCTGATAAACATGATAACTTCTCATTAAAGAGCGGTTATCTTGATGGAGAAGTAATCTCTATGGAAAAGCTTATTGCACTTGCAAAGCTTCCGTCAAGGGAAGTTCTCCTTGCTACTGTTTGCAATGTATTCAACGCTCCTATTGCGGCATTTGCACGCGCCATTCAGGCAGTTGTTGACAAGGGCGGCGCAGAGGCTTGTGAGTCCGCTAAGGAAGAAACAGAGGATGCACCTGAAACAGAAGAAAATGCTCCTGCAAAGGAAACATCTGCAGAAGCACCGGCTGAAGAAACAGCTGAATAATTAAATTCTAAATCAACTTAAAAATAAATTTTATTGGAGGAAAATAAAATGGCATCAGAAAAAGTTACGGCAATTGTTGAAGAGCTTAAGGCTCTTACAGTTCTTGAGCTTTCAGAGCTCGTATCAGCAGTAGAAGAAGAGTTTGGTGTAAGCGCAGCAGCCGCAGTAGCAGTTGCAGCTCCCGCAGCAGAAGGCGGCGCAGCAGAGGCGGAGGCTAAGTCAGACTTCGACGTTGTTCTTGCAGAGGTCGGCGCAAACAAAATTCAGGTTATCAAGGCTGTTCGTGAGGCTACAGGTCTTGGCCTTAAGGAAGCTAAGGAGATTGTTGACGGCGCTCCTTCAACAATCAAAGAGGCTGTTCCTGCAGCTGACGCTGAGGCTCTCAAAGCAAAGCTTGAAGAGGCCGGCGCTAAGATTGAGCTTAAGTAATTTAAGTCTAACTGCATATAAAAAGACGATGCAAAATGCATCGTCTTTTTTGTTATTTTATTTTAGATTAAAATAAACTCTTGACATTTTTTGTAAAAGTGATATGATTACATATAGTTAGTTTATAGTCTCAGTATGAGAGTGGGTTGCACAGCCCGCTCTCATATCATTATAAGGAGGTTTTTTCTTGGCAGGAAAAGGGAATACAGTTTCTAAGGTTCTTGAAATTGTTACTCCGTACGCGGAAGAATTAGGTCTTGATATATGGGATGTCCGCTTTGTAAAGGAAGGTACCGACTGGTATCTGAGAATTTTTATTGATAAGGACGGCGGTGTATCAATTAACGATTGCGTTGATTTAACGCATGCAATTACAAAGCCTCTTGATGATGCTGACCCTATAAGTCAAAGCTATCTGCTTGAGGTTTGTTCACCGGGAATAGAAAGAGAGCTTATAACTGACGCTCATTTTAAGAAATTTATCGGCGCTGATATTATGCTCAGACTTATAAGACCCGTAGAAAATGTGAGAGATTTCAGCGGTAAAATGGTTTCTTATGATGATGGAATAATAACTGTTGAGCTTCAAGACGGAGAACGGATTACGGTAAACAAAAAGGAAACATCATATGTAAAGCTTGATGATTTCGATATAAATGATTTCAGCAAATAAATTATAATAAATTTGGAAAGGATGATAGGAAAAAATGAGTAAGGAATTTTTTGAAGCAGTAAAATTGCTTGAGGAAGAGAAAGGCATACCTGCCGAATATCTTTATGAAAAAATATCGGCGGCTATAGTTGTAGCGGCTAAACACGATTATAACGGAAAAGATATTGTTCACTGTGATATTGATGAAGAAAAGCAGAAGATTAAGGTTTATATCCGAAAAAATGTTGTTGAAGAAATTGAGGACCCTGATACTGATTTAACCCTTGAACAAGCCCAGGCAATCAGAAAATCGGCAAAAGTGGGAAAAACTGTTGATATTCCGCTTAAAACAAAGGATTTCGGAAGAATTGTAGCGCAGACAGCCAAGCATGTTATACGCCAGGGTATCCGCGAGGCGGAGAGAGGACAGATGCTTCAGGAATTCAAGTCAAAGAATCAGGAGCTTGTAACTGCCAAAATTGAGAGAATAGATCCGATTACAGGCAACGCAACGCTTGAAATCGGTAAGAATCAGACCGTTCTTCCTAAGTCTGAGCAGGTTCCGGGGGAGACACTTGCTGAGGGTGAAACAATTAAAGTGTTTATTGTTGATGTTAAGGAAGGCGGCAAAGGACCTAAGATTATGATTTCAAGGACTCATCCCGGTCTTGTCCGCCGCTTGTTTGAGCAGGAAGTTCCCGAGATATATGACGGAACGATAGAAATTAAGTCAGTTTCACGTGAGGCGGGTTCAAGAACTAAGATTGCCGTATTTTCTAAAGATGAGGATGTTGACCCTGTAGGCGCCTGCATCGGACCGAGAGGGCAGAGAGTATCAAATATTGTTGAAGCGCTCGGCGGCGAGAAAATTGATATTGTTAATTACAGCGATGATCCCGCTGAATTTATTTCAGCTGCTCTTGCGCCGTCAGATGTGTGCTCAATTGAAATTGTTGACGAGGATGCAAAAACCTGCCGCGCAACTGTTCCTGACGATCAGCTCTCCCTTGCAATCGGCAACAAGGGACAGAATGTACGTCTTGCGGTAAGACTTACCGGCTGGAATATTGATATTAAGCCGGAGTCGGGCTTTTTTGAAGGCCAGGAATAATATTTTTAGTCAGGAGAGATACGATGAAAACAAGGAAGGTGCCTTTAAGAATGTGCACAGGCTGCGGTAATATGTTTGACAAGCGGACGCTGGTGCGTGTTGTGAAAAGTCCCGAAGGCGAGGTTTCTCTTGATTTGACAGGAAAAAAATCAGGCAGAGGCGCTTATGTTTGCAGAAATCTTGACTGCCTGAAAAAAGCAAGAAAGAAAAGAGCCTTTGAGCGTGCGTTTTCAATGCAGATAAGCGATGGGGTTTACAATGCTATGGAAGAAGAAATGAAAAATGCAGAGGAATAAAGCGCTTTCCATGCTTGGCTTGGCACGTCGTGCGGGTAAGCTGTCAATGGGGCACGATATGGTTGAGCAGGCAATTCTTAAGCATAGGGCAAAGCTTATTTTGTTTTGCAGCGATATTTCACCAAGGCTCGTGAAAAATCTTGAAACAACCGCTGAAAAGCATAATGTTAATATAAAAACAATTAAGACTGATTTTCTTATGGAAGAAATACATTTCGCTGTCGGATACCGGGCGGGAGTTATGACGGTCGATGATGAAAATTTTTCTAACAGAATTATTGAATTATTAAGACAGGAGGAAAATGCGAATGGTAATTAAGGTTAAACTTTCTGATGTTGCAAAGGATTTTGGGAAAACTAACAAGGACATTATTAACATTCTCAGCACGTATTGCGAGGGACCGGCAAAAAAAGCAAATACCGTTCTTGATGAGAGTGAGCTTGACATAATTTTTGATAAACTGACACAAGATAATAGTGTTCAGAGTTTTGACGCTTATTTCAGCAGCGCTAAAAATTCTGACGTTAAAAAGCCAGCTAAAAAGCCGGCGTCAGTTAATAATAAAACTGAAAACAAAAAGCATCAAAATCAGGCGGCTATCCTGCAAATGGCAGAGCAGGCGGCAAAGCGTGACGAGGAGAAGGCAAAGAGAAAGGCAAACAAAACTCCTCAGGCAAGGACAAAGGGCGAGGCGCGCCGTGTTGACACTCGTGTAAATACGGTTGACCTTGAAAAATACAATCAGAAATACGAGGATATTGCGCCTGCGTCACAGATCGGCGATTATCAGAAAAAGCAGAAACTTAATCAGAAATCAAAGCAGTACAGGAAGAAAAAGCCTCAGGGTATACATGCCCGTTCAAAGAAGGAGACAGAGGCACAGCGTCTTGCGCGTATTGCGGAGCAGAGAAAGAAACAGCAGATAAAAATTGAGGTTCCTGATGAAATTACGGTCGGCGAGCTTGCAAGTCTTCTTCGTATGACGGCGACAGAGGTTATCAAAAAACTGATGGCGCTTGGAGTAATGGCTTCTGTCAATGAGGTAATTGACTATGATACTGCCGAAATTGTTGCAACAGAGCTTGGCGCAAAGGTTATACACAAGGTTGTTGTCAGCATTGAGGAGCAGATTATTGAAGAGGACATTAAGGATGACGAGAATGCTGTTACAAGACCGCCTGTTGTATGCGTAATGGGTCATGTTGATCATGGTAAAACTTCAATTCTTGATGCAATCCGTAACACAGATGTTACATCAACCGAGGCTGGCGGTATTACGCAGGCTATCGGCGCGTACCAGGTGGAAATCGGCGGTGAAAAAATCACGTTTCTTGACACACCTGGCCACGCTGCCTTTACTGCTATGAGAGCAAGGGGAGCAATGGCTACGGATATTGCCGTGCTTGTTGTCGCGGCAGACGACGGTATTATGCCGCAAACTGTTGAGGCTATCAACCACGCCAAAGCGGCAGGTGTTGAAATAATAGTTGCAATTAACAAGATGGATAAAGAGGGAGCAAATCCCGAGAGAATTATGCAGCAGCTTACGGAGCACGAGCTTGTTCCCGAAGAGTGGGGCGGAGATGTTATATGTGTTCCTGTTTCAGCTAAAACAAAGATGGGTATTGACAAACTTCTTGAAACTATCCTCCTTGTTGCCGAAATGGCTGAGCTTAAAGCTAATGCCGAAAGGACTGCCAAGGGCGTTGTTATTGAGGCAAAGCTTGATAAGGGCAGAGGTCCCGTTGCAACGCTCCTTGTTCAAAATGGCACGCTTCACGCAGGTGACATTATTGTTGCGGGTACTGCTGTCGGTAAGATAAGAGCAATGACTGACTATCACGGAAAAACAATCAGTGAAGCCGGTCCGTCAGTGCCTGTTGAAATTATGGGTCTTGACAGTGCACCTATGAGCGGTGACGAGTTTAACGCCGTATCTGATGAAAAGCTTGCAAGGACTCTTGTTGAGCAGAGAAAGGCACAGGCTAAGGAGGAAGAATTTAAGCTGTTCCAGAAGGTAACGCTTGACACTCTTTTTGACACTCTTCAAGAGGGCGAGATGAAGGAACTTAATATAATAGTCAAGGCAGATGTTCAGGGTTCTGTTGAGGCGGTTAAGCAGTCGCTACTTAAAATTGAAAATGATGAAGTAAATGTTAAAATCGTTCACGGCGCGGTCGGCACGGTAAATGAAAGTGATGTTATGCTTGCAGCAGCGTCAAACGCTATTATTGTGGGATTTAATACAGGCGTTGACCAAATTGCATCAGACAATGCGCAGCGTGACGGAGTAGAAATTAAAACATACGATATAATTTATGACGCTATTGAGGATATTGAACGCGCAATGCGCGGTATGAGAGCGCCTAAATATCGTGATGTTGATACAGGCGAGGTAGAGGTAAGAGAGGTTTACAAGATTTCCTCGGCAGGAACTATCGCAGGCTCGCTTGTTACGTCGGGTACTGTCAGACGTGACGGTAAGGTTAGAGTTATAAGAAACGGAAAACAGATTGCCGATGTCAAACTCGCCAACCTTAAGCGTTTTAAGGATGAGGTTAAAGAGGTGTCATCAGGCTATGAATGTGGTATCAGTCTTGAAGACTGGGACGATATTCAAACAGGCGATATTCTCCAGGCATATATAGTTGAGGAATACAGGGATTAATTATGGCAGGATTTCATATTGACAGAATATCTGAAGATATTAAAAGAGAAATTATCTCTATAATGAGAGAGCTTAAGGACCCGAGAATCAGCGGTATGCTGACTGTAGTCAAGGTTGAAGTCAGCGGTGACTTAAGCTATGCTAAAGTATATATCAGCGCTATGGAGGGGATTGAGGCTGCTAAAAGCTCTGTTAAAGGGCTTGAGAGCGCTCAGGGTTATATAAGAAAGCAGCTTGGAACAAGGCTTCATCTTCGTAAAAGCCCTGAACTGAAGTTTATTGCGGACGATTCTATTGAAAAAGGTATGAATCTTTTTGAAAAAATCAAGGAAATAAATGATGAGAATTGATGTTAAACAGTGCTCGGCAATTTTGAAAGAAAAGGATAATATCTTAATATTGACCCACGCGAACCCTGACGGTGATACTCTTGGCAGCGGTTTTGCACTTTGCCGCGCTCTTATGAAAATCGGTAAAATCTGCGCTGTTGAAAATGCAGATACAATTCCGAAAAAATATAACTATCTTTATAAAGATATTGCTACTATAAAGTTTGAACCAGATTATGTTGTTGCGGTTGATGTGGCAACGTCGAAACTGCTTGGTAATCTTGACGGAAAATATCATATAGATATGTGTATAGACCACCATTCAACAAATGATGAGTATGCCGATTATCTTCTGTTAGAAGATGTTCCTGCGGCGTGTGGGGTTATTTTTGAGGTTATCAAGGAGCTTGGTGTTGATATTGATAAACATATTGCGGATTGTCTGTATACGGGATTGACAACTGATACGGGATGCTTCCGCTATGCGTCAACAACCGCCGATACTTACCGAGCGGCAGCCGAGCTTATTGATTTCGGGGCAGATAACGGAAGAATTAACCGCATAATGTTTGAAACAAAATCCAAGACTTACGCAAGGCTTGAGAGGCTTGCGCTTGATTCTATGCGTTTTTATGAGAACGAACGTGTTGCGGTTATAACAATTACACAGGAAATGTACCGCCTTACAGGCTCAAACGAGCAGGAAACTGAGGCAATCGCGCCGCTTACAAGGCAGATTGAGGGCGTTGAAATCGGAATTACTATAAGGGAAAAAGAGGATGGTACCTGCAAAGCGTCCATACGTACCTTTGAAAGCGTCAACGCCGCGCAGCTTGCCAAATCTTTCGGCGGAGGCGGTCACAGTCAGGCTGCCGCATGCAAGTTTGACTGCACGGTAAAAGAAGCGAAGGAGAAACTTATTGCCAAATGCGGAGAATTTCTTAAATGACAGGGATAATTTGCATTAACAAGGATAAGGATATTACCTCATTCGGCGTTGTTTCAAAGGTCCGCGGAATTGTCGGGGAAAAAAAAGCGGGTCATACAGGTACGCTCGACCCAATGGCAACGGGAGTTTTGCCCGTTATGCTCGGCGGCGCCACAAGATTTCTTGATTACATGCCTGAAAGCGATAAGGGTTACAGAGCGTCGTTTATACTCGGCAGAACAACAGATACGCTTGATATTACAGGCAGGGTAACGGGTGAATACGAGGTTAATGTGACTCAGCGTGAGCTGATTAATGTTCTTAACGGCTTTAGGGGGATAATATATCAGATTCCTCCGATGTACTCAGCGGTATCTGTCAACGGCAAGAGGCTTTATGACCTTGCGAGGCAGGGAATTGAGATTGAACGTCAGGCAAGACAGGTTGAAGTAAAAAAGCTTGAACTTGCTGACTGCAAAAACGGAGAATACACAATAGATGTTTTGTGTACTAAGGGTACATATATAAGAACGCTTATAGACGATATCGGAAAGGCTCTCGGCTGCGGCGCTGTTATGACAGGTCTTACACGCACGCTTGCTTCGGGTTTTACGATTGACGATTGTATTACGCTTGAAGAACTGCAAAGGCGGAAGGATAACGGTATACCGTTTGACGATGCGGTTACTGAAATTGATAAGCTCTTTGAGTGTTATGATTATGTTTATGTATCTGATGCGCAAGCAAAGCGCTTTTCAAACGGCGGTGTTCTTGCAACAGACAGAATAAGAAAAAAGCTTGTAAGCGGAATATACAAAGTTTATTCGGCGGACGGCTTGTTTTTGGGTATCGGTGAGGTTGATACTCAAAATAATGAACTTTCGGTAAAAAGACTCTTAGTCAGACGAGATTAGTATGGATACATTTAACGGAAAAAAAAGAATAGCTGTAGCGCTCGGTGATTTTGACGGAATGCACTGCGCCCACCGTACTGTTATAACAGGCGCCGACGACGTAATTATTTACTGTATTAATAATAAATTTTCCCTTCTTCAGAAAAGCATATTTGAAAGGCGGTTTCCCAACACGGTTTTTGCTGATTTCAACGGGCTTAAAAATATGAAAGGCGAGGAATTTATCGAAAAAATTTTGCTTGATAAATTCAAAGCGGGAATTATTTTGTGCGGATATAATTTCAGATTCGGGAAGAACGCGGGCTGGTCGGCTCTTGAGTTAAGAAAGTATCTTGAAAAAAAGGATGTCTGGGTAAGGATACTTGAACATCTTGATTTTGAGGGAGAGCCTATTTCCTCAACAAGAATAAGGAATTCCATTAAGAGCGGTGAAATAGAAAAGGCTAATAAAATGCTCGGATATAATTTCACCTTTGAATCAAAAGTCATTGAGGGTGACAAAAGAGGAAGAACAATCGGATTTCCTACAATTAATCAGCATTTGCCATATGGTCTTACCGTGCCTAAATACGGTGTTTATGAAAGTGTCGCGTTTATTGACGGCAAAGCGTATAAGTCATTTACAAATATAGGAATTCGTCCGACTTGGAGGGTTGATAATCCGCTTTCGGAATCACATATTTTTAATTTTAACGGAAATCTTTATAATAACAATGTAAGGATAGAGCTTGTAAGATATTTGAGAGAAGAAAAGGAGTTTTCATCGGTTGATGAACTGAAAGCACAGCTTGACTATGATAAAAGCAGTATTATTTGATTTTGATGAAACGCTGCAGGACAGAACTGCCGCGTTTGAAAAATATATGGACACCTTCCTCGCGGATTTTTGTCCGGATATAAGCAGGGAGGAAGCAGAAAAAAGAAAAGAGGAAATGCGTATAACAGGCAAGGGCGGATATGTTAACCGAGAGGCTTGGTATGCCGGGCTTATAAAAAGCTGGAACTGGCTTGACGCCCCGTCAAATGTTGTTCTCGCAAATCATTACGACACAAAATTCGGTGACCATAATGTTATTTTTCCTGACTCTGAAAGACTTTTGAAGGAGCTGAAAAACAGAGGTTACCTCGTTGGAATAATTACAAACGGCCCGTCATATCTGCAAAATCACAAAATGGACACAAGTGGACTTAGGCCCTACTGCGACATTGTTGTTGTAAGCGGTGATGTGGGTGTGCATAAGCCTGATCCCGCGATTTTCACATATACAGCCGATAAGCTTGGGGTAAGGGCTGAGGAATGTATTTACGTCGGAGATCATCCCGTTAACGATATTGAGGGTGCTCTTGGGGCGGGAATGAAAGTAATTCGTATGAACTACGGATGGTTTAAGAATAAAAACTTAAGAAGCGACGTTCCCGTGATTGAAAATATAATTGATGTGCTTAAATATATAAAAAATCTGTAATTACATATTAGGACAATATGTTTTATAAATTGTAATATTATGGTTGACAAGGCGAATTCTATTTGATATAATACATAAGCCTTTGGAAACAAGGGTAATCCTTGTCTATGCCCGGGGCATAGGCCTGAAGACCAGAAGGAGGTGCTGAAGAATGGCATTAAAAAATTACGAAATCGTATTAGTTTTCTCTCTTGCAAACGGAGAAGAGAATGTTGAGAAACTCAAGGAAAAGTTCACAGAGCTTATCAGCAAAAATGGCACTCTCGGCGAAGTTGAAGAATGGGGTAAACGCAAGCTTGCTTATCCTATCAACTACGAAAACGAGGGATACTATATCGTTGTTAATTTTGCTTGTGAAGAGACTTTCCCGGCAGAGCTTGACCGTGTAATTAATATCACTGACGGAGTTCTTCGTTCATTGATTGTTGCTAAGGGCGAGTAACGGAGGGCTTGGTATGATTAATTCTGTTGTACTTATGGGCAGATTAACTTATGAGCCCGAGCTCAGAACAACATCAAACGGTCTTTCTGTTATCAGCTTTCAGATTGCCTGTGACAGACAATACCAGGCAAAAGGCGAGGAAAGACGCGCTGATTTTATTGATGTTACTGCTTGGCGTCAAACTGCTGAATTTGTTTCACGTTATTTCCACAAGGGCTCAATGATTGCGATTGAAGGCTCTATTCAAACGGATAATTTCACCGATAATAACGGAAACAAGAGAAAATCTGTTACAGTTGTTGCAAATAATGTATCATTCTGCGGTTCAAAGGCGGAGAGTGGTACAACAAATCCTGCATTCTCTCAGCCTGCACCGAGTTATGCAAGCGCTGATAATTCTAATTTTGAAGAGATCGTTGATGATGACGACGATTTACCATTTTAAGGAGGAAACTGACTATGGCATTTAACAAAGCCAACGGACCGCGCAAGGGTCGTAAGAAGGTTTGCGTTTTCTGTGTTGAAAAAGTTGAGGAAATCGACTATAAAGATGTTACAAAGCTCAAGAGATTTGTTTCCGAAAGAGCAAAAATTCTTCCGCGTCGTGTAACAGGTACTTGCGCAAAGCATCAGAGAGAGCTTACCACAGCGATTAAGAGAGCAAGGCATATTGCGCTTCTCCCTTATACAGCTGATTAAACATTAATTGAAAAGGCTGACGGTTATCCGTCAGCCCTTTTTTATGATTTTTATTGTGAATTTGATGTTGGAATATATGTTGCAAGCAAGTCTGCAAGTTTTGTAACGGGCATTGTCTGGAGAATAACTTTGCCGGGTCCCTCAACAACAGTATTGAATATACCTTCACCGCCGAAAAAAATATTTTTCATACCTGATATTGTCTTGACGTCCATTTTACAGGAGGCGCTCATCATAACAAGATGACCTGTGTCAATAATTATTTGCTCTCCTGTCTGTAAATCGTATTCAATCGGGGTTCCGTCAATCTCTATAAATAGAAGTCCGTTTCCTGAGAATTTCTGCATAATGAATCCTTCACCGCCGAAAAGACCGGTTGAGAGTTTCTTTCTGAAGAATACAGACATGTCAACACCCGGAGTTGAAGCAAGGAAAGAACTCTTTTGACAAATAAGCTCTTCGCCGGGCTTTACCTCGATAGCCTTTATTTCTCCAGGAAAACAGGATGTAAAGCTGATCATTCCGTTTCCGCCAACGCTTGTGTACCTGTTTTGAAAAATTTTATCGTTTGAAAACATTCGTCCTATTGCTTTTCCTATACCGCCGTTTGTTGTTGTTTCCATTTTCATATTCGGACTCATCCACGACATACCGCCGCCCTCGGTAATAATCTGTTCTCCGTTTTCTAAATAACAGATAGCGGCGGGAAAAGGCGAGCCTTTAATTTCGTATTTCATAATTATATTCTCCTTTAACATCTATTTTATATTATTATAAAGTTTTGGTAAAAAATATGCAATATTTTTTATTGCATTGACAGAGTTATAGGTATATAATTACTATGAGAAAATTTGGAAAATGATATTTTGGGAGATGTTTATGAAACAATTTATGGATAGCAATTTCCTGCTGGACACGCAAACAGGAGAAAAGTTATTTCACGAATATGCAGAGAAAATGCCTATCTGTGACTATCACTGTCATTTAAGTCCGAGGGAAATTTACGAGAATAAACCGCCTCACAATATTACTGAGCTTTGGCTGTCGGGCGACCACTATAAGTGGAGGGCGATGAGAAGCTGCGGCGTTGACGAGAAATACTGCACAGGCAACGCAACTGCCGAGGAAAAGTTTGAAAAATTCGCATATACTCTCCAGTACTGTATAGGTAATCCGCTCTATCACTGGGCGCATATTGAACTTCAGCGTTATTTTGGTATAGATACGCCTCTTAATGCAAGGACTGCGTGCGGTATTTTCAAAAAAGCAAATGAGGCGATTGAAAAGGGTGATTTCAGACCGCAAAGCCTTATTACAAAAAGCAATGTCAAAATTGTTTGCACAACAGACGATCCGATTGACGATTTAAAATATCATAAGCTGTTAAAAAATGTATCAGATTTTGACTGTAAGGTTCTTCCGAGTTTCAGACCCGATAAGGCTCTCAACGCTCATCTTGACGGGTTTTCAGATTATATAAAAAGCTTGAGTGATGCTTCAGGTGTGGAAATTAAAAGCTATAAGGACGTCATTACGGCGCTGCTTAAAAGAGCCGATTATTTTCATTCGGTCGACTGCCGCGTTTCGGACCAGGCGTTTGACTATCCGCCGTACGCTGTTGCTGACGATTCGGAAATTGAAGAGATTTTTTCCCGGGCAATGAACGGTGAAAAGATTTCACTCGGTGATTGCGATAAATACAGGACGCCCGTTCTTCTTGCGCTCGGCAGAAAATATCATGAGCTTGGTTGGGCAATGGAAATCCATATCGGAGCAATGAGGAATAATAATACATTGATGTTTAACAAAATCGGTGCTGACACAGGATTTGATTCGGTAGGCGACTGCGGGATTGCACAGCCTCTTTCACGGTTTCTTGATGCTCTTAATACGGAGAATAAACTGCCCAAAACAATTTTGTTCAATTTGAATGATAAGGATAATACCGTGCTTGGTACGATGCTCGGAAATTTCCAGTCATCAGATGCCGAATCAAAAATTCAGTTTGGCCCTGCGTGGTGGTTCCTTGATACAATGGACGGTATGATAAGCCAGATGAAAACACTTGGAAATCTCGGCGTTCTCGGTAAATTTATAGGTATGGAAACCGATTCGCGTTCCTTTACCTCATATGGCAGGCACGAATATTTCAGACGCATTATGTGCTCGCTTATAGGAAGATGGGTTGAGGAAGGATGGTATGCTTATGATGAGGAAATTTTGAAAGAAATTGTACAGGGTATAAGTTATAATAACGCTGTAAAATATTTTAATTTTGAATAGATTTTGGAGGAATAAAAATGGATTTGAACTTAAGACCGAAGGAAGAATGTATGTTTGACGAAATCTCGCTCGGTGAGATTATGCTCAGACTTGACCCGGGAGAAGGAAGAATTAAAACCGCGCGTTCGTTTCGTGCGTGGGAAGGCGGCGGAGAGTACAACGTAGCAAGAGGTTTAAGAAGATGCTTCGGGCTGAAAACAGGTGTCGTCACCGCATTTGCCGAGAATGAAATCGGTTATCTTTTAGAGGATTTGATATTACAGGGCGGTGTTGATACATCGCTTATCAAATGGATGCCTTTTGACGGTATCGGAAGAACCGTAAGAAACGGCATCAATTTTACAGAGCGCGGTTTTGGTATCCGCGGCGCTGTGGGCGCTTCCGACAGAGGAAATACTGCCGCCTCAAAACTAAAGCCCGGTGATATTGATTGGGATTACATTTTCGGTACACTCGGTGTCCGCTGGCTGCACACGGGCGGTATATACGCCGCTCTTTCAGAAACAGCGGCAGAGGTGGTTATTGAGGCTGTTAAAAAGGCAAAGGAATACGGCACAATCGTTTCATACGACCTTAACTACCGTCCGTCACTCTGGAAGGATATCGGCGGTCAGGAAAAGGCTCAGGAAGTAAACAAGGAGATTGCAAAATATATTGATGTTATGATAGGCAATGAGGAGGATTTCACCGCCTCGCTCGGCTTTGAGGTTGAGGGAAATGACGCCGACCTTAAGGAGCTGAATATGGATGGTTATTATAAAATGATTGAAACCGTTACTAAGGCATATCCAAATTTCAAAGTAATCGCAACAACGCTTAGGACTGTTAAGACGGCTACGGTAAATGACTGGAAGGCAATCTGCTGGGCTGACGGCAGGATTTATAAATCCCTTGAATTTCCCGGACTTGAAATTCTTGACCGCGTAGGCGGCGGCGATTCATTTGCGTCGGGTCTTATTTATGGTCTTATGACGTATCAGGATGCTCAGAAGGCTGTTAACTACGGAGTGGTTCACGGTGCGCTTGCTATGACAACACCGGGCGACACGTCAATGGCTTCGCTTAAAGAGGTAGAGGCAAAGGTTAATGGCGCTGGGGCAAGAGTACAGCGTTAAACGGCGTGGTTTCCCATTAATGAAATACGCCGTGTAAAATAAAACAGAATTTAGGAGACATAAAAATGGCAAATAAAATTGAAACATTAGCAAAAATTCAGGAAGTAGGAATTGTTGCGGTTGTACGCGCTACATCAATCGAGCAGGCAGAAAAAATTACAGATGCCTGTATAGCGGGCGGAGTTGCCGCGATTGAGCTTACGTTTACTGTTCCTCATGCCGACAAGCTTATTGAGGCAATGAAAGAAAAATATAACTCCGGTGAAATAATTATCGGTGCAGGCACCGTTATGGATGCCGCTACCGCACGTATTGCAATTCTTGCAGGCGCGGAATATATTGTATCACCGTATTTCGACCCCGAAACTGTAAGAACCTGTAACCGTTACGGCGTGCCTTCAATGCCGGGTATTTATACGCCTACCGAGGCTGTTCACGCTATGGAATGCGGAGCGGATGTTCTCAAGGTTTTTCCTGGTGATATTGCAGGTCCCGCATTTATAAAGGATATTCACGGTCCGATTCCTAATGCTGTTATGATGCCGTCGGGCGGTGTTGATGTTGACAATGTTAAGGACTGGATTAAGGCGGGCGCTGTTGCATGCGGAGCAGGCTCATCTCTTATTGCTGGAGCTAAGACAGGCGATTATAACAAAATTACCGAAACAGGCAAGCTCTTCGTTCAGCGTATAAAAGAAGCAAGGGCTGAGATGGCAAAATAATTATTGCACATAATAAAAAAGGACAGAAAGCCGAAAAGGTTTTCTGTCCTTTTTAATGTTGTTTAATTAATAAACCGGTGTTTTCTTCAAGCTGTTCAATCATCTCTTTCCCGCACTTTTTAATGATTTCATTAACACCGTTTTTATAATCGGGCGGACGTGTTGTAAGATTATGACAGTCAGAGCCGATAAAATGTATTTTTCCGTTTTCAAGATATTTGAAAAGCCTTTTCCTTATATGTCTTGAAGAATCGGCAAATGAACTGATATTAACCTGTGTCATACAGCCCATATTTATATATTCATCAAGAAGATCCTCATCTTCAATTAAAGCTTGATACCTCTCTATGTGCGCAAGAACAGGCTTAACGCCGCATTCATAAGTAAGATTTAGCAGTCTGTCATATGTTGCCTGTGAAAAGTTTGATGAAAAAGGATGCTCTATTAAAGCGTATCCGGAATCTCCTATTGATATTCTATCGAGATTTTCATTACTGAAAAGATACCGGCTCATATAAACCTCGGCAGCGGGAATAAGAAGCGGACTGTCATCCGGCAAAGCGCTTTTGAGCTCATTAAATGCCATATCACGTCTTTTGATAAAGTCATCAAGCGATATGGAATCTGAATAATAATGGGGTGTAAGGATAATTGCTTTGGCTCCCTGCGCCTTAAGCTTAGCTATCATTTTAATGCTTGTTTCAACATCAGGCGAGCCGTCGTCAATTCCCGGCAGAATGTGGCAGTGGGTTTCTACAAGATTTTCAATAAACATTGCAAAAACGCCCCTTAATCTTTCTGATTATTTTTATCATACTTGTTATTGCCATAGGCATCATAATATCCGTAGCCGTATCCGTATCCGTAGCCGTAATTTCCGTAAGAGCTGTATCCGTATCTGCTGTATTTACCGTATTTACCGTATTTGTATGAATATCTTTTTCCTGCCTTTGATTCAACAAAATTGACAACGAAACCTAAAATTTTAGCGTCAATAAATTCAAGCGAGGAAAGCGCCTTCTGAAGTTCGGGGTGCGTTGACTGATTAGAGCGTACAACAAGCACAACGCCATCGGATTCCCTGATAAGAGGGAGGGAGTCTGATACGACGTTAACAGGCGGAGTGTCAATAATAATATAATCAAAATCACTGCTTACATCTTCAAGAAATTCCGACATAATCTCAGATCCTAAAAGCTCCGCCGGATTAGGCGGGATAGTACCTGAGCACATAACGCAAAGATTTTCATATTCGGTAGGATGAATAACGCTGAACAAGTCGGCAGTCCGCTTACCGGAAATTTTATCCCCGAGATAGTTTGTAAGACCGGGAGAATTAGAAATTGAAAAATAGCTATTAATCTTAGGCTTTCTAAGATCACCGTCAATAAGTAAAACTTTTTGATCCGCCTGTGAAATGCTCACGGCTAAATTAACCGTCGTTGTTGTTTTTCCCTCGTTTGGAACAGAAGAGGTAACAACAATGATTTTGCATCCTTTTTTCATTATTGAAAACATAATGTTTGCGCGCATGGTTTTATACGCTTCTTCAATTCTGAATTTTAATGAGGGTTGGATAGGGGCGTTTTCGAGAATATAACGGGAGGTTGTCTGAGTCGAGATCTTATTTTTATTCTTTTTAGCCATTATTTTTCAGCTCCCTTCTTGTCGGAATTTTTGCTATTTGAAGATGCTTTAATTTCAAATTCGGGTATTGTTCCGAGAACAGGTATTCCGTAACGCTCACTGAGGTTGTCACTGCCTTTAATACGAACATCAAGCAGATCGCGCAGAATAATATATGCGGCAGCGAGAACTGCGCCTATTACAAATCCGAATATACATTTTTTCGGGTATCCGAGACTTTCGGATGTACTTGCTTTAAGAGCCTGATCTTCTACAGAAGCTCTGACTAAGCCGTTATTTGTTCTTTTCATTTTTTCAGGAATACTTTTTTGAAGTTGTTCTGCGATTTGATATGACATATCGGCATCTGTAGTTGTTACCGTGACTTTAAACATAGCAGTGCCTTCAACTTCTTCATATAAAACAGCGTTTTTCACTTGTTCTGCAGTGTAGGAGGTGTTAAAGTTGTCATTCAAATCACTCGCCACAGTTTTATTGAATTCACTCGTTTTAAAAAGCTCAACATAGGTATTAAGCATTTTAATCGCATAATTCATTCGGCTTGTATTGCTTATCTGCTGCGCGGCAGATGTTGAGTCGGAAAACTCCTGTTGCGAATCATGAGCGTATGCTAAAAATTCAACGCTTGATGAATATGTCAATGTTGTGAAATTTGCTGTGTATACATACGCGAGAAGAGTTCCGATAAGCGCAAAAAGAACTATTAGTTTCCATTTTTTTATTAAGAGTGTAATAATTTTTTGAACATTTGCATCAATATTCATGTTATTTCTCCATTTTTCAAAAATATGTTTTAATTCCCATATATATTACTTTATAATATTGTTTTTGTCAATAATAGTTTTATTTATTCTATTGACAAAACTATTTAAAAGTTAGATAATGAATTATACAAAAATTGCCACAGAGGAATATTTAATGATAAAAATTTCACAAGATAAAATAATAATGCCCGAATGGGGACCGTATTCCAAAAAATATATGGGAATTTCAAAGATTGTTGAAAGTTTGAGAAATGTCGGAGCAAGATTTGATTTTTCCGTCCATCCTACGCTGTGGAACAGCGCGACCCCGGTACCAAATGTAACGGTTCCGTCAAATTATCATTTGTGGAGTTGTAAAAGTGATTATTCTTTTCTTTCATACAGATATGAGCTTATGTGGAAGGATAAGGTCTATGCCGACGTTTCATTTTCTAAAATAAAAGACAATTCATACTTAATGAGGTGTGAGTTTTTCAATAATACACATCTTACTCAAAACTGTGTTTTAAATGTTTTTGCAGCTCTTGAATTTCCGTATCCTGCTTATTGCAAAGTAAATACGCCGAAAAAATGTATAATAAAAAAAGCAAATGAATATGAAAGCTATTCATATAAAGTAAGGCGTCCGTGGGATGAGGAAAATCCCGACGGTATGTTTAAAGGTATGTTTGCCGACAAGGATTTTTATCTTGGTAAGGGGCTTGGCGACAGATGCGGGAATGACCATGTTCAATTTTTGAATCTTAAGCCGTTTGGCTGCGAAAAGGGAGATAAGGTTTCATATAAAATCAAAGCAGAGGGTTTTGATAATCCGGTTATTGCCGTAAGATATAAAACTGTTACGGACGGTGACGCTGCATTCGATATGAACGGCAGGGAAATTGATTTTAAAAACAGTAACGAGCTTACCTTTGCTTATATTCCTTATATGGAGGAATTTACGCTTGAAAGCTTAGGCAAAGCGGGTATTGAACTTGATTTTCTTGCTGTCGTTGAAAATAATGACAAGGCTTTGCTCACAACTGAAAATGTGCCGTATTCATATGTTCCGAAGATTACGACAAAGGAAACGGGAAACGGTCACATAACTGCTCTTAAATATGACTCGGTTGAAACGCCGTTTTATATCTTAACCCATAACAAGAATACAAGAGAAAGAGTTTTAAAATCAGGTTCGCTTGAGGATGCTCTTATAAATCGTCTTTCAAACGGTGATCCGACGTATGACGATTTGCAGGAAACCTTTTCAGGCTCATTTCAAAGAAAAACAAGCGACGAGGGTTTTTTCCACAATACGCTTATTAAGTCAATTTTCGTTAAACCCAACACTTCGCATATTGAGTATGTTGTTTTATCAAATGAGATTTTTGAACCGCTTACCGACGAAGAGTATGAGGATATTTATAAAAACGCAAGGTCGGATGAGTCTGTAACAGAGTTTAACGAAGCAGGTAAAAAATACACCCTCTCAACTGAAATTCTCAAGGCTACGCTTTTAACAAATGTTGTTTATCCCGTTTACCGCCACGGAGAAAATGTGATTCACCATACTCCCGGCAAACGGTGGGACAGTTTCTATACATGGGACAGCGGTTTTATCGGTATGGGGCTTCTTGAATATTCAAAGGAGCTTTGTCAGTATGCGCTTAATATGTATCTCTGTGATGATACAAACAAAGATTTTGCATTTCTGCTTCACGGCTCGCTTGTACCTACTCAGTTTGTTGAGTATATTGAGCTTTTAAAGAGGACTGAGGACAAGGAAAAAATCTCATTCCTTTATGATAAAGCAAAGCTTTATTATGAGTTTTTGAGAGGAAGATGTCACTCGTCAACCTGCGCAAAATTTAATAACGGACTTTTAACCACTTACGATTACTGGTATTCACACTGCGGTATGGACGATTATCCTGCTCAGATGGAAATGATTGCAAACAGAGCTGAGGAGTATACCTGCCCTTGTCTGTCTACCGCTCAGATTATACGCGCGGGCAAAATTATGAAAATGGTGGCATATTCACTCGGCAGGTTTGATGATATTAAAGTTTATGACGCTGATATTGAATACTCCACAAAAGCGCTCAATGAGCTTGCTTGGGATGAAGAGAGCGGTTATTTCGGTTATACGCTCTATGACAGGCAGGGTAATCTGAAGGGAATAATGAAAACCGTTGACGGCGAAAACTGGAATAAGGGTATGGACGGTATCTATCCCATTGTTGCAGGCGCTGTAAAGGGCGAGCGAAAAAAGAGAATAATCGAGCATATAAAAAATCCCGATGAAATGTGGTCGCAGGCAGGTATTTCCGCTGTTGATATGTCTGCTTCATATTATATTGACGACGGCTACTGGAACGGTAATGTGTGGATGAGCCATCAATGGTTTGTCTGGAAAACGATGCTCGACAACGGTGAGTCGGATTTTGCATATGAGATAGCAAAAAGGGCGCTTGATATGTGGAAGGAGGAAACTGATTTTTCCTATTACACATATGAATGTTTTGGTATCGCTACAAGACGCGGCGGCTGGTTCCATAATTTCGGCGGACTTTCCGCTCCGATTTGTATTTGGGCTAATGCGTATTTTAGGCCTCAGACTGTCACAACAGGATTTGATATTTGGACTGATTATCAGAGAACGACTGATAAAAGCGCTGAGATTTCCTTTAAATATTTCGGTGAAAACGAGCGGTATACAATTATTGTTACTCTGTCCGACAAAGCCGAATATACGGCGTTTCTTGACGGTAATGAAGTTCAGTTTAACGAAAGAACCAAAGGCTCGCTTGAGTTTACATTCGATGAGAGTGTTAAATCAGGTATCCTTGAAATAAGAGAAAAAGAGGGTAAACAAAATGGGTAAAATTTATGGAAGTAATAATGAGCCTCTCAAAATCCAGTTTATTACGGATACTCATTATTATTCACGAAAAATCGGCACAGAGGGAAAGGCATATGAAAAGGCTGAGTCAAAATCGCAGAAGGTAATTAAGGATACCGACCTTGTTCTTAAGGCGGGCTTTGATATGCTTTGCGAGGACACGTCTACAGATATTGTAGTTCTTGCGGGAGATACAACACGCGACGGCGAAATTGAGTCGCATAAGGAATTTATTGAAATGCTCCGTGACCTCAAAAAAAGGGGAAAAAGAGTATATGTAATAACAGCTACTCATGACTTTCGTGACGGCGGTATTGCAAAGGGTTATGTCGGTGACAATGAAATTGACGTGCCCGCTATAGAAAACAGACAGGATTTGTGGGATATGTACTATGAATTCGGTCCGAATGAGGCAATATCACAGCACAGAGAATCAATGAGCTATGTTGTTCAGCTTGCGCCGGGCTACCGCCTTTTTGCGCTTAATGACGACACAAATTTCAAACCCGACGGCGAGAGAGGTTCGGGATACTCCGATGATTGCATGAAATGGATTCTTGAGCAGTTAAAGGACGCTCAGGAAAATGACCAGTATGTAATTGCTATGACTCACCACCCGATGATTGCTCCGTCACCTTTCTACGCTATTATCGGTAAAGGTGATATGCAGAGAAATCACGAAACAACAAGAGAAATCTTCGCGGACGCGGGACTGCATTGTATGCTTACAGGTCATACGCATATCCACGATATAAGCTACATAACATCAAAAAAAGGCAATGTATTTTATGATGTTGCCTGCGGTGCAATGATAGGTTGTCCTCCGGCAATGCGAAACATAACATTTGACCCGAAAAATGCAAAAATTGACGTTGAAACCGTAATGATTAAAAATGTTCCCGGACTTGATACAAACGGCAAGCCGTTTGATGAATATATGAAGGGCTTTTTCTTCGGTATGATTGCTGAGGTCATTTGGGCAATGGGCAATGATATAGACCGCCTTGCGGAAATGACGCCCGCTTTTTCAATCCCAGGTGAAAAAGTTAAAAAGCTTGCGTGGATTATCAAACCTGTCGGCAAGTGGCTTAATAAGCTTACCTTTAAGAAAATATGGAGACTTTGCAAAAAGGAAAGCGGACTTAAAAAGAAAGATATTGCAGACATTGCTGACAACAGAGTCGTTGATTTTATTCTCGAGCTCATTCAAAATCTTTATTGCGGTGATTCGCCGTACGGTCCCGATACAAGAGAGTATAAGCTCACCTGCGGTCTTCTGAATATAATTGATTCATTCCTTGACACTATTCATCTTAAACTCGGTAAAATTCTTAAGGGCGCAACAACGGTACGCGCGCTTGTAGAACCGCTTCTCTGGAATCCGGGCTATTGTGACGCGGAGGCAACCCTGCCGATTTATCCTGTATATGATGAAAGCAATCCTGCTCCGGAAAAAGAAGAAAAGAAGTTTAACGACCCTGTCAAAAAGAGTAAAAAAGGTCCGCTCGTTCTTTTGATTCTTATTCTTATCGTAATTCTTCTTTTAGCAGTTGTTGTCGGCATTGTTGCGCTTGTTGTATGGGCTGTTATTGCGATAATACATACTGTTACAGGATTTGCCTTTTTAGGCTTATTTTAAATAATTCTTGAAATCATACAGCATAACTGATATAATATTTTTATAATATTTTATTATTTATTTAAGGAGAAAAATTTATGGCAGACGAAAAGAAAAAAATCAGTCTCGGCGGTATTGATAATGCCGCGGAGGAAAAGGGTTCATTTATTAAAACTGTTTGGCAGCTCATAAAGTTTCTTGTTGTTTCAGGACTTGTAACTATCATTCAGCTTGTGCTCGCTAATGTACTTCCGCTTATTTTTGACAGAGTTACGGCTACACTTCCGGCGTTCTTACAGGGAATATTTGACCCGAATGTAATTTTTGACGCCTCAACAGAAAAGGGAATTGAGCAAATAGGTAAATATGTTGTTGACTCAGCCACAGGGAATTTGGGCGGCATTATTGAAAACGGCCTTGTCGTTGGCGGTATTGTTACATGGGGTTATCTTCTCCCGTTCTTCCTTTCAAATCTTATTGCTAATATATACGGATTTTATCAGAACAAGAAGACAACATTTAAATCAGATGCTCCGTGGTATAACTTCGCAATATATATTGTACTTATGATAGCTCTTATCCTGTTCTCAACATGGTTCCAGGGTTGGCTTGTAGGAATTATCGCAAAGGCTCCGTGGGCATGGCTCAACGGCCTTGCGAGAACAATAGCAGGTCTTGCAGCCGGCTTTGTTCAGATGGTCGTTCTCTTCCCGATGGAAAAATTTGTACTCCTCAAGGAAAAGAAAAAGGACGGCGAAGAGGAAGCAGCTTAATTATTAAATACTTAGAACGGCTTGTATCTGCAAGCCGTTCTTTTTTTATTTTTCTCTTTATTATTTTAATTATATGTGTTATTATATAAAATGCTGAATTATATGTAACGGTGATTTAAGTGGAGTTGTCAAAAAACGACAAAATTGAATTAACGATTGATTCTATTACCTCCGAAGGCAGCGGAGTCGGAAGATACAACGGACTTGCCGTTTTTGTGAGAGGTACTGTTCCACAGGACAGAATAATTGCACATATTATAAAAAGATCAAAGAATTATGCAGTCGGCATAATTGACAAAATAGTTGCTCCGAGTCCAGAAAGGACAGAAAGCGACTGCCCTTATTCCGAAAAGTGTGGCGGCTGCTCCTTTCGTCATATGACATACGAAGAAGAACTTAAATATAAAAAAAGCAGAGTACAGGACGCGCTTGAAAGGATAGGTCATATTGATGTCAGTGTTGACGAAATAATCGGTGCGGATGATTTGACGCATTACAGGAACAAGGCGCAGTATCCCGTTAATATATCTGACGGAGAAATGTATGCGGGATTTTACGCGTATAAGAGCCATAGGATAATTCCATGTGATAATTGTAAATTGCAGCCGCCTGAATTTGAGCAGGGGTTAAAGGCTTTTACTGAATGGATTAGAAGTGAAAATATAACTTCTTATAACGAGCAGACGGGCAGCGGGCTTTTACGCCATATATATTTCAGAAAGGGCTTTGCCACAGGCGAGATAATGGCGTGCGCCGTTATTAATGCAGACAATATACCTAACAGCAAACTGCTGGTATCACTTTTGAGAGAAAAGGTTGACGGTTTGGTTTCGGTCGCTGTCAACATCAATAAGGAAAAAACAAATGTTATTTTAGGCAGGAAAACAAAAATTATCTGGGGCAGTAAAAATATCAAGGATAAGCTTCTCGGAAAAACATTTTTAATTTCACCCGACTCCTTTTATCAGGTAAATCATAATCAGTGCGAAAAACTCTATAAAAAGGCAGGTGAGCTGGCGGCTCTTACAGGAGATGAAATTCTGCTTGATCTTTACTGCGGTGTCGGCACAATCGGTCTTACAATGGCGCAAAGCGCCAAACAGCTTGTCGGAATTGAGATTATCCCTCAGGCAGTTGAAAATGCAAAAGAAAATGCAAAAATTAACGGCATTACAAATGCACAGTTCATCTGTGCGGATGCGCCAAAGGGCGCGGAGATTTTGAAAAAGCAGGGTATTAAACCCGATGTTATTATCCTTGACCCGCCGCGTAAGGGTTGTGATAAATCACTTCTTGACACGATTAAAGAGCTTTCTCCTAAAAAAATTGTCTATGTATCCTGTGACAGCGCAACGCTTGCAAGAGATTTGGCAATTCTCAAAGAAAAAGGATATGAAACAAAAAAAGTAATTGCCGTGGATATGTTCCCACGCACCCCGCACGTCGAATGTGTGGCGCTGGTGTCAAAAACAAGTAATTGAAAAGTAAGAAAAAACAATATAAGGCAATAGTGAGAGAATAAGCATGGATATTAATAATGTGAACCTGCTTCATGATGCAAAATTAAAGGATGCAGAATTAGAGAACTATATAAGAAAAGAATATGACAAACAAAATATAGCCGAGAATTCTTTTAAACGATTGATGTTATCATTTCAATATTTTAATGAAAATAAATTTGAGAAACATTATGAGAATAGATCTTTTGCAGAATCTTTTTATAATGAACTTCAATGGGATGGAAGTTATTTTGATGTGATTAATTCTTTTTGGACAACATTTCAATCTGCTTTAGTGGCTTTGAGCGCAAGCGAATTGAATAAAAAAACAGAAGCAGAAACCAGTTTTTCTTATATAGAAGGAGAAAAGAGAGATATGTTTGCTTATAAAACAAAGTATAATAACCAAACTCCAATAGGAAAAGAGAAACTTGTAAAGAAAATTATTGATAATAAAAATAGTTGTAATAAAACAATACAAATATATATAAAAGATAAAAATTGGTACATGATTGAAAATTTTTCAGCACTTTGCCACTGTGTTGCTAATTTTATGCCTTGTCCATCGAGTCCTTTTAATTCTGCTAAAGGTTTGTTGAGCGAAGTGAAAGATTATTTACCTTTAATGATAGATAAGATACAGGAATGTGTTGAATATAATAAAGAAATGCAATATCAAGAACGGAATGAAAAAGAAACAATTGTTGATATTGAGACAATTAAAAATTGGAAAAAATGGTTTATTAACAATAGAGAAAAATATTGTTTGCAACCATATTATTATGTCGAGCAAAAAGAAGTTGAGGAGCCACGTATTGTTGGAATTCCTTTTTTTAAAAAACAATCGTTAAAATATCCTTTACCAAAAGAAATGGAAGAAGTAAAGGAGTGTTTAACAGAAATATTAAACAGGATAAAGTGTAGAGCCACTTTGATTGAAGAAAAGCATAAAATATAAGTTACATTAATTAGTATATTGTACGCTGTAAATAGTGGGCAGATATACTTTTCTGCACCCCGCACGTCGAATGTGTAGCGTTAGCGGTAAATATTGAGAATAATAAATATGAATAAATACATTAATAATTTAAACAGAATAGAATTTATGATTACTCTTGCCTGTACGGGGCGGTGCAAGCACTGTTCAGAAGGGGAACATCATTTCTCAGGCGAGCATATTGATGGAAACATAGCAGCACAAATTGTTCGTAGAATATCAGAAAATTATGATATAAAATCACTTATGACTTTTGGCGGTGAACCGTTGCTTTATCCTGAGGAGGTTTATAAAATTCATGCGGTGGCAAGAGAAATGGGAATTTCTAAGCGTCAAATGATTACTAACGGATTTTTTAGCCGTGATACAGAAAAAATACAGCTTGTTGCACAGAAACTTATTGATAATGGCGTTAATGATATATTGCTTTCGGCAGATGCATTTCATCAGGAAAGTATTCCGCTTGAACCTGTAATGACATTTACAAAAGCACTTATAAAAGCCGGAATCCATAGACTTCGTGTGCATCCCGCATGGCTTGTTGATTCACAGTCAGATAATCCTTACAATATCAAAACCCGTGAGATTTTAAATGAATTTCTGAATATGGGAATTGAAGAATCTTCAGGAAATATAATTTTTCCGAGTGGAAACGCATTAAAATATTTAAAAGAATATTTTGACTCTGATACACCTTAAATTAGCCCTTATACAGAAAATCCTCAGGATATCAGGGCGATTTGTGTTTCGCCAAATGGCGATGTGCTTCAAGGGAATATTTATAAAAACAATATTCTTGAAATATTTAAATCATATTTGCCGGCAGGAAAAACAACTGCATATGCCGATAATAAATTATAAGTCAGGAAGATTTTATGTTAAGTCCTAAATTAGAAACCGAGAGGTTGATTTTAAGAAGATACAAGGAAACCGATATTGATGCTTTATATGAAATAATTACAGACGAAAGATTGGCAAAATATATTAAATATCCGAATTTAACAGTGGAAGAGGAAATGAATTGCATTAAGTCTTGGATAAAAGACGCTGATGAATCCGATTATGAAAAGTGGGTAATTGAAACTAAAGATAATAATATAGTTGTCGGTAATATTGATGTTAATACGGTTATTAAAAAGCATAATTATTGTAATGTGGGATATACGATTAGATATGAATATTGGGGAAACGGTTACGCGGCAGAGGCTTTAAAAGCTGTATCAGATTATTTACTGAATAAACGGGGATATTATCTTGTTGAATGTTCTTGTAATGAATTGAATACTCAATCATCAAAAGTTATGTTAAAGGCAGGTTTTAAAAAAGACGGATATGTCGCAGACAGAAGATTAAATAAAGACGGTACGTATTCGGGTGTGGAATTTTACAGCAAAAGAAAAAGCTGAACATCAAGCATTATTACATAGTTAATATTCTTGCGAAATAAAAAGAGTTTTCATAAAAGGCAATGACGGTGGCTTTATGGAATTGTGGGATTTGTATACAAGAAATAGAGAGCTTACGGGCGAGGAGCATATCAGGGGGAGTAAATTGCCCAAAAACAGGTATCACCTTGTTGTGCACGTCTGGATTGTAAATAAAGAGGGTAAATACCTGATTTCACAGCGTGACGCAAGCCGTCCGACTTTTCCGTTAATGTGGGAATGTGTAGGCGGTTCCGTATTAAAGGGCGAAACAAGCTTGAGGGGAGCCGTTCGTGAGGTTAAGGAAGAGGTCGGCATTGATTTACCGCCTGAGACAGGTGTCTTGGTATGCTCGGAAATACGAGAGGAATTTAATGATTTCAAGGATGTATGGTTGTTTCAATATGACGGTGATGTCAATTTAGCAAACGCTACCGAAAAGGAAGTGGCAGATGTAAAATGGATGACGCCCGACGAAATACGCAAATATCTGAATGAAGGCAGATTAGTTAATACGCTTTCCTATTTTTTCAAAGAAGTAATTAATAAAAAAATATATAAGGAATGATATATATGAGATTAAAAGACGGAATTGTAACAAATTCAATAGACGGTGAAAATTTTGCTATTGCGACAGGCAAGGCGGCGAAGGAGTTTAACGGACTTGTCAAGAACAATCCGACCGCTGCGTTTATTTTTGAACTGCTTAAAACGGAGCAGACAGAGGACAGTATTGTTGCGGCAATGCTTGAAAAGTATGACATTGACGAAAAGACTGTTCGCACGGACGTTAAGGAACTTTTGGAATTGTTAAGAAGTAAAAATCTTATTGAGGGATAATTATGCAGTATTCATCTTTGGAAAGTGAATATATTGTATCATTGTTAAAATCTGCTCTGAAAAAAGAGACTATGCCTCCTGCTTTGGACGGTGTTGACTGGCAAAAGCTTATTTCAATCTCTAAAAAGCAGCAGGTTTACTCAATTATTGCGTCTGTGCTTGATCCATCATATCTTCCTCAGGAACAGGCACAGGAGTTAGCAGTATATATTAATAATGAGCTGTTAAGACTTCTTTCAATGAAAAATGAGCTTGAGGAGCTTGAAAAAAAACTGCGGGAAAAGAAAATAAAATTTATGCTCCTTAAAGGCAGTGTAATAAGAAATTATTATCCTCAGCAAAAAATGCGCCAAATGAGCGATATTGATATTCTTTACGATTACACAAAGAGGGATACTTTATTAAAGATTATGAAATCACGCGGTTTCAGGCTTACTGCGTCGTGCGAAAATTCAGACGATTTTTTCAAGGAACCGTTTTATACATTTGAATGGCATAGGGAACTGTTCTTTGAAGAGGCTGAGTTCTGCCCTCATTTTGATTTATGGAAGAACGCGACAGCTGACAGTCATAATCCGTATAAGTACTATGTTGAAGAAACAGAGCACTTTATTTACACAATATGTCATATGTACAAGCACTATGCCACAAATGGATGCGGTATACGCTTTTTATGTGATATTTATGTACTGCTTAATTATGGAAAAGATATTGATTTAGACAAGGCGGTTGCCGTGCTTGATAAAATCGGTATAAAAGATTTCGCGCTTGACGCAATCAGTCTTGCAAATGCAATATTCAACGGCGGTGAAGTGACTGAAAATCAGCAGAAGATGCTTGATTTTCTGCTGAGCAGCGGGGTTTACGGAAACCATATTGTTGATTATTCAAAAAAACTTTCGGAGTTTAACGACTCAAAGATAAGATATTTATTCAGACGGGTTTTTCCTGAAAAAAGGAAAATGGCAGCAGATTACAGACAGCTTGAAAAAAGGCCGTATTTATTACCCGTTTACTATATTATCAGACTTTTTACAAAGGTAAAATATAATTCAAAATCAGCTAAAAATGAGCTGAATGAAATTAAGAAAATTAATAAATAACCCACGGAGGACTACCATTGTCAGTTGATAAAAAACATATCAGGAACTTTTCAATAATTGCGCATATCGACCATGGAAAGTCAACTCTTGCGGACAGGCTTTTGGAGCTTACAAGCTCTGTTGCAAAGCGTGATATGCAGGAGCAGATACTTGATGATATGGACCTTGAGCGTGAACGCGGAATTACTATTAAGGCGCACGCCGTTAAGCTTGATTATACAGCGGAAAATGGCGAGCTTTATGAATTTAATCTTATTGACACTCCCGGTCACGTTGACTTTAACTATGAGGTGTCGCGTTCGCTTGCCGCGTGCGAGGGAGCGATTTTAATTGTTGATGCGTCGCAGGGCGTTGAGGCTCAGACACTTGCAAATACTTATCTTGCGCTTGACCATGACCTTGACATTCTTCCTGTTATAAATAAGATAGACCTTCCTGCCGCTGACCCTGACAGGGTTGCCGAGGAGGTTGAAGAGGTTATAGGAATTCCTTGTCTTGACGCGCCGCGTGTGAGCGCAAAGACAGGTCAGAATGTTGAAAAGGTTTTGGAGTACATTGTAAATGAGGTTTCACCTCCGGCAGGAGACGACGATAAACCTCTGCGAGCCTTGATATTTGATTCAATTTATGATTCATATAGAGGTGTTATTGTATATGTCCGCATTATGGACGGTAAAATAAAGTCGGGCGATACAATGCGTATGATGGCAACAGGAGCGGAATTTACCGTTGTCGAAGTCGGATATATGCGCGCAACGTCTATGGAAAGGGCTGACGAGCTTTGCGCCGGTGAGGTCGGGTATATTACGGCGTCAATTAAGACAGTCAGCGAGGCAAGAGTCGGCGATACGGTTACTCTTGCGTCAAACCCCGCAGACGAGGCGCTTCCGGGATATAGAAAGGTCAATCCTATGGTCTTCTGCGGAATCTATCCTGCCGACGGCGCTGATTATGAAAATCTGCGTGACGCACTTGAAAAACTTCAGCTTAATGACGCGTCGCTTTCATATGAGCCTGAAACATCAGGCGCGCTTGGCTTTGGTTTCAGGTGCGGCTTTTTGGGGCTTCTTCATCTTGAAATTATTGAGGAGCGTCTGGAGAGGGAATATAATCTTGAACTTATAACAACCGTACCGAGCGTTGTTTATAAGATTTATTTATCCGACGGCGCGATGGTTGAAATTGATAATCCGACTAATTATCCGGACCCAGCGTATATCGACTACTGCGAAGAGCCGTTTGCAAACGCGCACATATATGTGCCGAGTGAATTTGTGGGAACTATTATGGATATGTGCCAGGAGCGCAGAGGCATTTTTAAGGATATGAATTACATCACTCCTGACAGAGTGGATATTCATTATGAGCTTCCTCTCAACGAAATTATTTATGATTTCTTTGACGCTCTTAAATCAAGGACGCGCGGATATGCCTCGTTTGACTATGAGATTGCCGATTACCGTAAATCAGATTTGTGCAAGGTAGACGTTCTGCTTAACGGAGATATTATTGACGCTCTTTCATTTATAATCCACAGAGAAAAGGCATATTCAAGGGCAAGAAAGATCGCTGAACAGCTTAAAAAACATATTCCGCGCCATTTGTTTGAAATTCCGATTCAGGTCGCAATCGGAGGAAAGGTCATCGCGCGTGAAACCGTTAAGGCGCTTCGCAAGGACGTGCTTGCAAAATGCTACGGCGGTGATGTTACACGTAAGAAAAAGCTCCTTGAAAAGCAAAAAGAAGGCAAAAAACGTATGCGACAGTTCGGCCAGGTTGAAGTACCGCAGGAGGCATTTCTTGCTGTACTCAAGCTTTCAAGCGATGACGAATAAAAATATTCTTGAAATAAGGAGCTGTATGTTATGCAGAAAATCGGAGTTTTAGGCGCGGGCACTTGGGGCGTTGCACTTGCGAGAATGCTTGCAAATACAGGCTATGATGTAACTGTCTGGTCTGCTGTTGAAAATGAAATAGATATTCTTTCAAAAACTCATATTCACCCGAATTTAAAAAACTGTAAAATACCCGAAAAAATTATTTTTACAAAGGATTTGAGGCAGGCGTGTGTTGATAAGGATATTGTGCTTTTTGCCGTTGCGTCACTGTATGTGAGAGATACGGCAAAAAAGGTCGGAGGACTTATTCCCGACGGGCAGATAATTGTTGATGTTGCAAAAGGAATTGAGGAAGGCACAAACCTCACAATGTCACAGATAATTGAACAGGAAATCCGTGCGGATTTTAAGCACGATAATATTAAGGTGGTTGTGCTTTCGGGACCTACTCATGCGGAGGAGGTTGCTATTGACCTGCCGACGACTATTGTTTCGGCGTGTGAGGATATTAAAAGCGCGGAATATGTTCAGGATGTTTTTATGAATACATGTATGCGGGTCTATACAAATTCAGACAAAATAGGCGTTGAACTGTGCGGTGCGCTGAAAAATATTATCGCCATAGCGGCAGGCGTTTCTGACGGGCTGGGCTACGGCGACAATGCGAAAGCGGCGCTTATTACAAGAGGTATTGCGGAGATGTCACGCTTGGGCAAGGCTATGGGAGGCAACTATCAGACGTTTGCGGGTCTGGCAGGCTTGGGGGATTTGATTGTAACCGCAACAAGCAGGCACAGCCGTAATAACCGCGCAGGCTATCTGATAGGAAAAGGACTGACGCCCCAAAAGGCTGTTGAGGAAGTCGGAATGGTAGTTGAGGGTATTAACGCCCTTGACGCGGCGGTTGAACTTGCGAAAAAATATGATGTTGAAATGCCGATTGTCTTTGCTGTCAATGCGGTTGTAAATAAAGGCGCCGACCCGCTTGAAACCGTAAATGAACTTATGACAAGAAAAAAGAGAAAAGAATAATTAAAATAACAACAGGACTGAGATTCATCTCCGCCCTGTTGTTTTTTCTATACTAATTTTCTTTTATTATTTATTTCTGTAAGACTTAGGCTCATCTGTCAATCCTGCGATATAATCAATGGATACATCATAAATTTTTGCAAGCTTAATTATAAAATCAAACGGCGGTTCTCTTTTCCCCTGCTCATAATTTGTGTATGTTGTTTTATGCATATTCAATATTTTCACGATTTGGTCCTGTGTTAAATCCCTGTCCTCTCGCAAATCTCTGATTCTTCGATAATACTGCATAAAAACACCTCAGTATTATTATGACACAATACAACATTTGTTGTTGACAAAATACATCATATGTTGTAATATAAATACATCATATGATGTATTTAATAAGATATTTATTTTTAAAATAATTATGAAAATAAAAAGTGAAATTTTTAACAGTATTATTTTAGATTTTCCAAATACCACAATTGAAACAGGCGGTATTTTAGGGGGAACATCAGGTGTAATAATAAAATATATTTTAGACAGCGGCAAAGGAGAATATGGAAAATATACTCCTAACACCAAAATAATAAATGAAATAATATTTGATTGGGCAGAAAAGGGAATAGAATTTTATGGTATTTGCCACAGTCATTATCCTACAGGAGAAAAGCTTTCAGGCGGTGGAGTCAGCTTTTATATAGAAAAAATATGGGAGTATATTAAATATGGCGTTAATTAGTTGCCCGGAATGTGGGCAGAATGTATCTGACAAGGCAGAAGACTGTATTCATTGCGGATATCCGATTCGTGGTAAATCATCACAAAATGTAGACGGTTCGTTGGTTATATATGGCTATACAGGTTGGTTTCTTGTCAAGCCCAGCGTCAGGATTTATTTTGATGGAAAACTAGTCGGTGATGTCGGCTATAAAGCTAAAACAAGAGAATTTCCAATTACAAAGCCTACAAATGTTGAACTAAAATGTTCTATAAGATCAACTTTAGTTAGAGTTTTACCTGGTAAAAAAAGTGAAATGCATATTGAGTTTGACAGAGCAAGCGGAAGTATCGTGGCAACAATAACGAGTCATTAAATGCTCTTTTTGCGATTTATTGTTAATAAGTTTTATTATTATAGTAAAGGAGGATGCCAAGTATGGCATTGATAAAATGTTCGGAGTGTTCAGCCGAAATATCCGACAAGGCGGCACGTTGTCCTAAATGTGGGGCGCCTGTTATCACTCATAAGTGGAGATGCTCAAATTGCGGAAATATGATTAGCGAGGAGCCATGCTTATATTGCAGTAATACCCAGCCAACTGTAAATAAAAATATGGATACCTTAACGGAAAGCAACTCACAACCTACAGTGCAAAGAAAAAAGACCAACAGTGCTTTGTTGAAGATTGTTAGTGTGCTTATCCCAATTTTTCTTATCTTGGCTCCTTTTTATAATGATTGGTTTTCTTCATACTATGTAGCCAAACTTCCATCTTATAGTGCAGCCAGCGTAAAAGTTGACGGATATATGCATAAAAGCAAAACTTGTTGTCAAAAAGTTGCAAATACTTTTGATGCTGAGGTGATTCATGTAAAGCCTAATCAAAGTGCAGGAACAAATAGTTATGGTCAAACCTTAAAATATAAGGATTGTTTTTACTACTGTCCATTATGCTGCGATTGATAATTTTTAATTGATAAGAATTATCATCTCTTATATTTATAATGTTTACGAAAACAGATTAACTATTTCAATGAGGAGATTTTATGTCAGTTATAACTCGATTAGAAAGACACACCGGTCTTGAAGAAACGACATTAAATGGTGTTGTTGATAGCATTGCAACATATGAAATTGTAGATAATGTATTAATAATTCGAACAACAACGCATGACACAGTACATATAACACAAGAAATCGGCAAAAAACTAGTTGATATTATTAATAATGATCTTCTTTAAAAATTATTTTTTAAGAGTGATGGTTAAAAATGTTCAAAAGAAATGTTTAAACAATACAATACGTAGGTTTTACTTATGATTTCTAATTTTGTTCTCTAACCCATATTCGTTTCTTTTGTCCTTTTTTCATAACCATACCTTACATAATATTTTAGCATAAGAAAAAAGGTAGATACATGGTGGCTTTCCATATGTCTACCTTTATTTTACTATTGTATTTAATAGGTGGTTATGATTTTAAAACACATTTCCAAAGGTTATTTTTTGATTATCGTAAATAGATTTTATTTGGTTTTTAGCCGTTATTAGTTCGTCCTCAAGGCTGTCGCTTTCGGTATTTGCCAGCTCTTCAAGAGCTAATATTGTTATACTTGTGTCATCAAGTGAACCGTGATCTATCATTGCCGCCATATATTTTTGTTTCTGCGACCAGTAGTCTCTTAAATTTCCGCAGGTCTTTTTTGCTCCTTCGTAGTCCTCTTTTTCCACTTCCTCAATCGCCGTGTTTAAATACTCTGTGGTTTCCCTGTATGCGCTTGAAACGGTATACTGCTCAAAAATACAAAGCGAAACCGCGACTGCTAAAAATAAAACCGCAATATAAATTCTTTTCATTTATGATTCCTTCTCTATTAAAAATGTATTACCGTTATCGTCAATGGTAAGCAGCATAATCCTGCTTACCTCTTTGTTTTCATTTTTTATGATAAGCTCAATTTCACTGTCATTTATTTTATATTCATTAAAATATTCGTTGACAGGCTTTCCGTCCATAACAATAGTTATCGGCATACCGTTATTTTCTGCGGGAATATTTACGTCGTTAGGTGTGAGGGGTTTGTATTCTGCCTTTGGAAGAACGGATATGGTGCCGTTTGTTTCAATAATGGCGTCCTCTACCTCTGATAAATCAAATATATCCTTTTGCCTTAACGCGTCTATAACGTCGTCAATGGTAAACCTCATTTCCTTTAGTTTTTTCTGGTCGAGCCTGCCCTTTCTGATTATAAATATAGGTCTGCCCTGAAGAAGATTTCTGAACCAGAGGCTTTTCATTGAAATGACGGATACGATTATTTCCATACTTATAAAAAGAAGTATAGGCACAAGACAGTTAGCAAGCGGCATTGAATTTTCCTCAAGCGGTATAACCGCTACGGCGCTTAAAAGAATTGTAATGACAAGCTCGTGCGGTTTTAATTCGCCAACCTGCCGTTTACCCATAAGTCTTACGGCTATAATGATAAATATATAAATTATTATTGCTCTTATAAAATTAATTGCCATACTGATTTTCACAGCCCTTCCGAAAATAATGATTTAAAAAACACACAGTTCATCGTTTATTGTGTGTTTTTTTTTAATCAATATTATTTTTTGTGAATAACCGCAGTAATTATGCAGAAAGTATATGTGGTGATAAATATGGATAATTTGTATCCAGATTATGATAGCAATAAAAAAAGATTCAAGGATGATTTTAAGGACTGTTCCGATTTTCTTTTGCGTGAGGCGGTAATCTGCGGTGAAAAAGGATTTTTCTGTGCAATGGACGGGTTGATTAATTCGCTCCAGCTTTCACAGATGGTAACATCACCTATACTTGCAAGAAAACTGGAATTTAATAACAATAATGATTTGTTAAATCAAATCAAGCTAAGCGTTGTTAATTCTGTTGAGCTTAACGAGGCAACAACATTTCAGGACTGCTACTATTTTTTAATGAGCGGCTTTTGCGTGTTTGTGCTTGACGGCTGTAACAGAGCGCTTGTATTCGGTATCCAGGGCTGGGCAAGGCGTTCAGTAGACGAGCCGTCAAACGAGAGCAATGTAAAAGGCGCGAAGGAGTGCTTTATCGAGGCGCTTAATGATAACAAGGCGCTTTTAAGAAAAAGGCTTAAAACCCACCATCTAAAATTTAAACAGATAAAATTAGGCACAGCGGCAAACACCCCTGTTGTCATCGCCTATATTGATAACCGTGCTGATGAGGATCTTGTAAGAGAGGTTGAGCACAGGCTGAAAGCAGCTAATTTCAATACGGTTGTTGATTACGGTGAGCTTGTACCGTTTGTTGATACGGATATCAAATCGTTTTTTTCCTGCGTAGGAAATACCGAGCGCCCCGATACTGCGGTTTCAAAGCTCCTTGAGGGCAGAGTCATTATAATGGTGGAGGGTACCCCGTTTGTAATTTATCTGCCTTATCTTTTCAGTGATAATTTTCAGTCGGTTGACGATTATGACAGCCCGCCGTTTCACAGCGGTTTTATAAGAGCGTTAAAGTATTTCAGCTTTCTTATTTCTATTTTTCTGCCCGGAATATATGTCGGGGTTGGAACCTTTCATCAGGAGCTGATACCGACAAATCTTTTATACACGATTGCGTCGGAGGAAATAACGACTCCGTTTTCATTAATGACGGAAGCCATAATGCTTTTAATACTTTATGAAATTATGAGAGAGGCGGGAATAAGACTGCCGAAAGCTATAGGTCACGCTGTTTCGATTATTGGCGGTATCATAATTGGAGAAACTACCGTAACGGCAGGAATTATAGGCGCGCCGATGCTTGTGGTAATAGCGATGACCGCGATATCCTCATATGTCGTGTATCCGTTATATGAAAGCGTGTCTGTTTTAAGATTTATATTTATATTATTAGGCGGAATGTTCGGTGTGTACGGAATTATATTCGGCGCAGGTATTATATATATAAATATCTGCTCGCTTGACCCGTTTGGTGTTCCCCTTTCATCTCCTATATCACCGCTTGATAAGCATTCGCTCGGCGATATATTCTACAGGGAAACATGGCTTAAATTATCAAAACGCAAAGTGCGTGTAAATAAATTGAGGGGTGCAGATATTGACACAGGCAAAAAGGGATAAGATAGCGCCGGTAAGTATATTTTTTCTGCTTTATATCAGCAGGATAGTAGTCAGTATGACAAGCGTTCAGTCGGCTTCAGTAGGTCTGATGACAACGGATATGTTAATAAGTATTTTATTGTCTTTGGGTATCACTCTGCTTTTATCACTTCCCGCAATTTATTGCTATATAAAGCATAAAAGTCCTTTTGATATTAAGTGGGTAGGCTTCTTTTATTCGCTCTATTTCATATTTGTAGCAGGAGTAAATATCAGTAAATTCTCATATTTCGCGTCTACCACGCTCAATCCTAATTCACAGGCGTTAATATATTCAGTTATAGTTGCGGCATGCGCCTTTTACGGAGCGTATCTTGGCATAGAGGGATTGTCCAGATTCTCGGCATTCGCGTTTATTTTGTTGGCTGCCTCAATCCTTGCCGCCCTTTTTTTAAATATTAAAAATTATCAGGAGATTAATCTTTATCCGGTTATTACAAACACGAATAATGAGATTTTAAAAAATACGTTGACAATTACAGGAGATTCCACCGAAATAGCGCTGTTTTTATGCCTTACAAAAAAGGTAAACGGAAGAGCAGTGAAACCGTATGTATGGTCCGTAATAGCATCCTTTTTTACGATTTTTGTGCTGATTCTTTTTGTCAACGCCGTTATGGGTGACGCGGCGCTGTTGCAGGATTTCCCGATTTACACTCTTTTTCAGTTAGCAAAAATCGGTTTGTTTGAGCGAATAGATGTTTTATATATTTCGTTCTGGATATTCGGTATATTTATCAAATCTGTTTTGCTCATATATTGCTCCGGCATAGCATTCAATCCTATGAAAAAAAGTACAAAAAGTATAATTTCTTCGGTTTTGGCGCTTGCCGTAGCAGTTTTCTTTACCGAATTTTTACAGGTCAATACTGTTTCGCAGGTTATCAATTTTGTACCGTTTGTTGTATTTTGCGTAATAATTCCGATATTGACATTGATTTTCAAAAAGAGAAATTATGGTGATGAACTTGTTGAAAAGTTTTAAGGTAATAGCTTGTGTCGTCCTGATTGCTGCGATGCTGTCCGGTTGTATGAACACTGTTCATCTTAAGGATTTGCTCATTGTTGAAGGAATGGGAATTGAAACAAAGGATGACAAGATAAATGTTATCATTCAGACACTTAAGCTTGGAGCGGCTTCGAGCACGGAACCGCCTGAAGGCAACAGAACGTATAACACCGAAGAAGACGGTGACACAATTGTTGACGCCGTTTCAAATCTGACGCAAAGCGTTTCAAAAAAATTATTCTTCGGTCAGAATAAAATTATTGTTTTCAGCAGAGAAATTGCCGAAGCAAACTTCAAGGAAAATCTTGATTACTTTTTGCGTTCGCCCGATTCACGTATTGATGTGGCAGTATGCATAGCGGATAAAAGCTCTAAGGATATTATTGAAAGCAAGGAAAATGACGCGGGCGTTCCGTGTGAAAATATGGTTTATCTTTTAAAAAACGGTCAGGACGCTGGTGTGAGCGCTTATGTATCAGTCAGCGAGCTTTTGAATATGGCGTCAGATAAAACTTCCGACATTTATCTGCCGGTGCTGAAAAAGGAGAAAGAAAAGAACAATGTTGAAACAAACGGAATCGGACTTTTCAGCAATGATAGGCTTGTCTATGTAACAAATGACGATGAAACAATGGGATTTCTTATGCTGTCAGGTAAGATAAAGGAGTGTATGATTGAGTTTAATGACGAGCAAATCGGCAGGGTAGGAGTTCGTATTTCATCTCCTAAGATTAAAAAAAGGATTGATATTGTTGACGGCAATATAAATTTTATTGTGGATATTGACTGCCAGATAATGATAGATGAAATTGAAAAAGGTATTATCACAAAGCTTACCGAACAAAATCTTGAAAGTATCTGTTCAAAAGCAGACGAGGAAATAAAACGTCTGTGTATAAAGGGATTTAACGCCTGCCGTGAAAATAACAGCGACGCTCTGAGAATAGGCGAATATCTTGCAAAGGACAGTCCTGAATCGTATAATAAGGTGGCTAATGAATGGGACACCTATTTTAAAACAGTTAATATGTATATAAGCGCAAACGCTCATATGAAAAAAATTACCGATAACAGCCAATTAAATTAATATACTGCCGGAATATAGTGACCATCTCCTGTTCACTGTTTACTGCCGTATTTGTAAAGCAGACAATTGCGGGTATCAGAATTGTAAGCGCAAACATTACAACGTATACTATTAGTATTTTTTTCATAATCTCATCTCCTTGACTTTATATTAAATAAAATGTATAATTATTTGATATGAATACCATATTTCTTTTAATAAAGCAATCTTCTCTTGATTGATTATTTATAGAGCATGGAAGGAGAAACATTATGCCATCAAGTTATATTTCCCCGATTTCAATGGATGCCCTTTCAAGTTTATGCGGTGAGCTTGACAAGAATAACTCCATAAAGAAGGAGGATTATATAAAATATCACGTAAAAAGAGGTCTCAGAAACAGCGACGGTACCGGCGTTATGGCAGGATTAACCCGTATCTGCTCTGTTGAGGGTTACTATATTCTTGACGGTGAAAGAATTCCCAAAGACGGTAAACTTTCATACAGAGGCTATGATATTAACGACATTATTAAAAGCTGTGTAGATAACGACCGTTTCGGTTATGAGGAGGTAGTGTGGCTTCTGCTTTTCGGGGAGCTTCCTACGGAAAATCAGCTCATAAGCCTGCGTGAGGTTATTGCGGAGTGCAGGGCGCTCCCTGACGAGTTTATTGAAGATATGATTATGAAAAATCCGTCAAAGGATATTATGAACAAAATGGCAAGAAGCGTTATGATGCTGTATTCCTTTGATGAAAACCCAGATGATATTTCAATTCCTAATGTGCTTCGCCAGTCGCTTCAGCTTATTGCCCAGATGCCTACTATTATGAACAGCGCTTATCAGGTTAAGCGCAGGGCGTTTTACAATAAAACAATGTTCCTCCATCCAATCAGAAAGGAACAGTCAACCGCGGAGTATATTTTAAATCAATTAAGACCTGATAAAAAATTTACTCATGAGGAAGCAAAACTTCTTGATATTTGCCTTGTACTCCATGCGGATCACGGCGGAGGCAATAATTCAACCTTTTCAACAAGAGTTTTAACCTCAAGCGGTACCGATACATATTCTGCTATAACTGCCGGTTTCGGTTCACTTAAAGGGCCCCGCCACGGGGGAGCGAATCTCCGAGTAGCCTCTCAGATGAACGAAATTATTGAAAATCTGCCCGACTCAACGGACCCGTCGCAGGTTAAGGATTATCTTATAAAGATTATGAATAAAGAGGCAGGCGACGGTACGGGGCTTATTTACGGTATGGGTCACGCGGTATATACAAAATCAGACCCGCGCGCCGTAATACTTAAGGAAAGAGCTAAAAAGCTCGCGTATGAAAAAGGTTTTGAAAAGGAATTCAAGACGCTTGAGAATATTGAATCCCTTACTCCTGAAATTTTTTCCGAAATCAAGGGATCTGACAAGGCAATATGTGCAAATGTCGACCTTTATTCCGGACTTGTTTATAAGGTTCTTGGAATTCCGGAGGATTTGTATACGCCACTTTTTGCCACATCGAGAATAGCGGGCTGGTGCGCTCACAGGCTTGAGGAGCTTACATCGGGAGGAAGAATTATGCGTCCCGCTTATAAGAGCGTCAGCCATTCCAAAAAATTTGTTGATATAATGAACCGAAAAGAAAAATAATTTGTTACGAGGAGATATTAAAGTGCAAAAGACAAGAGCAAAACTACCTGTTTTTTTGATAATAATAACGGCCGTTGCTGCTTGTTTTCTGCACTTTTTTCGTATTTATACAGAGCAAAGCAAAAACGGATTTGCTTTTTTTATTGATTTTCCCTCTTACATAATCTATATATTAATCTTTTTAGGTTTTATATTTGCTTTTTTTTATGCTGTTTTTAAAAAAGATTCAGCCTGCGTATTTGATGTGCAAGAGGGTAAAAAAAGTATTCTTTTGTCTTCGGCTTTATTGTCTTTGTCTTTTTTTTATGATTTTATCCATCAGGGGTATAACTGTTACTCATATGCCTCGAGTGCGTATTACATTGATTATACATATGTTATTCCTATGGGCATTTCAGGTATTCTTGCGCTTATTAGCAGTTTTTATTTTCTGACTCTTGCGCTTACGCAGAGAAACGAAAATTATGATTTCAAAAATTTTACGTTTCTCCATTTTGCACCCGTGGCATGGGCGTTTACCAAGCTTGTTGTGATAATGCTTCAAATTGTTGACGTGAAAATTAATATTGAGGTATGCTGTGAGTTCATTCTGTTGTGCGTAACTCTTTGCTTTCTTTTCAGTATGATTTGCGCTGTGGATAAAAAAGAAAAGGGCGCAACAAGGATATTTGTATTTTCGGCGGTTTTGCTTGCGTTTATGTCCTGCATTGTTGCCCTGCCGAGAATAGCTTTAATTATAATGGGCGTCAGCAGTATATTCGGTGAAGTAACATTTTCATCTGTTACGTATATAATGCTGGGGATATTTTCGTTGACGCTGCTTTGTGATATTAATAAACGCAGTAATTTAGGACAGTAAAAGGAATATTGGTTTTGTTTTTTGAAAATTTAAAAACTATAGCGCTCCAGGTGCTTATTTTGTACATTATCGCCGGTATAGGCTTTATTACAGATAAAATCGGTATATTTAAACAGGCGGACGGCAAACGGCTGATTGATTTGCTTTTTAACGTGATTTTGCCGATTGCCATTATACATACCTTTATGACAATGGAATATTCACAGGAGCATATAAAAGGAATACTTATTGCTTTTGTATGCGCTTTTGCCACTCATATTTTCGGCGCTCTTTTGTCGGCGGTGACTTTCAGGAAAAGACCGCTTAAGGAACGCGGTATTTACCATTACGCAATGATTATGTCAAATGCCGCTTTTTTAGCGCTTCCTCTTGCCAAAAGCGTCATAGGCAGCGAGGGGATTTTCTACTGTTCGGTTTATGTTGCAGTGTTTAATATTGTGGCATTTACTCTCGGAATTTATGAAATTTCAGGGAGAGAAGCTAAGATTAATTTAAAAAAGCTTATATTTAATCCGGGCTCAATGTCGGTTATAATCGGTCTGCCGCTTTTCCTGATTCAGCCAGATATACCGTATTTTATTGAGTATCCCATGGAAATTGTCGGCAACTGTAATTCTCCTCTTGCAATGATTGTTTTCGGCACTTTTCTTGCAAATTCAAGTTTCAGGAGTATGTTCTCAAAAAAGGAAATATATTTTGTATCATTTATGCGGCTTATATTCATTCCGCTTTGTATGCTCGGTTTGTTTTATGTCTGCGGTGTGAGAGGCTCTCTGCTTACCGCAATGCTTATTTCGGCATCTGCTCCCTCTGCGACAAATACGGCAATGTATGCCGCAAAGTATAAAAACGATACGGCGCTCGGCTCTGAGCTTGCGGCACAGTCATCTGTACTTTCCGTAGTAACAATGCCGTTTATTGTGGCGCTTGCAACGGTAGTAAATTAATGAATTGTAAATTTTATTTAAAATAAATAGACATAGATTGAATTACTTTTTAAAATATTGTATAATTATATTTGCAAGAATGGAATGAGAAGAGGAACGAACGGAATATATTTTAAAGGGTGATACATATGAAATTAGTTATAGTTATCGTTTCAAATAAGGATTTATCAAATGTTCTTGCAGCAACAGGAGCGGAAGGCTTTTTTTCAACAAAGGTTTCGACCGAAGGCCAGTTTTTAGAAGGCGGCCACACAACTATTCTTTATGGTGTTTACGAGGATAAAATTGATTTACTTTTCAGTATTTTGGAAAAGAATATTACAAAACGCGTTGTTCGCAAAAAAGGAGTTGAGAGCACGATAGAAGGTTCTCTCCTCAAAAAACCTGTAGACGTAGAGGAATACGGAGCGGTTGCGTTTGTAGTGGATATAGAACAGTTTAGAAAATTATAGTATGAAAATAGACTTTATATCTAATGAAAGAATAATAGATCAGCTCGGATGTCTTATCGACTCCGGGCGGTTTCCTCACGCTGTTGTTATTGAGGGGGAACAGGGTCTCGGAAAAAGGACTCTGGCTCGCTTGCTGGCAACGGCTCTTGTTTGCCGTGGAGAGCAAAAACCCTGTATGAAATGTACTCAGTGCCATAAAGCTCAGGATAAGATACATCCTGATATATTTGAGTACAGTGCGCAGGGAGGAGCAAATTCATTTCATGTTGATGTTGTTCGTGAAATAATCAAGGATGCGTATATTCAGCCGAATGAGGCTGAACATAAAATATATATATTAGGAAATGCGGATTGTATGAGCATATCCGCTCAAAATGCGCTTTTAAAGGTGCTTGAGGAACCTCCGCAATATGCGGTGTTTATTCTTACAGCTAAGTCAAAGAGTATGCTCCTTGAAACAGTTATTTCAAGGTCTGTTGTTGTAAGTCTTGAGGGCGTTGATATTTATAAGGGCGCAAAATATATATCATCCCATTTTGAAAATATCAGTTTTGATGATGCTGAAAAGGCTCTTGAAATTTTTAACGGCAACATAGGAAAAACCATTGACAGCTTTTCAAACTCAAAACAAAGCGAGCTGGCACGGGTCTGCTGCGATATTTGCAGGCTGCTTGTTGATGACAGCGAGTATTCTCTTTTGTGTGCCTGTTCTGTATTTCAAAAGGATAGAAATGCGGTTGTTTTTGCCTGCGATTTTTTAAAAAATATTTTCAGAGATGCGTTAGTTTACAGTGAAAACGGAGATTTTTTGTCAGGTCAAAGAGAAACTGCAAGGCTTTTAAAAACAAAACTTACCAGGCAAAAACTTGTTGACTTAATGAATGTTTGTGATACACTTAAGGAAACGGCATTAATGAATTCAAATAATTCAATTCTTATTACTAAAATCTGTTACAGCTTAAGACAAGCTGTCGGCAGGTAATATGGAGGATATATAAATGACAAAGGTTGTTGGTGTTCGTTTTAAGGACACAGGCAAGACCTATTACTTTGACCCGCAGGGCCTTGATATAAAAAAAGGACAGACTCTTGTGCTTGAAACCTCAAAGGGTATTGAGTGCGCAACGGCGCAGACGTCGGTAAAAGAGGTTGATGACAGCGAGGTCGTCGCACCGCTTAAGCCCGTTAAAAGAATTGCTTCAGACGAGGATTTGAAAATTCTTGAGGAAAATAAAAAGCTTGAAAAAGAAGCTCTTGCTGTGTGCGCAGAAAAAATACAAGCCCATAATCTTGAAATGTATCTGACGGACGCTGAATATTCTTTTGACAGGTCAAAGATTATTTTTTATTTTACAGCGGAGGGCAGGGTCGATTTCAGGGAACTTGTTAAGGATTTAGGTTCGCATTTTCACACAAGAATCGAGCTTAGGCAAATAGGTGTGCGCGACGAGAGCCGTCTTCTCGGCGGTCTTGGTATTTGCGGAAGACCGTTTTGCTGTTCAACTTTTCTTGATGATTTTCATTCGGTTACTATTAAAATGGCAAAGGACCAGGGCTTGTCGCTTGCGCCGAGTAAAATCAGCGGTACCTGCGGCAGACTTATGTGCTGTTTGAAATATGAGCAGAATTCATATGAGTATCTGCAAAAGATTACTCCGAAGAAAGGCGCTGTTGTTGATTGTCGTGAGGGCAGGGGAGTCGTTGTTGACGTGTCTCTTTTAACAGGCAAGCTGAAGGTTCAGCTTGACAAGTCTCCGGAAGGGCTTCCGGTTGTTGTTGACAGGGAAGAGGTAACAGTTGTTAAAGATGACTCGAATTACCATAAAGAAAATAAGGCAAAAGAATAAAAATAACTTGATTTTTTTGAGGCATACTGTTATATTAGTTGTAGAAGATTGATGTGGGAGGTGTATCTATAATGGCATATGCAATTTCTGAGGATTGTATTTCATGCGGCGCGTGCGCAGGTGAATGTCCTGTAAGCGCAATTTCAGAGGGTGACGGCAAGTTTGTTATCGACGCTGCTACTTGTATTGAGTGTGGTGCGTGCGAAAGCGTTTGCCCTGTAAGCGCTCCTGCACAGGCATAATAAAATATCCATAAATAAAGTGGGCTATCTCAAATAAAACTTGAGATAGCTCATTTTTTATTTTTGTGTTAAATTTTATATTATTTTCAAATAAAAAAGCTTATTAATTATTGACATATGTCAATAATTATGTATAATAGAGTTATAATAGCAAATAATAAAATAACGTGAAATGAGGTGCAAAATGGCACGCCCAAAAAAGAGCAGGCGAGTGTGCTCGGCGCCCGGCATAATAAAATTTAATGACGACAGCGATAAGGAAACCGTAAATATTACTGTCGATGAATATGAGGCTTTAAGATTAATAGATTATGTCGGATTAACTCAGCAGGAGTGCGCTAAGCAGATGCAGGTTGCCCGATCAACTATTACTGCAATTTATGATAACGCGCGCTATAAAATTTCCGATTCGATTGTAAACTGCAAACCGCTTAAGATTGACGGCGGAGATTATGAACTTTGTACTAATTCAAAACATTGCTGCGGTCAATGCGGAAAGAACAGGTGTTTAAGGTGCAGGCACGGCGACTGTGACAGATGTATCGGGATTTTTCACGAGCCCGGCAAGGAATGTTATTTGATTCAGCATAATTAGTTTGTTTGTTTTAATGTGATTTATACAGGAGGAAAATTATGAACGCTTGGAGAAATTTTAAAGAGGGCGTATGGTGTGATGAAATCAACGTAAGTAATTTTATTAAATTGAATTATACTGCTTATGACGGAGATGCTTCATTTCTTGAAGGTCCTACTCAAAGAACAAAGGATGTTCTTGAAAAGGTGAAGGAACTTTTAATTAAGGAAAATGAAAACGGCGGAGTGCTTGATATTGATACCGAAAAGGTGCTTTCTATTCTCTCACACAAGCCCGGATATATTGACAGGGAAAAGGATATTATCGTAGGACTGCAAACAGATGAACCGCTTAAAAGAGGCGTTTCGCCGTTTGCCGGATACAGAAATGCCGTCCAGGCCTGCCGTGCCTACGGCTATGAAATTTCCGATAAAGTTAAGGATGAATTTATCTATAGGACAACCCATAACACGGGCGTGTTCCGCGCATATACTGATACAATGAAAAAAGCGCGCCACGCAGGTATTCTTACAGGGCTTCCCGACGCTTATGCAAGAGGAAGAATTATAGGCGATTACCGCAGAGTCGCTCTTTACGGTATGGATTATCTTATTGAGCAGAAAAAAGCCGATAAGAATAAAATCGGTGAGGCGGATGTTCTTGATGAGGAAACAATCCATCTTCTTGAGGACCTTTCAAAACAGCTTGATTTTATGAATCAGCTTAAAGGACTTGCGCTTGATTACGGCTATGATATTTCAAAGCCTGCCGAAAATGCAAAAGAGGCTATACAATGGCTTTATTTCGGCTATCTCGGCGCAATTAAGGAACAGAACGGCGCTGCTAACTCAATAGGAAGAATAGCTGAATTTATTGACTGTTATATTGAAAGGGATTTTGCCGAGGGCGTTCTTGATGAAAAAGGAGCTCAGGAATTGATTGATGATCTTGTACTGAAACTTCGTTTAGTACGTCATCTTCGCACTCCCGAATATAACGATTTGTTTGCGGGCGACCCTGTGTGGGTAACGCTTGCACTTGCAGGCGTGACGGGTGAGGGCAAGTCGATGTGCTCAAAGACTTCGTTCCGCGTCCTTCAGACACTCTATAACCTCGGTCCGTCTGCCGAACCGAATATTACAGTCCTCTGGTCCGAGCATCTTCCTCAGGGATTTAAGGATTTCTGCGCTCAGGTTTCAATAGATACCGACTCTATTCAGTATGAAAATGATGACGTTATGAGAAGACTGTTTGGTGACGATTACGCTATTGCCTGCTGTGTATCGGCAATGAAAATGGGTAAGCAGATGCAGTTCTTCGGTGCAAGGTGCAATTTAGCAAAGGTTCTTCTTATGGCGCTTAACGGCGGTAAGGATGAAATAGAAGGCGAGCAGATTGCTCCCGAGGGCGAGGTATTTGAGGAAAAGGTACTTGATTATGACAAAGTGCTTACCGCGTATAAAAAATATCTTTCATGGATGGCAAAGCTATATGTCAATACAATGAATGTTATTCACTATATGCACGATAAATACGCATATGAAAGGCTTATGATGTCCCTGCACGATACAGATGTTGAAAGGCTTATGGCGTTCGGCGTATCGGGTATGTCTGTTGCGACTGACTCGCTTTCCGCAATCAAATATGCAAAGGTAACGCCGATTAAGGACGAACGCGGTATCATAAATGATTTTAAGGTTGAGGGTGAGTTTCCGAAATACGGCAACGATGACGACAGAGTTGACCTTATAGGTAAGGAACTTATAGAGTATTTCTATAAGGAGCTTTGCAAAACTCCGGCGTACAGAGGAGCAAAGCACACACTTTCAATTCTCACAATCACATCAAATGTAATGTACGGTAAAAAGACGGGCGCGACTCCCGACGGACGTAAGGCAGGCGAGCCTTTTGCTCCGGGTGCCAATCCGATGCACGGCAGAGACGCGGAGGGTGCTCTTGCCTCGCTCAATTCAGTTGCTAAGCTTGATTATGCCTGCTGTCAGGACGGTATTTCAAATACCTTTTCGATAACTCCCGATACGCTCGGTAAGAATAAGCGGGAACAGATTGAACATCTTACAACAATGCTTGACGGATATTTTGCTCAGGATGCCCATCATCTTAACGTAAATGTTCTTAACCGTGAAAAGCTTATTGCGGCAATGAACGACCCGACGCTTTACCCTTCGCTCACAATCCGTGTAAGCGGTTATGCGGTAAACTTTAACAAACTTACAAGAGAGAAACAGGAGGAGGTTATTTCAAGAACCTTCCACACATCAATGTAAATAAAATGAAAGCTGATATTCATTCCTTTGAATCTATGGCGGCGCTTGACGGAGAGGGTATACGCTACGCGGTGTTTTTTACCGGCTGTCCGCTCAGGTGTGCATATTGTCACAATCCTGATACTTGGTTCAAGTCGAGCAGAGAATGGTCCGCCGCCGACCTTGTAAAAAAAATAAAAAGGTACAAGCCTTATTTTAAAAACGGCGGTGGAGTTACTTTTTCAGGCGGTGAGCCTCTTTTAAACGCAAAGTTTATTGTTGAAACCGGAGGACTGCTTAAAGAAGAGGGTATCAATTATGATATTGATACCTCTGGCAGCGTACCGCTGACGGATGATGTGAAAGCCGCTCTTGACGGTGCGGAGCTCGTAATATTAGATGTTAAATTTTTTGACAGAGACAGCTATAAAAAATATACAAAAGGAAATTTTGATAATTTTATCGCTGTGGGAAAATACTGCTCTGAAAACGGTATAAGGCTGTGGCTCAGAACAGTTATTATTCCTGATATTAATGATAATGAACAGAGCATAAAAAAATACGCTGAGTTTTCTAAGCAATTTAAATTTGAAAAATATGAGCTTCTTGCGTTTCATACAATGGGATTTTTCAAGTATGAAAATTTAGGAATTGAAAATCCTTTAAAAAACATCGCGCCCCTTTCAAAGGATAGGCTTGATAATCTGCAGTCATATCTTAACAGATGCTTATACACAAAAACAGCCGGTGATTAAATCGGCTGTTTTTGTGTATAATATTATAAATAATAGCATTTTTTAACTATGTTACATATATAAATAATATTGGCAAAAACTTAACAATATATAAAATAATCAAGAAAATACGCACAAAATAATTGTTATAGTTTTATCGTTTTTATTATATTTGGAGAATTTTAGGAAATAATATTGAAATTTCTTTTTTGTAATATTATTATATGAGCAATAAAATTGTTAATTATTTAACGAATGATATGCGTATATGGAGGTAGAGATAATGACAAGAGAAGTCATTGACACTGTTAAAAAGCTTGAGGCGGAGCTTGCAAGAGTCCGCGCGGCTCAAAAGGAATTTTCAACATATTCTCAGGAACAGGTTGATAAAATCTTTCTCGCTGCCGCAAAGGCTGCTAATATGGCGAGAATACCGCTTGCAAAAATGGCGGTTGAGGAAACAGGAATGGGAGTTGTTGAGGATAAGGTAATAAAAAACCACTATGCCGCCGAGTATATTTATAATAAGTATAAAAACACAAAGACCTGCGGTATTATTGAAGAGAATAAGGCATACGGCACAATGAGAATCGCGGAGCCAATAGGTGTAATCGCCGCTGTTATTCCGACGACTAACCCGACCTCAACAGCTATATTCAAGACACTTATAGCCCTTAAAACAAGAAACGGTATTATCATCTCTCCTCATCCGAGAGCAAAGAATTCAACCGCCGCGGCTGCTAAAATAGTTCTTGATGCCGCCATTGAGGCAGGTGCTCCCGAGGGAATTATCTCTTGGATTGATGCCCCTTCGCTTGATATGACAAACCTTGTTATGAAGGAGGCTGACATCATTCTCGCAACAGGCGGTCCGGGTATGGTTAAGGCTGCATATTCAAGCGGCAAGCCTGCGCTCGGAGTCGGAGCGGGAAACACACCGGCAATTATTGATGAAAGCGCGGATATCCTCAAGGCTGTCAATTCAATTATTCATTCAAAAACTTTTGACAACGGTATGATATGCGCGTCTGAGCAGTCATGTATTGTTGATAAAAAAATATACAAGGCAGTATGCAAGGAATTTGAGGACAGAGGCTGTTATTTTCTTAAGGGTGACGAGCTTGACAAGGTGCGTAAAACAATTATAATAAACGGCTCGCTTAATGCGAAAATCGTAGGACAAAGTCCTGTAAAAATAGCGTCGCTTGCAGGTGTAAAGGTTCCTGAAGAAACAAAAATACTTATAGGCGAGGTGGAGTCGGTTGATATAAGCGAGGAGTTCGCCCACGAAAAGCTCTCTCCCGTTCTCGCTATGTATAAGAGCGAAAGTTTCAGCGACGCGCTTGAAAAAGCGGACCGCCTTATTGCTGACGGCGGTTACGGTCATACCTCTTCGGTTTATCTTAATGAAATGACCGAAAGAGCAAAGCTTGAGGAATTCGCGCATCGTATGAAGACCTGCCGTATTCTTGTTAATACGCCTTCTTCCTTCGGCGGTATCGGTGACCTTTATAATTTTGACCTCGCTCCGTCACTTACTCTCGGTTGCGGTTCGTGGGGCGGTAACTCGGTATCGGATAACGTAGGTGTCAAGCATCTGCTCAATATCAAGACTGTTGCGGAAAGAAGGGAAAATATGCTTTGGTTCAGAGCGCCTGAAAAGGTTTATATCAAAAAAGGCTGTCTGCCTGTAGCTCTTGATGAGTTGAAAACAGTTATGGGCAAGAAGAAAGTATTTATTGTTACAGACTCATTTCTTTATAATAACGGCTATACAAAACCGATTACCGATAAGCTTGATTCTATGGGTATCACCCATTCAACATTCTTCAATGTAGAGCCTGACCCAACGCTTGCGAGCGCAAAGGAAGGGGCCGCACAGATTAACGCTTTTAAACCCGACTGCATTATTGCTGTAGGCGGAGGCTCTGCAATGGATGCGGCAAAGATTATGTGGGTACTCTATGAGCATCCTGAGGCAGATTTCTTTGACCTTGCCATGAGATTTATGGATATCCGCAAAAGAGTTTATACATTTCCTAAAATGGGAGAAAAGGCATATTTTATTGCAGTTCCCACATCGGCAGGCACAGGCTCAGAGGTTACTCCGTTTGCCGTTATTACTGATGAAAAGACAGGTACAAAATATCCGCTTGCCGATTATCAGCTTATGCCTAATATGGCGATTGTTGACGCGGACCTTCATATGAACGCTCCAAAGGGATTGACCGCCGCGTCGGGTATTGACGCCGTAACCCACGCGCTTGAGGCATATGCGTCAATGATGGCTACTGAATATACTGACGGTCTTGCTGTGGAGGCGCTTAAGATTATCTTTGAGTATCTTCCAAGAGCTTATGACAACGGTCCTAATGACCCTGTGGCAAGGGAGAAAATGGCTAACGCCGCTACAATGGCGGGTATGGCTTTTGCTAACGCTTTTCTCGGCGTATGTCATTCAATGGCTCACAAGCTCGGCGCTTTTCACCACCTTCCTCACGGAGTAGCAAACGCGCTTATGATTGATTATGTCCTTGAATTCAACGCGTCGGATGTTCCCGCGAAAATGGGTACTTTCAGTCAGTACGATTATCCTAAAACGCTTTCACGTTACGCTCAGATTGCCGACGCCCTCGGTATTAAGGGCAGAAATGATGAGGCAAAGCTTAAAGGTCTTATTAAAAAAATTGATGAACTTAAGGAATACTGCGGTATAAAAAAGACTATTAAGGATTACGGAGTTGATGAAAAATACTTCCTTGATAATCTTGACGATATGGTTGAGCAGGCGTTTGACGACCAGTGCACAGGCGCTAATCCGAGACTTCCTCTAATGAGTGAAATTAAGGATATGTACCTGAAAGCATATTACGGCAAGTAATCGTATTTTTATTGAAGATGTTATATAGGTTATGCTAAAATAAACAGGGGGTGTGTCATTATGGCAACGATTATAAAAAGAGAAAATAAAAGGATTTACCGTGACGGCGATAAGCTTGTCAAGGTTTTTGACGATACGTTTACCAAGGCGGATATTTTGAATGAGGCGCTTAACAACGCCCGTGTTGAAGAAACGGGTCTTAAAATTCCAAAGCTCCTTAATGTTTCAAAAACCGATGAGGGCTGGGCGATAACAAGGGAGTATATTGAGGGAAAAACACTTTCCGAGCTTATGGCTGAACATCCTGACAAGGAAGACGAATATCTTGAAAAATTTGTCGATTTACAGCTTGAAATTCATTCAAAGAGAGCGCCTCACCTCAATAAAATCAAGGATAAAATGCACGCTAAGATAAGCGCCTCGTCATATGAGGCAACCGTACGTTTTGACCTCCATAATCGTCTTGAGGGTATGAAAACGCATAAAAAGGTGCTCCACGGTGATTATTGCCCGTCAAATATTATTGTTACTCCCGACGGCGAGTATTATATAATCGACTGGGCGCACGCTACTCAGGGCAATGCCTCGGCGGACGCGGCAAGAACATACCTTGTATTCTGCCTTGAAGATAAAAAGGAGCTTGCTGAAAAGTATCTCAATCTGTTCTGTAAAAAGGCGGATATACCAAAGCAGCTTGTTCAGCAGTGGATGCCGATTGTCGCTTGTTCTCAGAGTGTTAAAAATAAACCTGAGGAAAAGGAACTCCTTGACTCGTGGGTAAATGTTTTTGATTTTCAGTAAAATAGTTTAATAAAATGAGAAAGCGTCATTGATATTTTGTATCAATGACGCTTGTCTAATTTATTCAGTAAATCTGTCATATTGTGTATATCGGCGTTTTTATTTTTACCCTTTCTGTCAATCAGATAAAATTCACATCCGATTTTGTTTGCAAGCCGTTTGTCCTTTTCCTCATCACCGACAAATATTAAATCACCCGGCTCAACGTTGTATTTTTCAGCGATTATTTCAATACCTTTTATGTTCGGTTTTCGGTATCCGCATGATTGTGAGGAAACATAAAAATCAATATGATTTAATAGTTCGGGTATTTTTTCTTTAAAATAATTATCGGGCATAGCGCTCGGAATATCAGTAAGCGCACAAATACTGTATCCGTCGGATTTTAAATATTTCAGCATATCTATTGAATCGCTGTAAATTACAGTTTTGGGATTAATTCCATCAAAGAAAATTTTAATTGCTTTTTCAAGCTCAATATTACTTTGCCAATGCTTTAAACACTTTTCAAATATAAATTCAGGGGTATACTCGATTTCACGGTAATTCACACGCGGGTTATATGATTTCATTATTTCAGCGGATAAATCAATGTCCTTATCCGATATGCCGTCATTAAGCGATTTTGCTGTGTTTTCAAATCCCTGCCTGTAATAATCCACCCACGACGGCGGCATATTTTCAAATTCCATTAAAGTTCCGCCTAAATCAAATACGATTACTTTCATATTTCATAATTCCTAACAGTCATATTTTGATAATATTTCAATTAAATCTTTCCAGCTGTGTATATGTAAAAAATCAAAGTCAATTTTTGATGTATCGGGTTTTTCATACCATGGATTAGGTATCACAGTGTTTTCATACAGTACAGGGAAGATACCGATATTGTGCGCTGAATTAACATCGTAATCAATACTGTCACCGCAATACCATACATTATCGGACTTTAGATTTGCTTTCTTTAGTGCCAAGTCAAATAACATTTCATTCGGCTTTCTGAAACCATAATCACTTGATGCAATTATAAATTCAAAATTGTTATCGGGTAAAACTTCGTCAAGCTTGTTTTTTAGTGCGTTACCCGTCCAGCCTATATTACTGATTACGCCTGTGCGTATGTTATTTTCGTTCAGATATTTAAGCAAATCATCTATATAATGCATAGGGTAGCATTGAGAGCTGTTGTCCCACAGAATTTTTTGAATATCTTCATAGCTTGTGTCAAATTTAAGATTAAAATATTCATACTTATATTTAAGGGTTTGTATTGCGCTTGGTTCATAACCCTGTTGCCTGAATTTTTCATATTTACTGAATAATTCAATCGAAAAATTATTTACCTGTTCGGGTGTAATGTTGTTTGGATTGTGTATTATATGTTTAAAAACAGCTTCTTCGCCTTTAATATAATCCCAATATGGCTCATAAACCAATGTGTGACCATAGTCAAACAAAATCATCTTTGGCTTTTTCATTTCATCACCTCAAATTAAGTATACTATCTATATCGTTTTAGGTCAAATGTATAACTTGGTATTTGCAGGATATACTTTTAATAGTAATATACAGAAAGCAGGGATAATATGGTTGATAAAAACGGTGCTGACGGAGATACCGTAAAGCTCCTTAAAGAGTGCGATTCGGGTATTAAAATGGGTATATCCGCAATAGACGATGTAATTGATGATGTAAAAAACAGCGATTTCAGAAATCTTCTTCACGACAGCAAGACACAGCACGAAAAGCTTAAAGATGAAATTCTTGTGCTTTTAAATGAGCATAACGATGAGGGAAAAAATCCTAATCCTATGGCAAAGGGAATGAGCTGGATGAAGACGAATATGAAAATGGCTGTTGACGGTACGGACAGCACAGTGGCGGATTTAATTACTGACGGGTGCAATATGGGCGTAAAGTCACTCAGCAGGTATCTTAACCAGTATAAAAGCGCTGATGAAAAGTCAAGAGATATTACAGGCAGACTTGTTCAGATTGAGGACAGGCTCGCGACCGATGTAAGACAATTTCTATAAAACCAAAGGAGTGTCACTGACACTCCTTTTTTATGCGGTTTATTTTGTTTTTTCAAGTACAACCGTTGTAACGCTTTTTGCTGGGATTGAAACAGCCTTGTTTTCTACATTGCCCGACTGGTACAGCGATAAATCGTGCGCATCATCCGTTACATATGTTTCAAATGTTGAATATTTTGAATTGTCAAATGAAGTGTACTGTGTTGTTTCGCCTTTGTTTATATACACAACGGCTACACTGCCATCGGGATTTACATATGCGGTTTGTTCAACAGTTGACGGTATTCCGCTTTGTGTTGAAACAGAAACTCTCTTAGCTCCGTCGTCGATAAACTTTGAGTAGTTACCGAGACACCATAAACGCTTTGATGTCTGAACATCGGAATGGCTGTTATAATTGATATACACCAGACCGTCAGGGTAAATGCCGGAACTGCATGCGGTCCACCAGTCCCATTCAACAGCGTTTAGAATTGTCATATCCTGATATATAATATCCGCAAGAGCAATTCCGTATTCAATTCCCATACCGTTTGTATTTCCGCCCTCCTGCTGAATGAGGTCATATACGCCTGTACTGCCGTCATTTGTCATCTGGCAGTATTCGGTGCATCTGACCTTTTTGACAGCAGAATAGTTATTGTCTTTAAGCTTTGACGCAACGGCATTTCTGTCGCTTGTGCTTGCCCAGTAGGAATGTGTGTCAAGACTGTCGCAATAGCTGCGGATATTCGCGTTATTTTTGCCGTAATTACCTGAGAAAATTGATGTTGAGGAGGAGAACATGTTATTGAGATAATCATTCCAGTATGATGAATGATTGAGCTGTGCACACTCCCATACAGATAAATCGACCTTACCGTTAAGGCTGCTGTTCATCAAAGCAGGCACCATATAGTTGTTGTAAAATACACGTGCCGCGTCGTATTCAAAGTGGCAACCCTCCTGGCTGCAGTTACCGAATTCGTCTGCCGCCCAAGCCCACTCCGGTTCGTTGATAGGCGATACGTTTGTTACGTTGTAGCCCTCATCAATAAAGTGTTCCGCGCAGTTTATAACGTAGTTTGCAAAAGCCTGATAATTCTTCTCGCTTAGATTTGAATTTGTATTATATGAGCAGTATCCTCTTCCGTTATCCGTTAGCGAAACAGGCGCCGAATTTGAGAAAAGCGTAAGCTTAATATTATTGTTTGCTTTCTTCGCTGACGCAAGCGCTTTTCTCGCATTTACGTCCGCATTCCAGTCATATGTTGAACTGTCGTTTATATTACTGCTTTCGCTCAGGAAATCCTCCGCTCTTCTGTGCCAGTCGCCTATGTGAGTATCGTCTTCGGAGCCGGCGCCTAAATTATAACGGTAAATATTTAGTCTTATTCCTTTTTTGTCGCCGTAAAGAAGCTCGGTTATTTCGTCAATATTTTCCCAGCCACCTACGTCCTGTGACCACCACGCGGCGGATGCGCCGAAGCCTTCCATAGTTTGATATGCAGTGTTTTCATTAATCGTGGTTGCCTTATTAGTCGTATCAATCTTTTTTGTTAAATTATCAATAGTTAAAAAGTCTTTTGCGTTAACGTATCCGTCAAGGTAAACGTCAGCCCTTCCGTCATAGTTTGACTGCTTATACGGCGGATTGTCATTATCATGACTGACGGCGTTTTTAAATATATTCTGTACCATAACGGCATCAAGCGCTAAATCGTTTTTTCCGCATCGTGTGCAGGAGTAAATGAAGTTTGAACCGTTTTCGCCTGAATATTTATAACTGTGACCAAGCTGATTTGTATAATTACTTTTATAGGGGTCGGCGTCACAGTAAGGGCAGTAGGTTAAATCATATCCCTTTTCAGTACATGTAGGCTCGACAGTATCAGCCTTATATTCGTGGTTATCATTTAAGCAGTAGTAATGCCAATCGTAGCCTGAATTTTTATATGATTTAACCCAGTCATAAACACCCGAATCATGCAGACCGAAAAATCTAGAATATCCGCCGCTGCCATTACCGAACGCGTCCGCGCCCATATTAATTTTTTCCGACGCAATGGTTACATAATTAAAACCGGTCTGATAAAACGCGTGGTCATCTATATTTGTTGTATTTGCTGGTATATTCAGCCAGTATGTTGTTGCCGTACAGCCACTGAACGCATACGGATAAATGTGAAGTGTGCCGCTGTTGTTTTCGTTAAATACAACCGTATCCAGTTTTTCACAGTTTGAAAACGCGTTTGCTGAAATAGAGAATGTGTTGTCAACTCTTGAAAAATCAATGTTCCTTATAAGATAGTGGAACAGACTCCACGGAGCAGAGTTCATATCTCCGCTGCCGGAAAAGCTGAGTCTGAAGTCTGAAGTATCAAGGCTGTATGTCAGCTTGCTTAACGAATATGTATTGTCAGAGCAGGTGCCGTTGAGGGTATTAAATGCGTAGCCGTTTGAACTGCACCAGCTTGAAAGTGAATTGTTATCGTCAATAAAAGTACAACTCTTCGGAACGTTGCTTAGTGCGTTTGAGCCTGTTGACGTGATTTCTCCGCTGTCCCAGATAACGCCCTTGAGGTTTTTACATCCGCTGAAAGCGTTTGTGTCAACTGAGGTGTGACCCGAACCGATATAAACCTCTTCAAGCTTGGAACAGTTTTTGAATGTACCGTCAGGCAGTTTGCCCGAGTAGGTATCCGTTGAATTACCGTTTGGCATAATTACCCATTTAAGATTTGAACAATCAAGGAAAAGCTCCTTATAATACCAGTTGCAATTTCTCGGCAGCTCAATGCCTGTCAGAGATGTACAGCTTCTGAAACAGTCAGAGCCTATTGTATCAACCGTGCCTGAAAATGTTACGGACGCAAGGTTTGTACAGTTATAAAACCAGTAATCGCCGATACCTTTAACGCCTTCTTCAATAACAACGCTTTTTATGTCATTCCTGTTCGAATTGTACCACGGAGCTCTGTTTGATATATTGTTTGCGTAGTTTTTACCGTAGCCGTTACCGCTGACAGTCATTACACCCGTGTCGGTATTAAGAGACACCGAAAGGTCACCGCAAGTGTAGTTTTTTGCAGCTGCGTAAGCGGTAGTTGAAAATCCTGTCATAACCGACAGGAGCATTACTAAACTTAAAAGTAATGATATACCCCTTTTCATAATAATATCTTCCTCCTGCAAAATAATTATTTTGCACACTAAATTATATAGTATAAAGATACAATATTCAACAAAATAATTCATTATTTTTATAATTGTAAACCTTTTTAAATTAAAAAGTTGACAATTTGATTTGCAAATGGCATAATCTTCAAAAAGGAAGGCGATATAATTATGAATTCTGAAAATAAAAAGAGAAAATTTAAAACACTTGATATAGTTTACATAGGCTTATTTGCGGCGCTTATCGCGGTATGTTCGTGGATTGCCGTTCCGCTTACCGTATCAATAACTCTTCAGACTTTTGCAATCTGTCTGACCTCAGGCTTGCTCGGATGGAAACGCGGTACGCTTACTGTTATAGTTTATATCCTTTTGGGTATGGTGGGGCTGCCTGTTTTTACAGGCTTTAAAAGCGGTATTGCCGCGGTAACGGGACCTACGGGCGGATATATTGTCGGTTTTGTCTTTACTGCTCTTATAGTGGGAGCCGCTGCTGAAAAAACAGGCAGAAAGCTGTGGCAGAATATACTTTTTATGACAGCCGGCATTTTAGTATGCTATTTGTTCGGCACAATATGGTTTGTAATTGCGTATAATGTTATGTTTGTTTCAGCGTTTTCTACCTGCGTTTTACCGTTTCTTTTGCCTGACGCCGTTAAAATCATCGTTGCGGCTGTTCTTGTAAACAGGCTGAAAAGATTTATAAAATAGTATTTTTTATAAAATAATTAAATACTGAAAAAAGTTTAATTATTTATAAAATTATTGTTGTATTATCTAATTTTCGGTAGTATAATACTGCCATTAAATATTTCGTATATTTGGAGAGTATTTATGAATCTTTTGAAAATTGATAAGGAAAACTATATCGGACAGGCGGACCCGTTTATTCTTGAAAGCGAGGGTAAATTTTATATTTACACTACGGGTGACGACGGCATTTACGCATATTATGCCGATGACCTCTTCGGCGACTGGAAATTTTACGGCAGGGTGTTTACATATCCCGGTGTTAAGGAATTCTGGGCGCCGTCGGTAATTGAAATTGACGGAACATATTATATGTACTGTTCGTTTGAGTTTTATGGGGACACGCCAGATAAGGGAGGACACAGGCAGACTATGCACGTTTCAAGCAGTAAAAGCCCGCTCGGTCCGTTTGAAAACGCAAAACAGCTCCTGCATCCCTTCTCGATTGATTCCCATGTTGTTAAAAATGAAAGCGGACTTTTCATTTTCTATTCAACAAACCGCTTTGACGGTGAAAGACCGGGTACTTATATAGTAGTAGACAGACTTATAGACCCCGAAACGGCGGAGGGCAGGCCGGTAACGCTTGTAGTCCCTACTCTTGACGAAGATGTCTATATGAAAGACAGATACAAGAAAGGCGTGAACTGGCATACGATTGAGGGAGCTTTTTATTTTAAAGAGGGCGACTGGCAGTATCTTATGTATTCGGGAAACTGTTATCAGCGTCCAACATACTATGTCGGCTATGCAAGGGCAAAGACCGATGAAACCGATTTGACAAAAATCAAATTTGAAAAGTACCCTGATGATAATACATACAATCCCGTGCTTAAGGCGAATGATTTTGAAGAGGGTACGGGTCATCATTCAATGATTAAATACAAGGACCAGTGGTATGCGGTTTACCACGCAAGAGATGTTGAGGACGACGGGCTTTCGGGCGACAGACGCAACGCGAGAATATGCAAGCTCAATATAAATGACGGCGTAATAACGGCTGAAAGATACAGGGACAGAGTGTGATAATAAGTGAGGAAACAGCAGAATCTTTGCTGTTTCCTTTGTTTATTTTTCACAAATATTATAGATTATTTTTTATATGCGCTTTAGTTGAAAAAATATATCTTGTGGGTTAAAATTAATTTAACAGGAAAAATATTTCTGAAGGAGCATACAATATTATGGATAAACCGATTTATACAATAACGTCTGACAGGGATGAAAGTGTGTTTATTCACGCGATGCCGGGGCACTTTATTTCTTCGTCAACTCATCTTAATTATTATATAGGCACATCTGACATAAAGCACAATCACAGCGTATCCGTTGACGCCGCTATGCTTATGGCGCAGTATTATGTTGAAAGAAACATTAATGTTAATACGGTTTTATGTCTTTATGAAACGCAGGCTCTCGGTGCTTATCTTGCCCACGAGCTTTCACGTCCGAATATGCTTAATCCAAATCCGGATGATGACATATATGTAATAGGTCCCGAATACGACGCAGTAGGAAATATTATATTCCGTGATAATCTTAAAAAGCACATTAGCGGTAAAAATGTGATTATACTTATTTCTTGTATAACAAGCGGTAAAACTGTTGAAAGAGCTATGGAAAGCGTGTGTTATTACGGAGGATGTGTTGCGGGAGTTACATCAATTTTCTCAGCAAAAGACAAAATAAGGGAAATAGATGTCAACACTGTTTTCAGCAAGGAGGATGTCCCCGGATACGAGGCTTATGCCCCTCATGATTGTCCGCACTGCAAAGCAGGAGAAAAAGTAGATGCTATCGCAAACGGTTACGGTTATTCACTGCTGTAATAAATATTTTTACTCTTGACAAAAATTTTTAATTTGATATAATTGTTTTACAATTCAATAGTACCCAAGTAAAAACTATGAAGCAGAAAAAGACCTTGTAATTCAGTTTAAGAGAGTTGACGGGCGGTGTAAGTCAATACGGATTATCAGGTGTATAGCTCTCTGCGGAGTCGCTGTTTTGAATAGAAATCAATAGGAACAGCCGTGTTGCTGCGTTACAGGCAAAGGCATTGATAGATGCTAAAGGGCGGATTTTTCTGCTGAAATAGGGTGGTACCACGTAGACATTACGTCCCTATACATTGATGTATAGGGGCTTATTTTTTGCTCCTGTACAAATTTGAAAGGAGATTGATTAAATATGAAAAAAGGGTATGAAAAATATGTCGGCTTCAAGCCGATAAACATTCCGGACCGTACATGGCCCGATAAGACTATTACAAAAGCTCCTATATGGTGTTCGGTCGATATGCGTGACGGCAATCAGGCGCTTGTAGACCCGATGAATTTGCAGGAAAAGCTTGAGCTTTTCTCAACACTTGTTGATATAGGCGTTAAGGAAATTGAGGTCGGTTTTCCGTCGGCAAGCGAAACGGAGTATGAAATCCTGCGTACGCTTATTGACGGCGGTTATATTCCCGATGATGTAACAATTCAGGTGCTTGTTCAGGCAAGAGCCCATCTTATCAAGAAAACCTTTGAGGCAATCAAGGGAGCTAAGAATGTCATTGTTCATTTTTATAATTCAACATCAACACTTCAGCGCAAGGTCGTATTCAAGACTGATATGCAGGGTGTAATTGATATTGCCGTAAACGGCGCGAAGCTCATCTATGAATTAACCGAGGAGCAGAAGAAAACTAATCCCGAAACAAATATCCGTTTTGAATACAGTCCCGAAAGCTTTACGGGAACTGAAATGGATAACGCTGTGGAGATTTGCCGCCAGGTTATGGAGGAACTTCATATCACTAAGGAAAATCCGATTATTCTTAATCTGCCGTCAACTGTTGAAGGCTCAACGCCAAACGGCTACGCAGACCAGATTGAATATTTCTGCCGCCACCTGCCTAACCGTGATTCAGCTATTATCTCACTTCACCCCCATAATGACAGGGGAACGGGTGTTGCTGCCGCCGAGCTTGCTTTGCTTGCGGGCGCTGACAGAATTGAGGGTACGCTTTTCGGAAACGGTGAAAGAACGGGCAATGTTGATATTGTAACTCTTGCTTTGAATATGTGGACGCAGGGAATTGACCCCGAACTTGATTTCCACGATATTAACAAAATTAAAGACGTATACGAAAGAACAACTAAAATGAAGGTCCCGCCGCGCCATCCTTATGCGGGCGAGCTTGTGTTCACAGCTTTTTCAGGCTCTCATCAAGACGCTATAAATAAGGGTAAGATTTATATGGATGAGAGCCACTCGGATATGTGGGAGGTACCGTATCTTCCTATTGACCCGGCAGATGTAGGCAGAGAGTATGAACCGATTATCCGTATTAACTCACAGAGCGGTAAGGGCGGTACGGCATACATTCTTGCAAATGAGTACGGTATTAAAATGCCCAAGGCTATGCACCCCGAGTTCGGCGCGGTAGTTCAGAAAGCGTGCGACGAAAAGGGCAAGGAGCTTCACACAACAGAAATTTTTGATTTGTTCCAGAAGGAATACAGAAATGTATGCGGTCCGTACAGACTTATTAACTATAAAATAAGCGAGGAAAAGAATGAGGAGGACTATTTAACCTCTGTTCATTTCACAGGCGAGATTAAGTATAAGGATAATGAGCCTGTAAAAATTGAAGGAACAGGCTCGGGTCCTATCGGCGCTTTCTTCTCTGCTATACGGGAAATCGGAATAACCGATTACGAGTTTGTTGATTACAGTGAACACGCAATTTCAGTCGGAAGCGACTCAAAGGCCATCAGTTATATTCATCTGAAAAATCCGCAGGGTAAAGATGTTTTCGGAATAGGCGTAAGCCATAATATCAGCTATGCGTCAATGAAAGGTATTATCTGCGCAATCAACCGTGACCAGGAGGATACAATGCGTGATGATACGATGCCCGGAATTTTTGATGTTTGCTGATATTAATTTGGAGGACTAATTATGAAGAATTATAAGATAACGGTTTTAAAGGGTGACGGAATCGGTCCCGAAATTGTTGATGAATGTATAAAGGTGCTTGACAAGGCAGGGGGAAAATTCGGCTTTTCAATTGATTACAACTATCAGCTTTTGGGCGGCGCTGCTATTGATGAAACAGGCGTACCGTTTCCAAAAGAAACGGAGACTGCCTGCAAAGCTTCCGACGCTGTGCTTTTAGGCTCGGTCGGAGGACCTAAGTGGGATACTCTTCCAAGTGAAATAAGACCTGAAAAGGGACTGCTTGCGATTCGTGAGTCGCTCGGACTTTTTGCGAATCTCCGTCCCGCGAAGATTTTTGCTCCGCTAAAATCAGCCTCTCCGCTGAAGCCTGAGATTATCGGCGACGAGCTTGACATACTCATTGTCCGCGAGCTTACGGGCGGTATTTATTTCGGCGACAGGGGAACGTATGAGGAAAACGGCGTTGTCGGTGCATATGATACGGAGCGTTATACTTATCCCGAAATCAAGCGTATAGTCAGGGCAGGTTTTGAGTACGCTATGAAGAGAAATAAAAAGCTCACCTGTGTTGATAAGGCGAATGTCCTTGATTCATCAAAGCTCTGGAGAAAGGTTATGGAGGAAACATCAAAGGATTATCCCGAGGTTGAGATTTCATATATGTATGTTGACAACTGCGCAATGCAGCTTGTACGTAATCCTAATCAGTTTGATACTATTGTAACTTCAAATATTTTCGGCGACATTTTGTCAGACGAAGCGTCTATGATTTCGGGCTCAATCGGTATGCTTGCGTCCGCGTCTTTGGCAGAGGGTACATTCGGTATGTATGAGCCTATTCACGGCTCTGCGCCCGATATTGCCGGACAGGGAAAGGCAAATCCGCTTGCGACAATTCTTTCGGGTGCTATGATGCTGAGATATTCTCTCGGCGAAAGCGAGGCTGCCGACGCAATAGAAAAGGCGGTTGACACGGCGCTTACTAAGGTGAGAACACCTGATATAGCGCAGGACGGACTTGAAACGGTTACAACCTCGCAAATGGGCGATATGGTCGTATCGTTGTTATAATTTTGATTTATTACAAAGCCGAAGGTTATTAAAACAGCCTTCGGCTTTTTTGGGGAGGACATAAAATGAGTGATTGGAATTCAGAGCAATATTTGAAATTTAAGAAAGAGAGAACTCAGCCGTCAATTGACCTTGCAGGCAGAATCAATATTGATAATCCCAAACGCATTATTGATATAGGATGCGGACCCGGGAACAGTACGGCTGTGCTGAAAGAACGATTCCCTGACGCATACATACTCGGAGCAGATTTTTCTCCCAATATGATTGAAAAAGCAAAGCAGGATTATTCCGAACTTGATTTTATGATTTTTGATGCATCAAGTGATTTCAACAAGATTGAGGGTAAATTTGACGTAGTATTTTCCAACGCCTGTATTCAATGGATACCAAACCATAAAAAGCTTTTGAGCGATATGATGGGTATTCTTAATTCTAACGGAGTTATGGCGGTTCAGGTGCCCAATCAGATTGAAATGCCTATCAACAAAATCATTGACAGTATGATCGAAAGTGAAAAATGGAAAGGTAAATTTAAAAAGAAAAGGGAATTTTATAATCTTTTTGAGGAAGAATATTTTGATTTATTGTCTAATATATCATCGGATTTTTCAATGTGGAAAACAGTTTATTTACACCGTCTTCCCTCATACGAAAGTATAGTTGAATGGTATAAATCAACAGGTCTAAAACCGTATCTCGATGTGCTTAATGATAAGGATAAAAGTGAATTTGAAAAGGATATTTTGGTTGAGGTGAAAAAGCAGTATTCCCGACAGAAAAACGGAGAGGTCATTTTCCCGTTTCACCGTCTGTTTTTTACAGCGATAAAATAAATGGACTCAAAAGTACTCTTTGAGTCCATTTATTTTATGAATTTACATACTGACGGGGTGGATAGTATGCTCCTCAAACGGATTAAAATGAGAAAGCCCTTTATCGCAGAGCGTCGATGCCTTTTGTATGCAGAAATTCCCGTATCTGTCCTTCAATTTGTCGACTGCGGTTTCGAGCCGTTCCAGCTTTTCCCTTTTTTCAGAGGAGCCTGAAAAATCGAACTGCAAAGCATTGTCGTAGTCAAAATCGGTTACGCACAGACCGAGACTTCTTATAGGCTTTTCCCAGTTATAATTTGCTTTAAAAAGCCCCATTGCGCTTTTTATAAATTCATTGCTGATATTCGTGGGCGACTGCATTTTGCACCGGCGCGTGAATGTGTTAAGGTCGCTGTCTCTTACGGAAATTGAAAGAGTTGTACCCTTCAGATTGTGCTCCCTCATACGCCTTGCAACGCTTTCCGCAAGGACGGTGAAAATAATCTTTACGTCCTTGTTGTCAATTAAATCTCTCGGAGTAGTCGTGGAGTTTCCTATACTCTTTATATCTCTTGAAATATCCATATGTCTTACAGGTGAGCGGTCCTGTCCTCGCGCAAAGCGCTGAAGCATCTGACCGTTTTTACCAAGCAGGTTTTTCATAAAGCTGTCACTTGCATTCGCCACATCGCCTATTGTATAAATGCCATAAGCGTTCAGCTTTTTTGTCGTTGCCCGTCCTATCATTAAAAGGTCATTGCAGGGGAGAGGCCATACAATATCCCTGTAATTTTCTTTGCTGATTACGGTTACTGCGTCGGGCTTTTTATAGTCTGAGCCGAGCTTTGCGAAAATTTTGTTAAAGCTGAGCCCGATACTTACGGTAATTCCGATTTCCTCCTTAACCCTTTTTCTGATTTCCTGCGCGATTTCATATCCTGTTTTATTCCAATCACCTGTAACGTCAAGCCATGCCTCGTCAAGACCGAACGGCTCAATTAAATCCGTATATTCCTCAAAAATTTTTCTAACTCTTTTTGAAAATTCAATATATACGGGGAAATTCGGAGGTACAATAATCAAATCGGGGCATTTCTGCTTTGCCTTCCAAAGCGGTTCGCCGACGATTAGCCCGTATGCTGACGCAATTTCATTTTTCGTGAGTATGATGCCATGCCTTGATTTTTCACTTCCGCCGACTGCTACGGGTCTGTCTCTCAATTCGGGATGCAGGTAACATTCCACGCTTGCATAAAATTTGTTGCAGTCGATATGTAAAATTTCCTTTTTCATTTCTACCACCGCTATAAGTATATCGAACATATGTTCAATATACATTAAAAACGGAATTTTGTCAATGGCAGAATTTTGCAATAACCTGCTGGTATTGAAGATTTTTCATTATATTTAAGATTTTTATTAGAAAGTAAAATACACTTTTTCTTGACGATTTGATAAAGTTAGGTTATACTAATTTTAAAATAAGTATCAGGTGACTTTATGGCTGTATATGATATTGCTGGATTAAAGGTTAATATAGTAAACGTAAAGGGCAGGACCGAAAAGCAGGCAAGTCCTTACCTCTCTGACAATCAAGATGAAAATCAGAATATTGACATTGTTGTTGATGTTGATGAAAAAAGGGTTTTAATGGCGATGAAGGAGCATCCCGAACTTGTGCAGGACGATTGGGAATATATGCTCACGGGTTCGGACTTTTATACTCAGCTTTTAAATTTTAACGGTATTATTCTTCATTCCTCCTGTATTGTTGTTGATGGTATGGCTTATGCCTTTTCTGCCGACAGCGGTACCGGCAAATCAACTCATACTCAGCTCTGGCTTAAGCATTTGGGTGACAGGGCATATATGCTTAATGACGACAAGCCTGCCATAAGGCTTATTGACGGCAAGGTTTACGCCTGCGGAACTCCGTGGAGCGGAAAGTATGATTATTCAACTCCGAAAATTGTTGAACTTGCCGGTATATGTTTTCTGGAAAGAAGTGAAACCAACTGGATTAAAAAGGCGGATACAAGCAAGGCGGTATATAACATTTTTTCTCAGACGATAAGAAATCTCAATGCCGAAAAAATGGACAAGCTCTTTGATGTTCTTGAGCAGATATTTGCAAAGGTGCCTCTCTATGAGCTTGGCTGTGATATAAGCGAGGAGGCATTCCTCACCTCATATAACGCAATGAAAAAATAAAGTAAAATTATATAATAAAAATTATTAAGACAGGCATTGTCAAGCGGTGCCTGTCTTAATTTTTTTATAAGTATTTTTAAATTCAAATATCAGGTAAACTGCGCCGAGACACCAGCTCAACGGCTCTGCTATACAAGCGCCGAAATATTTCCAAAGAGGAATAAATACAAACGATGCACCTATCTTGCTTGCAAGCTCCATACTGCTTGAAATAAGGGGAGGTATTTTCCTGTCAATCGACTGAATGGAAAATCTGAGTATAAAGAGTATACCGAGTATAAAATAAAACGGAACATTAATTCTGAGGTACATTTTTGTGTTTTGTATAACCTCATCGCTGTCAGTGCCTGTAATAAGCGCAGCTAAGCTACCTCCAAGGAAAAACAGAACGGCAAAGCTTATCACAGACCATATCAGTGAATAAATCAGGCTGTATTTAATTGACTGCGATATTCTGTTATATTTTTTTGCGCCGTAGTTCTGTCCCACAAAGGTAGAGCAGGAAATCCCTATGGTGACGAGCGGCTGCATAAACATTTCAGACAGCTTTCTTGACGCTAAATGAGCCGCAATTATTATATCCCCCAAAGCGTTGATTGCGTACTGCATAATTATTGAGCCTATTGAGAAAATCGAGTTCATCATTGCCATTGTCATACCCGCAGACATCATTTTCCTAAACAGTCTTGCGCTGAATTTAAAATCCTTTTTCTCAAGTCGGATTATTTTAAAATTTTTAACAAGAATAATAAAGCACAGTATCATTGCCGCTGCCTGTGCCATTACAGTTGCAAGCGCGGCGCCCATTACGCCCGTGTGCATATATTTTATGAAAATGTAATCAAGAACAATATTGAGCACGCTTGCGAAAATAAGAAAATAAAGGGGAGTTCTGCTGTCGCCGAGCGACCTTAAAAGCGTCACTTCAAGGTTATAAAACGTCGGAACGGAAATCGCCGTGAGAATTACTGTTATGTAGCTGTGAGCGTCATTTATCTGCTCTGCGGGTGTGTTCATAAGTCTGAGTACGGGACTTATAATTAAAAAGCTTGTGACACTGATAATTATTGAAAACATTATGTTTATAACGAGAGAGTGCGCTAAGGCTTTTCTGAGCCTGTCATAATCCTTTGCGCCAAAACACTGGGCAAATATTATACCAAAGCCTCCTGTAAGTCCTGCCGAAAAGGTGATAACAAGACTATAAATTGACGATGTTGCTCCGATTGCGACAAGTGCATTGTTACCTATGATATGACCTGCGATTGCCGTGTCAGCCAGATTATAAAATTGTTGAAAAAGATTACTTAGCAGAGTGGGAAATGAAAAAATAAGCAATAGCTTTTTAGTATCTCCTACTGTCAGATCCTGTGTTTTTGCCATATGTATATACCTGATATTATCTGTAAATTACTCCCCATGGGTTATCCATTGTTAAATCGGGGTGCATATCGTCATTCCATGAGCAGTACGCCTCTGTGTATTTGTTTTCAAAAAACATAGGCAAATATTCCTTAAAATTCGGTGAAAGTTTCATATTATTAAAATCTTTCGGGTCCGCCCAAAAGACAATACCCTCATCTGTTTCATCAAGCATATCGCCGCTGTAATCCGTAGTTTTATAGAAATATGTAAAATATTTATCCTCTGTCTTATTATTAAACCAAAACATAAAACCGCAGGACTTAAGATTTTTAATGTCAAGCCCTGTTTCTTCTTTTATTTCACGGACTGCACTGTCATAAATACTTTCACCGTTTTCTGCATGACCTCCGGGAAAGGAAATACCGCACCAGTTTTTTACTCTGTCCTGAACCACTACCTTGCCTGTTTTAATGTCTTGTATCATAACCATATTTGTAATTTCAAGCTTTGACATAATTACTCCTTTGCATTAAAGATTATAAACAATATTAACAAATGCAAACTTTAAATACAATATTTTTCTTGAAAATTCAGGAGTATTTTGATATAATAAATCTATCGAGTAGCAAAAGTGCGTAAATCCAGATTGGGTTTACGCACTTTAATTTTTTAACTGTAAGGAGGACTATTATGCCAAAAACAAAGGGGCAGGGAATCGTATTCTCAATTATTATGTCAATAACAATGGCGTACGGTATGGAGCTTTATAACATTGCAATTAAGATGGGGTACACGCTGAAAGCAGGCGGATTAAGCAATATGACAAATATTGTGTTTTGGCAGGCGCTTAAGGAAATGGCTTATATGTGGATGTTTGTATTTATATTCTCTAATTTGTGGGGAAACAGGCTCGGTCACAGACTTGCGGAAAAAATCATACAGCCCGAAAAGGACAATCCGTTTTTCATTACGCTTATGATTTCAGGCTGTACGGTATTAATAATGTGCCCGACAATGAGCCTTGTCGCATCAATACTTTTTAACCTTATTTTAGGACATCAGCCGATTGTACAGCTTCCCGCAATATGGGTTGGAACAATATTAAAAAATTTCCCTATGGCGTTAATGTGGAACATTTTTGCGGCAGGACCCGTAACAAGATTTCTGTTCAGAAAAATCTATAAAATCAAAAAGCAATAAGAAAATTATGCTATATCCGCAAAGATAGGGTAATGGTCGCTCATCTGGGACATCACGCTGTCGGATATTATTGAATATCTGTTTACTGTTGCGTCACCCTTTAAGAAGATATGGTCAAAGGTGGGTTTATCAACGTCACGCGCATCTCCGCCGGTTTTTGTTTGAGCAATGTATTTTGTGTCCGTCAGTGTTTCGGCGATTGTGTTATATACCGTGGGCGCAAAATATTCGTTGTCATATCCGCCGTTGTCCATCGCGTTAAAATCACCTGCGGAGATTATGGGGCAGTCAAATCGTTTACCAAGCTCTTTATCAATATCAAGTTGTTCGCTTGCCTGAGTATTCATAACGCTCAGCTCCTCTTTTTCCTTTCCCTCGCGTATTAAATCAAAATGTGTTGACGTTACAACGTACTGCTTTTTTGTTTCATTATCCTCAAAAAATCCCCAGACAACTCTTCTTAGCTTTTTGTTGTCGCCCTGCGTATATTCCATACGTCCGTAATCAAGGAGCTTTACGGTGTCCGAATTGTACATTAAGCCTGTCATATGAAACATTGCGCCTGAAGAAATCGGGTACACAAGACGATAACTCCCTCTGTTTTTAGTCAGGCAGCAGTACCACTGGTCGCTCATTTCCTGAACAGCAACTACATCGGGCTTGTAGGCGTTAAGAATGTAAGAAAACATTTTTGCTCTTTTGCGAGCGTCTGTTCCGCCCCAGCTTTCATAATTAACAAGGAGGTTTGAACTCATAATTCTTGCGTATGTGTCGTCGCTTCTGAAGGTGTCGGCCCGATTTACGGACTCCTCAAAGCCGTTTGGTATTATATATTTGTCATAGTCTCCGCGAATACTTATTACCCCTATAAATGCTGCCGAGGCGGCGGCAAACAGCAAAAGTATTGTCAGCGGAATTTTTAATGCTTTTTTCATTATTACCTCTTAAATTTATATAATGTATTACATTCTTATTTTATACTATCATATCATAAAAAATCAGTAAACAAAAATTTTACAGATATGGTATATAATCCGATTTCAGAATTTTATATAAAATTTGCTATGGTTTTTAAAATAAATATTTCTATGCTTTTTAGTGATTGAGATATTGATATGCTTGAAAATATCTGCAGATAAAATCAGGAGGCAATACCGCGCTTAATCATATTTTTGATTTCCCAACCTGCAGTATTAGTATTAAAGAAATTTGTGACAAGGTTAATGATGTGAGAGAACTTTATACGGCAAAGAGCGGAAAATAGGGTATTGATTAATATGTAAATTTAACATATAATATAATCAATTTAATGATGGGAGTTGATATTATGAAATATGTTTGCAATATGTGCGGATGGGTTTATGACGAAAAACTCGGCGACCCCGATAACGGGATTGCTCCCGGCACAAAATGGGAGGACTTGCCTGAAGATTTTGTTTGTCCTCTCTGCGGAGTAGGTAAAGAAGATTTCAGCATAGAAGAGTAAGTAAAAAATAAACGCCAGCAGATTTCTGCTGACGTTTATTTTTTATATCTTAGAATTTTACTGCAGTATTAATTTTGCAGAAAATGTTGTTATGTAACTAAAAGCAAATAATCAAACTATTAGTAAACGATACTATTTAAAAGATTATTTCTTAAAACAGTTTTGAAATATTTTTGTTTTATGTTATACTTAATTTGTGATACACAGCAAAAAAAATAAGACCTACGTATGTAGGTCCCGAATCACACACTGTGATGCCGTAAACGGCGATTTGAATAAATTTTTATTTGAACTTGTAGTGCAATCTCATAGGTAGTATTGAGACTGCCTTAAGTATAAATCAAAAATGACATTTTGTCAAGGAGGTTTTTATGAAAAATTATTTTATAGGATTGGATTTGGGAACAGATTCAATAGGATGGGCAGTTACCGACGAAGAATACAACATACCTAAATTTAAAGGTAATGCTATGTGGGGAATAAGACTTCTGGACAGCGGAAAAACCGCTGTTGAAAGAAGAATCTTTAGAGGAACAAGACGCAGAACAGAGAGAAATAAATTCAGGCAGCAGTGCCTTGAAATGATTTTTAATGAAGAAATCTCAAAAAAAGATACAGCTTTTTTTCAACGTCTTAAAGAAAGCTCTTTTTACAACGGGGATAAAAGCGTAGACGGTAAGTATTCGTTATTTAATGATAAAGATTTTACTGATACAGATTATTTTAAGAAATATCCCACTGTTTATCACTTAAGAAAAGAGCTTGTTGAAGATGCGTCATATCATGATGTTCGTCTTGTTTATCTTGCGGTAAGCCACATAATAAAAAACAGAGGTCACTTTTTGTTCGATAACGAAGAGTTAGGACAAAACGGCAACTCCGATTTTTCTTCGATATGGAATGACCTGAATATCTACATAAAAGATAATTATGATTCAAATGGGTTTTATAACAGTGACTTGTCAAGGATTGAAGAAATCCTCAAGGAGCGTTCTTTAACTGTTACAAAGAAAAAAGATCTTCTTGCCAAGGAGTTTAATCTTAATAAAAGGGACAATACCTTTGAATTAGCTGTTGTTGTTTTACTTTCGGGCGGTACGGCAAAAGCAAAAGACCTTTTTGATACGTATGAATATGATGACAGTGAAGCAAAAAGCATAACATTTAAAAGCGGTTATGATGATAAGAAGGCTGTTTATGAAAATACTTTTGGTGAAAAATTTGAACTTGTTGAAATGATTAAATCAATCTATGATTGGGCTGTTCTCGCAGATATTTTAAACAGTGAAAAATATATTTCTTTTTCAAAGGTGGATACATATAACAAGCATAAGAATGATTTAAAGCTTTTGAAAGAATATGTTAAAACTTATGTACCCGAGAAATACGATCTTATTTTCAATGTAAACAATGAAAAGACGCCTAATTACCTTGCTTATTCGGGATATTCAAAAAAAGAAGCTGTTGCCAAAAAATGTTCACAGGAACTGTTTTGTGAATTTTTAAGAAAGCAACTGCCTAAAGAACCGGCTGATGAGCGGTACTGTAAAATGTATGCGGAAATATCAAGCAATTCATTTTTGCCTAAAGCTGTTACAAAGGATAATTCAGTTATACCCATGCAGTTAAACAGAGATGAATTAAAGGTTATACTGAAAAATGCAGAAGCCTATCTGCCGTTTTTGACAAAAAAAGATGAAAACAATAAAACAATAAGCGAAAAAATTATAGATATATTTAATTTTAGAATCCCTTATTATGTAGGTCCTCTCAACAGCCACAGCGAAAGAAGCTGGGTTGTCAGAACTAACGAAAAGATATATCCTTGGAACTTTGAATCTGTTGTTGATATTGACAAGAGCGCCGAAAATTTTATTGACAACCTTACAAGTAAATGCACCTATTTACCGAAAGAAGATGTCATTGCGAAAAATTCGCTATTATATTCTGCTTTTACTGTACTCAATGAATTAAATAATCTTAAAATTGACGGAAAAAGTATATCTGTTGAGTTGAAACAGAATATTTACAATGATTTGTTCCTAAAGAAAAACAAAGTAAAATGTTCAACATTAAAAAAATATCTTGAACTTCATAACTTTGATGATGTTGAAATCACGGGTATTGACGGCGATTTTAAAAGTAATTTAAAACCGTTTAGAGATTTGGCTTTTCTTGATTTACCCGATTCCGATAAGGAAGAAATCATAAAAGCAATTACTATTTTCGGTGAAGATAAAAAGCTGCTTAAAAAACGTCTTATGAAAAAATACGGCGGTAAGATTTCAAATGACGATATTATTAAAATATTGAAGCTTAAATATACCGGCTGGGGCAGGCTTTCCGCAAAATTGCTGACCGGAATACATTCTGTTTTACCTGAAAGCGGAGAATATGTTAATATCATTCACGCGCTTTGGGAAACAAATGATAATTTAATGCAGCTGCTCAGCAAAAATTATGATTTTAAGGATAATATTGATAATGAAAACGGAGCAATAGAATTTACGTCTCTGAAAGAGGAAGTGGACAAGCTCTATGTTTCCCCTAAAATAAAACGTCCGGTATACCAGGCAATGCAAATTGTAGAGGAAATCGTTAAAATACAGGGCAGTGCTCCTAAAAAGATTTTTATTGAGGTTGCAAAATCTGAGGGCGAAAAAAAGAGGACGGTAACAAGAAAGCAAAGACTGCTTGAACTTTATAAATATTGCAAAAAAGATGAAAGTGCGCTTTATGAAAAACTGTGCAATACAGATGAAAATGAATTTAGGCGCGATGCGTTATTCCTGTATTTTACTCAATTCGGTAAATGTATGTATACAGGTAAAGCTATAGATTTTGAAAATCTTTATAACAAAAACATTTATGATATTGACCATATTTATCCTCGTTCTAAGATAAAGGACGATAGTCTTGATAACAGAGTGCTTGTTTTTAAAACCGCCAACGAAGTAAAAGGAAATAAATATCCTGTTGCCGAAAACATAAGAACAGAAATGATGCCGTTTTGGAAAATGTTGCTTTCAAAGGGCTTAATCAGCAAGAGAAAGTTTGACAGACTTACAAGAAATTCCGCTTTGACTGACGAAGAGTTATCTTCATTTGTTGCAAGACAGCTTGTTGAAACAAGGCAGTCTACAAAAGCGGTTGCACAGCTTTTAAAAAACCGCTATCCTAACACGGATATTGAAAATATAAAAGCAGGACTTGTTTCTGATTTCAGAAGAGATTTTGATATTATTAAAAGCCGTGATGTTAATGATTTCCACCATGCAAAAGACGCGTACCTGAATATTGTTGTAGGAAATGTTTATACGGTTAAAGCAAGACAAAGTTATTTTATAAACAATATCCAAAATGGCATTTGGAGTATTAACAGGTTATTCGACTATTCCACTCCGGGCGCGTGGGTTGCGGAAAACGATGAAACCCTTAATGCAGTGAAATCAATTTTGTCTAAAAATAATATTAGATTTACGAGGTATGCCTACAAACAGAAAGGTGGTCTGTTTGATCAAATGCCTTTGAAAAAGGGCAATGGTCAGGTTCCGCTCAAAAAAGGTTTGGAAATCAGTAAATACGGCGGTTACAACAGACCGACATCAACCTATTTTTCATTTGTTGAATATAAAGATAAAAAGGGAAAATTGATTCGTTCCTTTGAACCTGTTGATTTGTACATTGAAAAAGAATATAAAAACAATCCCGAATTGTTTATGTCAAAACGGCTTGGGGTAGATAATGTTAAAATAATCATTCCTTGTATCAAGTATAACGCGCTTATCAGTCTTGATGGATTTAGGATGCATATAAGCAGTAAGAAGAACAACGGAGCGGTAATCGGATGTAAACCGGCTGTTCAGCTCGTGCTTAATTATAATTTGGAGAGATATGTTAAAAAGATTTCAAACTATCTTGCAAAATGCGTTGAGCTTAGGTGTGAAAAAGAAATAACTTCTTTCGATGGAATAACATTACAGGAAAATTTGGATTTGTATGATGTATTAACAGACAAAATGAAAAACGCTATATACGGTGTAAAATTTGGAAGGCTTGCAAACACATTAACCGAAAAGAAAAATGTTTTTGAAAAACTTTCATTATACAGCCAATGTTATACCCTTATGCAGATAATCAATATTATCCACGCTAACGCGTTAAGCGGAGATTTAACTGCAATCGGCGAAGCGAAAAAAAGCGGTGTAACCACAATAAGTAACAAAATTCAACCGTCATATAAATCGTTTAAGCTTATAAATCAATCTATTACGGGATTGTTTGAAAACGAAATAAATTTACTTAAATAAGGAGAATGTTATGGGATGGAGAACAGTGGTGATTTCAAAACCGTCAAAAATTGATTTGAGACTTGGTTATATGGTGGTGCGTGATTGCGAAAGTACAGTCCGTGTACATATCAGTGAAATTTCTGTTTTGATTATTGAAAACACCGCTTCCTCCATTACCACGGCTTTACTCAGCGAGATAACAAAACAAAAAATCAAGGTCATTTTTTGTGATGAAAAGCAAAATCCGTCCTCCGAGCTTGTACCCTATTACGGATGCCATGATTGTTCACTGAAATTCAGGACTCAACTTGAATGGACTGAAATAAATAAGCAGGCAGTCTGGACTTCCATCGTTACACAAAAAATAAAAATGCAAGCTGAAAATCTTGATTATTTTCGTTTAAACGGGGCTGATTTACTATATGACTATATTAACGAGATGGAATTTAATGACGAATCAAACAGGGAAGGTCATGCTGCAAAAGTATATTTCAATGCAATGTTCGGCAAAAAATTTTCAAGAAATGATGAGTGCCCGGTAAACGCAATGCTGAATTACGGTTACAGTATAATTTTGTCTTGTTTTAACAGAGAAATTGTTTGCAACGGATATTCAACTATGCTTGGACTTTTTCATAATAATATGTTTAATCAGTTTAATTTCGGATGCGATTTGATGGAGCCGTTTAGACCTGTTATTGATCGCGCGGTTAAAAATTTTAATCCGACAAAGTTTGATACCAATGAAAAACATTTTATTCTTTCCTTGTTAAGTATGGAGCTTTTTGTTGACGGAAAAAAACAAAATTTGTTAAATGTAATTAAAATTTATGCAAAAAGCGTTTTTGAGGCAATTGAAAGCGGCGATACCGCCGATATAAAGTTTTATCAATATGAGTTATAGATTTATGAGAGTTATTGTATTTTTTGATTTACCCACAGTGACAGCTTCAGACAAAAGAAATTACAGGAAATTCAGAAAATTTTTAATTAAAGACGGTTTTATGATGATACAGGAGTCGGTTTACGCAAAGCTTGCCCTTAATTCCACTCAAGTGTCGCAAATAATTAATGAGGTGAAAAAATCCCGTCCTGAAAGCGGTTGTGTTCAAATATTGTCTGTTACGGAAAAACAGTTTTCAAAAATGGAGTTCATTTCGGGTAAATGCAACAGTAATGTTGTGGACACAGATGAAAGGTTGTTGATATTATGATGGTAAGCTTTGAATTTATGTCAAAACCTATTGATTTGTCAAAAAATAAAATAAGTGTGTTATGTATTGAAAATCATTCTCTTTACAGAAAAACGGTTAAAAATTTTTATGACGGATGTATTGAGGAAAAGGATATAGTGTTTTCCGAAAATTATTCTAAAATAAGTTTCAAGAATAACGTATGCTTTATTTCGGATATATTCAGTATTGATTTTTCGGGCGCTTTTATGAAAAAAATATATGAGGATTTGTCAGAGCATGCAAATACATTTTTAACCGAAGATACAATGAAGATTAAAACAAACGTACTTTGTTACCTTGAAATGCTCTCGCAGAGTTATGATTTCGACTTTGAATTTAAAGATGAGCTTGATATTATAGACTTGATGAAAATTCAAAACTTTAAACCTGTGGTTAACGGCAATCTGCTTAACAGGTTACTTGATTTTATGATTGTTATAAAAAAATATTCAACAGTTAAATGTTTTGTCTTATTGAATATTCATAATTGTTTTAGCGCTGATGAGCTGAATCAGCTTTATAAGGAATTGATTTATCAAAATATAAACATTCTTTTGATTGAAAATAAAAAATCTTTTGTTTCATCGCAATATGAAAAAATATATATTGTTGATGAGGATTTATGTGAAATTATTGATTAATTTGTCAATCTGATATATAATAAAATTTATCTTATGCAATACCCAACGGTTTGTAGTGCCCGTTGTTTACTGTCATTTGAGGTTTGAGAGTAGTGTAATTTCATAAGGTAGTAAAACACAAAAGCAGGACTGACATCTGTTACAACAGTTTGAGAGTAGTGTAATTTCATAAGGTAGTAAAACAGGTTGTTTCAACGTTCGGCTCATTACCATGTTTGAGAGTAGTGTAATTTCATAAGGTAGTAAAACAATTGTGGTTACAAGATACACTTTCCTTTCGTTTGAGAGTAGTGTAATTTCATAAGGTAGTAAAACGCAGAGATTGATTGCCGTATCTCGCCTGCGGTTTGAGAGTAGTGTAATTTCATAAGGTAGTAAAACTAAATATAAAAGTCAACGGATTTATATTTGTTTGAGAGTAGTGTAATTTCATAAGGTAGTAAAACTATCAATACATTTAAAATCGTCATTAAACAGTTTGAGAGTAGTGTAATTTCATAAGGTAGTAAAACAAGCCGTTTATTGTCGTTACTGATGAATTTGTTTGAGAGTAGTGTAATTTCATAAGGTAGTAAAACAAAACTGTTGACGGAACTGATGAACAACTTGTTTGAGAGTAGTGTAATTTCATAAGGTAGTAAAACGAGGTAACAGAAGCTACACAACGATACCTTGTTTGAGAGTAGTGTAATTTCATAAGGTAGTAAAACTAGCTTCTGCTATTGCGATGAAGCTCATTGTTTGAGAGTAGTGTAATTTCATAAGGTAGTAAAACTGGACGGGTCTCCGAAAACTGTGCAGAGTGGTTTGAGAGTAGTGTAATTTCATAAGGTAGTAAAACATAATTTGATTGCCTTATCTCGCCTGCAAGTTTGAGAGTAGTGTAATTTCATAAGGTAGTAAAACTTTTCGCAATTATATTGACCGTTTTTATAAGTTTGAGAGTAGTGTAATTTCATAAGGTAGTAAAACGGCTTGCACGGTTGACAGCAAAATACGATGTTTGAGAGTAGTGTAATTTCATAAGGTAGTAAAACAAAAATACCCATAACGCTGATGATACGCACGTTTGAGAGTAGTGTAATTTCATAAGTTAGTAAAACGAAATGGCTTGAAAGCGAGGCGGAGAAATGGTTTGAGAGTAGTGTAATTTCATAAGGTAGTAAAACCCACCTTTAATATTAACGGTCTTAGGATTAGTTTGAGAGTAGTGTAATTTCATAAGGTAGTAAAACTATATAAAGAAGCAATTAAAACAGTTCAAAGCAAAAAATCCAAATTATAAACAATATGACATTAAAATGTTAAATAACTTTTCAAAATCACTTTTAGAGAAAGGAAAAGATTATGGGTTTAAGATTACAAACATTCAGTGAGGATGACACTATACTTGATGGTGAATTTAACATTGATAAATTGATAGAAGAAATTGAAAGAAATCAAAAAAATAAAAACTTAAAAAGCACTTTGCATATTATAAAGTGTTTTCGTTTTCAGTAACCGATTTCATCCTTTGCCACAACATCAATCTTGTGGAAAATACGACCGATAACTCAAAAATTAAAGCAAACTGTTTACAAAAGATATAAAATATTTATATTATTATAAAAGAGATTTGAATTATGGAAAATTACAGCGTATGCGGTATAGACTGCATGCCTGTAAATTCAAAAGTGAAAAGATTTTATCCGTAAATTAATCCGAGAGCAACAGCTCTCGGATTTTTTCATAATCTTATTCCATTTTTTTTAGAAGATAGCATCTGCTCCTAAAATCAGCGTCAATACTACTGCCGAATATCTTTATGATATTTCGGTTTTCAAGATACCTACCGATCGGCGGGTTAGAACCGTTTTTAAAGGTATGTACAATAAGTAATGCGTCATTTTCCGTTTCACGAAGTACAATCTGATAACCCTTTGGGTCGTTATAATCTTCAACATTGCAGTTAATTGTTCTTGTAAAGCCGTATTTTATAATGTGTTTAATTTCATTATAGAATTTAACGGCGTCAAGGACAATCTGCCAATTTTCCTGCGGCAAATCAAATATTTCGCCGCTGATACAAAGACGACCCAAAAAGCCCGAAATAAGGCTGTAATATGTTCTGTGAATATCATCGTCCGCGCGAAGAACTGCCCAAATTTGACTTTGACTCGGTTTAATCAATCTGTGAAGATTAGCGGCGATTATAGGAATACTTTTGCATTCGTGAGCATCAGAAAAGCTTGACATTGAGCACAACTCCATTGTTGACGGTTCAAGCCTGTGACCCCCGCTTGCACAGTTTTCAATTACCAAATCAGGCAGTTGCTTTTTAATACGCTTAAAGTAATTTTGACTTGCAAGCACATATTGACGAAGTCCCTCTCCAAGACTTTCTGCCCCGTCACATCCTACACCTATATTTTCGTTATAATCAATTTTTAAATAACCAAAACCGCTCTCACGAAGAAACTTAATCACCTTTTCATCAAGATATTTTACACACCAGTCATCACGCAAATCAAGAAATCTGTGTTCAGATACATTCAGCGGAGTTCCGAAGCGGGAAAGCAGATGATTCGTTTCACTGTAAATTTGAGAAAGAGGAGCAACATTTTCCATTTCAAACCATATTCCCGGAATTAATCCGTATGATTTTATCATATCGCAAACAGGTTTAAGTCCTTTGGGAAACAGCTCTTTGCTTACATTCCAATCGCCAATGGTGTCCCACCAGTTTTTACCTTGCTCTTTATACCAACCGCTATCCATTACAAGATATTTTATTCCGCTGTTCTGTAATTTATTTGCGATTTTTTCAAGGTTTTCTATAGTTGGATTACCCCAAGATGTGCAATATTCGTTGAAAATCACAGGCAAATCCTCATCAACAGGAGATATGTTGGGATTTTGAACCTTGACGAGCATATCGCACACTTTTTCAAAAGTGCTTTCAACTGCGACTATTGCTTTTGGAGTTGTAAAACTTTCTCCGGGTGCAATATCCTTGCACCAATGGCCATAATCAAAATCGGCAAGTCCGCCTATAAGCGTAAGCGGTTCCTTATAACGAAATAGTTCAATCTGCCAGCTTGACGGACAGTAAAGCTGAACGCCGATAAATTCTGCTTTTTCACTATCTTCAAGTGCTATGAACGGAAACCATTTGCGTACAGGCATTGAGCCGATTTGACCGAATTTTTCAATTCTTATACCGTGTCCGCTCCAAGAACGCTCCATATTAAGTTCTGTAAGTTTTTGACTTAAAAGCTTGCCCTCGGCGCTCCAGAATGAAGTTGCTCTGTGAATAGTGTCAGCACTTATGTTTTCCAGGCAGAATGATGAAAGCATTTCAAGAGTTGCAGTAGAGTTTGAATTGTTTTCAAATGTGGTATAGCACTTGTAAACATTATTCTTTTTAAAGTGATAAGCAGTGATTTTATAACCGTCACTTGAATGATATATGCTTTTATCTTTATCGCAAAAAACTAATTCGCATTTACGGATGCTTTCGCTTTCTGCCATTGAAATACCGTTTATAAAATGTCCGCCGAAGCTATCACCACGGACCTTGAATTGAACACCGAAATCCATAATTTTTCTCACTTAATTCAAATTTATCTAAATAATATTATATCATCCGGCGTTTTGACAATCAATATTTACAGCTAAAGCAGTATAATAATTGTCAGTTACCTAAGTGTCATTTTTATTGACAAGAGCAGATTGATAAAATATCATATAGATATGATTAAGATTATGTTTGTCTGCCACGGTAACATTTGCCGTTCGCCGATGGCTGAATTTGTGTTAAAAGACATGGTTAAGCGCAGAGGCGTGGAAAACGATTTTGTAATTGCCTCCTCTGCTACAAGCACAGAAGAAATATGGAACGGAATCGGCAATCCTGTTTATCCTCCCGCAAAGGCTGTTCTTGAAAGACACGGAATTGACACAAGCGGCAAAAGAGCCGTTCAGCTTAAAGCGAGTGATTACGATAAATACGATTTATTTATCGGTATGGACAGCGCCAATATTCGTAATATGACCCGTATTCTCGGCGGAGATAAGAATGGTAAAATTCATAAACTTATGGAATACACAGGCAGCAGCGCAGATGTTTCAGACCCTTGGTATACCCGAGATTTTAACAGGTGCTATAAGGACATCTATGCCAGTTGCGAAACCATGCTTAAATCTTTTAATTTTTATTGAATTTAATTATAGGAGAACAAAAAATGACTGAAAAATATATCATGAGCGAACACAATATACCCGATGGCATTCTTCATGATCAGGATTTATACAATGTTTCTTATCACGATAATGTTTTGACATTAAGCTTTGAAACGCATTTTTATCCGCAGGATTATACTGACACGACCTTTGCTGAAAAGTATAAAAATTTTACCAAATGTCATCTAAAATGCAAACTTGAAGATGAATTATTCTGCGATGTTCATTTGGAAACTTCTCTTGATAAAAACAATAATTACAAAGGTAAAATCATTTCGGTTGAAGAATTTACAGAAATAGCAAATAAAGAAGTAAAAAAACGTAAAGAGAAAAATTATTGGGCTTGGGAATACGGCAATACGAATGTTTCTCCGAATATAAGATGCTTAGCTATTGAACTTCACATTTGGCTTAAATACAAAAGAGTTGTTTATACGAATTGTATTTTAGTGCTTAATACAAATGAAATTGAGTTTGTTTGGGAATAAATTTTAGGAAAACAAATAATTAATGAAAATTTTAATTGACGCAGACGGTTGCCCTGTTGTTAAGCAGACAATCGAGATTGCAAAAGAGAATAAAATTGAGGTTATTGTGTTTTGCGATACAAGCCATATTATTAACAGTAATTACGCAAAAACCATAACTGTTTCAAAAGGTGCTGACAGTGTTGATTTTGCGCTTGTCAATCATGTTAACCGAGGAGATATTGTTGTTACACAGGACTACGGACTCTCTGCAATGGTGCTTTCAAAAGGCGGTAAACCAATCACTCAAAACGGACTTATCATAAATGACAGCAACCTAACTCTGTTACTCACCGCAAGACACGAATCAAAGAAAGCAAGAATGACAGGCGCACACCTGAAAGGTCCAAAGAAAAGAACCAATGGAAACGACAGAGCTTTCATTGATTCGTTGAACAGATTATTTAATTGAGAATGGGCTGTCTCGCGGGAGAGACAGTCCTAGTTTCTTTTTGTATCATTATTTATCAAAGCTGGGGTTAAAGGCGTAATAGTTTTTACTGTCTAACTTATCGGTAACAATTCTCAAACCTTCACCGAAACGCTGGAAGTGAACTACTTCACGCTCACGTAAAAATTTAATAGGTTCTATTACATCAGGGTCATCGACAAGTCTTAGAATATTATCGTATGTGACACGTGCTTTTTGCTCCGCGGCAAGATCCTCGTTAAGGTCGGCTATTGTATCGCCTTTTACCTGCATACTTGCGGCAGACCACGGAAAACCGCTTGCTGCGGTTGGATAAACGCCGTTGGTGTGGTCAACAAAATATGCTGCAAAATTCGGATTATCTTCAATTTGTTTTTCGGTAAGATTTCTTGTAAGCTGGTGAACAATAGTGCCTATCATTTCAAGATGTCCAAGCTCCTCAACGCCTATATCGGTCAGTAAGCCTTTAAGCTCCGGATATGGCATTGAATAACGTTGTGAAAGATACCTCAGTGATGCTCCTAACTCGCCATCCGGACCACCGTATTGTGAGATTATGATTGCTGCCGCTTTAGGATCCGGATTTTTAATATTTACAGGGTATTGTAATTTTTTTACATAATTAAACATAAATTCAACTCCTTAAATTTCTGTTCTATTCTATGATAAAATTGCTTTTATGACACTTTGGCTGTGATAAATGTTTAAGTCGTTTTACAAAATTAAACCCCTGATGTCAAAAAACATCGGAGGTGTTATTATGTGTTTTTACTATTAAAATTTTCTATAACAGTATGGTATCTGTCATATGCCTTTTTGACTGCATCATCCCAGCTTATATAAATATCTGTCTGTGCTTTTTTTCCTACTTTTTTAATAAGCTGTTTATTATCCATAATTTTTTCGAGTGTTGCGGCAATAGAGTGGGCGCTTTCCATACACAAAAACCCTGTTACTCCATCGGTAATTCCTTCAGCGGCGCAACTGCCGCGTATTAAAAGACTTGGTGTTGCGCAGGCGGCGGCTTCTCTCACCACAAGACCGTTTGTGTCAAATACTGACGGAAACAGAAGGATGTCGGAAATACCGTAATATCCCTGTATCTCTTGCCTATCAAGTATTTTTCCTGTCCAGATTATATCGTTTTTTAAGCCTGCCTTAAGCGCATAACGCTTTATTGCATTCTCATCCGCGCCGAAACCGACCATTATAAGTTTAAACTGTTTGCCGTCGTTTTTTATTTTAGCACAGGCATCGAGTATTAATTTAATATTTTTATACCATATCATTCTTCCGCTATAAAGAAGTATGGGCATATTTTCAGGAACATTATGCTTGCGCTTAATCATTGAAATATCGTCTTCCGATACATTCATAACAGGTAAATCACAGCCGTTCGGCATAACAATGTAATCGCCCGTATATCCGATTTTCCTGAGAGAGTCTGAGGTGCCGTTGCTTGTTACCCATACCTCATCGGCGGCGTTAATATTATTAAGCAGGAAATGATACGCAAATTCCTTTGCGGGCTTTGTTGGCACACGTCTGTCAATATCATATTCATATTTTGTGTGGTATGTAAGAACCACGGGTATTTTCTTTTTTTCGGTAACACGTCTGAAGTAATAGCTTGTGGCAAGCGGCGCATGAGAATGAAGAATATCAAAATTCATATCAATAATTGCCTGATGCAGTTCATCCTTAAAAGGCCAGCCGATACTGTAACCCTCTTTCGACGGAATCCACCAGCTCTTATATCTGAATATTTTGTAATTGTATTTATAATCAAGTTGATTTGGATTTTTAGGAGTAATTACGACAGCCTCGCCTAATTTATTGTTAATAAGGCTTGCATAATTTTGTGCTACACTGCTGATACCGTCTGTTGTAGGCGGAAAAGCATCCGTACCTATACCAACCTTTAAATGTTTTTCCAACTCACTCTTCCTCTGCTTCAAAAATTATTTTAATAATTTTAGCATAAATTGCTAAATATGTAAATATTACATAACGAGAATTTATCTAATGTTAATTAGTAAAAAATTCTTGATTAAGTTCTTATAATATTTTATAATGAAAATGTATATTGCTTAGGAGGGAAGTTTATGAGTCAAACCTATTCCGTATCACTTGAAAAAATTATTGAAAATCATAAACTTGAAGTGGTTTATCTTCCCAAACCCGCTGATGAAATACCTATTACTACTGCTGAGGTAAACAGGCCGGGTATCGTTTTAACCGGATATATTGATTACTTTGATTCTTTGAGAATTCAAATTCTCGGCTGGACCGAACTTGGCTTTATGCGCAATATGAGCAAAGAGGAACGCGAAAGGGCGCTTGGCTACTGGCTCGGTCTGAAGCCTGCCGCTGCTGTTGTAACGAGAGGACTTACAATACCGGACTATTTTGTGGACGCATGCAAAAAATATGAGGTTCCTCTTCTTAAAACAGACGAGGAGACATCTCCTTTTCTTGCAGCGCTTATAGCTTATCTAAACAGGGAGCTTGCTCCGAGAATTACAAGGCACGGTGTACTTGTTGAAGTTTACGGCGAGGGTGTGCTTATTACGGGCGACAGCGGCGCCGGCAAGAGCGAGGCCGCTATTGAACTTATCAAAAGAGGGCATAGGCTCATCGCGGATGACGCTGTAGAAATCAGAAAAATCAGTGATAAAACCCTAAGGGGTAACTCGCCGACAAATATACGCCATTTCATAGAGCTTCGCGGCATAGGAATTATAGACGCAAGACGTCTTTTCGGTATGGGCGCCGTTAAACCGAGCGAGAAAATTGATATGGTAATACAGCTTGAGGCTTGGGATTCCACAAAAGCATATGATAGACTCGGACTTGATAACGAGTACGTAAATATACTCGGCGTCAGAGTGCCGGCAATTTCAGTGCCGATTACACCCGGACGTAATCTGGCTGTCATTGTCGAAACGGCGGCAATGAATAATCGCCAGAAGAAGATGGGCTATAATGCGGCAAAGGATCTTATGGCAAGTTTAGGCATGGAAGATGTTCAGCCCGAGGACAAAGAAGTTGACATCTGGAAGAATTGATTAAGGAGGATAAATATTATGTATAGTATTGGAATTGATCTTGGAGGAACTAATATTGTTTGTGCGGTTGTAAACGATAAATATGAAATTGTTGCAAAGGCAAAGACAGCCACAAACAGCCCGAGAAGCGCACAGGAAATCTTTGATGATATTGCAAAGGTTTCCTTTGAGGCAGTCAAAAATGCGGGAATAACCATGAAGGATATTGAGTCGGTTGGCTTAGGTACTCCGGGTACTGTAAATGGTGACGGCGTTATTGAATTTGCAAATAACCTTGTTTTTAATAACGTCCCCGCAAGGCAAATGCTTATCGACCGTCTTGGCGTAGAAAAGGTTTATATTGAAAATGACGCTAACTGTGCCGCCTTGGGAGAAGCGTATGCAGGTGTCGGAAACGGCGCAAAGGATTTTGTTGCAGTAACTCTCGGAACAGGCGTGGGCTCTGGTATTATTGTCGACGGAAAGATTGTAAACGGAGTAAACTTTGCAGGCGGCGAATGCGGACATATGGTAATTATGGTTGACGGTGAGCAGTGCACCTGCGGACGTAAGGGCTGTTGGGAGGCTTATGCCTCCGCTACAGCTCTAATAAGGCAAACCGAAGAGGCTATGGAAGAAGATCCGGACTCGGTTATGCATAAGCTTGCCGCTGAGGAAGGCAGGGTTTCGGGCAGAACTGCTTTTGACGCAATGCGCAAGGGCGATATAGCAGGAATAAAGGTTGTTGACAGATACATAAAATATGTAGCGTGCGGACTTATTAATTTAGTCAACGCTCTCCAGCCCGAGGTTATCTGCATCGGAGGCGGTATATGCAATGAGGGAGAAACCCTTTTGAAACCGTTGAGAAAGTACATTGAGGCTGAGAGATATTCTATCTACAGCAAAATACAGACCAAGATTGTCAAGGCACAGCTTGGTAATGACGCGGGTGTAATCGGCGCGGCGATTCTCGGCAAGGTAAAGTAAGTAACTGGTGATAATATTTGACAAGATTAATTGAGCTTTGTAAAAAACTTAAATGTAAATATGCTGAAAACGAGCCGATGTCAAAGCACACAACCTTTAAAATCGGCGGTAAGGCAAGGCTTGTGGTGTATCCTGAAAATGAGGATCAGATAAGCGCCTTTGTAAAAGAGGCTGAATCTGCCGGAATCAGGCTTATAGCTATCGGAAACGGCTCAAATCTGCTCGTTGACGATAACGGTATTGACGCTTGCGTGATGATTCTTGACGAGCATTTCTCGGAAATTAAGCTGATTGATGACGAAACTGTTTATGCAAGCGCAGGTGCGATGCTTATAAAGGTATGCAGATTTGCTTATGATAACGGGCTTTCGGGTCTTGAATTTGCATATGGTATTCCCGGTTCCTGCGGAGGCGGAGCATATATGAATGCAGGCGCCTACGGCGGAGAAATGAAGGATGTACTTTTCAAGTGCAGTCATATTGACAAAAACGGGAATAAAGGTTATCTGGAAAATGAGGAGCTTAAGCTGAGTTACCGTCACTCAGCCTATTATGATAACGGCTGTATTATTACGGGACTTTATTTTAAACTGAAAAAAGGCAGCAAAGCGGACATTAAGGCAAAAATGGATGACCTTATCACGCGCCGCCGCGATAAGCAGCCGCTTGAATATCCGTCCGCAGGCTCTACTTTTAAAAGACCTGAGGGGTATTTTGCAGGCGCTCTTATTGAAGAGTGCAACCTGAAAGGTAAAAGCGTCGGCGGAGCGCAGGTAAGCGAGAAACATTGCGGATTTGTAATTAACAAGGGAGGCGCAACCTGCAGGGACGTTTTGGATTTATGCAAAATATGCAGTGATACAGTCTATGAGCAAACGGGTGTTAAGCTTGAAATGGAAATCAGAATTACTAAGTAGTAAAGGTGACAGGCTATGGAAAAGGAATTAGTTGTTCTCACAGGTGTAAGCGGTGCGGGCAAATCTACCGCTATGGGCTTTTTGGAAGATGTCGGATATTACTGTATTGATAATATGCCACCGAAGCTTATGACAACATTTGTAAGTATTCTGGCAAAGGGCGACGAATATCCGAAGGTTGCGATTGTTACCGATGTACGTTCAAGCCATGTGTTTGAGCATCTGATAGAGAGCATTTCGGAAACTGAAAAGTACGGATATACGGTAAAAATGATTTACCTTGACATAAATGATAAGGAAGCGCTTAAACGGTATAAACTGACACGAAGAAAGCATCCTTTCGCAGATAGATTCAACGGCAGTATTTCACAGGCGATTGCTTACGAAAAGGAAATACTATCATCTCTCAGAGAACGCGCGGATTATGTTATCGACACGTCTGATTTGGACGTGACAAAGCTCAGAACAAGGCTTACCCAGATACTTTTAGGCGATGACAGCGAAGTTATGAACATTCACTGTATGTCATTTGGATTTAAACACGGAATTCCTTCTGAGGCAGATTTTGTTATTGATGTGCGCTGTCTGCCTAATCCATATTGGGTGGAGGAACTGAGGTCAAAGACAGGTCTTGATGATGAGGTTAAGAAATATGTGTTCTCATTTGACGAGTCGAAAGAACTTTTAAAGAAACTGATTGATTTGCTCGATTTCCTTAATCCGCTTTATATTAAAGAGGGCAAAAGCCAGATAGTTGTCGCTATCGGATGTACAGGCGGAAATCACAGGAGCGTTGCCATTGCGGAAGCGCTAAAGGAGCACTTTTCAAAAAAGTGGGACAATGTTTCAACAAACCACAGAGATATTGACAGAAAATAAATTTTTAAGAGTAAGGTAAAATGTCATTTTCACAGGATGTAAAAAACGAGCTTTTGCAAACTGAATACAACAGCGCCTGTTGTGAAAAAGCTCTGCTTTACGGGCTTTTGATTTTCGGAAAAAGTTTTTTTTCATACGGTATCAGAATACAGACGGAAAATGAGGGTATTGCCAGGCTTTGCAAAAGGCTTATAAAAAAATATTGTAATGTAAAATGCGATATTATTGTTTCACCAAAGGGCAGGAGCTTTTCAATAAATGTAGAAAAGAAAAGCGAATGTGATAAAATCCTCGGCGTTTTCGGGCATAATGATTCAGGGAGTCTTAAAATCAATCATTCTAATTTTGATTGTCAGCAATGTCCGCGCTCCTTTCTTGCCGGAGCTTTTTTATCGTGCGGCACAGTATCTGATCCCAAAAAAGACTATCATTTGGAATTTACAGTGCCTTATATGAATCTTTCAAAGAGCCTTGTGACCTTTCTTGAGGAAACTGAGCTTTCGCCCAAGCAGTCCAGCCGAAAGGGGTATAATGTAGTCTATTTCAAGGGCAGCGGAGCGATTGAGGACTGCCTTTATCTTATGGGCGCGTCAAGCGCTATGTTTGAAATGATGAATATTGAGATTGTAAAGGATTTCAGAAACAAAGCAAACCGGACCGCAAACTGTGAAACAGCAAATATAGAAAGAACTGTTAAAGCAAGCTATCTTCAAATCGGGGCTATTGAAAAAATTGAAAAAGAAAAGGGTCTGGATTATTTAAAAAAGGATTTAAAGGAAATGGCGGTTTTAAGACGCAATAATCCCGAAGCGTCGCTCGCCGAGCTTTCACGGCTCAGCAAAATGTCGCGATCGGGCGTTAATCACAGACTGAAAAAAATAATTGAAATCGCCGAAAATATCTGACGTTAAAAGGAAGAAAATACAATATGTTTACTCATTTGCACACACATACGGAATTTTCGCTGCTTGACGGCGCCTGCCGAATCGAGCAGCTTGTATGCCGCGCAAAGAGTCTTGGTATGCAGTCTCTTGCTATTACCGACCATGGTAATATGTACGGGGCTGTTGATTTTTATAAAGCCTGCAAAAAAGAGGGAATTAAGCCTGTTATCGGATGTGAGGTCTACGTCGCTGCGCGTACGCGGTTTGACAAGGACAAGGTGCTTGACAAGGAATATAATCATCTGATTCTTTTGTGCGAAAATGAGACAGGCTATAAAAACCTTATAAACATTGTTTCCAAGGCATTTACCGAGGGTTTCTATTTTAAGCCGAGAATGGATCATGACCTGCTTGAAAAATATCACGAGGGACTGATATGCCTTTCCGCCTGCCTTGCGGGGGAAATACCGCAGGCGATTTTACAAAAGGACTATGAAAAGGCAAAGAGCACCGCGCTTTGGTATCTTGATGTTTTCGGAAAGGGAAATTATTATCTTGAGCTTCAAAATCACGGATTGCCCGAGCAGAAGTCCGTCAATGAGGGAATAAAGAGAATTTCAAGGGAAACGGGTATACCTTTAGTCGCTACAAATGATGTGCATTATATTGAAAAAGAAGACGCCAAAATTCAACAGGTACTCATCTGCATTGCGACTAATCACGTTATCGGCGATGATACCGGTCTTGAATTCCACGCAAATGAGTTTTATCTTAAAAGCGAGCGGGAAATGAGGGAGATTTTCTCCGATGTTCCTGAGGCTGTCGACAACACACAGATAATTGCGGACAGATGCAATTTTGATTTTGAATTCGGACAAACAAAACTTCCTTACTATGAAACGCCCGGTAATTTGAATCATTTTGAATATTTTAAAATGCTATGTATGCAGGGCATGAAAAAAAGGTATGGGGAAAATCCTCCGCAGGAGTATTACGAAAGACTCGATTACGAGCTTGATACTGTGGAAAAAATGGGATACACCGACTATTATCTCATAGTTTCCGACTTTGTATCTTTTGCCAAAAGCAGGGATATTCCCGTCGGTCCCGGCAGGGGCTCGGGCGCCGGCTCAATCGCCGCGTACTGTATGGGAATAACTGACCTTGACCCGATGAAGTATAATCTTCTTTTTGAGCGGTTCCTTAATCCCGAACGCGTGTCAATGCCCGATTTTGATATTGATTTTTGTTATGAAAGACGCGGCGAGGTTATTGAATATGTAACAAAAAAATACGGCGCTGACCACGTGGCGCAGATAGTTACTTTCGGTACTCTCGCGACTCGTGCCGCTATTCGTGATGTCGGCAGGGCAATGGGTATGCCGTACGCGGCAGTGGACGCTGTGGCAAAGCTTGTGCCGAATGATTTTCATATAACTATTGAGCAGGCTGTGAATAAATCAAAGGAGCTTTCTGCCCTGATGAGTGAAAACCAACAGGTCAACGAGCTTATTGAAACGGCTAAAAAAGTTGAGGGTATGCCGAGAAACACCTCAACTCACGCGGCAGGCGTTGTTATTACGCACAACCCCGTTTCCACATATGTTCCGCTTGCTACAAATGACGGTGTGCCTGTTACGCAGTATATTATGACCACGCTTGAAGAACTCGGTCTTCTCAAAATGGACTTTTTGGGGTTGAGGACTCTTACTGTTATTGATGACGCCTCAAAGGCGGCAGGTATTGACATTAACTCGGTTTCTATTGATGACCCAAAGGTTTACGCGCTTTTTGCAAGGGGACAGACGGAAGGTATATTCCAGTTTGAATCCTCGGGAATGAAGCAGATGCTAACTAATCTGAAACCCACTGCGCTGGAGGATTTAATTGCGGCGACTTCTCTTTACAGACCCGGTCCGGCAAAGCAGATTGACACATTTATTGAAAACTCGCATAATCATAATAAAGTGAAATATATTACGGATAAGCTTAGACCTATACTTGAAAACACATACGGCTGCATGGTTTATCAAGAGCAGGTTATGCAGATTTTTCGTGAGCTTGCAGGCTATTCCTATGGAAGAGCGGATATTGTCCGCCGTGCAATGAGTAAAAAGAAAATTTCTGTAATGCAGCAGGAGAGGGAAACCTTTATTGAAGGCTGTGAAAAAAACGGCATTGATAAATCGGTAGCTGATATAATTTTTGACCAAATGTCTGATTTTGCAAAATACGCATTTAATAAATCACACGCTGCCTGCTATGCTCTTGTCGCTTACAGAACGGCATATTTGAAATGTTATTATCCGGCTGAATTTATGGCTGCTCTTATGACATCGGTGCTTGACCAGTCAAATAAGATTGCACGGTACACTGCCGAATGTAAGCGCTTGGGACTGAGGCTCGGGCCTCCCGACATAAATACATCAATGAAAGGCTTTACCGCTAACGGAAAGATAATTAATTACGGACTTTTAGGTATTAAAAATGTCGGCGCTGAGTTTATAAATGAAGTTGTTGAGGAAAGAAAAAACGGTTTATTTACCGACTTAATGGATTTTTGCAAGCGTATGCAGGAGGGACATTTTAACCGCCGTGCAGTTGAAAGCCTTATCAGGTGCGGCGCAATGGACTGCTTCGGATATAACAGGAGGCAGATGTTACAGGCTCTTCCGTCACTAATAACAAATCTTGAAAATTACAGACAAAGCACGCGTTACGGCCAGGTAGGCTTTTTTGACCTCGGACAGGGCGAAATAATGTCTTTGGAGCTTGAAATTCCCGAAGTTTCCGAGTTCCCGAAAAACGAGCTTTTAAAAATGGAAAAGGAAATGACAGGTCTTTATCTTTCCGGACATCCGATGGAAAAGTATTCTGATATATGTAAAAATCTGGGGTACGCGTATACGATTGATTTGATTGAGGCGGAGAAAGACCCTATGTCTAAGTATAAGGACAAGAGTCAGGTTAAGCTGTGCGGAATAATAACCCGAACAACTTTAAAGCAGACGCGAAACGGCGCAACAATGGCATTTATAACCGCGGAGGATTTGTACGGCTCAATCGAAATTATCGTTTTTCCGAAAACGCTTGAAAAGTATTCTGATTTGGTATATGACGGCAGTGTTGTCAGTGTTTCAGGTGCTCTTTCGCTTGAGGAGCAGAAGGATGCAAAGATAATCGCAGGGGAAATAACACTGCCGCCGTCAGGCAATAGTGAAACTCCCGAAGAAAACAGCGGTACGCCCGGTAAGAAAAAAAGAAGGAAAGGGCTTTTTTTGAGATTTCAGAATGAGACCGATCCGAATATAAAGCTTGCAAAAAGAGTAACATCTATATTTGAAGGAACTATTCCGCTTTATTTTTACTATATTGAAAGTGGAAAGTATGCGCTTCAGCCGAGAGAAAATTTTGTCGAAGTCAACGGGACCGAACTTAATGAACTAAAAAGGATACTTGGTAAAGAAAATGTTGTCTTTGTCGAATAAAAACTACCCGACTATTGACTTTTTTGTTTGCTGATATTAAAATACTTAATAATATGTTATCGTTTTTGGGTGTAGGAGGATACTAATTATGAAAACAATAGCAGTGTTAACAAGCGGAGGCGACGCGCCCGGAATGAATGCCGCGGTTCGTGCCGTAGTTCGTACAGCGTGTAAAAACGGTATGAAGGTATATGGTGTTATACGGGGATATAACGGACTTATCAGCGGTGATTTTATTGAGATGGATCTTCGCTCGGTATCTGATATTATTAACAGAGGAGGTACAATTCTTCATTCTGCGCGTTCTGTAGAATTTGCAACAGAGGAAGGTATGCGAAAGGCTATCCGTACCTGCCAGGAATGGGGAATTGAAGGCGTTGTTGTTATCGGCGGCGACGGCTCTTTCCGCGGAGCAAGAGATTTGTCAGAGAGAGGTATTCCGTGTGTGGGTATACCCGGTACTATTGATAACGATATTGCATGCTGCGATTATACAATCGGATATGATACATGCCTTAATACAATTATGGAGATGGTTGACAGGCTCCGCGATACAAGCGAAAGCCATGACCGCTGTACAGTAGTTGAGGTAATGGGCAGACGCGCAGGTTATCTCGCGCTTAATTCAGGCATTGCAGTCGGAGCAACAGCTATTCTTATTCCTGAAGTTGAATTTGATATTGAAAAACATGTTATTGAACGCATGGAAAGCACTCAGAGAACAGGTAAAAAGCATTTTATTATTATTGTTGCCGAGGGTGTCGGAGTTGATATTGAGGAACTTGCCAAAGAAATTCAGGCCCGCACGGGTGTTGAGTCACGCTCAATGGTGCTCGGTCACGTTCAGCGGGGAGGTTACGCAACGGTTAAAGACAGAGTAATGGCTACACGTATGGGCAACCGTGCCGTTAAGCTTCTTATGAATAATATCGGTAACCGTGTTGTTGCGGCTCAGAAGGAAGAGGTAGTGGACTACGATATTTTTGAGGCTCTTAATATGACAAAATCAATAGATATGGAGCTTTACGATGTAGCCCACGAGGTTTCAATTTAATTTACATAATTTTTAAAAATAAATTTAAGGACATCTTTAAGATGTCCTTATTTTTTGTCAATACTATAATCGGTGATTTATTTGAAAAAGGTTATACGTATAGCAGACGCCTGCATAGCAGTATTATTAATTATTATTTACGGTTTAATAGGATTAGGCGATTTTGCTTTGCCGGATCGGATTTCGGCGTATTCATCAAGAACCATAAGCTATAAAAAAATATATACCGTGAATGTTACGAATGATACACAGGTTGATTTTCAAAACAACACACGCGTATCTCCATCGGAAAGTGAAATTAGACTTCTCGGTATAATTCCCGTTAAATCAGCTAAAGTTTCACAGGTTAATGCTAAAAAAGTGTATGTAAGCGGAGAAAGCTTCGGAATTAAGCTTTATACAGACGGAGTAATTGTTGTCGGTACAAAGGATGTTGACACATCACAGGGAAGGTCAAATCCCGCTAAATCGGCAGGGCTTGAAAAAGGCGATATTATTGTCAGCATTAACAACATTAAAATGACATCATCAACACAGGTTGAGGAGACGTTTAATGACAATAACGGAAAGGATTACAAAATAAGAGTTAAAAGAAACGGAAACTACAAAACATTCACATTAACCCCGGTTTATTCACAGAGTGAGGGACGATATAAGGTCGGAGTCTGGGTGAGAGATTCAACTGCCGGTATAGGTACGGTTACTTTTTATAATCCGGAAAACAGAACGATTGCAGCCTTGGGCCACCCTATTACCGATGTGGATACAAATGAAATAATGCCGATTTTAAACGGTGAGGCTGTAAAGGCCACGGTAACAAAGCTTTATAGAAGCAGCATCGGTGAGGCGGGTTCATTATCATGTGATTTTTCTAATGATGTTATAGGCAGTCTAAGCGTCAACAGCACCTGCGGTATATACGGGAAATACAGTTGTAATCTAAATGAAAGACAGCTTTATCAGGTCGCACCGTCGCAGGAAGTAGAAAAAGGAAATGCGCAGCTTCTTTGCACTGTTGACGATAACGGACCTCAGCTTTATAATGTTGAAATAACACGTGTATCATACAGAGAAAACAATCAGGAAAAAAATATGGTCGTTAAAATAACAGATGAAAGGCTTATTGAGAAAACAGGAGGTATAGTTCAAGGAATGAGCGGGTCGCCTTTAATTCAAAACGGTAAGTTGATAGGCGCGCTTACTCATGTTATCGTAGATAACCCGGAAAAAGGGTATGCGATATTTGCGGAAAAAATGGTACAGAAATCAGAAGAGGTTAAATAATGTGGAAAATACCATGCTTTATACTGCGTAAAAAAACGAATAAATAAGGAAGTGAAAAAAATTTACAAAAAAATGTGAAAAATCCTTGCAATTTTGTTTTATCAATGGTAAAATGTGGGTGAAAAAACAAGGAGGGTTTTTTATGAAAAATAGTTTAAAGGTACTTATTGCAGACGATTCAGCGCAATTTGGTAAAAAGTGTCAGAAAGAATTAAAAAATGCAGGCTTTGAAACAGTGCTTACTTCAAAGGACGGGGGAAGGGTTATTTCCGTTATTGATTCACAGCATTTTGACGTTGTTCTTATAGATGCTTTTATGCCTAATGGCGATGCTATTGAGGTTTTGGAGCATATGAATAATTCGCTGAGCGAGAAGCCCCTTGTGGCTGTTTTGTCGTCTATTGACTCACAGGATTTTGAAGAGCAGATGATTAATGCAGGGGCTAACTACTATTTTATAAAGCCGGTAGCCGCTGAGTCGGTAGCAAAAAGAATTGTAAGCCTTGCGTCATGGAAAAACGAGAAGAAAAAGAGAGAACGCACATTCTTTTCCGACAGTGATATTGATGTGGTTATTTCTGATATTATGCGCCAGATAGGCGTTCCAGCTCATATTAAAGGGTATCAGTATTTAAGAACGGCAATAAAACTTTCTGTAAATGACAGCGAGATGCTCAGTTCCGTTACAAAACTGCTTTATCCTACTGTTGCAAAAATGTATAATACAACTGCGTCAAGAGTAGAAAGAGCAATCAGACACGCGATTGAGGTTGCGTGGGACCGCGGAGATGTTGATGTTTTGTCTTCATACTTCGGTTATACGATTCAGTCTCAAAGAGGTAAGCCTACAAATTCTGAATTTATAGCAATGATTGCCGATAAGCTTAAGCTGTCGCTTAAAACAACTGCATAAACTAAATTCTATATCTTGTGGTGTGAGCGGAGATTCATCGGTTCACACCGCAAGATTTTTTATTGTGCATTTTTACAGAATTTTATGATTAAATTTCGTTAAAACTGCACAAGGAAAAAATTTAAAAAAAGTTTAAAAATTTCCTTGACAACCGATATTCTTTAATATATAATAAACAGGCTTGTGGAAATGGGCAGGTTATATATATCTATATACAACATAGCCCGTTATTCACATTTTAGATATGCGATGATGTATGAGGTTGCGCTTTAACCCAGGCGGTAATTCATACGGAGTATGTCCGATTTTAAACCGGGCGAAAATCACCGATAGGTAACTGCGTATCAGCGGCTTGCGAACGCTGATGTTATGTGTAGAACCTGTATTATGCCCGAATGATATTTCATTCGGTTTTATTTACAGAGAGGGTTGAAACACACGGTAGCGTGGAAACTTATTCGGAGCTCGCACCATAATTTTTCAGGAGGAAATAACATGGCAGCAAGTAAAATCAAAATTCGAATCAGACTCAAGGGCTATGATCACAGTCTTGTTGATCAGGCGGCTGAGAAGATTGTTGAAACCGCAAAGAGAACCGGCGCACAGGTCAGCGGACCTATTCCTCTTCCTACTGAAGTAGAAAAGGTTACAATCCTCAGAGCTGTTCATAAGTATAAGGACAGCCGTGAGCAGTTCGAACAGAGAACACACAAAAGACTCATCGACATTCTCAGACCTTCAAACAAGACTGTTGAGGCTCTGACAAGTCTTGAGCTCCCAGCCGGCGTAGAGATTGAAATAAAGCTCTGATAGAGGCTGAGGTCATGTTGGGGAAACTCAACCAATAACCAAAAGGAGGAAATAAACTATGAAAAAAGGTCTTATCGGTAAGAAAATCGGCATGACCCAGATTTTTGACGAAAACGGAAAAGTTATTCCGGTAACAGTAGTTGAAGCGGGTCCGTGCACAGTTACACAGATTAAGACAATGGACAACGACGGCTATGAGGCTGTTCAGATCGGTTTCGGCGATATTAAGGTTTCGCGTGTAAACAAGCCGATGAAGGGTCACTTTGACAAGGCGGACGTTGCTCCTAAAAAGACACTTAAGGAATTTCGTCTTGACAGCATTGACGGTATCGAGGTAGGCAATATCCTTAAGGCTGACATTTTTGAAGTCGGCGAAACAGTTGATGTTAAGGGAACAAGCAAGGGTCACGGAACATCAGGCGCAATTAAGCGTTGGAATTTTTCAAGACTCAGAATGACACACGGTACCGGTCCTAACCACCGCCATGCAGGTTCACTCGGTGCTTGTTCAAGTCCCTCAAGAGTATTTAAGGGCAAGAAAATGGCAGGTCACTACGGTCACGAAACAGTAACAGTTCAGAACCTCAAGGTTGCAAAGGTTGACTCTGAAAACAATCTTATTGCAATTAAGGGCGCAATCCCCGGTCCTAAGGGCGGAATTGTTGTTATCGCAGACGCGGTTAAAGCTTAACGAAAGGAGAGGTTAAAATGGCACAGGTTCAGGTTTATAACCAAGAAGGTAAGAAAACTTCAAAATTAGAACTTGCTGATTCGGTTTTTGGAATTAAGCCAAACACATCAGCAATGCATCTTGCAGTTGTCAGCTATCTTGCTAATCAGCGTCAGGGCACACAGTCAACTCTCACTCGTTCAGAAGTAAGCGGCGGCGGTGCAAAGCCTTGGAGACAAAAGGGTACGGGACGTGCCCGTCAGGGTTCAACACGCAGTCCGCAGTGGACACACGGCGGTATTGCGCTCGGTCCTAAGCCGAGAAAATATAAAGTAAACCTTAATAAGAAAGTAAAGAGACTTGCTATGAAGTCAGCGCTTTCTGCTAAGGTTGCTGCAAATGAAATGATGGTAATCAACAAGGTTGAGCTTGAGGCAATCAAGACAAAATCTGTTGTTGACATGCTTACTAAGCTTAAAGCAGCAAAGAAAACTCTTATTGTTACTTCCGAGAGTGACGAGAAGATTTACAAGAGCGCTCGTAACATTGAGGGCGTAAAGGTTGTTACAGTAAATACACTTTGTGTTTATGACATTCTTAACTGTGACTCTTTTGTAGTTCTCAAGGACGCAGCTAAAAAGATTGAGGAGGTATATGTATAATGAAAACTGCTCAGGATATTATTCTTAAGCCGATTATCACTGAGGAATCAATGATGGGCATTATGATGAAAAAGTATACCTTCAAGGTTGCAAAAGACGCTAATAAAATTGAAATCGCCAAGGCGGTCGAGGAGGTTTTCCCGGGCACAAAGGTTGCCAAGGTAAACACAATTAATGTTCGCGGTCAAAAGCGTCGTCAGGGTGTGAATGTCGGTTACACTCCGTCATGGAAGAAAGCAATCGTTACTCTTACAGAGGATTCAAAGGAAATTGAGTTCTTTAACGATATGATGTAATCACATACCTATTATAATTAGTTTAGCAGCAAAATGATTTCAGATGATGAGGTATGAAAGGTGCCATCCTTTCGCAAAGTTATCTGGAAAGGAGAAAAAACAATGGCAATTAAAAATTATAAGCCGACCACTCCTTCAAGAAGAAATATGTCAGTAACTGATTATTCTTCAATTTCAAAGGTTGCGCCTGAGAGATCTTTACTTGAACCGCTCAGCAAAAAATCAGGCCGTAACTCTTACGGAAGAATTACAGTTCGTCATCGTGGCGGCGGTAACAGAAGAAAGTATCGTATTATTGATTTTAAGAGAAATAAGTTTGATGTTCCGGCGACTGTTCAGACTATTGAATATGACCCGAACAGAAGCGCGCACATCGCTCTTATTAAATATGAAGACGGCGTAAAGAGCTATATCACAGCTCCTGAGGGACTTAAAGTGGGCGACACGGTAATGTCAGGTCCTAACGCCGATATTGTTTCGGGTAATGCGCTTGCGCTTAAGGATATGCCTGTCGGTACTATCGTACACAACGTAGAGCTTTATCCCGGTAAAGGCGCTCAGCTTGCACGTTCAGCGGGCAACAGCGCTCAGCTTATGGCGCTTGAGGGCGCTTACGCGCTTCTCAGACTCCCTTCGGGCGAGCTTAGAAACGTACCGAAGGATTGTATGGCGACAGTCGGTGTTGTAGGTAACACAGACCACGCTAATGTTAAAATCGGTAAGGCAGGCCGTAAACGCAATATGGGTTGGAGACCGACGGTCCGCGGTTCTGTTATGAACCCGAACGACCACCCTCACGGCGGTGGTGAAGGTAAGTCTCCTATCGGACGTCCCGGTCCGTGTACTCCATGGGGCAAGCCTGCTCTCGGTTATAAGACACGTAACAAGAAAAAAGCATCTGACAAGATGATTGTTCGCCGTCGTAACGGTAAATAAGAAGAAAGGAGAAGATTAAAATGAGTAGAAGCACCAAAAAAGGACCTTATGTTGAAGCAAGCCTTTACAAAAAGGTTGAGGCACTCAATGCCTCAGGCGATAAGCAGGTTATCAAAACCTGGTCAAGAAGTTCGACAATCTTCCCTGAATTCGTAGGACACACATTTGCAGTTCATGACGGAAGGAAACATGTTCCTGTATACATTACAGAGGATATGGTTGGACATAAGCTCGGTGAGTTCGCGCCGACAAGAACATTCAGGGGCCACGCAGGCTCAAAGACATCTAAGTAATCGAAAGGAGAATAATTATGGAAGCAACAGCAAAAGCAACTTACGTCCGTATCTCTCCTCGAAAGGTGCAGATTGTTCTTGATCTTATCAGAAATCAGCCTGCCGACAAGGCTATGGCAATTCTTCAGTATACGCCAAAGGCTGCTTGCGAGCCTGTTATGAAGGTTCTTAAATCAGCAATGGCTAATGCCGAGAACAACAACAATATGGACGTATCAAGATTAATGGTAAGCTACTGCAACGCAACCGCAGGTCCTACTCTTAAGAGAATTCAGGCAAGAGCGCAGGGCAGAGCTTACAGAATTAATAAGAGAACATCACACATCACCATTACCGTTAAGGAAATGGAAGACTAAGCGAGGAGGTAAAGTTAAATGGGACAGAAATGTAATCCTACCGGTTTAAGAATCGGTGTTATCAAGAACTGGGACTCCCGCTGGTATGCAAAGAAGGGTGAATTCGGCGATACACTTGTAGAAGATTATAACCTTCGTAAGTATCTCCTTGAAACCCTTTACGGCGCAGGTGTTCCAAAAGTAGAAATTGAAAGAGATGCCAAGAGAGTAAGAATCAATATTCACTGTGCTAAGCCGGGTATGGTTATCGGTAAGCAGGGCGCTGAAATTGAAAAGCTCAAGGCAATCTGCGCAAAGAAGTTAGGCAAGAACGCAAGCGAAGTGTTCATCAATATTATTGAGATTAAACAGCCTGACCTCAACGCGACACTCGTTGCACAGAGCATTGCTCAGCAGCTTGAAAGACGTGTATCCTTCAGAAGAGCTGTTAAGGGTGCAATCAGAAACACAATGCGACTTGGCGCCCGCGGTATTAAAATTATGGTTTCAGGCAGAATCGGCGGCGCCGAAATCGCCCGTTCAGAAACCTATAAGGAGGGTACAATTCCTCTTCAGACACTTCGCGCCGACATTGACTACGGTTTTGCAGAGGCTAAGACAACCTACGGCAGAATCGGCGTTAAGACTTGGATTTACCAGGGCGAAGTTCTTCACGAATCCCGTAATAAGAAGAGGTCAAATCGTAAGGAAGGGGGAAGACGATAATGCTCTTACCTAAGCGTGTAAAACACAGAAAGCAGCACAGAGGTCGTATGACAGGTGTGGCTACAAGAGGTAATAAGGTAACATACGGTCAATATGGTCTTCAGACTACTGAGCCTGCATGGATTACAGCAGCGCAAATTGAGGCTGCCCGTATTGCTATGACACGTTATACAAAGCGTGGCGGTAAAGTATGGATCAAGATTTTCCCCGACAAGCCTATTACAGCAAGACCTGCCGACACCCGTATGGGTAAAGGTAAGGGTAATGTTGACTACTGGGTAGCAGTAGTTAAGCCGGGCAGAGTTATGTTTGAACTCGGCGGTGTTGACGAGGCGACGGCTCGTGAAGCTATGCGTCTGGCAGCAAACAAGCTTCCTGTAAAGTGCAAGTTTGTTAAGAAAGAAGAAGAGGGAGGCGAGCAGTAATGAAAGCATCAGAAATCAAGGCTCTTTCAGCAGATCAGAGAGCTGCAAAGCTTAAAGAGCTTAAAGATGAGCTGTTTAATCTTCATTTTCAGCAGGCTATCAATCAGCTCGACAACCCTATGAGAATTAAAGCAGTCAAGAAAGATATCGCTCGCATCAAAACCGTTGAGAGAGAAATCGAACTTGAAAAGGCTAATTCTTAAGAAGGAGGTACCTAAGCTATGGAAAGAAACCTCAGAAAGACAAGAGTAGGTATTGTAAGCAGTGATAAGATGGATAAAACCGTTGTTGTTACAATAAAGGACAGAGTTCGTCATCCGCTTTACAATAAGATTGTTAACCGTACTGTTAAGTACAAGGCACACGACGAGAACAATGAGTGCGGTGTGGGCGATAAGGTTCTTATTATGGAATGCCGTCCATACAGCAAGGACAAAAGATGGCGTGTGGTTGAAATTGTTGAGAAAGCTAAATAATCGTTGCGATTTACAGCTTTTGATATTTAGTCATTAAAATAATAACTGCAACTTAGCAAAGTGTTATTTTGCAGTACGAAGGAGGAAAATGCTGTGATACAACAAGAAAGTCGTCTTAAAGTAGCTGACAACACGGGCGCTAAAGAGCTTCTTTGCATCAGGGTACTCGGCGGTTCAGGCAGAAGATATGCTAATATCGGCGATGTTATAGTTGCAAGCGTTAAGAAAGCAGCCCCCGGCGGTGTAGTTAAAAAGGGCGAAGTTGTTAAAGCAGTCATCGTTCGTACAACTAAAGGTGTACGTCGTGACGACGGTCAGTATATCCGCTTTGACGAGAATGCTGCCGTAATTATCAGAGAGGATAAAACCCCTCGTGGCACTCGTATTTTTGGACCTGTAGCTCGTGAGCTTCGTGAAAAGGATTATATGAAAATTCTTTCACTCGCTCCGGAAGTACTTTAATTGGAGGGCGAAGATATGAGTAAGATGTTTGTAAAAACCGGTGATACTGTATTAGTTCTCAGCGGTAAATCAAAGGGCGTTAAGGGCGAGGTAATCGCTGTAAGTCCGAAAGAGGGCAAGGTTATCGTTAAGAAGGTAAACGTTGTTACAAAGCACGTTAAGCCTCGTAAGATGGGCGAACCCGGCGGTCTTATCGAAGTAGAATCTGCTCTTTATGCGTCAAAAGTTCAATTAATTTGTCCTAAATGCGGCGAGGCAACACGTGTCGGCCGTAAGGACGGTAAACGCGTTTGCAGAAAATGCGGTAATGAATTTTAAGTGAGGGAGGAACATAACAATGGCAGCAGTATTAAAAGAAACTTATAAAAATGATATTGCACCTGCATTGATGAAGAAATTCGGATACAAATCTGTTATGCAAATCCCAAAGCTTGACAAGATTGTTATCAATGTTGGTTGCGGTGAAGCTCGTGAGAATTCAAAAGTAGTTGACGCTATTATCAGAGATCTTCAGACAATTACAGGTCAAAGACCGGTAGTCTGCCGTGCGAAGAAATCTGTCGCTAACTTTAAGCTTCGTGAGGGTATGCCGATAGGCGTTAAAGTTACTCTTCGCGGTGACAGAATGTATGAATTCCTTGAGAGATTTTTCAATCTCGCGCTTCCAAGAGTTCGTGATTTCAGAGGAATCAATCCTAACTCATTTGACGGTCGAGGCAATTACGCTATGGGCGTTAAGGAGCAGTTGATTTTTCCTGAAATTGAGTATGATAAGATTGATGCTGTCCGCGGTATGGACATTATCATGGTAACAACTGCAAACACTGACGAAGAGGCTCGTGAGCTTCTTAAGTTAATGGGCGCACCATTTTCAGAGTAAGGAGGGATTATCGTGGCAAAAACATCTATGAAAGTTAAGGCAGCAAAGCCCGCTAAGTATTCAACAAGACAGTATAACAGATGCAAAATCTGCGGTAGACCTCACGCTTACCTTCGTAAGTACGGTGTATGCAGAATTTGCTTCAGAGAGCTCGCTCACAAGGGTGAGATTCCCGGAGTAAAGAAATCATCTTGGTAAGAACTGAGAATTGCTAATCTAATAAGGAGGAATTATCAATGCATATTACAGATCCAATCGCTGATATGCTTACCAGAATTCGTAATGCAAATTCAGCAAAGCACGATACAGTAGATATTCCTGCGTCAAACATGAAGAAGTCAATTGCTCAGATTCTTGTTGATGAAGGTTATATCAAAAATTATAAAGTTATCGAGGACGGAAAGCAGGGTGTTATTCGTGTAACACTTAAATACGGCGAGGGTAAGAGCCAGGTTATTACAGGACTTCGCAGAGTATCCAAACCGGGTCTTCGTATTTATTCAAACGTAGAGGATATGCCCAAGGTTATGAAAGGACTCGGTGTTGCAATCGTTTCCACTTCAAAGGGCGTTATGACAGACAGAGAAGCTCGCAAGCAAAACGTTGGCGGCGAGGTTTTAGCATTCATTTGGTAAGGAGGTACAGTCAGGATGTCACGTATCGGTTTAAAGCCTATTACAATTCCTGCCGGTGTTGATGTAAACGTCAACGCAAATACTGTTACCGTTAAGGGTCCAAATGGTACTCTTTCAATGGATGCACATCCAAACATGGCTATCAGTGTTGAAGGCAGCGAGATTATCGTTAGCAGACCTAACGATGAAAAAGAAAATAAATCTCTTCACGGTCTTACACGTACACTTGTTGCTAATATGGTAACAGGCGTTACAGAAGGCTTTAAGAAGACTTTAGAGGTAAACGGTGTAGGTTATCGTGTTCAGCTTCAGGGAAACAGTCTTGTAATGAATCTCGGTTTCTCGCATCAGGTTACAATGGAAGCACCGGAGGGTATTAAGATTGAGTGCCCGTCAGCAAACGCTATCGTAATCAGCGGCGCTGATAAGCAGAAGGTTGGTCAGTTTGCGGCTCAGGTCCGCGAAAAAAGACCTCCTGAGCCGTATAAGGGCAAGGGTATCAAATATTCAGACGAGCATATCCGTCGTAAAGAAGGAAAAGCAGGTAAGAAATAAGGGAAGGAGTGAAATACTATGGTTTCAAGACAGGATGCCAATAAGGCAAGGCAAAAACGCCATACAAGAGTACGCGGTAAGATCAGCGGTACTGCTGAATGTCCAAGACTTAACGTATATCGCTCTCTCAGCAATATTTACGTGCAGTTAATCGACGATGTCGCAGGTGTAACGATTGCATCGGCTTCAACGGTTGAAAAGGACTTCAAAGAGTACGGCGGTAACGTAGAGGCAGCTAAGGCTGTAGGTAAGACATTAGCAGACAGAGCCAAGGCAAAAGGCATAGAGGAATGTGTATTTGACCGCGGCGGTTACGTTTATCACGGACGTGTGGCGGCAGTTGCCGAAGGCGCTCGTGAAGGCGGACTTAAGTTCTAACGAAGGAGGTAAATTTTTATGGCAAAGATTGACGTATCTTCAATGGAACTTGAAGAAAGAGTAGTAGCAATTAACCGTGTATCAAAGACTGTAAAAGGCGGTAGAATTTTCAAGTTCTCAGCTCTTGTGGTTGTAGGTGACGGTAACGGTCTTGTAGGTTTCGGTATCGGTAAATCCGGCGAGGTTCCGGACGCTATCCGTAAGGGAATTGAAGACGCTAAGAAAAATGTAATTAAGGTTGCTCTTAAGGGAACAACAATTCCTCATGAGATTAAGGGTAAGTTCGGTGCTGGCGAAGTATTGCTTATGCCTGCTCCAAAGGGTACCGGCGTTATTGCCGGCGGTCCTGTTCGTGCAGTTGTCGAGACAGTTGGCATTAAGGATGTAAGAACAAAGGCTATCCGTTCAAACAACCCCTGTAATGTTGTAAGAGCAACAATTAATGGTTTAAGCAAGCTCAGAACAGCTGACCAGGTTGCAGCAGTTCGCGGCAAATCAACCAAGGAAATTTTAGGTTAAGGAGGGTGGAACAATGGCAGATATCAAAATCAAGCTTACAAAAAGCTTAATCGGCAGTAAAGCAGACCAGATTGCCACCGCCCACTCACTTGGTCTTCGTAAAATCGGTAATGTAACAGTTCAGCCTGACAACGCTCAGACTAAAGGTAAGCTTGCAAAGATTGCTCACCTTGTAACTGTTGTAGAAGAATAAGGGGAGGTGCAGATAATGAAATTACATGAACTTTCTCCCGCTGAAGGCTCAAAGAAGAGCGTAAAGAGAATAGGCAGAGGTACTGCCTCAGGACAGGGTAAAACATCAGGTAAAGGTCAAAAGGGTCAGAAATCCCGTTCAGGTTACAGCAGACGTTTCGGCTTTGAGGGCGGTCAGATGCCGCTTCAGAGACGTGTGCCGAAGAGAGGTTTTAATAACATTTTTGCAACTGAGTATGCAATAGTTAATCTTTCTACACTTAACGACAGATTTGAAGACGGTGCAACAGTAGACGCACAGGCTCTTATTGATTCAGGCGTTATCAAGAAAACCCTTGACGGCGTTAAGGTTCTTGGTAAGGGCGAAATCACAAAGGCTATTACCGTTAAAGTAACCGCTATCAGTGAGTCAGCTAAAGCAAAAATCGAAGCTGCAGGTGGTAAGGTGGAGGTGCTTTAAATGATTAAAACCATTGTAAATGCGTGGAAAGTAGCTGAAATCCGTAAAAAGATTTTATTTACTGCGTTTATTATCCTCGTTTTCAGAATAGGTTCAGTCATTCCGGTACCTTTCCTCAACATTGTTGATGAAATCAATGTTGGCAAAGGAAATACAATACTCACTTATCTGAGTTTGATGACAGGTAGTGCGTTCACATATGGTACGATTTTCGCTATGTCCATAACACCGTACATCAACTCCTCAATTATTATGCAGCTGCTTGCAGTTGCTATCCCCGCGCTTGAAAGATTACAGAAGGAAGGCGAAGAGGGAAGAAAGAAGATTGCTTCAATTACACGTTTTGTAACGGTTGCGCTCGGTCTCCTTCAGTCGCTTGCCTACTACTTCTATCTTCGCGCAAATAACTACTTGATGACAGATGCAAACGGAGCTGCTTTTACAGGATTTGACGGTGTGTTCCAGGCTGTTGTTATTGTTCTGGTTCTTACTGCCGGAACAGCTGTTATTATGTGGCTTGGTGAGCAGATTACAATAAGCGGTATCGGAAACGGTATTTCAATAATCCTTTTTGCCGGTATCGTATCCCGTTTTCCGACACTCATCAGACAGTTATTCGGATATCTTCAGACAGGTAGATTTGTATACAGAATTCTTGTTCCGGTTGTATGCGTGATTTTCCTTTTGATGATTGCGTATATCGTATTTATGGACAATTCAGAGAGAAGACTTCCAATCACATACGCAAAGCGTGTAGTAGGAAGAAAGCAGATGGGCGGTCAGTCAACTCATATGCCTATCAAGGTTAATATGAGCGGCGTGCTTCCTGTAATTTTTGCTTCATCTATTCTCTCGCTTCCAGGAACAGTTCAGATGTTCATTTCATCGAGCAAATATGAGGGTACTTTCTGGGAGAAGTTTTTTAATGCTTTCCAGGGTGACTCATGGTGGTACGCATTAATGTACTTCTTGCTCATTATTTTCTTTGCTTATTTCTACAGTACAATTCAGTACAATCCTATAGAAATGGCAAATAATCTTCGTAAAAATAACGGCGCAATTCCGGGTATCAGACCGGGAAGACCTACATCTGACTATATACTCAGAGTTCTTTCCAGACTGACTCTTATCGGTGCTTTGATGCTTTCGGTTATCGCTTTGTTCCCGATTGTTTATTCACTTATATGTGATATGGCAATTCCGCCTCTTGAGGGCGCTTCAAAGGATACGGGCGGTATGACAATTTCTCTCGGCGGTACATCGCTTATCATTATGTGCGGTGTTGCTCTTGAGACGGTACGTCAGCTTGAGTCACAGATGATGATGCGTCATTATAAAGGCTTCCTTGACTAATATATAGGAGAGATATTATGAAACTTATTCTTCTCGGCGCTCCGGGTGCCGGCAAAGGCACACAGGCGGAAAAGATTGTTGATAAATATGGAATCCCCGCAATTTCAACAGGTAATATTCTTCGTGCAGCTGTTAAAGACAGTACGCAGCTGGGACTTAAGGCAAAGTCATATATGGACGCCGGTCAGCTCGTTCCTGATGAAATTATAGTCGGTATTATCAAGGACAGACTTAAGGACGATGATTGTAAAAAAGGTTTCATTCTCGACGGTTTTCCAAGAACCATTCCTCAGGCACAAGCGCTTGAGGATATGGGCGTGGAAATTGATAAGGTCCTCGATATAGAGGTTTCAGATGATGCGATAACCAAGAGAATGAGCGGCCGCCGCGTATGCTCAAAGTGCGCTAACTCATATCATCTTGAGTATAAAAAGCCAAAAGTTGACGGAGTATGCGACGCGTGCGGCGGTGAACTTATTCAGCGAAAGGACGATGCTCCCGAAACGGTTCAGGCAAGGCTTGCAGAGTATCATGAGATGACAGAGCCGCTTAAGGATTTCTATAAGAAACTCGGAAAGCTTGTGATTGTTGAGGGACAGGAAGAGGTTGCTGATACAACAGCGCTCGTTTTCGCTGCGTTGGAGGATTAACATGATAGTGCTTAAAAGCAGCCGCGAGCTTGAACTTATGAAAGAAGCTTGTCAGATTTCGGCTGAGGCATTAATGGTAGCAGGAGAGGCTGTTAAGCCGGGTGTTTCTACCAAAGAAATAGATGAGATTGCATTTAGGTTTATAAAAAAGCACAAAGCAACTCCTAATTTTCTTAATTACGGCGGATTTCCTGCTACTGCATGTATATCTATAAATGATGAAGTAATTCACGGTATTCCAAAAGCTGATCGTATTATCCGTGAGGGTGATATTGTCAGCATAGATTTAGGAGCCGCTAAGAATGGTTATAACGGCGACAATGCTGCCACATTTGCCGCAGGGACTTGCTCTCCCGAGGCAAAGCGGCTGATGGACACTACCCGCGAAAGCCTTATGAAAGGTATTGAGCAGGCTGTCCCGGGCAACAGAATCGGCGATATATCCTCTGCGGTTCAAGCATATTGTGAAGAACGTGGATACGGCGTAGTTCGTGACTATGTAGGCCACGGCGTCGGAACTAAGCTTCATGAAGAGCCAAGCGTACCAAACTTCGGTCACGCAGGACGTGGTATCAGACTGTTACCCGGAATGACATTGGCAATTGAACCAATGATAAATCTGGGAACCTATAAGGTTAAACAACTTTCAGACGGTTGGACAGTTAAAACCGCAGACGGCAAACTGTCTGCTCATTTTGAGCATACTGTTGCCATTACGTCAAACGGTCCGGTAATTTTAACAAAAGTCTAAGGTTTAAATCAATTGCTGGCGATTACGCCGTAATGTGATTCCAGTTAAATAGACAACATCAATCGTATTAATTATTTTAGCGAGGTATAAGATGTCAAAGTCAGATATGATAGAAGTTGAAGGTTCCGTGGTAGAGGTATTGCCTAACACAACCTTTAAGGTATCGCTTCAAAATGGCCACATTATTATTGCCCATATCAGCGGGAAACTAAGAATGAATAACATTCGTATTCTCCCCGGTGATAAGGTAACCATTGAGATGTCACCATATGATCTTACTAAAGGTCGTATCATTTGGCGCTCAAAGTAAATATTTAGGAGGATATTCAAAATGAAAGTCAGACCTTCTGTAAAGAAAATTTGCGAAAAGTGCAAAGTAATAAAGCGTAATGGAAAAGTAATGGTTATCTGTGAAAATCCAAAGCACAAACAGCGTCAGGGCTAATCCTGAATTAAAAATCGGAGGTAAACTGTAAAATGGCACGTATTTCAGGTGTTGACTTACCTAATGAGAAGAGAGTAGAAATCGGCCTTACCTATATTTTCGGTATCGGTCTTACTACTTCCAAAAAGGTTCTTTCGGAAACAGGTATCAATCCGGATACCCGTTGCAGAGATTTAACAGAAGACGATGTTAAAAAGCTCAGCGATTATATTACTAATAATCTTACTGTTGAGGGTGATCTTCGCAGGGATACAGCTTTTGACATCAAAAGACTTATCGAAATTGGTTGCTATCGCGGTGTAAGACATAGAAAGGGTCTCCCAGTAAGAGGTCAGACCTCCAAGAATAATGCCCGCACACGCAAGGGTCCTAAAAAGACCATAGCAAATAAGAAGAAATAAGTAGGAGGAACAAAAAAGTATGGCTACTAAAAAGACCACAGGCTCACGCAAGCGCCGTGAGAAGAAAAATATAGAGCGTGGCGCTGCCCATATTCAATCGACCTTCAACAACACAATCGTTACAATTACTGATATGAACGGCAATGCAGTTTCATGGGCATCTGCAGGTGAGATGGGATTTCGCGGTTCAAGAAAATCGACTCCCTTTGCTGCCGCAACAGCCGCTGAAACAGCTGCTAAAACAGCAATCGATTGTGGTATGAAGACAGTTGAAGTTTACGTTAAGGGCCCGGGCTCTGGACGCGAATCAGCTATCAGAGCTCTTCAGACAGCAGGTCTGGATGTAAGTCTTATTAAAGATGTTACTCCTATTCCGCACAATGGCTGTCGTCCGCCAAAAAGACGTCGCGTATAGTATAAACTTGGAGGTTACTTGATATGGCAAGATATACAGGACCTGCTTGTAAGCTTTGTCGTCGTGAGGGCAAGAAACTTTTCCTCAAGGGTGACAGATGTTATACAAGCAAATGTGCAATAGACCGTCGTTCATATGCGCCCGGTCAGCACGGTCAGAACAGAAAAAAGACTTCAGAATACGGTATGCAGCTGCGCGCAAAGCAGTCTGCACGTCGTTATTACGGTATTGCTGAGGGACAGTTCCACAAATATTTCCTTATGGCTGAGCGTAAGGCTGGTGTAACAGGTACAAACCTTCTTCAGATTTGTGAAAGCCGTTTGGACAATGTAGTTTACACAGTCGGTTTTGCAAGTTCAAGAGCGCAGGCCCGCCAGCTTGTAAACCATGCTCATTTCACTGTAAACGGTTCTAAGGTCGATATTCCATCATATCTCCTTAAGGCAGGCGATGTTGTTGCTGTTAAAGAAACAAGCAAATCTTCGGATGAGTTTAAAACTCTTGTTGAGTCAAACGCATCTCGTCCTGTTCCGCAGTGGGTTGACGTAAATAAGGATGCTATGGAGGCAAAGGTTGTTAAGCTCCCTGAGAGAGAAGAAATAGCAACTCCTGTTGAAGAGCATTTAATCGTTGAGTTCTACTCTAAGTAATAGCCTTTTGTTGCTGTTATTTAGCGAAAACAAAATACAACATTTTTTAGGAGGCTTTTAAATGATAGAAATTGATAAGCCTAAAATCGAGATTGTAGATGTGTCTACTATCGGAAGCAGAAGCACAGGCAAATTTATTGTTGAGCCGCTCGAGAGAGGCTTTGGTACAACACTCGGAAACAGTATGAGGAGAGTTCTTCTTTCTTCATTACCGGGTTATGCAATCACTTCTGTAAAGATTGATGGTGTTTTGCACGAATTTTCAACTATCCCGCATGTTAAGGAAGATGTTACCGAGATTGTTTTGAATCTCAAAAGCGTTATCCTTAAGATACATGACGAAAAACCCAAGACGCTTTATATTGAAGTTTCCGGTGAGGGTGAAATTACCGCGGGTGACATCAGGCATGATGCCGATGTTGAAATTCTTAATCCGGATCTCCATATTGCATACCTTGATGAAGGCGCAAATGTAGTTATGGAGCTTACTGCTGATAACGGCAGGGGATATGTTCCCTGCGACAGAAATAAGCAGTTAATGGATTTACCAATCGGTACTATTGCGATTGATTCGATTTACACACCTGTATTAAAGGTTAATTACACTGTTGAAAATACTCGTGTTGGACAGCAGACTGACCTTGACAAACTCATTCTCGACATTGAGACAGACGGCACAATCGCGGCTGACGAGGCTGCTTCTCTCGCCGCTAAAATTCTCAATGACCATCTTATGCTCTTTGTTGACCTTTCTGAAGAAATCGGAAATCAAGACATTATGGTTGAAAAGGATGACGATGGTAAGGAAAAGGTTCTTGAAATGACTATTGAAGAGCTTGACCTTTCAGTACGTTCCTTCAACTGTCTTAAGAGAGCAGGCATTAACACAGTAGAAGATTTAATCGGTAAATCAGAAGAAGATATGATGAAAGTCAGAAACCTTGGACGTAAATCACTTGATGAAGTTGTAGCTAAGCTCGCTTCACTCGGTTTCGGACTCAGTCAAGAAGAGGACTAAAGGAGGGAATTTCAATGCCAGGTAGCAGAAAGCTGGGCCGCCCCACTGACCACAGAAGGGCTATGCTCAGAGGTATGGTTACTTATCTTTTAGAAAACGGCAAGATGGAAACTACCGTTACAAGAGCAAAGGAAGTTCGTGCAATGGCTGAGAAAATGATTACTCTCGGCAAAAACGATACACTCCATTCAAGAAGACAGGTTCTTTCATATGTAACAAAGGAGGACGTAGCAAAGAAACTCTTTGATGAGGTTGCTCCTAAGTATGCGGAAAGAAACGGCGGTTACTGCCGTATTATCAAAACAGGACCTCGTCGCGGTGATGCTGCTGAAATGTGCATCATAGAGCTTGTTTAAAGATAATGTTATAATGACTTTTAACACCCGGGAATCACTCGGGTGTTTTTTATATGCTTTTGTTGAAAAGTAATATTTATTGTGATATAATTTAAAAAATACGATGTAATGTCAAACAAAATTGTAATTTAAAAGTGATAAAAGCAGCTGTTTTATATATCTTTTTACACAGATTAATATTTTTAGAGATTAGGCAGTTTAATAATAACAAATAATAAGTTTGAGAGTGGCTGCTGTTATTTGTTTATTGTTTGATATTTTAATTTTTATAAATTTGTTTTTACTGTGAATGACGGATTTTAATGAAGGAGAATTATTTAATGTATTCAAAAAATACACCGGACATAAGTGTAATTATTCCAATATATAATGTTGAAAAATACATTGACGCTTGCCTTGGCAGTATTTTAAATCAGACAAAGGGTAACCTTGAGGTTATTATGATTGATGACGGTTCCACAGACAGAAGCGGAGAAATCGCCAGGGAATATGCGGAAAAATATGATAATTTTTATTATGAACGTATTGAAAACAACGGGTTAGGCCACGCCAGGAATTACGCTGTACCTATGGCAACCGGAAAATATATTGCGTTTGTGGATTCAGACGATATTGTAGTGCAGGACGCATATGAGAAGATGTTTTGCGCCGCTGAAAAAAACGGCAGTGATTTGACTATATGTAATGTTGCCAGGTTTAACTCAAAAAAATCTTGGAAATCAAATCTGCATAAAAAAGTATTTGATAATATTGTGCCCGTAACTCATATTACAAAGAATTTGAACCTTATATATGATACAACCTCATGGAACAAACTCATATTACGCTCTTTTTATTTGGAACACAATTTTCAGTTTCCGGAAAATATTCTTTATGAGGATATTCCGGTAACTATTCCCATGCACTATTTTGCAAACAATGTTTCCGTTGTAAACAGTGTGGGCTATCTTTGGAGAGTGCGTGACGGCGTTTCAAAATCAATAACGCAGAACGCCTCGGATATGACAAATCTTAATGACAGAATTACTGTTATGAAGATACTTGACAAATTCTTTGACGAAAATGTTAAAGAAGATGATTTAAAGCAAATTGAAAAATTAAAACATCTTGGAATTGATCTTTCAATTTTTATTTATCAGAGTTCCAAAGTACCTGAAGAGCAGGCTGAAAAGATTTTGAGTATTATAAGAGAATATATCAATTCCTCTGTTAATGAGAGTTTCCTGGAATCATTAACTCTCATAAATCAGCAGAAGTACAGATATATTTTGGATGATAATATCAGTGCTCTTATCAGATTGCTTGATTATGAGAAAAAAGGATATTTTGCTGCTCCGGTTAATGAGGAGAACGGCGAATTCTACATTGACCTTCCCGATGATTTGTTTACATTGAAAAGAAGAAATATAACGGAGGATTTACGTAATCTTGAGCCGAGCAACGCTATTGACAATGTCTTGATAAAGAATAATAACATATATATTTATGCACATATTTTCCAAAGCCGTGTTAATATTAAAAATTTTGAGGAACAGAGTATCAAGGCGTATCTTTACAATGATAAGACAAATGAGAAAATTCCTCTTGACGTAACCGGTTCAAATCATCGTAACTTAACAAACGACTGGGGTCATTATGTTGACAGAACCGCTAATAAGACCAGTAAATATAACTATGACGGTGTCGGTTACAAGGTTACTATAAATAAAAAACTGATTGAGACTGCCGAGAAAACGCATCAGGGTATCAACAGAATTTATGTTGAATATGAAAACAGGCTTAAAAAAGGAAGTTTATTTTTAAATTCCGTAAGTTATGACGTCAAAAGGAAATCAAAAAACAAAACATTTTTTGTCGGCAGAACAAGAGTTGCGCCGAATTATTCCTATCTTGACGAATTTCAGCTTCTAATCAGTAATGAGGATATTTTTGCGGCTGATGTTTCGGTTAAAGATAATATGTTTATCTGTACGCTTGACGCTCCCGCAAGCAGAATTTTTGCAAAAGACAACGACTCTGATAATTATATAGAATTTAAAAAAAATGATGAAACTCATTTCAGCGCAGACTGCGCTCTTTTTGAGAACGCGGTTAATTATACATTTTTTGTTGAAAAAGCTAACGGTTACAAGGATAAACTTCTTCATCAAAAAAAGTACTCTCAGGTGATTACATTGCCGTCAAGAGTTGCTTTTGTACAGACTACGCGGACAAACTTTATTCGTTTGAGGTTTGAAAAAAGAGCGTCTGTTCTTACAAGAGTTGCCGAAAAGTATAATTTTGCCGCAATGGAAACGGTGTCGGAGGGTTCAAACCAAGAAATAGCTAAAGCAAAAAAAGCATATATTTGCGTAGACGACAATATAGCAAAAGAGAAAGTTATTCTTGCAAAGTCTTTATGTTATCATAAAAACGGCAAGACAATATGCGGATTTATAATTAATTTTAACAGTAAAAAAATCAACAGGAATTTTTACGGCAGTTACAGAGATGTATATATTGAATATGTTTTGCCCGGCGGCAGAGTAATACGCGATATGATTTACCGTGAAAAGCATTTCAATATAAAAATGAAAATTGATGAAACTCTTGATCTGGAGTTTTACAGATTTGTAACGGGTACTGTTAAACTTAGAATTAAAAACAGTTGGATAGAGGCGGAAAATACTCTTTCAAAAAGGCAAGAGCTTACGTTTAAAAATTACCCGAAATTCAGGGAAGAGCCTATTAATGAAAAGCAGATTGTATTTGAGTCAATGTGGGGCTCAAAATACAGTTGTAATCCTCAGGCGCTCTATGAGTATATTGATAAGAATTATCCTGAGTATCAATGTATCTGGTCGCTTACGGATGAACGTACTCCTATTAAAGGCAGGGGTATCAGAGTACGCAGGGGCTCACAGGAATATTATCATTATCTTGCAACAGCAAAATATTTTGTGAATAATGTTAATTTTGAGGATGGTTATGTAAAACGTGACGGTCAGATAGAAATTCAGACTATGCACGGCACTCCTCTTAAAACCCTCGGTCTTGATGTTGAGGGCGATTTCCCAACCGATTATATGAAAGAGCAGTACATTAATAAAAACCTCAGATGGAATTATTTGATTGTTCAGGGTAAGTTTATGGAGGACAAGGCTTATTCCTGCTTTAAATGCGATTGCGAAACTTTAAGGACAGGTTATCCAAGAACGGACAAGCTTTTCGACAGCAGTTTGAAAAAAATAAAGGAAATCAAAGAAAGCCTCGGTATTCCGTTTAATAAAAAGATTGTGCTTTACACTCCGACATGGAGGGTTAAAAACAACTTTGATATGCGTCTTGATTTGGAGATGATGCGTCAAAAACTCGGTGACGGTTATGTGATTCTTGTAAGGCTTCACCATTTTTGCTCAAACGGGTGCAAAATTCCTGCCGATAACGAATTTGTTTTTGATATGAACAATTACAGATATGTTGAAGATCTTTATATGATCGCGGATATTCTTATAACCGATTATTCATCCGTAATGTTCGATTTTGCTCTGCTTAATAAGCCTATGCTTTTCTTCGCATATGATATAGATGAATATTGCAATAATTTAAGAGGGCTTTATGTGGATTTCAAAGAAGAAGCCCCGGGACCTATTCTGTATGATACGGATGAAGTCATTGATTCAATATTAAACATTGAAGAGCAGATGGAAAAATGTAAGGACAGGATAGATGCTTTTCACAAAAAATACCTGACATATGAAAGTCCTGATTCATGCGAGCAAATTGTGAGAAAGGTTTTAAAATCGAAATAGATAAAAAGGGCTGCCTCACAGTAGTGAGGCGGCCCTTTTTATCTATAATCTATACCTATATTTTTTACATTCGGATGATTGATTACTTATTATATTTTTCTTTATAATCACGGTAATTTACGGGAGTAAAATTAATTTTTTCATCAATATTATAAAAATCCTTGAATCTTTCTTCCCACATAGTATCGTCCGAAGGAGTGCCAAAGTATACATATGAAGTTATATATTTTGGATATTTAGGTAAATCTATTTCTTTTTTATTTTCATCAATCTGTTCATAAACATATTCAATTCTTTCATTATAAAATGAATGTACGCGGTGATATAATGTTCCGTAATAAAAAGCAGTTATAAAGCATGCAGCCGTCAGCAAAAGCGCTGCTAAATTTTTCACGAAACTATAATTCAATGATGAAGTAATTTGATTAATTATTGAAATCGCGTAAACAGCTAAAAATACATATGCGGAAAATAAGCACCTTGAGTTTATCGGCGTAATAACGAAAAGCGGAGCGGTTACAACACAGGCTAATCCGATAAACGACGCGGTTTTAAGTGCAGAAAGTTTATCGTTTATGCAAAGCAGAGGAGTTATAAATAATGCCAAAAGCACTAATCCCGCGAGTACAAAATTCACCTTCGCCGCAAATCCTTCATTTGCAGAATTAAAAACCTCTGTCCACTGTGTGTTCATTTTGGTTAACACGCTTATAACTGCAAAAGAAAGTATTACCGATGAAGACAGTAATGTAAGAAAACGGTTGACCTTAGACGGTTTATTATTTTTTAAATGTAAAAATGATAATATCAGTGCGGCGATACATATAATTATCCAAAGCATCAAGCACTGTTCAAATAAAAATTTATATATCAGTTTTAAATTTTCAAAAACTGTTTTTAAAAGCGATGTATCATCTCCGCCTATACTTCTGTAGTCATCGCTGCCGGATGAAATTATACGGTACGCCGAATTTGAGAACATAATAACCGAACCGATTACTGCGCCGAGCAAAAAAGCGGAATGGGTAATATAAACCTTCTTAAATCTAATATACGTAAAAACAATAACTACAAAGCCCAATGCCAGATTAAACAGGGTGACATTTTCCATAAATAAGTTTGAACTTATACCTATCAGCAGTGTGAGGATAGGCATAAATTTATTGTACACAGGCTTTTGCGTTTCAAAAATATTTTTTATAATGCACAAATAAATGACTGACAGCATAATAGGCGGAACATAGTTTGAAAATCCTGAAGCCCATCCGAGCGTCTGTGAAAACATTTCCTTTGGCATAAAAAATAAAAGTAATAACGCTGTAAAATACAGATAAAATTTTGATTTATCGACAAGGCGGTATACAGAATATGCAGTAACTACGGTAAATAATGTCATTATTAAAATTTTTATTATATTATATTTTGACATTATGATAACTAAAAAGTTACCAAGGTATCTGCCGTTATATCCCGCAAACATTGCTGATAATCTCTCCTCGCCTACTGAAGCTCCCCACGCCCAGTCATCAAGAGAATATCCTACGCAGCACATTATAAAGCCGATAAAAACAATGCTTAATATAAAAGTTGTAATGTTAAGAATTTTTTTGTTGTCTTTCATATTTTTACTCCATAATTTTTTAGCATACTTTATTTTTATAATTCCATTAAAAATAAGATAGAAAAACCAAATTTTTTATATTATATCATAAAATAAAGATTTGTAAATACATTATGAATTTACAGAAAATAAGGAGATTAGGTGATTTATGATATAAAGATATATAGCTGATATGCTCTTTCAAATAATTTACATCTTTATTTTGTCAAACAAGTATTGTATAATAAAACAGAGGTGATAATTATGGATGCGCTTCGGGAAAAAAGATATATTTCAAAAAAAGAAACGGCAGATTTTTTAATCGGACTTACAGGTCAAAATATGGTATATTCGCTCATTGGCGCATCATTTTTTACATATTTCATGACCGATATTGCAATGTTTCCGGCTGCTGTTGTATCTGTTCTTCTGATTGTAATGAAGGTTTGGGACGGCGTAAATGATCCGATTGTCGGCTCTTTTATCGACCGCCACACCTTCAAAAACGGTGAAAAGCTGAGGCCTTTTTTAAAATACACACCATTACCAGTAGGCATTTTCACGGTGCTTTTGTTCTTAGTTTTTTCAACGGCTGAAGATTTGCTTTGGCTCAGGGTTTCATATTTTGTAATAGTATATATTTGTTGGGATCTTGCATATACCGTTCAGGATGTCGCTGTATGGGGAATTACCGCAATGGTTTCGCCGAACTCAAATGAACGCGACCGTTTTGTGCAGTGGGCGAGAACAATCGGCAGCAGTGTTTTCGGTGTGCTTAGCACCGTCATTCCCATGGTTCTTGAAATGATTGCAAACGCCGAAGGTTTCAGTATGTCGCTTGTAACTCTCGTTTTTGCTATGATTTTCGGACTTGGCGGCGCAATGTTAAGCTATCGGTGTTATAAGACACAGGAGCGTATTAGCGTTAATCTTACCGACCGCCAGTCATCACTTGCTGAAAGTTTTTCGCTTTTATTTAAAAATAAGATGTTGTTACTTGTAACTTTATCAAACCTTTTCGGCGCGCTCGGATTCGGTGCGAGTCTTGTTACATATTTCTTTAAATACGAAATACCGGGTGATTTTCTCGGTAACAACGCTCTCAGCGGTATTATCGGTGCGCTTGGACTTACAACGCTTTATTTTGCGCTGACAACCGTTCCGAGCTTTATAGGTATGATGCTTGCCGATAAGCTTAAAAAGTGGCTCGGCAGTTATGTAAATGTCCTTATTCTTATTCAAGTTGTAAATATAGTTGTACGTGTGATTGCGTATTTTGTCGGCTTTGAAGGCGGAAACTTATGGATTGCCATGATTATAATAGGCATAGGAAGCCTTCCCGCCGGCGCATCCTCTATTGCGCAGACATCTATTTTCTGCGACAGTATTGACTATATGGAGTGGAAAACAGGCAAGCGTACAGAAGGTATTACCTTTTCAGTACAGACATCGTTTACAAAAATATCAAGCGGTATAACATCAGGACTTGCAACCCTTGCGTTATCAATTCTCGGATACAGGGCGATTGATAACGCGCAGGTTTATGTCGGCACGCAAACAGCCGTGTTTGACAAATGGATATGGCCTCTTGTTATTCTCACCCCTGCAATAGCGAGCGTGCTTTATATTATACCCCTCTTGTTTATAAGATATGACAAGGAGAAGAGAGCCTTAGTCGAAAGCGACCTGAAGGCGCGCAGACTCGGTGAAAAGGAATCGGGGCTTTCCCCATATGTTTCTAAAAGTAATTGAAGATATTTAATTAATATGCAAAACTTGTTAGTGGCGAAAAAAGCAGTTAAACAAAATTTTTGGAAGAATTGATACAATTCTTGTTAAAATGCTTGACTTTTGGTTTGTTTTTGTTTATAATCTTGCTCGGATATTAAAGAAGTATCAAATACCCCCGAGGCGGTCGGAGGGAGGGAATTGAATGAGTCAGGTTAAAGTTAAAGAAAATGAATCTCTTGACAGCGCACTTAGACGTTTTAAGCGTCAGACTTCCCGCGATGGCATTATTCAGGAAGTTCGTAAGAGAGAGCATTATGAAAAGCCTTCTGTAGCTCGTAAAAAGAAGAGCGAGGCTGCTCGTAAAAGAAAGTATAAATAATTTACATATGGGAGCATCAAAGGATGCTCCCATAATTTTATTGACGTCTGTTTAAAATTAGATTATTATAAATTCAGGTGATAATATGAAAAAAATACTTGTTATAAACGGTCCTAATCTTAATATGACCGGAATAAGAAAAAAGAATGTTTACGGCGGTGAAACTCTTAAACAAATCAACGAAGAGCTTAAATTGTACGGTAAAGCAAACGGGGCGAAGATGACCTTTTTTCAGTCAAATCACGAGGGTGATATTATTGACGTTATCCACGAAAGCAAGGACGAGTTTGACGGCGTTGTTATTAATGCCGGAGCTTATACACACTATTCTTATGCTATTCGTGACGCGATAGAGGCTGTGTGCGATTACACTCCCTTTGTTGAGGTGCATATGTCGGATATTCATAAGCGCGAGGATTTTCGCAAAATATCCGTTATAACAGATGTCTGCGTTAAACAAATAAGCGGATACGGCAAGGACAGCTATAAAATGGGTATTGATTTATTGATGGAAATAATATAAAATATATTAAGTAAATAAATTACATTAGTTTTTAAGTATCTTGGAGGTATAATTATGGTAACAGCAGGTGATTTCAGAAACGGCGTTACATTTGAAATGGACGGTAAGGTATATCAAATCGTTGAGTTTCAGCATGTAAAGCCGGGAAAAGGCGCCGCTTTTGTAAGAGCAAAGATTAAAAATGTTATTGAGGGCGCAGTTGTGGAAAGAACCTTTAACCCGACGGAAAAATTTCCTACGGCGTTTATTGAAAGAAAAGAAATGGCTTATTCATATAATGATGACGGTCTTTACTATTTTATGGATAATGAAACATTTGATATGATTCCCGTATCTGAGGCAGACCTTTCGGACAACTTTAAGTTTGTCAAGGAAAATGAGATTTGCCGTATCCTTTCTTATAAGGGTAAGGTATTCGGTGTAGAGCCTCCTACATTTGTAACGCTTGAGGTTACGGAAACTGAGCCGGGTCTGAAGGGAAATACGGCAACAAATACACTTAAGCCCGCAAAGGTTGAAACAGGAGCTGAAATTCGAGTTCCCCTCTTCATCAATGAAGGAGATATGATAAGAATTGATACAAGAACCTGCGAGTATATGGAAAGAGCTTAATTTAAATTTATAAGGAGTTTTTATTATGGAAACAATCGAAAGCTTGGGCTATCTTAAGGGACTGCTTGACGGTCTTGATTTGGACGATAACAAAAAGGAAACAAAGGCAATTAAAGCAATCGTTGACGTTCTCACAAACTTAACGGAAGATGTTGAGGACATAACCGAAGGAATGGAAATCCTCGCTGATCAGATTGACGCGGTTGACGAGGATCTTGCGGAAGTTGAGGACTATCTTATGGATGACGACTGCGATTGCGACTGCGACGATTGCTGCGATGACGAATGTCAGGAATTTGAGGTTGAATGTCCTCTTTGCGGTACTCAGATAACTGTTGACGAGGATACTGTTCTTGAAGGAACAATGGCGTGCCCCAACTGCGGCGAAATGCTTGAGTTTGAAGTTGAGTGCGACGATGAGGATGAAGACGGGGAAGAAGAGAAATAATAATCTTTTCAGATTTCCCATGGAAAGAGGGTAGTTTTTATTAAAAGATTATTTGCGGTATTAATATCTTTAGCGGTGATTTTTACTGTTTTTACCGCTTGTTCTAAAGAAAAAAAGACTCAGACCGAATCCGAAACGAATACCACTGTAACCTCCACTTTTGCGACAGAAGAGGCAAAAATTAAAGATACCGACGCAATCAAGTTTATTGAGCAGTCTTATACAAAAAAAGAACTCGGACTTGACAAGATAGATAAGAATTATGAGCTTATGGTCGCGTCAAACGGTGCAGAAATCGACGGAGAAAAATATGTCAGAGTTTTTGCTAATGTTGTTACTCAAACTGATGAAACAAATAAGGACGGCAAGAAAACTTTTTCAATAGAAACAATCGGTGAGTACGGCATTTCCTTTGACGGTACAAAGGTTATAAAAAAGGATATGAAAACAGGAGAATATACCGAGCTTGAAAACAGATATGCTGATTACAGCGCAAAGGGACAAACTGTTTCAGAGCATAATCACTCGCATAATGAGACAACAAAAGAATAACAAAATTTTAAAAAGGTTGACAAAATGTCAGCCTTTTTGTTTTAATATAATATAGATGTGTTAAGGGTGGGATTTTATGAGCGAAGAAGGAAAAAAAGAAACCCGTTATGTAAGCGTTAAGGAAAACCTTGCATACGGCTTTGCAAACGCGGGTCAGGTGTTCGGTTACAACTTAGTGGCAGGCGGCTATCTTTCAATTTTTTTCACTAAGGTTTTTGGTTTACCTGAAAAAGCAGTGGCAACAATGATTTTGATTCTCGGTATATGGGATACGGTAAATGACCCGTTGATCGGCGGTATTATTGACAGAACAAGAACCCGTTACGGTAAGCTGAGGCCATATCTTTTAATTGTGCCTGTTCCGCTTGCCGCCGCAACTGTTATGCTTTTCGCGGGACCGGAAATTTTATCAGATGCAAAATCCGTAACGGTTAAAATTATTTATATGTACATATCATATTTCATATGGGAATTTTTCTATACAATAGGCGATGTTCCTTTCTGGGGTATGAGTACGGCAATTTCGCCGTCACCGAGCGACAGAACAAGAGCCATTTCCACTGCAAGATTTATTTCCGGTATTTTAGGCGGCTTGTCAACGACATTTCTTGTTATTATGATGGATTTTTCAAATAACGGCGTCTGGGGACTTACTCTTTCGCAGGACTTCCTTATTTTATCGCTGGTTGCGGCTGTTATGATATTAGGACTTTTTTCGCTCGCGGGTAGAAAGACAAAAGAAAGAGTTGTTCAGTCTGTAAAAGAACCTTCTGTTATTGACGGCTTTAAAATAATGCTTAAAAATAAACCGCTGATGCTTATAATTCTCGGTAATGTTATCGGCGCGCTGGGCGGTCTTGCAGGCGTTTTTCAAACATATTACTTTTCTGAAGTTTTAAATCTCAACTCCGCTGTTTTATGGATAAACCTCCCCGGAACTATATTCGGCTTCTTAACATATCTTTTAATTCCAAAGCTTAAAAGAAAACTTGATAACAGGCAGATTGTAATACTCAATCTTGTTTGCAGGGCAGTTGTGGGAACTCTTGTATTTACAATAGGTCTTAAATTTTATAATTCAAGTGTTCTTGTTATTTCAATTCTTTTAATGATACAAAACTTTATTTTCAGCTTTTTTAATACGGTTAATATGGTTATTCCGACGGAAATGATTGGCGACACAGTCGATTATATGGAATGGAAAACCGGCGAGAGAAACGAAGGTATTTCATTCTCGGTTCTTACTTTTGTCGGCAAATTGACCGGCTCAATTTCAACATCAATCGGTACGGCAATTCTGCCTGTTATAGGTCTTAATTTCACTAAAAATGCAGCAGGCGAGCCTGTAACACTGAAAGGTGATCATACGGACTTATATATATGGGCGTTGTTTACATTAATTCCGTATCTGCTTGGACTTCTTTCACTTGTTCCGTATCTTTTCTATGATCTTACGGGTAAAAAGCTTGAGGGTATACGAACTGATATGAAGATACGTCGTGAAAAACTATCAAAAGAAGTTTCGGGAGGTGGCAAAAATGAAGAATAATTTATGCCCGAAATGCGGCGGAAAACTAAGTCCCTTTTATATTAAAGAAGCGTGTCCTCATTGTAATGTCAATCTGCTTTATTATAATTTTGAGGAAAGATTGCAGTCGGATGCTCTTAATGCGCAAAAAGAGGTTGACGCGGTAAATAAATTTGTTAATGTTATTAAATCGTCTTCTGTTGCGTCACCCGTGCTTATTGTGCGTCTTGCACTTTTTTTCACACCGCTCGGCGCAATGTGTCTTCCTATGTATAAAGACATAAGTCTTATAAGTCTTATTATGGGGCTTATAAACGGCAGTATTGATATAGGCTCGGTTATAATGCCGGCTGTCAGTATGGCTCTTGTAATTTTACTTTCGCTTGCTGTTATTATTTCGTCGCTGTTTTCTTCAACAAAAACAGGGCTTTTGAGAAATATGATTTTCAGCGCTGTGAATACTGCCGTATTTATTGTACTCGGCTTGATTATAGGTTCAATGGGTCCGGGCTGGTATTTAACGCTTGTCATTTATATTTTTGAATTTGTTTTGCATATAATATGTAATAAGACAATCAATAAAAATATTGACTAAAGCATTATAAAGTGTTATTATATTTGCAATAAAATAATATGAAACTTTGATTAGGTGAGTAACTGCCTGCCGCTGTTTCAGAGAGCTGTCGGTCGGTGAAAGACAGTATAAGCAGTCGGTGAAAAACGCCTATGAGTTCCCGAAAGAAAGCGTTAAGCGAGTAGAATCGGGCGTGAACGGAGCGTTAATCCTTAGAGTGAGCTGTTTATTAACAGCTAATTTAGGTGGTACCACGGAAGCAGTCTTTCGTCCTATACGGACTTAAGACTGCTTTATCTTATTTACAAGGAGTGTGTGTTATGGAATTTTCAACGCTTTACAGAACAAAAACAATGGATCAGTTTTCCGAGGCTGATATAAACAGTACCGTCAAGGTGGCTGGCTGGGTGGAAAATATCAGAGACCACGGCGGTGTATCCTTTATCGACCTGCGTGATATGAACGGTATTATGCAGATAGTAATGCGTGATACGTCACTGCTCAGCGGTATTTCAAAGGAGGACTGCCTTTCGGTAGAGGGACTTGTTGAAAAAAGGGATGAGGATACAATTAACCCTAAAATCGCAACAGGTACTATTGAGATTGAGGCTCATAAGGTGACGACTCTCGGCAAGGTGCGCAGTCCGCTTCCGTTTGAAATTCAGACTTCCAAGGAAACAAGGGAGGACAAACGGCTTCAGTACCGTTTTCTTGATATGAGAAATCAGAAGGTTAAGGACAATATGATTTTCAGAAGCAAGGTTATTTCTTATCTCAGGCAGGAAATGACGAATATGGGCTTTCTTGAAATTCAGACGCCTATTCTCTGCGCCTCATCACCTGAGGGCGCGCGCGACTATATTGTTCCGAGCCGTGTTCATAAGGGTAAGTTTTACGCTCTTCCTCAGGCGCCCCAGCAGTATAAACAGCTCCTTATGGTTTCTGGTATTGATAAGTATTTTCAGATTGCGCCCTGTTTCAGGGACGAGGACGCGAGGGCTGACCGTTCACCCGGTGAATTTTATCAGCTTGATTTTGAAATGAGTTTTGCCACTCAGGAGGATGTATTTAAAGTCGGAGAGGAAATTTTAACTAAAACATTTAAAAAATTTGCCCCCGATGGATATAGCGTGACTGAATCTCCTTATCCTGTTATCAGCTATAAGGATTCTATGCTCAAATACGGTACGGATAAACCAGACCTGAGAAATCCGCTTGAAATTATTGATGTAACCGATTTCTTCCAGCGCTGTACATTTAAGCCTTTTCATGGTCAGACAGTAAGGGCAATAAAAGTACACGAAGAAATTTCAAAGGGCAAGCATGAAAAGCTTCTTAAATTCGCGCAGTCAATAGGCATGGGCGGTCTCGGCTACCTTCTTGTGCAGGAGGATAAATCTTATAAGGGACCGATTGATAAGTTTATTCCGGACGATATGAAAACGGAGCTTGCCGATATTGCTTCTCTTGAAACAGGGGATACAATATTCTTTATTGCAGACGCCGAAGAAAAGGCTGCAAGCTATGCGGGTCAGATCAGAACAAAGCTCGCGGATATGTTTGATTTGATTGAAAAGAACGCGTACCGTTTCTGCTTTATCAATGATTTTCCGATGTATGAATATAAAGAGGAGGAAAAGAAAATCGGATTTACACATAATCCGTTTTCAATGCCGCAGGGAGGTTTAGAAGCGCTTGAAAATGAAGATCCGCTTACGATACTTGCATATCAGTACGATATTGTCTGCAACGGTGTTGAGCTTTCATCCGGCGCAGTACGTAACCACGATATTGATATAATGAAAAAAGCGTTTGAAATTGCGGGTTATGACGAAGATGTGCTTAAGCAAAAATTCGGCGCGCTTTACACAGCGTTCCAGTTCGGCGCTCCCCCTCATGCGGGTATGGCTCCCGGCGTTGACCGTATGATTATGCTTCTCAGAAATGAGGAAAATATACGAGAGGTTATTCCATTTCCTATGGACGGAAAGGCGCAGGATTTAATGTGCGGCGCTCCTAATGAGATTACGGAACAGCAGCTTAGAGAGGCGCACATTAAGCTCAGAAAGTAATTTGAGGTTGATAATATGATTAGTAAGGAAGAAGTTTTAAAACTCGCTCAGCTTGCGCGTCTTGATTTTTCGGACGATGAGCTTGATAAAATTATAAAAGATATGGATGATATTATTGCTTTCGCAGATACCATCAACAATTCAGTTGAGGGTGACGCTGATAAAATCAGAAATGTATCATCGTTTGCAACACCTGCCGAGGATTTCAGGGAGGATGTTGTTAAGGAGTCACTCCCGAATGAAAAAATCCTTTCAAACGTAAGCGGGTCAAAGGGTATGTTCTGCGTGAAGGGAGGAATATAAATGAGAGAAATTATCGCTCCCTTATCGCAAATGCTTAAAAACAGGGAGGTATCGTCAAAAGAACTTACCGAAAAATATATTTCTGCAATTAAGTCTGATAATAAGAAATATAACGCATATGTTTCAACTACCTTTGACAAGGCAATCAAAAATGCGGAAAAAGCGGACGAAATGCTTGCAAACGGTACGGCAACTGTACTTACGGGTATTCCGATGACACTTAAGGATAATATCTGCTCGGACGGCGATTTAACAACGTGCTGCTCAAAAATTCTTGAGGGCTTCAGACCGTATTATGATTCGACTGTATGGTCAAAACTAAAGGCGCAGGGCGCTGTTATGCTCGGCAAGACAAATATGGATGAATTTGCTATGGGTTCAACAAGCGAAACAAGCTGTTACGGCGCGCCGCTTAATCCGCGGAATGTAAATCATGTTACGGGCGGTTCGTCGGGCGGCGGCGCCGGCGCGGTTTGCGCTAATTTAGCGGCATATGCTTTAGGTTCGGATACGGGCGGTTCAATCCGCCAGCCCGCGTCATTCTGCGGAATTGTCGGTCTTAAGCCTACCTACGGCGCTGTTTCACGTTACGGGCTTATTGCATACGGCTCTTCGCTCGATCAAATCGGCGTGCTTGCAAATTCGGTAAAGGATACGGCAACCGTATTTGACGCAATTTCGGGCGTTGATTCAAACGACCAGACAAGTGTGGATTTTGACTTTGGCAATATTTCCGATTCGCTCGGTAAAAATGACGTCAAGGGACTTAAAATAGGTATAGCAAGGGAATACTTTGACGGTATTGATTCAGAAATTAAAGACGCTATTGACGGCGCGGTTAAGTTTTTTGAGGATAACGGCGCTGAAATTATTGACATCAGTCTTCCCGTACTTAAGCAGGCGCTGCCGGTTTATTATATTATCGCCTGCGCCGAGGCGTCGTCAAATCTCGGACGGTATGACGGTATACGCTACGGCTACAGACCGGAAACCTTCAATGATGTTGAGGAAATGATTTTAAAGACGCGTACTGAAGGCTTTGGAAACGAAGTAAAGCGCAGAATAATGCTTGGCACATATGTACTTTCATCCGGATATTATGACGCATATTATAAAAAAGCGTGCCTTTTACGTGAAAATCTTATAGCAGATTTTGATGAAATTTTCAACACCTGCGATGTTCTGATTGCTCCGACAGCGCCGAATACAGCATTTCCGCTTAATTTCAGCGACGCTTCGCCTGTTGATATGTACCTTTCCGATATTGCGACAGTTCCGATTAATATTACAGGTGTTCCCGCAATCAGTGTTCCTATAAAGAACGACAGTAAGGGACTTCCTATCGGTATGCAGATTATCGGTAAAAAGTTCAGTGAAAAAACAATTCTTGACACAGCGTATTTCTATGAGAAAAACGCAGAGATAGGCGTTGAGGATTTTGAGGGAGGTGCAGCGCTTTGAGTTATCAGCTTGTATGCGGTATTGAAACTCATATTGAGCTTGCCACAAAAACAAAGATTTTCTGCGGATGTACTACACAGTTCGGCGGAGAGCCTAACACCCATTGCTGTCCCGTGTGTACAGGTCAGCCGGGCGCGCTCCCTATTTTGAACAGGCGGGTTATTGAGTATGCCGTGCGCGCAGGTCTTGCCGTTCATTGCGATATTAATAATAATTCTCATATGGACAGAAAAAATTACGTTTATCCCGATCTTCCGAAGGCGTACCAGATTTCACAGTTTGACGAGCCTGTCTGCATTAACGGGTATGTTGAGCTTGATTCGGGCAAAAAAATCAGAATAGAGCGTATTCATATTGAGGAGGACGCAGGCAAGCTTGTTCACGACGGCGGTTATACCTATGTTGACTATAACAGAGGCGGTGTTCCTCTTATAGAAATAGTTTCCATGGCTGATATTTCGTCACCTCAGGAGGCAAGGGAATATGCCGAAAAGCTCCAGCTTATTATGAGAAATGTGGGCGTGTCGGACTGTAAGATGCAGGAGGGCTCCATGAGATGTGATGTCAATGTGTCGATTCATCAGCCGGGCGAGCCGTGGGGAACGAGAACGGAGATTAAAAATATCAACTCCCTGTCAAATATTGTGCGCGCGATGGAGCTTGAAATTGAAAGACAGGAGGACATTCTCGAGTCAGGCGGAAAGGTTATTCAGTCTACCATGCGCTACGACGCAAACAGCGATACCGTTTATGTTCTTCGTACAAAGGAGAACGCTGATGATTACCGCTATTTCCCGGAGCCGGATATTCTGAGATTTTACATTTCTCCGCAAACGGTTGAGTCAATACGTTCCTCGCTTCCCGAGCTTCCCGACGCTAAGCTTAAGAGATATACAAAGGATATGGGACTTCCCGAAAACAACGCAAGGCTCATTTATAAATACAGAAATGTTACCGAATTTTTTGATTCGGCGGTTAATGCGGGAGCAAGCGCAAACAATGTTCTTAATATGATTTTAGGTCCTGTCTATGCAACTCTCCAGACAGAGGAGGATAAGGAGAACTTTAAAATTAAAACGACATCCGCCCAGCTTGCCGAACTCGTTAAGATGATTGATGATAAGAAAATCAGGGCAAACAAGGCAAAGGACGTTCTTTCAAAAATGCTTGAAAGCGGTCTTGACGTAACAGAATATGTCAGGGAGGAGGACCTTGCGGGTCTTTCCGACGATGACCTTAAAACGCTTTGTCAGGGCGCGATTGACGCTAACCCGAAGGCTGTCGAGGATATAAGGGCAGGAAAGGATAAAGCAATCAATGTTATGTTCGGCTACGTTATGAAAAATTCACGAGGTAAGGCGGACGTCAAAAAGGCTGAGGCTATCATAAGAGAATTAATCGGATAAATTAAAACGGCGGTCAAAAACCGCCGTTTTATAGTTTATTCAGTTATATCAGCCAACTAAAAAATTATCATTAAAGTCTTCTATTGATTTGAATTTACCTGCATAATCCAGACTGTCCCTGTAAGAATTTTTCATATCTATTTCCGTCAGATATTCCGATACAAAGCAGTTTTCATAGTCATCATTTACGACTACCGCGATAGTTTTGTCATCATCTGTATCAGAATAGTCGTTACCGTAATATGTACCCTCAATCAGATACAGTTTAACATCATCATACGGCAGTATTTCAGCTTTGCCGAGCTTTTGGCAGTAATAAATATCTTTTTCACCAAGACCGACATTTTTCTGATAATCAAAGTATGAAAAGGTACTGGAGGCAATAATGATAACAACTCCCGCAACGGCTAATATTGCGTTTGTTTTTATATCAAGTTTTGTTGATTTGCTGTCATAGCCCTCTTTTTTTCGCATAAACAGCCGTTTCAAAGGATTATTCAAAACTAAATAAAAGCCTATGGTGAGAAAGACAATTATAAATATGTTGTCAAGCGTGACCTCCTCTAAAAGCAGATAGTTTTTCTCTATCCTTTTTTCTATAAAAGAACCTATCAGTATATCAAGCGCTAATGCGAATATAAGGCTGATTATGTAAATAAAAGAGTTTGATTTCTCAATTTTACTTGATATTTTTTGATTTTTCTTTACGCTTTCAACCGCATCGGCATCAGTATTTTTAAAGTCATTTTTATATAGATAGTCAATATATCTCTTTTCAAAAGGCAAAAGTTTATTCTTTTTAGTTTGCTTTCTGTAAAAATTTTGGAGTTCACGCGTAGTGTTTTTTGTAATATGTGAAGTGAACGCCGTTTCGGCAATGCGCAGATAGTACATATCAATATCATGATTGCTCAAATATTTTTTTGGATTTTCCTTGATTTTATCAGTTGTGATTTTTTTGGACGCTATTTTGAGTCCGCTTTCAAATGATTCATTCAGCTCTTTTTGCAGGCGCTGAGAACCGCTTATGCTCCTTATTTTTTCTTCGTTCCTGTTAATAAAGGAAATTACTGTCTCCAAAGCCTTACCAACAGACGCCTCATCATAAAGACAGTGAAACGCATACGTTCTGAAGATACTGTCTTCTACCGCATTGTGTATATCGTAAACAGAATATTCAATTTCGGAAAACGGGAATATAAATTTAGGTATAAGCGATTTGCCCATATTGTCATCCTCCAGAAAGGAGTAGTCCTCCGTTATGGTATCGCCGTATTTCAGTTTTACCGTAAAGCCGTTATATATAAGAGTAATAATCAGGTTGTCGCTTTCCTCATCAAAAGATATTTTTCTGCTTAATATATTTTTGTTTTCAAGACAAATTGAACTGATTTTATTTTCAATAAATTCATAATAAGGAATTGCATTTATCATATAACCGCCCCTTTTCTATTTGAATTTTAACACAATAAATAAATACATTCAAGATATGTTATATTTTCTAAGAATATGGTGATTTTCACCAAAAAAAGCTATTGATATGTATGTTTTTTTATTGTATAATGAGAATGGTAAAAATTTGAGAGGAGCGTTTTTTTAAATGAAACACCCAGAGATTATTGAGAAAATGAGCCTTGAGCAAAAGGCGGCTTTTGTTTCGGGCTTCGACTATTGGCATCTTGAGGAGTCGGCAGAGCTTGGGCTTCCCAAAATAATGGTTACCGACGGGCCTCACGGTCTGCGTAAGCAGAATACCGACAAAAAGGCGTCAGACGGTATCGGCTTGGGCAATTCGGTTCCCGCAACCTGTTTTCCTCCCGCGGCAACATCTTCATGTTCGTGGGACGAAGAGCTTTTAAGAGCAGAGGGCGAGGCGCTCGGTGAAGAATGCTTAAAGGAGCAGGTTTCAACGATACTCGGACCCGGTACTAATATCAAACGTTCACCTGTTTGCGGTCGCAACTTTGAATATTTCAGCGAGGATCCTTATCTTGCAGGTAAGTGTTCGGCAAGCCTTGTAAACGGCGTTCAGTCAAAGGGTGTCGGTACATCTCTTAAGCACTTTGCGTGTAATTCACAGGAGGCTTTCCGTATGGTTATCAATGAGGTAATTGACGAGAGAGCTATGAGAGAGCTTTATCTTACAGCGTTTGAAATCTGTGTAAAAGAGGCTCAGCCTTGGACAATTATGAACTCTTATAACCGCATTAACGGTGTTTACGCTTCTCAAAATGAGTGGCTGCAGGAAAAGGTTCTCCGTGGCGAGTGGGGATTTAAGGGGCTTGTTCTCACCGACTGGGGAGCATCCGTTGACCGTATCCCCGGACTTAAAAACGGAACGGACCTTGAAATGCCTTCTTCAGGTACTCTTAATACAAAGAGAATTATTGCCGCTGTTAAGAACGGAGAACTTGACGAGGAAATTCTAAACAAAAGAGTTGACAATGTTGTTGACCTTATTATTAAGTCAAAGCCTGCTCTTGAGGAAAAGCATACATTTGACATTGATGCGCATCATAAGCTTGCTCAAAAAGTTGCTGAAGGCTCAATGGTGCTTCTTAAAAATGATGACTCCATTCTTCCGCTCAAGCCGGGGCAGAAGGTTGCGGTTATCGGAGAGATGGCAAAGGCGCCGCGTTTTCAGGGTGCAGGTTCATCAGTTATCAATCCTACCAAGCTTGACAATGCTTATGATGAACTTTCTAAGCTTGGCGTTGATATGATTTATGCCGCAGGCTATGAAAAAGGCAAGGATGAAATTAATGACGCATTAGTAAATGAGGCTGTTGAGGCGGCAAAGAAGGCGGATATTGCCGTTGTATTTGCGGGACTTACCGAGGAGTTCGAGGGCGAGGGCTACGACAGAGAGGACATAGAAATGCCTAAAAGCCACAACAATCTTGTCAGCGCTGTTGCAAAAGCAAATCCAAATACTGTAGTTGTTCTTGCGGGCGGTTCGGTTGTTAACATCAAATGGCTTGACGAGGTCAAAGGTCTTCTTAATTCAGGTCTCGGCGGTCAGGCAGGAGGAGCCGCTGTTGCAAACATTTTAACAGGCGCAGTTAATCCGTCAGGTAAAACGTCAGAAACGTATCCTCTCTCGTTTGATGAAAATCCAACTTACGGAAATTATCCGGGCGGACCCGTAACGAGCGAACACAGGGAATCTGTTTATATCGGTTACCGTTATTATGATAAAGCAGACAAGGATGTGCTTTTCCCGTTCGGCTACGGTCTTTCATATACAACCTTTGAGTACAGTAATATTAAGCTTTCATCAGAAAGTATTAAGGATACCGATACTGTTACTGTATCGTTTAAGATTAAAAATACCGGCAGTATTGACGGAGCTGAAATTGCTCAGGTTTACGTTGCTGATAAGGAGTCAACAATCTTCCGCCCTGTTAAGGAGCTCAAAGCTTTTAAAAAGGTATTTCTTAAAGCGGGCGAGGAAAAGGAAGTTTCGTTTGACCTTTCAAAAAGAGCGTTTGCTTTTTATAATGTTGAGCTTGGCGACTGGATGGTTGAGACGGGTGAGTTTGATATTCTTGTCGGCGCTTCAAGCCGTGATATTAAGCTGACAGCAACGGTGACTGTTTCATCAACAGTAGATGCGGTAATTCCTGATTACCGTGAATCAGCGCCTGCTTATTATTCAGCAGATATTTATGGAATGAAGGGCGCTCAGTTTGAGGCTGTCTATGGTAAGCCCGTTCCGAGCCCTGAGCCTGATACTTCTAAAAAGATTGATATGTACTGCTGTCTTAATGATGCGCGCCATACCAAGTGGGGCGGAAAAATCTGCAGGCTTATTGAGAAGATTATGTCCGGTATGGGCTCAGCAGAAAACGGTGACGGCAAAATGCTCGCCGCAATGGCAACACAAATTCCTATCCGTAACTTTATTGCAATGAGCATGGGCGTATTTTCACCTGAAATGGCAGACGGTCTTCTTATGATGCTCAATGACGATCAGTCAACATTTGTCGGATTCAGTAAAATCTTCTGGAGAATCGGCGGAGCGCTTACAAGACTTCCTGCGCTCTTAAAGGCAATTTAACAAAACAAAACTGCTTTGGTTTTTACCAAGGCAGTTTTTTGTTTGGCATTAGCATTTTAATGTAAAAGTGATGTAGATATAACGGGTATTTGTTAAAAATAAATTGTTAAAGTAAATATATTATGATAATATAAAATTACAAGGGAGGATGATGAAATGAAAAAAATATTGTCGGTTATTTTCAGCATTGTGATTGCCCTTGAATTGATTTGTTCATTATGCCTTGTTTCCTCAGCCGCAGTACAAACAGAAGATATTAAAAAAACACGGCTCGGAAATACTGATACATATTACTCCTTTAACGCCGCCGAAAAAACACTTACAATAAGCGGAAAAGGCGCTACTCCTGATTTTGTTAACAGTAATAATTCCCAGCCGTGGTATCTGTGGCGAAGCAACGGTTCTATACAACACGTTGTCGTTGAGGAGGGAATTACCTCGCTCGGTAATTATTTTTTTTACTATGTAAGCGCTGAAGATTTTAAATTACCGTCTACCCTTAATTTGCTAGGCAGATATTCCATGAGCGGTGTTAATTCGCTTAAAACTTTTTCATTTCCGGATAATTTAAGCGTAATAGGCGATTATGCTTTATATTATTCAGTGAATCTTGAAAGCGCGGTTATTCCGTCATCCGTTACAAAAATAGGAATATCCGCATTTGAAAATTGTATTTCACTTAACAGTGTTAGCTTTGAAGATATGTATTCAAATCTCGCAATCGGAAGAAGAGCGTTTTTCGCTTGCGCTAATCTTAAGAGCATAACCATACCGAAAAGAGCGTCCCTCTCCTCATACAGCCTTGGTTTTTACAGCGAGTCGCGCGGCTCGGTATATAAGGATTTTGTAATGAATGTTTACAGGGATTCGCCTGCTTATGCATACGCGGTAAAAAATATTGTGAATTATAATATTATTTCGGAAATGGAAATTAAAGAGGGGCAGAGCATAGAGTGTGAATATTATGGCGATTCTGTCGGTATGGATATGGTGTTTGATTTTACTCCCGTTGAAAACGGAAATTATATATTTTACTCATCGGGAAAGGTAGATGTTGACTGTAGCTTAACGGACGGTAATGAAAATGAACTCGCGTTTCATGCAGATAATTCTCTTGACGATTTAAACTTTACTGTTGAATGTTACCTTAAAGCAGGTGAAACGTATTATTACACAGTAAAAAGCATAATGTCAACCGGCGGGTTTACCGTCAGCCTTTATCCTTTGGATATTGAAAGCATTGATTTTAATATTGATATAGAGCTTTCATGCAATGACAATACGGACGGTGTATTTGATATTTTGCCTCTTATTGAGGGGAGCGAAATCAAGATTTTATATAAAACAGGATTCAGTGAAATTATAAGATTTACTAATAATATGAAATATTTTGATAAAACCGTCAGCTATACCGATAACCAGAATAACGGCAAATGGCTCTGCGGCAGTCATACGGGAACAATCAGCGTAGGAGAATATTCAAAATCCTTCAGTATAACAATTATTCATTCTTACACCTCCGTCGTAATTCCTCCTTCATTACAAAACGAGGGCTATACAGAGTATACCTGCTCACACTGTAATGACAGCTATAAAACTGATTTTGTAAACAGAACAGGCGTTTTAGTTTCGGGCAGGGTAGTTTTAATGGAATCGCCGGACGGCTCGCATCCCCATAATTTTCCCATTGTAAATGCGGTTGTATCAGTAGACGGTGTGGATATGGATGAAACGGATATTAACGGTAAATTTGAATTTTACGCTCTGTCCGATTCTTCACGGATTTGTATTTCTTCCGAGTTCGCTGTTGACAGAACCTTTGAGTTTGCTTATGATGAAAATTTGGAAAACAGGCTTGGCGATATAAGCTTTTTCCATTATGATTATAACGCGGACGGATATGTGAATGCTAAGGATTTTGCGCTTGTTCGCAGTGTATACGGCAAGTATCCGAAAGAAGAATATAACAGATATATAAAGATTGACTATAATCAGGACGGTGTAATTGATTACAGTGATTTTAAGTATGCCCGAAATTTCTTTGCATATGGAAAAATTGCCGAAAGTATTTATGATTAAATGAATAAATTAGGTATATTTCTATATTGAAAAATATGGTATCTTAATATATAATATTTTTATTATTTAACACGATTATGAATTATAAGGAGAGTATTATGAAAAAGGTTGCAATCATTATGGGTTCGGACAGCGATTTGCCTATTGTTACACCGGCAATCAAACAACTCAAGGAGTTTGGAATTGAAACCGAAGTCAGAGTTATGAGCGCCCACCGTACCCCGCAGGAGGCAAATGAGTTTTCCGCAAAGGCTATTGATAACGGCTTTGGCGTTATTATTGCGGCAGCAGGTATGGCGGCTCACCTCGGCGGAGTTTTAGCGGCTTCAACGACACTTCCCGTTATAGGTATTCCGTGCTCGGCTAAAGTCCTTGACGGTATGGACGCAATGCTTGCGACAGTTATGATGCCTCCCGGAATACCTGTGGCGACAGTCGGTGTCAACGCGGCGAAAAACGCGGCAATTCTTGCGGCGGAGATTATTGCCGTAGGAGATGATGAGCTGATGCTCAAACTTCAGAATATGAGAAAGGAAATGGCGCAGCAGGTTCGTGAAAAGGATGCTGCGCTTCAGGAAAAGTTAAAAGAGATTTAGTGTGATAAATCACACGGGATTATTTATACGCCTTGTCTGCCCATAAGCAAGGTGTAAATGAATTTTTATGTAATATTTGTGGGCGGAAAGGCTAAGGAATTATATGGAAAAAAGTTTCAGTGAAAGCTATGCGGCAGCAGGCGTTGATGTGACAGCGGGTTATGAGTCTGTTGAGCTTATTAAATCACACGTAAAAAGGACTGCTGTACCGGGTGTACTCGGCGGAATAGGCGGCTTTGGCGGTATGTTTGAGATTGCCGCTAACGAGTATAAAAACCCTGTTCTTGTTTCAGGTACAGACGGCGTCGGAACAAAAATAAAACTTGCTTTTCTTATGGACAAGCACGATACTGTCGGCATTGACTGTGTCGCAATGTGTGTAAACGATGTTGCATGTTCGGGCGCAAAGCCACTCTTTTTTCTTGATTATATTGCCTGCGGTAAGAATTATCCCGAAAAAATTGAGCAAATAGTTTCTGGCGTTGCAGAGGGCTGTGTTCAGGCGGGCTGTGCGCTTGTGGGAGGTGAAACTGCCGAGCACCCCGGATTGATGCCCGAAGAGGAATATGACCTTGCAGGCTTTACGGTAGGTATCGGAGAAAAGGACAGGCTTGTTTCAGGAGAGAATTTAAAGGAAGGCAATGCTGTTATAGGCGTTGCGTCTTCGGGTGTTCATTCAAACGGCTTTTCCCTTGTTAGAAAGGTATTCAATATTAATGAAAAAACGATTTCCGTTAAATATGACGAGCTTGGCAAAACACTCGGCGAGGAGCTTATGACTCCGACGAGGATTTATGTTAAGCCTTTACTTGCGTTAATGGACAAGATAAACGTAAATGCAATCAGCCACATTACAGGCGGAGGATTTTATGAAAATGTACCGAGAATGCTGAAGGACGGCTTTACGGCAGTTATTGAAAAGGACAAGTGCTTTAAAAAGCCGATTTTTGACCTCATTGCTAAAACAGGGAATATCCCGGAAAGAGATATGTATAATACCTTTAATATGGGTACGGGTCTTGTAATTGCGGTAAATGCCGACAAGGCTGATGAGGCTGTCCGTATCTTAAATGAAAACGGAGAACAGGCGGCGGTTGTCGGTGAAATCAAATCGGGTGAAAAGGGCGTTGAATTAGTATGATGAATATTGCTGTTCTTGTTTCAGGCGGAGGAACAAATCTTCAGGCGCTTATTGACGCTCAGTCACGCGGCGAAATAAAGGAAGGTAAAATTACCTGCGTTATTTCATCAAAGGCTGACGCGTACGCTCTGGAAAGAGCAAAAAATAATAATATACCGACACGTGTTATACCGAGAAAGGAATATGATGATATTCACTCGTACACTAAAGCAATCAGGGACGCTCTTATAGAGGCAAAAGCGGACCTTGTGGTTTACGCCGGTTTTATGACAATTTTGGATTCACAGGTTGTTGAGGAATTTGAAGGCAGGATGATGAATGTTCACCCGGCGCTCATCCCTTCTTTTTGCGGAAAAGGTTTTTACGGGCTCAGAGTTCATCAGGCGGTGCTTGACAGCGGGGTTAAGCTCACGGGCGCTACCGTACATTTTGTTACGGAGGACTGCGACGCTGGACCCATAATAATTCAAAAGGCTATTGATATTAAAAACGATGATACTCCGCAATCTCTGCAAAAAAGAGTTATGGAGCAGTGCGAATGGAAAATTTTACCGGAGGCGGTATCGCTTTTCTGCCAAGGCAGAATTAAAATAACCGGCAATAAAACAGAAATTATTTGAGGTGAAAATATGGAAATTACAACTCTTGAAAAGGAATTGAGTACAAATACTTATCCGGGACGCGGTATAGTTCTAGGAAAATCCAAGGACGGCAAAAACGCTGTTATCGCGTATTTTATTATGGGAAGAAGCGCAAACAGCAGAAACCGTATCTTTGAGGAGAATGACAGAGGAGGTATCCGCACAAAGGCATTTGACGAGTCAAAAATGGAAGACCCCTCTCTTATTATTTATAACCCTGTGCTTAAGCTTGACGGAAAAACAATTGTTACAAACGGCGACCAGACAGATACGATTTATGATTTTATGAGTGAGGGACATTGTTACCGCCACGCTCTTCTGACAAGAGAGTTTGAACCGGACGCACCCAACTATACACCGAGAATTTCAGGCGTTGTTAAGCCCAACGGCGACTATGTTCTGTCAATTCTTAAATCAAATATGGGAAAGCCTGAATGTTTAAGATTTTTCTTTGAATACCCCGCGCAGGCTGGTCTCGGTCACTTTATCCACACATATAAATGCGACGGCAATCCTATCCCCTCATTTGAGGGCGAGCCGACTCCTGTTGTAATTGACGGAGATATTGACGCGTTTACAGATATGATTTGGGACAATCTTAATGAGGATAATAAGGTTTCGCTTTTTACACGTTTTATTAATCTTGAAACTAATCAAGAGGAAACAAGAATAATAAATAAGAATAAATAAAGGGTGGCAAAAGTCACCCTGTATGTGTTTTTTGGAGGTATATGTATGAAAGTATTAGTAGTAGGCGGCGGCGGAAGAGAACATGCCCTTATTAAAAAAATCAAAGAATCTAAGAAGGTTGACAGTATTGCCTGCTGTCCTGGTAACGGCGGTATTTCATATGACGCTGAATGTTATGACGTTTCGGCTACAGATATAGACGGAGTTGTAAATCTTGCTAAGGAAATCAAGGCGGATTTTGTTGTTGTTGCTCCTGATGACCCACTCGTTGCGGGTATGGTTGACGCCCTTAATGAGGAGGGCTTTAAAACTTTCGGACCGGCTGCTGACGCGGCAATTATTGAGGGTTCTAAGGTGTTTTCAAAAAATTTGATGCTTAAATATAATATACCCACTGCTGAATACAGAGTGTTTGACAAACCTGAAGATGTTATTGCCTACCTTGAGGAGAAAAATGAATTTCCCGCAGTAATAAAGGCTGACGGTCTTGCGCTCGGTAAGGGCGTAATTATCCCGGAAACGCTTGAAGAGGCAGTTGCGGGCGTTAAGGAAATTATGGAGGATAGAATTTTCGGCGAGTCGGGAAATAGCGTTGTTGTTGAAGAATTTCTTACAGGTCCCGAGGTATCTGTTCTTGCTTTTACTGACGGTAAGTGCGTTAAGCCGATGGTGTCCTCAATGGACCACAAGAGAGCGCTTGACGGCGACAAGGGGCTCAATACCGGCGGTATGGGTACCGTTTCCCCTAATCCGTATTACACCGAAGAAGTGGCAAAAGAGTGTATGGAAAAGATATTTATTCCTACAATAAACGCAATGAACAAAGAGGGAAGAACCTTTAAGGGCTGTCTTTATTTCGGACTTATGATAACACCGAAGGGACCGAAGGTAATTGAATATAACTGCCGTTTCGGCGACCCTGAAACACAGGTTGTTCTTCCGAGACTGAAAACGGATATTATGGATATTTTTGAGGCGATTAATAACGAAACTCTTACCGATTTAGACATAGAATGGTACGATGAGGCATGCGCGTGTGTAATAATGGCGTCGGGAGGATATCCGAAATCATATCCAAAGGGCATTGAAATTACGGGACTGACCAACGGTCAGCTTGACGGTGTTACGGTGTATCACGCGGGTACTGCCGTTAAAGACGGTAGACTTGTAACATCAGGCGGACGTGTATTAGGCGTTACTGCTTTGGGCAATACTCTTGAGGAGGCGCTTAAAAAGTCATATAGCGCCGTAGATAAAATTAAATTTGAAAACGCTCATTACAGAAAAGATATAGGACAAAGAGCATTAAATGCCGAAAAATAAAAAATATAATAAAAAATTTACAAATTGTTGTTGACAATTATACAAAACGGAATTATACTTATCTTGCAATTATAATTTAACAAAGCAGAGGTTGGTTTTATGGCAACTGTAAAGAAAAGTAAAAAGAAAATAATAGTGGCGGTTTGCATTGTCCTTGTAATAGCAATTGCTGCCGGCGCAATCTTCGGTATATCAAGGGCAAACAGCGGTGAAGAAGTATCTCTTTATACAATTGCTACAGACGATATTTATGAAACTGTTTCTTTGACAGGCGAGGTTTCGGCGGGTACTGAAAAGGAATATAAGGTAGCAACGGTTGCAACTGTTAAAGAAGTATTTGTTAAGGTTGGCGACAAGGTTAAAAAAGGAGATGTGCTTGCTACTTTTAATGTGGAATCACTTGACAGCCAGATAAGTTCTCTGCGTTCGAGCTATAATGACGCGGTAAACAGTTATAACAACTCGGCAAAGGAGCAGAAAGTGGCAAAGGCAAAGGCTGACGAGCTTGCGTCACAGATTAACGCAACTGAAAGGCAGATTAAAAAGCTCAATTCGTCAGTTAATACCACTGCGAAGAAGAAAACTACGGCAAAGCGTACAACTACAACAAAGCGCGCAACGACGGCAGAAAACATTCCGACTGTAAGACCGTCAAGAGCAACAACCACAACTACAACTACAACAACCACCACCACAACATCATCATCGACTTCATCAACAAGGGCTGATTTTGATTCTCTTACAGAGGCGCTTACACAATTAAACGAGAATTTGACTCGGCTGACTAACGATTTAGACACGCTTGCAACGATGACTGAAATAATTACCTCAACAATTACCGAATTGCTTGCAAGCGGTACTATTGATAGTGATTATATTGCGAAGCAGGTTGGAAATGCTCTTTCCCAGGCAATGAGGGACGGTATAATTGATTCGTCAAAGCTTCTTGTTGAAAGCGGCGTAGCAGTTAAAATGGTAGAAAGCGCTGTATCAGCTATTGATTTCTCATCAATTACGAGTACTCTTGTTAATTCAAAAAATGTTTCGTTGACTGCCGCCGAGCTTCAGCTCGCAGCACAGCAGGCGCAGTATGCTATTTACAGCGCGCAGGCAGACGATTCAATAGTGAAGGCGCAGAAGCAGGCTGTTGACACATCTAAAAAAGCGCTTGACGCGCTTGAACAGCAGAAAAAGGATATGGAGGAAGGCTGGATTGCTTCCTTTGACGGCACCATAACAGAGGTAGGTATAGAAGCGGGTGTTCAGATAACCGCGCTTACAACGGGACTAAAGCTGGAAAATCTTGACAGTATGGCGGTAAAGGTAAGCCTTAGTGAATATGATTTACATAAGGTTAAAGTCGGTATGCCAGCAGAAATAACAACAGCATACGGTAATTATGAGGGCGAGGTTGCCGCAATCGCGCCTACCGCTACAGGCGGCTCATCGTCAAATATTCTTGACAGCGTAGGCTCAATGGCAGGGATAAGCGGACTTTCGAGCCTTACTGATTCGGGCGCGGGCGTTGAATGTACCATAACAATTCCTGAAACGGACGCAAATATTGTTGCGGGCTTTGACGCTAATGTTCAGATTGAAACCGGCGAGTATCTCGGTGTTACTGTTGTTCCTAATGAGTCAATTAAGCTTGAAAAAACAGGCTCATATGTATATGTTTATAATGAGGAAGACGGTACAGTAACCAAGACTCAGATTGAAACAGGCGCTGTATCAGATACCTCATATGAGGTTAAATCAGGACTTAAGGTTGGCGACAAAATTGTTTCCGCACCTGCGTCCGATTATGAAGAAGACACCTTTAAGGTTAAGGTTGTAAAGAAGTAAGGAGATTTCAGAGTGAATATAAAAGAAAGTCTGAAAATCGCTGTTAAGTGCATCAGAGCAAACTGGATGCGTAGTCTTCTTACTATGCTCGGTATAATTATCGGTATAAGCTCCGTAATTATGATTATAGGAGCAGGTACAGGCGTCAGAGACTATATTGTAGGCTTAATTGAGGATATGGGTTCAAACGCTGTAATGGTAAGTGTTGACGCTGCATCGGCAACCGATAAGGATTATATTACCCTTGATGACGTTGATAATATTAAGACAAAAGTAAAAGGCGTCGAGCGCTGTTCGCCGATGCTTATGGGATTTGGCAGGGCTACTATCGATAAAAGCGCTACAAGCGCAACTGCAATGCTTATCGGCGTAAACAGTGATGTTCAGTTTGCTCTTACGGATTCCTGCAAGTACGGACGATTTTTCACGGATGAGGAATATGATGCAAATGCTCCTATAGCCGTTATCGGTACAAATTCAGCGGATATGGCATTCGGCTATCAGGATGTTACAAATGAATATATAACAGTTTCTTCAAGCGGTAAATCCATGAAAATCAAAATTTGCGGAGTTGCAAATATTGATTCAATGGCAGGCTCGCTCGGAGGCAATTCAAGTATGATGAGTTCAATGTTTTCAAACGGCTCGGATCAGCTTGTTGTAGCGCTGTTTATGCCATGTACAACGCTTACTCAAATCACGGGAGCAGACGCACAAATCGGAAGTGTTTTTGTTATTGCCGAAGAGGGGTATGATTACGACGCTGTAGGTAATTCCGCCGTAAACTATCTGAAGTCAGCCCACAGTAATTATTCAAACAGTATGTACACAGCCCAAAATATGGCAACGTATATTGAGATTGTTGATATTATTATGTCTGTTCTTACAGCGTTTATTGCCTGCGTAGGCGCCATCTCGCTTATTGTCGGCGGTATCGGCGTAATGAATATTATGCTTGTGTCGGTTACTGAGAGAACAAGAGAAATCGGTATAAGAAAATCACTCGGCGCAAAGACTGGCGTTATTACATTACAATTTCTGACAGAATCGGTAATTCTATGTTTAATAGGCGGACTGATAGGAATAGCAATCGGCGTTGCCGGTGCATTTGCAGCATGCTCTATTATCGACATAACGCCTAATATCACTTGGTGGCTTATAGTTATAGCGCTTCTGTTCTCAAGCGGTGTAGGTTTGTTCTTTGGAATTTATCCTGCAAGAAGAGCCGCACAGATGAGCCCTATAGACGCGCTGAGGAGCGAATAATTAACAGTTTTAAACCCTGTATACTCTTTATGGTATACAGGGTATTTTTTTGTTGCATATGATACTGTGTTATGTTAAAATCTACTCAGGGAGAAGTCGCTATGGAAGATATTAAAAATATTATTGGAAATTTTGAATTTAACGGAAATATGACTGACTGTAAGATTTTCGGTTCAGGTCATATTAATACCACCTACATTGCATCGTATGAAAACAACGGAAAAATCAGCAGATATATTATTCAAAAAATTAATACAAATGTATTTAAAAATGTCGATGAGCTTATGGAAAATGTTTTTGCCGTTACATCTTTTCTTCGTGAAAAAATTAAGGCGAATAAAGGTAATCCCGACAGAGAAACGCTTCACTATATAAAAACAAAAAACGGCGACAAATATTATAGGGACGAAAACGGCGATTGTTACCGGGCTTACAGATTTGTTGAAAACAGTAAGAGCTGTGACAGTGTTAATTCACCTGAAATATTTGAAAAAAGCGGTGTTGCGTTCGGCAGATTTCAGAAATATCTTTCTGATTTTCCCGCAACAACTCTTTATGAAACAATACCGAATTTTCATAATACCGTATGGAGATTTGAAAATGAATTTTTGCCCGCTGTTAAGAACGACCTGAAAAACAGAGCGGAAGAATGCAGAGAAGAAATAAAGTTTGTTACATCAAGAAAAAGCGACTGCTCACGTCTTGTCAATTTGATAGATGAAGGCAAGCTTCCCATTCGTGTAACTCATAACGATACTAAGCTCAACAATGTTATGTTTGACGAGGATACAGACGACGCGATATGTGTTATCGACCTTGATACCGTAATGCCAGGTCTTGCTCTGTATGATTTCGGCGACTCTATCCGCTTTGGCGCAAACACGTGTGAAGAGGATGATGAGAACATCTCTGAGGTTGCGATTAATCTTGACTATTTTAAAGCGTACGCAAGAGGCTTTTTATGCGAAGCGGGTGAAAATTTCAATCAGTGCGAAATTGATAATCTTGCTTTTTCTGCAAAGCTGATGACGCTCGAATGCGGTATGAGGTTTTTAACAGACTACCTTAACGGAGATACATATTTTAAAATTGCTTATCAAAAGCATAATCTTGTCCGCGCAAGAAACCAGTTTGCTCTTGTTAAGGATATGGAGAGCAAAATGGACAAAATGGAGGATATTATAAGAAATTTATAAAATCTTTACGGTACAGATAAAAAGACTTAGGTGCTCCTAAGTCTTTTTATCTGTCTGCATATCTTGAACATCGCACAAAAAGTCAGGATTACAGCTTTAATATATGGTAAAATATTTTAAATCAAAAGCTGATATTTTAAGGAGGCCCGCTATGAACTGGATAACAGGTGTTGAAACGGCAGTTGAATATATTGAAAATAATCTTACGAATAAGCTCGTTTATGAAGAAATAGCATCGTGCGCATACTGTTCAAGTTATCATTTTCAGCGCATGTTTTCGGTTTTTTCAGGGTGTACCTTAGGCGAGTATATAAGAGCAAGACGTATGACTCTTGCAGGAGCGGAGCTGAAAGGTTCTAATATTAAAATAGTTGATTTGGCAGTTAAATACGGATATGAAAATCCCGAAAGTTTTACACGCGCGTTTACCAAATTTCACGGAATAACACCGTCACAGGCAAGAAAATCAAGCATTCGCCTTAAGTCTTTTTCGCGTTTGTCAAATTACGAATCCGTAGAGGGAGGTAACTTTATAGATTACAGAGTAATTGAAATGAAGGAGCAGACATTCTTTGGATATAAAAGACATTTTGAGGGAATTCCCTACGGTGACGGCAGGCGCAGGCAAGAGCGTGATTTGTTTATGTCGACAAGAAATAAGCAGTGGATGCTTAAGGGAATGTCCGCCGTTTTTTCTGATAATTTTAATGATGATGTTGATTACTGCATTATTGATAATGTTGATGACGACGGTTACGATTTTTATTATGCGCAGCCTGTGAGTGACGATTTACATCTTGACGAAAAGGCGGAAAACCGCTTTCCTATCAGTAAGATTATTCTGCCGAAAGCAATGTATGCGGTTTTTAAAACAAAAAATCAGTCATATCCGACCGAAAGCTATATCAAATTATGCAGGCAGATTTTTTGCGAGTGGCTGCCGAGTACAAATTACCAGCTTATGCCAACGCCTGAACTTGTTGTATATCACTGGTATAATGACAGAAAGGAGGACAGGTATATAGAAATATATATTCCTGTAAGACTTGAAAAATGAAAATTGCGGTATTAGGCTACAGCGGAGCAGGAAAGTCAACCCTTGCGGGAATACTTGCCAAACACTACAATATACCCGTACTTTATCTTGACAGTGTCAGCTGGACATACGGCTGGCAGGAAAGGGGCAAGGAAGAAAAAAAAGAAATTGTAAGAAAATTTATGAAAAATGAAAACTGGGTGATTGACGGCAATTATAAGAGCCTTTTCCGTGCTGAAAGGTTAGAGCAGGCTGATAAAATATTTATACTCAGCTTCAACAGATTTTTCTGTCTTAAATCCGCTTTTAAGAGATATTTTATGTACAAGGGTAAAACACGTCCCGATATGGCTAAGGGCTGTGATGAAAAAATTGATCTTGAATTTATTTTATGGATACTTTTCACGGGAAGAACAAGAAAAAAACGAAACGACTATAAAAGTATCTGTAATCAGTACAAATCAAAGACACTTTGGTTCACAGGCAGGAAACAAGTGAACGACTATATAAATTCTTTAAATAACTCCGATATATTTCAATAATTTTATTAACTCCTGTCAATAATATTGATGGGAGTTTTTTGTTCATATAAAAAGTTATTTTAAAAAATTTTATGATTATTCTGTACATAAAAAAGTAAAGGAAGATATATGTGCAGTATAACAAGGTGGAAATTTGCGGAATCAACACGAGCCAGCTCAAGGTACTTAAGGAGGATGAAAAAATTGAGCTTTTAAAGAAAGCCCACGCGGGCGACAAAAAAGCGAGAGAAGAGCTTATAAACGGTAATCTGAGGCTTGTTTTATCTGTAATTCAGCGTTTTTCAAACCGTGGTGAAAATATGGACGACTTATTTCAGGTGGGAGTAATCGGTCTCATAAAGGCGATTGATAATTTTAATCTTGACCTTGACGTTCGGTTCAGCACCTACGCGGTACCTATGTGCATAGGGGAGATAAGGAGATTTTTAAGGGACAATAACTCGGTGCGTGTTTCACGTTCTATGAGGGATACGGCATATAAGGCGATGCAGGTTAAGGAAAGGCTGATAAGCAAAAATCAGAAGGAGCCGACCGTTGAGGAGATTGCTAAGGAACTTGATATGGATAAAGCTGACGTAGTGCTTGCGCTTGAGGCTATTGTTGACCCTGTTTCGCTTTATGAGCCTGTATACTCCGACGGAGGAGATACCATATATGTAATGGATCAGGTCGGCGATTCTAACACGGACAGCGACTGGATAGATGAAATAATGATTAAGGACGAGATAAGCAGACTTGATGACAGGGAACGTAACATTATGTATCTCCGTTTTATGCAGGGTAAAACTCAAATGGAAGTTGCAAAAGAAGTGGGTATAAGTCAGGCACAGGTTTCAAGGCTTGAAAAAAACGCCTTAAGAAGAATAAAAGGGCATAAATAGGAGGTAATATTAATAAAGAAATAATAAATAAATTGTTAAAAATATCAATATAGTGTTGACTGAAGTTAAAAATTATTATACAATATGCACAAATAAGCTTTTATAAGAAGGGAAATTTTATGAGTAATCGTGCAGAAGATATAAGAAATATTGCATTTGTCGGTCACGCTTCAAAGGGAAAAACAACGCTTTGTGAGGCGCTTTTGAATATTGCGGGAGCAACGGAGAGAATGGGCAGGGTCGTTGACGGTAATACTGTCTGTGACTTTGACGCTGAGGAAAAAAAGAGAAAAATCAGTATTAACAGCGCCGTTGCGTCAATCTCATATAAAGGAAAAGCAATTAATTTTATTGACACTCCCGGATTATTTGATTTTGCAATGGGAAGCGCTGAGGGTATACGTGCCGCTGATACGGCAGTCATTGTTGTTTCCGCCCGTTCGGGACTTGCGGTAGGCGCGGAAAAGGCATTTAAAAGCGCCGGCTCAAAGGGAATTTCACGTATTTTCGTTACCACTAAAATGGACGATGACCGCGCTGATTTCTATAAGAGCTTTAACGGTATAGTAGCAAAGTTCGGTACACAGGTTTGTCCTATTGTTGTACCTGTTCTTTCAGCGGGTAAAGTGCGTTCGTATTATAATATGATAGATGATAAAGCGTATGTTTACGAGAACGGCTCAAAAAAGGAAGTAACGCCCGAACCGGCGGACGCTCCGAGATTTGAGGCTATCAAGGCAGTATTTGCCGAGGCTGTAGCGTCAACTGATGAGGAGCTTATGGAGAAATTCTTTGACGGCGAGGAGCTTTCGCGTGAAGAAAAAATAAAAGGCGTTAAACTCGGAATGGCAGACGGCTCTATTATACCTGTGTTTGCGCTTTCGGGACTTACAGGCGTCGCGTGCGATATGCTGCTTGATTTTATCGCAGACGTTTGTCCTCCGCCATCTTCCGAATATGCAATTAACAGTAATGGCGAGCCTGTTGAGCTTACTGCGGATGAAAACGGTCCGCTTGCCGCAATCTGTTTTAAGACTGTATCAGACGCATTTATCGGGAAACTTAATTTCTTTAAAGTAATCAGCGGAAAGATTACTCCGTCGACACCTGCCTATAACGCTTCAACTGGCAAAGAGGAGCGTATGGGAAAAATAATTAAAATGTTCGGTTCAAAGCAGCTTGACGCGTCCTGCATATCAGCGGGTGATATAGGCGCTGTTACAAAGCTCGGCGGTTTTTCAACCGGTGATACGATGTGCTCGTCAAGCAATGTGATAAAGCTTGATAGTGTGAATATTCCTGCTCCTACATATAAAATGGCAATCAATGCAGTTAAAAAAGGCGAGGAAGAAAAAATCGCATCCGGTCTTACAAGACTTTGCGAGGAGGACCCGTCGCTTAAATTCAGCATTAATAATGAGACACATCAGCAGATTATTGCCGGTCTCGGTGAGCAGCAGCTTGAGGTTTCCGTATCAAGGCTTAAGGATAAATTCGGAGTCAGCGCACTTCTTTCAACACCAAAGGTTGCTTACAGGGAAACGATTACGAGGAAGGTTTCCGCACAGGGCAGGCATAAAAAGCAGAGCGGCGGTCACGGTCAGTTCGGAGATGTATTCATTGAATTTGAACCTTACGATACAGAAAACCTTATATTTGCAGAAAGAGTTGTCGGCGGTTCCGTTCCCAAAAATTTCTTCCCTGCTGTTGAAAAAGGGCTTAATGAGTGTATGGAGTCAGGCGTCCTTGCAGGCTATAAAATGGTTGGTGTAAAAGCTACTCTCTATGACGGTTCATATCATCCTGTTGATTCAAGCGAAATGAGCTTTAAAATGGCGGCAAGCCTTGCATTTAAGGAGGGTATCAGCAATGCCATGCCCGTTATCCTTGAACCTATCGTTACACTTAAGGCCGTTGTAAATGAGGACGCGATGGGTGATATTATCGGCGACATCAACCGCAGACGAGGAAGAGTTCTCGGTATGACTCCGACATCTGACGGTAATCAAGAAATTATGGCTGAAGTACCCGACGCCGAAATGACAACCTTTTCAACATCAATGCGGCAGATTACGCAGGGCAGGGGCTCGTTTACTACTGAATTTGCAAGATATGAAAGAGCGCCCGAGCATATAGCCCAAAAGGTAATTGCCGAAGCAAAAGAATAAATGAAAAATAATAACCACCTGTCAAATGCAGAAGTCAAGTAAAAGTAGACATTAAAAACCACCAATTAGCCAAACCCTTGTTCAATTCTGTATTGAACAGGGGTTTTGTAATTTAGTTTGTAAGATAATCTTTCGTTGTTAAAATAATGAACATATTTTTCAATAAACGAGGGTATACCCTCGGCATCTCGCAAATTAAAATCTGTTCTCATTTCTTCTTTTATCCAACCATTTAATGATTCAATAATCGGATTATCTGTTGGTGTTCCTGCTCTTGACATAGAACGTTTAATATTATTATAATCTTTATGGGTTTGATAAAAGCCCGCAGATGAGTAGACGCTGCCTTGGTCGGTGTGAAGTGTGACCGGGTAGGTCTGCTCTTTCTTTTTCTCTATTAAATACTCTAAGCAATGATAATACGGCAAACTGCTGCCGACTTTATTTGTTACAGAACTTGCGATAATCTCATTGTTAAAAACATCCAAAAGATAAGTCCATTCCCATCGAATACCTTTATGCATAATGCAAGTCATATCTGATACTACAATTTCCAAAGGTTTTGTTGCATTCCAATTTCCTTTAATTGTATTAGGAAATTTAATGTTTTCTTTTCCTGCTGTTTTTCTTCCTCTGTTTGTTTCAGAATGTATTCCTGCTAATTTACAGCATTTATGCGCCAAGTTATCCGAGAATATCCAACCGGTTTCATTGCGAACTAAATTGGCGAGATAGCGATATCCTTTTGTTTTATGTTTATTATGTTGTTCTAACAGCAATTCAGTAAGTATTATTCTATTTTGCTCATATCTGTTTAGCTTATCTTTTCGTGCTAACCATTTGTAGTATCCTGAACGGTTAACAGACATTATTTCACATAGAAACTTAACATTGTATCTGTCTTTCAACGAATATATTATTTCATATTCGCATCTTTTAAAGAAACGAATTCCTTGTTTGCACCAACTCCTTTCACTTGATATCCTTTTTTTAACCGTTCATTTTCAATTTCTAATTTTACTAATTGCAACCTTAATCTTTCTGTTTCGGTTAAAGTTTTGCTTGTGTGTAATGCCGCAAAAGGATTTCCCGGATGCCCTTTGTAATCAAATGCAGCTTCACCGTATTTGATGTAATCCCTTACCCAATGACAAATCATACTTCTGTCCGCATTATATTCTTTTTCAAGTGCTCGCACAGAAATATGTTCATTTAGGTGCTTACCTATGATCTCTAATTTTTGTTCTTTTGTCCATATTCTTTTCTTTTGTCCTTTTTTCATTTCCATACCTTCCGTTTACATTTTACCATAAGAAAAAGGTAGATGCATGGTGGTTTTCCATGTGTCTACCTTTATTTTACTATTGCATCAAAAAGGTGGTTATTATTTTAATAATTCAAAAATTTTAGCTGATACCTTATTCTTGTAATATCAGTTGATATGAGATATAATATTACTATCAAAGGAATGTTCCGACAAGGTCTTAGCATCCTTATATTATTGGAGGGGTGATTATGTCAAACGCCTTGACCAAGAAAAAGAAAATAGGTTACGCTTTCGGTATATTTACGGAATCATTGATTTATAATATGTTTTACACATATTATCTGACATTTCTTGTTGAAATTGTAGGAATAGCGCCTAAGTACAGCTCGATTGTTATTTTTATTTCAATTGCGTGGGACGCTGTTACCGACCCCATTATCGGCAATTATGCGGACAGGGGCGGTGTTGATAAAAGAAAAATTATGAAAATTTCTCTTTTACCTTTGGCAATTATATTTATTGTCGCATGGACATCTGTCGGAGCAGGCCTTACAAGCCAAACTGCCAAAGTATTACTTTACACATTAATATCAATGGCAATATGGGTTTTTTATACAATGTACACAATTCCGTATTACGCTGTTGTTGCGGAGCTTACAGAGGACTATGACGAGCGTACGCAGATTCGCTCAACAGCCTCGCTCTTAAATGCAGGCGCTGTAGGGCTCGGCAATGTTCTTCCCGCGCTTGTTCCTACTGTTGCGATACTTTTGGGCGAGCGTTTTAAGAGCAATTCATATGCCGTAATCGCAGCTTTAATAAGCATAATCGCGGTTACTCTCGGATTTGTATGCGTTAAATCGCTTGAGGGAGTTTATACCCCGAAACCTGTCGGAGCAAATACATGGGGCAACACGCTTAAGGATACACTGCGCTCGTTTGGTCAGATTCTTAGGATGAAACCGGCAAAATTCTTTTTAATATTTGTTTTCTTTTTCCTTACCGCCTCATCTATGATACAGTCAAATCTTACATATATGGTTGTGGATTGTATCGGTGTGGATTATGATACGGGCATAGTTTATGTTATAGTTTCTATGGTTATTTCAATGGCTGTTGTTGTGCCTGTAGTTGAAAAGGTTGCGGAGAAAACAGACAGACGAACGGCAAGCATTATTTTTCTTACAATAACTATGGCGGGCGAGATAATCAGCAAACTGATAGGTCTGGACGCTCAAATCGGCGGATTTAAAATAATGATTGTTGTATGTGCCGCGCTCCTCGGTATGGGTGCAGGAACATTCTGGACATTCTTTTATTCAATGGGTTACGACCTTGTTGAACTTGACGAATTTAAGACGGGCGAGAGAAGGGAGTCAATTATTACCGCCCTCCCTCAGCTTATACAGAAGTTCGGTTCGGCGTTTGGTATCCTTATGGCAGGGCAGCTCCTTTCCGCATACGGCTATGATTCCTCAAAGGATACCGCGGGCAAGGAATCGCTTATCACGGTTGTGACAGACCCTCACATTGTCGGCGGAATGGAAAATATTTCAACAGTTATCCCCGCCGCGTTTTTAGCGGTTTCAATAATAGCTCTTATATTTTATCCTATGACAAGGAAAAATGTGGCTAAGCTTATGACCGCTCTTAACAAAAAGCGCGCGGGCGAGGAATACTCAACCGAAGGACTTGAAAAACTATTGTAAATAAAAACAGATAAAATATCCCCTTGCTGTTTTCAGCAGGGGGATTTAACGTCAGGCAAAGCCCAAATCCGTGCATAGTTTAAAACGGCTGGTTTGCCCTATCCTAAAAGGTCTGAAATTTTATATTTTTTAAAGCAGATGTAGGAGCTCGGCTGTGCCTCATAAAGTACGCCGATATATTCATCATCTATCTGTGCAAGGCAGGAGTACGCGAAAAAGCCGTGATTGATTTCAATTTCCGAGTACCAGTCGATACCGACCGTCTGCCCCTTGATGCGTTTAAATCTGCCTATTGTTATTACGCCGTTAGCTCTTTGCCTTTCCGACGCGTGGGAGCAGAAAATATGTTTTCCAATACTGATTATGCTTTTCTGGCATTTAGGCGCATAAATTGCGGTTGGCTTTGATTTAAACCAGTGCTTGCCGTTATCGTGAGATATTGACATCGGTGTTTTGCCGTATCTTTTCTGCCGGCCAAGCCCTATAACAACGCCGTCGGGCGCCTGCACCGCCTGCCATTCGTCAACATTACAGGAGTACGGCTGTCTTGTCATTCGGTGCCACGTTTCCCCGTTGTCAACACTATAAATTGATACGCTTTCTTTTTTGTCAACATAAAGTGGCATAATTATTCTGCCGTCCTGTGTTGTAAGTCCTACTCCCGGCGCAACGCCTATAAAAGTTCCGTCGGTTTTAGTAAGAAAATCGCCCGTTATGTCAACAGGGTCGGACCAGGTTTTGCCGTTGTCCGTACTCCTGAGCATAAAAACATAATTTCTTTTTGGTGCTTTAAGTGGTGCTCCGAAGGTGGTAACGGCATTGGTTTCGTTTGAACCCATTTTGCCGTTTAAATAAATATTGCCGACATATTCCTCACCCTTATAAAGAGAGCCTTTCCAGTCTGTAACTCTGTATTCTGTTTCGTCATAACGGTTATCAAGCACAACGCCGTTTTCGGTTACAAGATAAAATCTGCCGTCGCGGTCATAGATAACAGGATACATTTTATTATTGTACATTGAGTACGGAGCTTTATTTTTATCAAGCAGTTTTCTGTTATGTAAGCCCTTACATTCCGGATAAAAGTCTACAAGCATAATTACATCGCCGTTTGGCGCGACCGCCATACACGGGTCAATGAAAAACGCAGAGGCGTAACACTCGTCGGTTATCCTCGTTTCTCTTGCCGGAGGTGTAGCGATAGTCTGAATGTCGGACCATGTTTCGCCCCCGTCGTCGCTTGTGCGCACTGCAAGCTCAATAAAGCCCCAGTCGGCTCCGCTTGTCTGCTTATCAATAGCGGCAATGAGAGTGTTGCCCGCTTTTATCAGGCTCGGGATACGAAAGGCAGTTCCTCCGTTTGACTCGTCGCTTTGCAGAGTAAGCTCTTTCGGCAGATAGCGCTCGTTGTTTCCGCAAAAAATTACTTTTTCATTATCCATAATTTCAACTCCGATTTTATGCTTAATTTTATAATACCATATACTATATTTTTTTAAAAGACTATTTTGTCAAAACACTTGAAAAAGAAAATTCAAAAATGTACAATATATAATGAAATATTTTGAAAAGGAGGACAAAAAATGCTTTGGACACTTAAAAAATGCTGGTATCGTATTTACCAAAGAGTTTTTAAGTTTGCTATGTGCTTTATGGATTGGTCTGAGCCGCAGCTTCTTGAGGGTGCCGGAAGCATACTCAAGCTCCCTGAGTTCGTAAAGAGCAAAGGTATCGGCAAGGTATTAGTTGTTACCGATAAAGGTCTTATGGGGCTTCATCTTCTCGACCCTATGTTTGAGAAGCTTGAAGAGGTTGGTATTGAGTATGTTGTTTATGACGGCGTACAGCCTAACCCGACAATTCCTAACATCGAGGATTGCAAGGATATGTACGTTAAAAACGGCTGTCAAGGCATTATCGCTTTCGGCGGCGGTTCACCTATGGACTGCGCAAAGGCAGCAGGCGCGAGAGTTGTTAAGCCTAACCAGACTGTACGCAGTATGCGCGGTCAGTTAAAGGTACATAAAAAACTTCCGCCGTTCTTTGCGGTTCCCACAACGGCAGGCACAGGCTCTGAAACCACAGTTGCCGCGGTTGTTACCGACCCTGAAACACACGAGAAAAACGCTATAAACGATACGTGTCTTCGTCCTAAGTACGCGGTGCTTGACCCCGAGCTTACAGTCGGTCTGCCGCCGCATATTACTTCAACAACCGGTATGGACGCGCTCACTCATGCGGTAGAGGCTTATATCGGCAAGAGTAATACTAAGGACACAATCCGCGAAGCCGAGCAGGCAACAAAGCTCATTTTTGACAATATTGAAACAGCATATAAAGACGGCAGTAATTTAGAGGCAAGGGGCAATATGCTTAAAGGCTCATACCTTGCGGGACGTGCGTTTACACACGCGTATGTAGGTTATGTTCACGCGATTGCTCATAATCTCGGCGGTCTTTACGGAACGCCTCACGGTCTTGCAAACGCTGTAATTCTTCCGTATGTTCTTGATTTCTATGCAAACGCCGCTTATCCTCAGCTTGCAAAGCTTGCTGACATAGTTGGTATCGGTAAGGGTCTTGACACGGCAGGTAAGGGCAAAGCGTTTATTGACGCAATCAGAACTCTCAACAGGAATATGAATATTCCCGAAAAGTTTGATTTTATCAAGGAGGAGGATATTCCGCTTCTTGTTAAGAGAGCGCTGAAGGAGGGTAATCCTCTTTATCCCGTGCCTAAGATTATGGACGCCGCCGACTGCGAGTCGGTTATCCGTTCGTTTATGGCATAGCCACTATATATTATATTCATAATAATATCTCAACTGAACATTTCGTTCGGCATATAAAAATGACAGGTTTTTATGACCTGTCATTTTTGTTTTTATTCAAGAATGTTTTTATATTGTTCAGCTTTGCTTCAATACTTGAAATCTCATTAATAATGCTGTCGTAGTTTGAAAAATTAAAATCGCTGACGCCTAATAGATAATCGGTTGTAACATTAAAAAATTCAGCAAGACGGATTATTGCGTAGCTGTCGGGAAAGGTTTTTCCCGTTTCGTAATTAGATAAGGTTTTTTGGTCAATACCCGTAGCTTTTGAAACATCAATCTGTCTTAAATCTCTATCCTCACGCAGTTCCCTTATACGATTCATAATATCATCCCCCCAAATGATATAAAATAATTATATGTGATTTTACTATATTTTTAGTATTTTGCACTTGACACACTAAAATAATACTGATATACTTATCATATACTAATTAATTAGTACAACTTACAAAATATACTAATTTTATTCGGGAGGAAAAGTATGAAAAAAGTTATTAGTATGCTATTATCTGTAGTAATGCTTTTCAGTATTACGGCAGGGCTTGATTTGTCTGCATACGCAGATACAAGCGGTGATTGGGAATATGAAGTTCTCGACGATGGTACGGTGGCAATAACAGGATATAACGGCACGGAAACGAATCTCACAATCCCTTCAGTACTTGATAAGTATAATGTAACATCAATAGGTGATCATGCATTTGCTCATTGCCACAGCCTTACAAGCATAATAATACCAGACAGCGTTACAAGTATAGACGAGTGGGCATTTTGGAATTGCGAAAGTTTAACAAATGTAACCATACCCGAGGGTGTAACATTAATAGGTCGTTCGGCATTTGTAAACTCTGGTTTAACAAATGTAAATATACCTGAAAGTGTAATAACGATAGGCTATAATGCATTTGCTAGTTGCGACAATTTAAAAAGAATAGATGTCAGTGAGAAAAATCAAAGCTATTCAACACGGGACGGGGTACTATTTGATAAAAACAAAACGGAGCTTATTCAGTGTCCTATTGGAAATGAAAGAACATCATATACAATTCCTGACAGCGTAACAACAATAGGTGGTTATGCATTTTCTGGTTGTGACATTTTAACAAATGTAACAATACCTGACAGCGTAACAACAATAGGTGACCATGCATTTTCTAGTTGTGACAGATTAACAAATGTAACAATACCGTCAAGTGTAACAACAATAAGTGATTGGGCGTTTTCTTGGTGTGTTAGTTTAACAAATGTAACAATATCGGTCAAGCGTAACAGCAATAAGTGAGTGGACGTTTTATTTTTGCGACAGTTTAACAAGCATATATATTATGAATAAAAATTGTGATATATATGAAAATGATACGTATGTTACAATACCAACCACAGCAACAATTTATGGTTATAATAATTCTACCGCTCAGAAATATGCTGAAAAATACGGAAACAAGTTTGTACCGCTTGATGAATGTACTACGCATAAATGGGACAGCGGAAAAGTAACAAAAGCCGCAACGTGCAAGGCGACAGGCGTAAAGACTTATACCTGTACCGTCTGCAAGGCCACAAAGACGGAAACAATCGCTAAAAAAGCCCACAGCTATAAAAGCTATGTTACAAAAGCAACAACAAGCAAAAATGGCAGTATAGTTAATAAATGCTCAATGTGCGGTGCAAAGAAATCGTCATCTACAATATATAAAATCAAAAGTGTATCGCTTTCCACAACAGCGACATATTATAACGGCAAGGTAAAGACGCCCGGAGTTGCCGTTAAAGACAGTAAGGGAAAGACGCTTAAAAAGGGTACGGACTATACGGTATCATATGCGAGCGGAAGAAAGAACGTAGGCAGATACGCAGTAAAGGTAACCTTTAAGGGCAACTACAGCGGGTCAAAGACGTTATATTTCAATATAATACCGAAAAACGTATCGGGTATTAAAAAACTGACGGCAAGGTCAAAAGGCTTTACAGTTAGCTGGAATCCGCAGAAAACCCAGGTAACGGGATACCAGATACAGTACAGCACGGCAAGCAATTTCAAAAACGCAAAGACAATTACAATGGGCAAGTCCTCGTATTCCGCAAAAAAGGTTACGGGACGAATGGCGAAAAAGAGATATTATGTAAGGATAAGAACATACAAAACCGTAAAGTTCAACGGAAAGAATTACAATATCTATTCACCGTGGAGCGCTAAGAAGTCTGTTGTTACAAAGAAATAGTTTAAAAGGTATCAGTGAAAATCGTTCACTGATACCTTTTTCTTGTAATATCGGCGGATATAGTATATAATTGAATTATCTAAGCAGGGGAGGTTGACGTATGAAATACAGCCTTAAAACAGATAATTATAAGACTTTTAAAACATTTAAAGACAATGTTATGTATCCTCGTTCATATTTTATTCCTTTTGCGTCTCTTTCGGAGCTTGACGGTGCGGATATACGAAATGAGAGATACAGCTCTTCAATGGTGGAGTGTCTTTCAGGCGAGTGGGATTTTGTGTACTATAAAAACTGCCTTGACATTCCCGATGATTTCGATACGGATAAAATCAGCTTTGACATGGTTGCCGTTCCATCAACCTGGCAGCATACGGGATACGAAAATCCGTATTATGTAAACACGCGTTATCAGTTTAAGCCCGATCCGCCGAATTTTCCGGAGGACTGCCCGGCAGGCGTTTACAGAAAAATAATTAATATTGAAAACGAAAATCAGAATTTCTATATATGTTTTTTAGGAGTAGCGGGCGCTTTTGACCTTTTCTGCAACGGCAAATATGTCGGCTACAGCGAGGGAAGCCACAATACAGCCCAGTTTGAGCTTAACGAGTTTATTACTGAGGGTAAAAATGAAATTATTGTTGTAAATCACAAATGGAGCAATGGTACATACCTTGAATGTCAGGATATGTTCAGGTGCAACGGAATTTTCCGTGATGTTCTGCTTTACAGAACAGGGGACAACTCCGTTTATGATTTTGAGGTTAAAACAAAGTATATTAAAGACAGGGAATATAAGCTTGAAATCAATCCGTCGTTAAAGCTGACTGAAGACTGCCAGCTTACCGCTTTTTTATATGATGACGGTAAAATGATTGCTTCAAAATCGGTCAATGTTTCTCCTTCCGAAATTGAGAGCATTGCTTTTGATTCGTTGGAGGTTTCCGAATGGTCGGCGGAAAATCCCTATCTCTATGACCTTATCATAACCCTTTCAAAGAATGAGAATATAATTGAGGTTATCAGAAAGAATATCGGATTTAAGCATATTGAAATTAAAGGAAACGTGTTTAATTTCAACAACCGACATATTAAACTGCTCGGTGTAAACCACCATGATACAAATCCGAAAACAGGCTATGTCCTTACGATTGAGGAAATGGAGAGGGACGTCAGGTTAATTAAAGAGTTCAACGCGAATTGTGTAAGGACTTCACATTATCCACCCGACCCTGCCTTTCTTGACCTTTGCGATGAATACGGTGTCTATGTTGTTGACGAGGCGGATATTGAAACTCACGGCTGTAGCGAAATTCACAAAGATTCTGCCTGTTCGCATAATCCAGAATGGAGGGAGCATTACTGGGACAGAGTTTACCGTATGTTTGAGAGGGATAAGAACCACCCTTCAATTACAATGTGGTCGCTCGGCAACGAGTCGCACGGGTATGCTAATCAGGATTACTGCTGTGATGAGCTTAAAAAGCTCACTCCCATACCTGTCCATTATGAGGGCGCCTGCCGAACAAAGCGCTGGGCGTATGACGTGCTTTCGCAGATGTATACTTTCCCGAATATATGTGAAAGAATAGCCAAAGGACACGGTTTGCCGAGAAAGTTTTATACAAAGCCGTTTTATCTTTGCGAATATGCTCACGCTATGGGAGTCGGCGCAGGAGAGCTTGAAAGATATGTTAAGTGTTTTTACAGCGCGGACAATATGCTCGGCGGATGTATATGGGAATTTGCAGACCATGCGGTTTATCATGAGGACGGAAAGTACAGGTATACCTACGGCGGTGATCACGGCGAGCTGAAACACGACGGAAATTTCTGCGTTGACGGTCTGTTTTATCCCGACAGGGCACCTCATTCCGGAGCGCAGCAGATGAAGATTTGCTACCGGCCTGTAAGAGCGTCAAAGAACGGCGTAACAAGCTACTCGTTCTTTAATCATAAGTATTTTGAAAACGCCGTGCTTTCGGTTAAATACAAAGTACTTGAAAACGGACTGCCGATTTCAAACGGTGAGTTTGAGCTTAATATCAAACCGCAGACCTCTAAGAAGGTTGAAATAGAAAATTTTGATTATAATAAAAAGAAAAATACTGTTATACAGTTTGAATATTTCGACGGCGAGCGAACTGTAGCTTATGAGGAAATCGAGCTTTCAAAAGGCGAGCTTAACGCGGATATAATAAATGCAAAGGCTCCTCAAGTGCAGAAAAGCGAAAAGCGTCTTTTTATAACATTTAAAAACGGCAGTATGATTTTTGACACAGCTTCAGGATTTATTGATTCTTATATCTACAAGGGAAAGGAACTTATCAATCAAATTCCGTCAAGTGATTTTAAGGGCATAGGTCTACAGTTTTACAGAGCTCCGCTTGATAATGATATGTATATAAATCTTGCCTGGAAAAAATACAGGCTTGAAAGTCAGTCCGCTTTTGTTAAAGGCTGCAAATATGAGATTAAAAATGACTGCGTTGAAATCACAAGCACGGTTACGGTCAAGACTCCTATAAAGTTCAGAGTCGCTAAAGTAAATACAAGTCTTTGCGTTTACGGCGACGGAACAATTAAGGCGGATTACAGATGCACAAGCGCGGGAGCTGTCAAGCTTGTGCCCCGTTTCGGAGTTCAGCTTGAAATGCCGAGAAAGTTTAACAATGTCAAATATTTCGGATTGGGACCGTATGTAAATCTTCCCGATTTTAAGGAACATACTTTGTCAGGCGTTTATGAAACTACCGTTTTAGATATGAGAGAAAATTATATCAAGCCTCAGGAAAGCGCAACAAGATGCGGTACACGTTTTGCGCAAATAACTGATGACGACGGAGTAGGTCTTCGCTTTGAGGCGGTTGGAAAGCCGTTTGTGTTCTCCGCTAATCCGTTTACTCCCCAAACCTGCGCAAAGGCAAAGCACAGGGATGATTTAACTGATAATACAACCTGCATCAATATTGACGCGGAAGTTATGGGCGCAGGTTCAAATTCGTGCGGACCGCCTCCGGCGAGGAAGTATCGTTTAGGTCTGCTTACAGGAAAAAATTTAACATTCATTATAAAGCCGATAGGTGAATAAGATGTATAAAATAGGTACGGATATTGTCAAAATTTCAAGAATGGAGGAAAGTATAAAAAATCCCTCCTTTATTAAAAGAGTCTTTACCGAGCGGGAAAGAGAATACTGTAAAAAAGCAGAGAGCTTTGCCGGTGTTTTTGCCTGCAAGGAAGCTTATTTAAAGGCGGTAGGTACGGGTATTACTCGTCCGCTTACCGATATTGAAATTCTCCATAATGATAAAGGCAGACCTTATATTGACGGAGTTTCTAATTGTGACGTATCTATTTCTCATGATGGTGAATATGCAGTTGCGGCGGTTATTGTGTGGTGATTTTTTATGAGAATATTGACAGCTAAACAAATAAAACAGGTTGAGGAGAGAGCTTTCCAAAGCGGGTTTACCGAGGAGGGCTTGATGCTCAGCGCAGGGACAGCCTGCTTTAATAAAATACTTAAATATTACGGCGACGGCATTGAGGAGAAAAAAGTAGCCGTTATTTGCGGTAACGGCAAGAACGCCGGCGACGGTTTCGTTATTGCGGACCTTTTTGCAAAAATGGGCGTTGACGTGAGCATTGTCCTTGCCGACAAAGCGCCCGAACTGCCTGAGCCTAAAATGTATTTTGACACGGCTGTTGCAGACGGCGTTAAAGACTATTTTTTTGTTGAATACGATTTTAACTGCGATATTATTGTTGACTGCATTTTCGGAATAGGCTTTCACGGCGAGCCGAGAGAGCCGTTTAAAGAAGTGTTTGATACCGTCAATAACTGCGGCGCGCCGGTAATAAGCATTGATACGCCGAGCGGTACAAACGCTTCAACGGGCGCGGCTGTGAATTCGGTTAAGGCAGATTTGACTATCGCCGTTTCAACGCTTAAATTTGCCCACGTTTTACCTCCTTCAAATGCTTACTGCGGCAAGGTTGTTACTGTTAATATCGGTATTCCCGAAAGCTGTTATGATACTGATTATGCACAGACAATTACAAAATCCGATGTAAAAAAGAATTTCCCAAAGCTTGATAAAAATTCCCACAAGGGTTGCCGCGGTCATCAGCTTAATATTTGCGGCTCGTATCTTATGCCGGGCGCGGCTGTAATAAGCGCGAAAGCCGCGTTAAAAACAGGCGTTGGGCTTTTGAAATGCGCTTTCCCCAAATCCATATATCCTGTGATGACGTCGCATATGGTACAGCCTGTTTTTAAACCGCTCTGTGAAAATGAGCAAAAAACAATTTCAATCGGAGCAATGAATGATATTTTTGATGAGCTTAAATGGGCGGACAGCGTTGCTGTCGGGTGCGGTTTGGGCAATAATGACGATACGCAGGTAATAGTCGGTCAGGTGATTAAGACAAGCGATGTTCCTGTTGTTTTGGACGCAGATGGTATAAATGCGGCAGCTCCCTTCATAGATATAATAAAGGATAAAAAAGCGCCGCTTGTTATTACTCCGCATTCTGCCGAAATGGCAAGGCTTGTTGGAGAAAGCACCGATTATGTTCAGTCAAACCGAATTGATGTCGCAAAAGCGTTTGCAAAAGAAAACGATATTGTGGTAGTCCTTAAAGGAGCGAATACCGTTGTAACTGACGGCAAGGCTGTTTTTGTAAATATGAACGGTAATGCAGGCATGGCAATGGGCGGTACGGGAGATATGCTTACCGGCATAATAGGCTCGTTTCTGGCTCAGGGATTAGAACCGCTTGAAGCCGCGAAATCCGCTGTTTTCATTCACGGATTTTGCGGAGATGTAACTGCAAAGGAGCTTTCTCAGCGCGGAATGACCGTTGACGATATGCTGTCAATTTTAGGTGCTTTGATGTCCGAATTTGAGGCATAGGACTGATTTGTGTGAAAAAAATAGCTCCGCTTATATTAATATTTTTACTTTTATCCGGCTGTAAGGTTAAAAATTATACCCCCGAAATTCCTTTAACACTTGAACAGAATGTTAGAGTAACATCGGGGGACTTTTCATATGACTGCAAAATTTGTAAAACCGAGAGTGATGTTACCGTCACGGTTAATTCAACTGCGGCGCAGGGATTGACAATGGTTTACGATGGGAGTAATTTGAACTTTTCGTTTGCGGATTTTTCATACGATATTAACGGAAAGAATTTTGAAAGGAAAAATCCTGCCATAGTAATTTATGAGGTGTTTGATTACATCAATACCACGGAGCAGTTAAATGCCAAAAAGATTGACGGCGGTTTTAAATATGAGGGTAAAATATCGCTAGGAGATTTTATATTAATTCAGAATGATGATAACAGCCTTTCTGTTCTTACAATGAGAAATATTGATTATAAAATCGAATTTATAGAGTGATTAGCTGTGTATTATGAAAAATCCTCTCTGAAATTTTCAGGGAGGATTTACTAAATGATTATTTATTTTGTTATAATGTCTATCTTATGTAATTCATTTTGAGTAAGAGGCTCATATTCAAGCGCCTTGAGATTTTCAAGCAGTTGTTCTTTTGAATGAACGCCGACTAAAACAGATGTTACGGCGCTGCTTGCAAGCAGCCACTGTATTGCCATTTGTGAGAGCGTCTGTCCTCTGCCGTGAGCCATTTGGCAAAGCTCTTTAATTTGGCGTGGTCTGTTTTCGTCATATCCCACGTGAGCCTGAAGTTTTTCATTCCCGTAAAGACGTGAATTTTCAGGTATTCCGTTTTCATACTTGTCTGAAAGCTGACCCTGTGCCAAAGGAGAAAAAGCGATAATACCCTTTCCCTTGCTTACTGATTCCTTTTTCAAATCATTGCTTTCAATAGTTCTGTCAAATATCGAATAGCGGTTTTGGTTAATTATGAACGGTACATTCAGGTCGTCAAAAATATGGTTGATTTTGTGCATTGTATGCCCGTCATAATTACTTACGCCGACATAGAGAGCCTTGCCCTGTCGTACAATATCTGCAAGGCAGAGCGCCGTTTCACTAATCGGAGTTTCAGGCGCCAGACAGTGATGATAGAAAATATCAACGTAATCAAGCCCCATACGCTTTAGGCTCTGGTCAAGAGAGGCGGTAAGATATTTTCTGCTTCCTCCTTTGCCGCCGTATGGGCCGTCCCACATTTCGTAGCCCGCCTTTGTGCTTATGATTATCTCGTCACGGTAGGGCTTAAGATTTTCCTTGAATATTTTTCCGAAATTTATTTCCGCGCGTCCCGGTTCTGGACCGTAGTTATTTGCAAGGTCAAAATGTGTTACTCCGTGGTCAAAGGCGGTGAGGATAATATCCTTCATTGTGTCATAATCATCGTTGATACCGAAATTCTGCCAAAGCCCTATTGAGATTTTCGGAAACTGAAGACCGCTGTTTCCGCAAAAATTGTATGTCATCTTTTCATATCTTTTTTCATCCGCTTTATACATTGTTAATGCTCCTTTTAAAACAAAAACCGATTGTGATACAATCGGTTAATTGTTGTTTTTCAACGCTCTTTCAAGCCATACAGCGCCGAGGTCTAATGCGTTAAATAGACCGTTTTTCTCGCTTTTTTTAATTATTTTCTCCTTTGGCGATACATCGGGGTCGGTACTGATAAGCTGGATAAGCACCTTTCCTGATATTTTTAAATCCTCAATATTCTTATCGTCAAGCACATTGAGACAAATTACATATGGCTCGCTCATATTGCCATAGTAAATTGTTTTGCCGCATCTAACCAAAGGCTTACCTTTGTACTCAAGGAATTTTTCCTCTTTACTTTTCGTCAAAGATAACCCTCCTTTGTGTTTAGTCGAGATAGGACTTTACCATAGCCGCCATAAGTTCATCGCGGTCAATGCGCCTGATAAGACTTCTCGCGTTATTGTGAGTTGTGATATAAGTCGGATCTTCTGAAAGAATATAGCCTACAATCTGATTAATCGGATTATACCCCTTTTCCTGAAGTGCGTCAAAGACTTCGGTAAGGGTTTCCTTCATAATATCTTCCTTTTCGTCACCGATTCTAAAGGTCATTGTTTTATCTGACACGGTAAAGCCACCTCCTTGAAAAGCATTACACAATAATTATATACATTTTTATGTGAAAATACAATACCTTTTTTTCATTTATATTTATAATTATATTTCCAAAATACTTGACTTATTATACTTTTTTGGTTTATAATCTGTTTAATAAAAATACAGCTGTGACCAGGTGTAAGTAGATTTGTGAAATAGTTTTCAGAGAATATGCGTAGGGTGTGAGCATATATGTTTTATTAAATCGAATTTCAGCCTGTGAGCTCCCGGTGAGAAACTAAGCCGGGCGTTTAACCGCGTTAAGGTTTCAAGCGGCAGTTTTACTGCAATTTGAGTGGTACCGCGGAATTTATGCTTTCGTCTCATATTCGGGATGGAGGCTTTTTATTTTACAGGAGGTCAGTATGGACGCAAAAATTATTAGTCTTAGAGAAAAGTTTGAAAAAGAGCTTGAAAAGATTGAAAGTATGTCCGAGCTTGAAAGCGTTCGCGTCGCGTATCTTGGAAAAAAGGGAAGCGTAACCGATCTTTTAAAGGGTATGAGAGAGCTTTCAAACGATGAAAAAAAGGTATTCGGTCAAAAGGTAAACGAACTTAAGGGCGTTGTCGCGGACAAAATCGCGGATAAAACCGAGGCTCTTAAGAAAAAGGAAATTGAGGCGCAGATTAACCTTATGCCTGAGTTTGACGTTTCAATGCCGGCAAACCTCAGCAGAGGGTCATATCATCCGATTACACTTGTTCAAAGAGAATGTGAAAGAGTCTTTAAATCAATGGGCTTTACCGTTGAGGACTACAGCGAGGTCGTAACCGACTACGAATGTTTTGAGTCGCTTAATATACCAAAGCATCACCCTGCCCGTGATATGCAGGATACGTATTATTTGGAAAACGGCCAGCTTTTAAAGTCTCAAACCTCTGCTGCGCAAAATGCAATATACAAAAAATACAGGGACGCTCTTGTCAATGACGGCGTTCCGATTAAAGCAATATTCCCGGGAAGATGCTTCAGAAACGAGGCGACAGACGCCTGCCACGAGAATACCTTTTTCCAGATGGAAGGCGTTATGGTAGATAAAAATATTTCAATTTCAAACCTTATTTACTTTATGAAAACTATGCTTTCGGAAGTATTTCAAAAGGATATTAAGGTAAGACTCCGTCCGGGCTTTTTCCCGTTCGTTGAACCCGGCTTTGAGCTTGATATAAGCTGTCTTATCTGCGGCGGTGACGGATGCGCTTCCTGTAAGCACAGCGGCTGGCTTGAGCTTTGCCCTTGCGGTATGATTCACCCCGAGGTGCTTAAAGAGGGTGGAATTGACCCTGAGGAGTATACGGGTTTTGCTTTCGGTCTCGGGCTTACAAGGCTTGCTATGATGAAATACGGCATTAAGGATATTCGTGATTTGAACAGCGGCAGTCTTAAGAGTCTGTCACAGTTTACCGACGATGAATAAGAAGGGAGGAGCACAAAATGTTTTTATCTATGAACTGGATATCAGACTTTGTTGATTTTACAGGTCTTGATAAACTTGACCTTATTCACCGGTTTTCCCTTTCGACCGCAGAAGTTGAAAATGAGATTTACTTCAAGGGAAGAGATATAAGCGGTATTGTTGTAGCTGAAATCAAATCGGTTGAAAATCATCCCGAATCCAAAAAACTGCATCTTTTAAAAGTTGACGCGGGAAACGGAGAACTGACGGATGTTGTATGCGGCGCGCCTAATGTAAGGGTCGGTCTTAAGACAGCGTTTGCCAAGGTCGGCGCTAAAATAGGCGATATTGAAATTGCTCCGCGCGCGCTTGCGGGCTACACATCAAACGGTATGTGCTGTTCGGAAAAGGAAATAGGTATCAGCGATGACAATTCAGGTATAATGGAAATTACCGATGATATTCCAAACGGAACGGATATAAAAGAGGCTTATCAAATTGATGATATTATATTTGAAGTTGATAATAAGTCACTGACAAACCGTCCTGATTTATGGGGTCACTACGGTATAGCGCGTGAATTTGCCGCGCTTGCGTGCAGAGAGCTTAAGCCTCTTGAAACGGTTGATTTATCAAAATATGACAATCTTCCCAAGGTCGATATGAAGATTGAGGACGACCTGTGCCAGAGATATTCCTGTCTGCAGGTTGAAAATATCAATACAAGCGTAAGCCCCGTAAATATGCGTATACGTCTTTATTACTGCGGTATGAGGGCGATTAATTTTCTCGCGGATTTAACAAACTATCTTATGCTTGAAATGGGTCAGCCGATGCACGCATTTGATTCGCGGAAGGTGGAAAAAATCAGAATCAAACGCTTTGAAACTCCGTTTGTATTTCAAACGCTTGACGGGGTTGAGAGAAATATTGATGAAAACACGCTCATGATTTGCAATGGCGATAATCCTGTTGCAATAGCGGGTATTATGGGCGGTCTTGACAGCGAAATAGTTGATGACACGCATACGCTTACCCTTGAATCGGCTACATTTAATGCTGTATCAATACGTAAATCTACAGTACGCCTTTCTCACAGAACAGATGCTTCAATGCGTTATGAAAAGTGCCTTGACCCTGAAATGACGGTACCCGCAATTGCGAGATTTGTTAAGCTGATGACTGATGTTGACAGCGGTGTTCAGGTTGTGTCGGCGCTTACCGACGAGTATGCTTACCGTTATGATACGGTTAAGCTTGACTTTGATAAGAGCTTTGTTGACAGGTATACGGGTATTGATATTGATAACGATACAATAGTAAATACGCTTTCCTCATTAGGTTTCGGCGTTGAGCTTAAGGGTAATGAATTCAGCGTTGTTGTTCCGAGCTGGAGAGCAACGAAGGACGTAACTATCAAGGCTGATATTATTGAGGAGATTACACGTATTTACGGCTATGATAATTTTGACGTTCATACAGCAAACGCCCCTCTTTATCCTGTAAGGGCAGATGTTGAGAAAACAGACGAGGATAAAATAAAGGATATTCTTGTCAAGCGTTTCTCGCTTCATGAGCTTCATTCGTATGTATGGGCATACTATGACGAATACAAGGCTCTCGGAATTGAAATAGAGGACAATATTAAGCTTGTTAACGCAACAAATCCGAATATTGAAACAATCCGCAGATCAATTATTCCGACTCAGCTTTGCCAGGTTAAGGCTAATACTTCATATTCCGCGGATTTCGGTGTATTTGAAATAGGAAGAGTTGTAAAAGGCGTTAATAATGATAACCTCTGTGATGAGCATAAAATGCTTGCAATAACACTTTTCAGCAAAACAAAGTCTGTTGAAAGGCTGTATTTTGAGTTAAGGGATATGCTTGCGGTGATTACTGACGACATCAAGCACAGGAGCCTTTCTTATAAGCCGGTTGACGCTGAACATTCATACGAGCATCCGAGAAATCTCAACACGGTTATTTGTGACGGAAGGGAGCTTGGCAAAATCGGTATTGTCCATCCGGTTATTTCAAAGAAAATTGATAAGAAAGCCGCAATAGTATTTGCGGAGATTGATGTCAGGGAATTTTCCTCTATTTCAAATGTCAGCATTTCATATGAGGAGCCTTCAAAATTCCCGTCAATAGAAATCGACCTTTCATTTGTAAGCGATAGATTCGCTCCGATAGCGGAGGCTATTGAGCTTGCGAAGAGCGCTCTTATCAAAAAGGTTGAAGTTGTTGATACCTACAGGGATGAAATCTCTAAATCAATAACGACAAGAATAACCTTTGCGCATCCTGAAAAAACTCTCACTCGTGAAGAGGTTATGGGAATTGTTGACGATGTAATTGCAAGGCTTGAAGAAAAAGGAATTCCACTTAAAAAATAATTTATAAGAGCGGGAGTATATTCCCGCTCTTTTGAATCATTAGCGGAGAGTTTTATGATAGTAAGAGTTAACGGCATAAATATTAATTATGAGGCTTACGGTGACGGAAAGCCGATAGTTTTAATTCACGGAAACGGCGAGAACCATAAGGTTTTTGATATTCTGATTGACAGTTTAAAAATGAATTATAAGGTCTATGCGCTTGACAGTCGATGCCACGGTAAAAGCGAGGACACAAAGGATATTTCATATAGTCTTATGGCAGATGATGTTATAGCTTTTATTAATACCCTCAAAATTGAAAAGCCGGTATTATACGGCTTCAGTGACGGAGGAATAGTCGGTTTGCTTATAGCAATTAAAGAGCCGTATTTGTTGTCAAAGCTGATAATAAGCGGGGCGAATATCAATCCTGCCGGTATTAAAAATTTCAATTTGGCATTTTATAGGTTTGCTTATTTTATAACAAGAAACAAGCTTGTAAAAATGATGGTAAAAGAGCCTGATATTGAGTCTTATGAATTAAGAAAAATAAAAATACCGGTTTACGTTCTTGCGGGACAGAGGGATATTATTAAGCAGTCACATACAAAATTAATTGCAGATAATATACCGCAAAGCACTCTTGAAATAATACAAAACGAAAATCATTCAAGCTATATAATTCACAGCGATAAAATATATCGGATAATAAAAAAGTATATTTGATTAATTCATTTTCCCAATGCGCATTTTGAATATAATCACTTTTGTTTGTTTAAAATATATCTGAGGTGATTTATATGGCAAAAAAGGGTATGAAACGTCCTGAACGTATGCACACAAAGGCACGAAACGACGCTGCCGCCGTACCTGAAATTCAGGGTAAGGCAAAGCACGGCAATGTACGTGTCCGTCCCATAATCGCGGGTACAGAGTCCCCCGCGCAAAAGGTTTATCATATGCCGTCAGACGCGGTTAAGAAAAAATCAGACAAGCCGATTTCAGACGCTTATAAGGTGATTGATAATGATTTGGCAAGGGATAACCTTGAAAACGATATTCCGGACGCTGATTTGCAGGATTTATAATTTTTAACACCATTGATTTAAGAGAACAGGGTTGTACAAATCAACTCTGTTTTTTATATATTATTTTACTTATATTTGCAATAATAATATAAATGTGGTAAACTATACCAAAAATAATCGTGAGGTGTTTGTATGTCGAAACTATATAAGGATATGAGCAGAGAGGAATTACTTAAAGAGCGCAAGCTGCTTAAGAAGAGATATGATGCTTTTAAGGCAAGAGGCTTGAAGCTTGATATGAGCAGGGGAAAGCCGGGTAAGGACCAGCTTGACCTTTCAACCGGAATTTATGATGTTAGAAATTATATTGCGGACGGTTTGGACGTTCGTAATTACGGTATGCTTGACGGTATCCCGAGTTGTAAAAAGCTGTTTGCGGATTTACTCGGCGTCGACGCCAAAAATGTTATTATAGGTCCTAATGCAAGCCTTACGCTTATGTTTGATTATATAAGTCAATGTTATACCCATGGCGCAGGCAGCAGCCCGTGGTGCAGACTTGACGAAGTTAAATTCCTTTGCCCCGTTCCTGGATATGACAGGCACTTTACGATATGCGAGCATTTTGGCATTAAAATGATTAATGTGCCTATGAAAAATGACGGTCCGGATATGGATGTAATTGAGGAGCTTATTAAGGACGAGAGCGTTAAGGGTATGTTCTGTGTTCCTAAATATTCAAATCCGCAGGGTATTACTTACAGTGATGAGGTAGTTGAACGGATTGCTTCAATGAAACCTGCCGCAAAGGATTTCAGGCTCATTTGGGACAATGCGTATTGTATTCATGATTTGGACGATAACGGCGATGAGCTTCTTAATATATTTGATATACTCGGGAAATACGATAATGATGATATGGTTATTGAGGTTTGTTCAACCTCAAAAATCACATTCCCAGGCGCAGGTGTTTCTGCGCTTATTGCAAGCGACAACAATATAGCCGCTATCAAAAAACGTCTTAACGCCCAGACAATCAGCTATGACAAGATGAACCAGCACCGTCACGTTCAGTTTTTCGGCAATGCAGACGGTGTGAGAGAGCATATGAAAAAACACGCGCAGATACTTAAGCCCAAATTTGATATTGTTTTAAAGCATCTTGAAAATGAACTCGGCGGTAAGGGAATCGCAACTTGGTTTAATCCGAAGGGTGGATATTTTATCAGCCTTGATGTTATGAAGGGCTGTGCCAAAAGAACCGGTGAACTTTGCAAGGAGGCGGGAGTCACGCTTACAACCGTAGGCGCAACATACCCCTATGGTATTGATCCTGACGACAGCAATATTCGTATCGCTCCGTCATTCCCTCCTGTTGAGGAGCTTGACATTGCGGCAGAACTGCTTTGTATCTGTGTTAGACTTGCGTGTGTGGAGATGCTTTTGGGATAATGAGACTCGGTGCATCTACATCCTGCTTTTATCCTCTTGAGACGGAGCAGGCATTAAGAAAGGTATGTGAGCTCGGCTTTGAAAAAGCTGAGATATTTATGAACGCGCCGTCGGAGCTTGAAGTGCCGTTTGTCAAGGAGCTTGGTAAAACAGCCGAAAGCGGAGGAACTGACATAATATCCGTTCACCCTTTTTCAAGCTTTTTGGAATCCTCCTGTATATTCGGCGATTATCAGCGGAGATTTGATGATTATATAGGTCTTTATCAGAAAACCTTTCACGCGGCAGCCGTACTCGGTGCAGAATTCGCGGTAATTCACGGCGCCGTAGCAGCGCCGAAAATCCCTATACCCGACGAAAGATATTTTGAGCGTTTTAAAATGCTTGTTGAACTTGGCAGGGCAGAGGGCGTTACGGTCTGCCAGGAAAATGTGAACAGGTTTAAGAGCCAGTCAATTACCTTCTGCAAAAAAATGCGCGATGCGCTCGGCGGAGATTTTAATATGGTTTTTGATATTAAGCAGACTGTCCGTGCGGGCGAGGATACTTTTGAGTTTTTAAAAGAGTTTAAAAGCAATATCAGACATATTCATATAAGTGATAATGGCAGACTCGGCGACTGTCTGCCTCCCGGAAAGGGCGGATTTGATTTTAAAAGACTTAAAGACATTATGGATGATGCCGGCTATAATGGCGACTGCGTAATAGAAATCTATTCGGGAAGTTATGATGTTTTTAAAGAATTAAAGGAAAGTAAGGTTTATTTGGATAAGCTATGGCAAATGTAAGTAACAGGACTAAGGGTATAATATGTATTCTGCTGTCTGCCTTGTCTTTCAGCGGAATGAGCAGTTTTATCAATCTTTCAGGCGATGTACCCGTTTTTCAAAAGGTTTTTTTCAGAAATCTTGTTGCTTTGATTATATCGTCGGCTATTCTGATTAAAAACAAAGAAAGTTTTAAGCCGAAAAAAGGTTGTTTACTATATCATTTTATCAGGTCAAGCGCCGGACTTCTCGGAGTTTTCGGCAATTTCTATGCCACAACAAAAATGGCGTCGACTGCCGATGCGGCGATACTGAACAAAATGAGTCCGTTTTTCACCCTGATTTTTTCAGCAATTTTTCTGAAAGAAAAGGTTAAACCTAAGCAGGCTTTGGCAATCGGTATAGCTTTTGTGGGCGCAATGTTTGTAATTAAGCCAACTATGTCTAATGTTGAGCTTTTTCCGTCTGTGTGCGGCTTTATAGGAGGCGTATGCGCCGGCGGAGCATACACGTGTGTACGCCATATGGGCAATAAAGGGGAAAACGGCAGATTTACGGTGTTTTTCTTTTCTCTGTTTTCCTGCCTGGTGACTGCGCCGTATCTTATATTCAATTATCACTATATGACTCCTCTTCAGTGGTTTTATCTCATTATGGTTGGCGTATGTGCGGCAGGCGGACAGTTCAGTATTACGGCGGCTTATACCTTTGCGCCGAGCAGAGAAATTTCCGTATATGATTACTCAAATGTAATCTTCACAGCAATAAGCGGTTACTTTTTTCTCGGAGGTCAGATACCTGACTTGTGGTCATTTTTAGGCTATTTTATTATTTGCACAATGGCAATCTGGATGTTCATATACAATAACAGGGAATATCACCTGAAAAAATCCATGTGATTTCAATATGTTGATGTAAAGTGAAACTACTTGCATTTTTCTATATGTTGTGTTATAATGTACAAAATGATAGAGAGCGAAGCGCGTTACCATAATTTGTTTCGCTTTGGGAGGATTTCATATGAAATGTCCGTTTTGCGGTTTTGAGGAAAGCAAGGTTATTGACTCACGCCCGACTGACGAGAATGAGCGTATCCGCCGCCGCCGTGAATGTTTGCGGTGCAGCAAGCGTTTTACTACTTATGAGACGATTGAGGATGTTCCGATTATTGTTATAAAAAAGGATAAGAGCAGGGAAGTGTTTGACCGCAACAAAATTTTAAAGGGTATGCTTCGTGCCTGTGAAAAACGATCGGTAACGGTATCGGAGCTTGAAACCGCTATCAGTGAAATCGAGGCCACTCTTCAGTCTGCGCTTGACCGCGAGGTTACCTCCGCAAGAATAGGAGAGCTGATTATGGAAAAGCTTAAATTGATTGACGAGGTGGCATATGTTCGTTTTGCCTCTGTATATAAAGAGTTTAACTCTGTCGAAGCTTTTCGGGACGAAATTTCAAAAATGTAATTAATAAATAAATTAAGGCCGTAACGGTTATTATCCGTTACGGCTTATTCTATATGCTTATGATTTTAAATTTCAGACTACTTGTTATTACTGCTGTCGGGCGAATCGTTTTTTTCCTCTTCTGCGTTATCATTGTACGAGTCGTCATACTTTTCATTTATTTCAAGTGAGGGGACGCCTGTTCTGTTGCAGATTTCATCACTGAGCTTTTTAAGAGTTCCTTTGGTTGTCAGTCCTATGTCTATTGTTACAGTCTTACCATCTTTAAGCGTCAAAATAATTCTCGATTGTCTGTCAAAATAATTTTTTACAAAACTTGGCTTTTCATCTTTTTGTGTTTCTACCTTAACAATATTTTCATAGAGGAAAACGTTGTCAGTGTCAAGTCCTGTAAATTCCATTTCATCATCATGGAAGATAACGCCGTGCGATACAATTTCTTTTGTAACCAATACGGCTACAATTAACGCCGCTGCAACGCAGGCAGTGAAAAATATCACGCTTGCTTTTGGATTTTGGCTCAGCTTTCTTATTGCGAACACAGCATAGCCGATAACAGCAATATCAAGTATGCAGACAATAATAAGCTGAATAGGCGACAATATTCTCATAAATTTTTTCATACGTACTCTCTCTCCTTGAATTTATCTGATAATTTTATATTTTTTGCCTGAAATACCTTGCCGTTAAGATAACTCAAAGCATTTTTGTCTTTAAAATCGAATTTCAGTTTGTAGCTGTAAAGCGCTTGCCTGTATCTCCCTTTTTCAAAACCGTACTTACCGTCGCCGTAAAGCGGATGTCCGATATACGCAAGGTGCGCTCTTATTTGATGTGTTCTCCCTGTCATAAGGCTTATTTCCAAAAGGGAGACGTCGTCATAGTAATCAAGTACGGTGTACTGCGTGATAATCTGTTTTGAACCGGGCGTCTGACTATCCGTAACAGCTACCATATTCTTTTTTTCATCTTTAGTAAGATAGGCTGTAAGCACTTCACTTTTTCTCGGCATTCTTCCGTGAACAACAGCCAGGTAATACTTTTCAATTTCACGGCTTTTAATTTTGTTATTTAAAATTTTTAATGCTTGTGAATTTTTTGCGCCTATAACAATTCCGCCTGTATTTCTGTCAATCCTGTTTGCAAGCGAAGGGATAAAAGAGGATGTGTCGGGATTCCACTCGCCATTCTTATAAAGATATTTTTTAAGCCTCGCAACAAGGTTATCGGTATAGTCCTTTCCGTCGGGATGGCAGAGAATACCGGCTTTCTTGTTGAGGAGGATTATATTATCGTCTTCGTAGATAATATCAAGCTCGCTCGATGCCTTGAGAAAATCATAATATTTTTCTTTGACGTGTAGTACATCATCACTGAGATAAAGCTCAAGCACATCATTCTCATTCAGTATCTGCCCGGCAGTACATCTTTTCCGGTTGATCTTAATATTTTTTTTTCTTATTTCCTTAAACATTAGGGATTTAGGCAGTCTGTCAAAGGTTTTTGTTATAAACCTGTCAAGCCGTTGCCCCGCGTCCTTACCGCTGATAGTAATGCTTTTCATAAATCAACTTTTTTTCTTTTTCTTTTCTTCTTCAAGCTCCTGTATTTCTTTGTAGAAAATATTTGCTTTTACATAAACCTGAATGAAATCCTTAATTATTTCTGCAAGCTCGCCCTCTTTGTATGGATTCATAAGTATACGCTCGTCGTCGTCAATAGCAAGCGGACCTTTTTCGTAATCGTTAAAAGCGGGCATTAACGAGTAATTTGTTTTTGTTTTAACTATTGAAATAAGAGTAAAATCAGCAGTCGCGTTGACAAAGCCTTTTTTCTTAGTGTATTTTTCAATCGTAGAAACAGGGGAGGAATCGTTGTGCTTTTTTGTGTAGCAGTAGGAAATGACCTCTTCAACAAAACTTTCAATCTGTTTGTCGGTATAAGGAGCATTTAAAAGAACAACTTTATCTATGTCGGCAATTCCGTATTCATCGCTTTCACCGCAGGGAATGCCTATCATATTTTCATCCTTGTCAACATAAACGGATATAGTATAAAAATCTTTCTCCATATATTTACCTCACATTGTATTATTTTAATTATAACCTATATAATTGAAAATTACAACAGTATGTGATACAATCATTTTGGTGATGTTATGAAAAAGGCGCTTATAACAGGCGGAGCAACGGGAATAGGCGGGGCAACGGCAATACTGTTTAAAGAAAACGGATATGACGTATATATTACATATAATAAAACGCAGCCTGATTTTGACGGCGTAACAAAGATTAAATGCGATTTGTCAAATGTATCTGAGATTGAAGAGATGTTTGATAAATTGGGCAGTATTGACGTGCTTGTAAATAACGCCGGTGTAAGCCTTATTAAAATGATTAATGATACTACCGAGTCTGAGTATAACTCAGTTAATGACGTTAATGCAAAATCATATTTTTTTGCATCAAAATTTGCAGCGCGTTCAATGATAAAAAGACACAGCGGTGCAATAATAAATGTTTCATCAATGTGGGGGCAGCTCGGAGGCTCCTGCGAGGTTGCATATTCAATGAGTAAGGCGGCTGTTATAGGACTTACAAAAGCGCTCGCTCAGGAGCTTGCGCCGAGTAATATAACCGTGAACTGCGTATCTCCGGGAATTATTGATACCCGTATGAACGAGCGGTTTTCCAAAGCGGATTTGGAAAAGGAGGTGCCTCTCGGCAGACTCGGAACGGCTGAGGAAGCGGCAAGAGCAATTCTTTTTTTAGCTGAAAATAACTATATTACAGGGCAGATTCTCGGTGTAAACGGAGGAATTGTTTAGCGACTTCTGTAACACTTTACTTCTCTTTTCATAGGATAGTTTAGAAAAGGGAAAGGGGGTTGCGATTATGGGTTGTGGATGCAATAGCTGTGGTTCAAACTGGATCATCATCCTTATTATCATCCTTTTACTTGCCGGCGGTTTTAACAACGGAACTGCCTTTGCTTCTAACAATGACTGTGGCTGTGGTTGCGGTTGTAACTAATTAGAAAGCTGGGTGGCTGTCGCAAACCTTGTTTTGCGGCAGCCGTTTTTCTTTTAAAAATAAAAGTCAGGAAAAGTCAAAAAAACTCTTGACTTTTCCTGACCTTTGTGCTAATATGACGATAGAAGGTCAAAGAAAGTCAAAGTCAATAATGATTATTTGACATTAATTTGACCGATAATAAGGGAAGTGATTGGAAAATGAAGCTCAGTGACGTAATAGCAGATATGATTCTTGATATGTTTGATGATGAAACACCGACTATTCAGATTCAGCGTAATGATATGGCGGCTCAGCTTGGATGTGTACCGAGTCAAATTAATTATGTTATTACATCAAGATTCACCCCCGAGCAGGGATACAGAATTGAGTCACGGCGCGGCGGCGGAGGCTGTATAATGATAACAAGGGCGGCAAGCAAAGAAAACGCTATAGTTTCGCTGATTAATTCTATCGGTTCATCAATCGGGGAGAAGAACGCTAAGGCGCATATTTATAATCTGAATTATCAGGGGCTTGTAAGCGACAAGGCGGGGCAGATGATGCTTGCCGTGATTTCGGATTCAAATTTTAAAGGCTTATCCGCTGAGGAAAAAGATGCCATACGGGCAAATCAGCTTAAGCAAATGCTTTTGGCTTACGTTGAAAGGTAAACTAATTTATTTAACGGAGGTAATTATTATGTTATGTCAACACTGTAATCAAAATGAGGCAACAACGCATATTAAGAAGAACATCAACGGTCATTGTGAGGAAACGCATTTATGCTCAAAATGCGCTGAGGAACTCGGTGTTATGGAGGAATTTAAAATGCCGAGCATGAATGATCTTTTCGGCAACAGTTTTCTCGGTAATTTCCTTGGGGCAGGTGTTGCGGCAATGAACTCGCTTGCAGGGGTTGAAAGATGCCAAACCTGCGGGTCGTCATTTAATGATATTGTAAACTCGGGTCATATCGGCTGCAGTGACTGCTATGAAAAATTTGCAGACAGGCTTGAACCGTCGGTACGCAAAATTCACGGAAAAACAAAGCATATCGGCAAATTTATTTCATATGATGAAAAAGAGGAGCAGAATAAAACCGAGCAAAAGGCTGATACAAACCACCTTGATACGCTCAAAGAACAGCTAAAAACAGCAATTAAAGAGCAGAGATTTGAGGACGCGGCAGTTCTCAGAGATAAGATTAAAGAATTGACGGAGGGCGGCAATGAGTAAGTGGTACAGCGGACAGGGCAATAATTCGGATGTTGTCCTTGCATCAAAAATAAGACTTGCAAGGAATTTGGACAAGGTTCCGTTTCCATGCAAAATGAGTAACGAAATCAGAAAGTCGGTTTGCAGAAAAATTTTTGCCGCGCTCCAAAATTCCGAGCTCGGCGGAGAATTTGATTTAATTGAACTAAGTAATCTTTCCGATATTCAAAAAACAGCGCTTGTTGAAAAGGGATATATAAGCGCCCAGATGGCAAGGCAGCCGCGATACTCTGCCGTGCTTTTGTCAAAGGATGAAAGTTGCAGTATCATGCTTTGCGAGGAGGATCATATAAGGCTTTGCGTAATGAATGCGGGAGAGGATTTAAAAGAGGCATATAAAAAGGCAGATAAAATTGACAATGTGCTTATAAAAAATATGAAAATAGCTTTTGACGATAAGCTTGGCTTTTTGACTTCTAATCCTATTCATCTCGGTACGGGAATGAAAGCGTCTGTTGCGCTTCATCTTCCGGCTGTAAGTGAAAGAAATATGATGCCCGCACTCAGCGCAATGGTCGGCAAATTAGGCTTTTCGATAAAGCCGTTGTTTTCAGGCTGCGGAGATTTTTATGAGCTTTCAAATGAAATCAGCCTCGGAATAACTGAGGAAAGCGCGCTTGATAACCTTACCGCAATTTGCAAACAAATTGTATCTCAGGAAAGAAAATTCCGTACAGAATTAATGGAATACGCGGATTTTGAGGATAAAATTTTCCGCGCAATGGGTACTCTTAAAATGGCAAGGAAGCTCAGTACCAAGGAATTTTTAGATTTGATTTCTCTCGCAAGGCTTGGAATATCAATGAACACCTTTGATATTAGTTATGAAAATATCGGAAATATGATTCATTCACTCGGCAGTGCATCAATAATATCCGAAGCGGAAACTGAGTTTACGCCCGACGACGCTGACAGAATGCGTGCTCAGTATGTCAGAGAAAACATAGGATAATTTTATACCGCTGCCCTTAAAATTTATCTGATAGGGAGGTTTAATTATGTATAGGTTTAATTATTTTACACAAAAGGCAAATGATGTTTTAAATCTTGCTATTAAGTCCGCTGAAGGATTTGGACATAACTATGTAGGAAGCGAGCATATCCTTTTGGGACTTGTTAAGTCAGGTGCAGGTGTGGCTTATTCTGTTCTTGACGGCAAGGGAATTACAGAGACGGACATAGAGGATTTTATTAAAGAAAATATAGGTGTGGGTAATCCTACAAGGCTGACGCCTGATGATTTTACTCCGAGAAGTAAAAGAGTTCTTGACGCTGCCTTTCAGATTGCACGCGGTATGCTTCACAGCTTTGTCGATACCGAGCATATCCTGATGGCTCTTTTGCAGGAAGGCGATTCTTATGCCGTCAAGTTTGTCAATTCAGAGGGAATTGACGAGGTTCAGCTTTTTGAGGAGCTTGTATCTTCTGTAGGACGTGGAAACAGAAATGCAAATGAAAACAGTAAAAAAGGCAAAAACGGCAAGTCAAAAACTCCTACACTTGATGAATTCGGAAGGGATTTGACCGCGGAGGCTAAGGACGGCAAAATTGACCCTGTAATCGGAAGGGAAGAAGAAATACAGAGAGTTATTCAGATTCTTTCACGCCGTACTAAAAATAACCCCTGCCTTATCGGTGAGCCCGGAGTAGGTAAAACAGCTATTGCAGAGGGTCTCGCGCTTAAAATAGTTCGCGAGGAAGTTCCCGAGCTTTTAACAGGTAAAAAAATTGTTGCTCTTGATTTAACCTCAATGGTTGCGGGTACAAAATACCGCGGTGATTTTGAGGAACGTATCAAAAAGGCAATGGATGAAGTAAGAAACGCTAAAGACGTAATCCTTTTTATTGATGAGGTGCATACGATTATGGGAGCGGGCGCGGCAGAGGGTGCAACCGACGCCGCAAATATCCTTAAGCCGTCTCTTGCAAGGGGCGAGATACAGGTAATCGGTGCAACAACGATTGACGAATACAGGAAAAATATTGAAAAGGACGCGGCGCTTGAAAGACGTTTTCAGCCTGTAACTGTGGGCGAGCCTACCGAAGAGGAAACTATTGAAATACTTAAGGGTCTGCGTGACAAATATGAGGCTCACCACAAGGTGAAGATTTCAGACGATGCAATTATAAACGCAGTAAAAATGTCATCACGCTATATAGCAGACAGATTTTTACCCGATAAGGCGATTGACCTTATTGACGAGGCGGCGTCAAGAGTCCGGCTGAAGGCATACACGGTTCCCGATAATCTTAAGGAAATGGAGAAGGAACTAAAATCGCTTGAGGAGGAAAAGGCGTCAGCTGTCAGAGGACAGGACTTTGAGCAGGCAGCCGTTATAAGAGATAAGGAAAACAGCTTGAAAACTCTGCTTGAAGAAGAAAAGGAAAAATGGAAAAACCTTTCCTCTCACAAGGTCAGGGAAATTTCAACCGAGGATATTGCGTCTGTAGTTTCATCGTGGACAGGAATACCCGCAAATCAGATTACAAAAGAGGAGTCAGAGAGACTTCTTAATATGGAGAAAATCCTGCACGAAAGAATTGTAGGACAGGACAGAGCTGTTTCAGGCGTTGCAAGAGCAATAAGACGCGGCAGGGCGGGACTTAAAAATCCAAAGCGGCCGATAGGCTCGTTTATCTTTTTAGGTCCGACAGGCGTAGGCAAAACCGAGCTTTGTAAAACCCTTGCTGAAACTATGTTCGGTGATGAAGAGGCTATTATAAAGCTTGATATGTCCGAGTATATGGAAAAGCATACGGTATCAAAGCTTATCGGTTCGCCTCCGGGTTATGTCGGATTTGACGAGGGCGGCCAGCTTACCGAGAAAATCAGAAGAAAGCCTTATTCGGTAGTTCTTTTTGATGAAATTGAAAAGGCTCACCCTGATGTTTTCAATATGCTTTTACAGATTCTGGAGGACGGTGTCCTGACAGATTCACAGGGCAGAAAGGTCAGCTTTAAAAATGCGGTCATAATTATGACTTCAAATGTCGGCGCGTCAAAGATTACCGATTCAAAATCCGCGCTTGGATTTGGAGACGACAGCAGTGACGAAAACCGCAATATTGAAAAGCTTGTAATGGCTGACTTAAAGAAAACCTTTAAGCCCGAATTTCTCAACCGTGTTGACGAGATAATTGTCTTTAACCAGCTTGAGAAAGAGGATATTGAGGAGATTGCAAGACGTATGCTTTCATCTCTTACAAAACAGCTTGCCGAGCTTGGTACAGAGCTTACTGTTACAGATAACGCAATTTCACAAATTGCCGATGCAGGCTTTGACAAGGTATACGGCGCGCGTCCGCTCAGACGTGCAATCCAAAGCGAAATTGAGGACAGACTCTCGGAGCTTATACTTGAAAATAAGCTGGGTGAAAAATGCACGGTCGATTATAAAGACGGTAAATTTACATTTTCATAAAAACACCCCTTATCCTTTCGGATAAGGGGCAGTTTTATTTTGCAACACCTTGTATTACATTGAGGCGGGTATTAATACAATACCTGCTTTTGTTATGTCAATTATTCCGTATTTGTAAGAGCAGACTGCGCCCGGATTCATTATATACATACCGTTAATGTAATCGGTATACTGTGTATGAGTGTGCCCGAACAGGCATATGTCAGCCCCTGATTTCTCAGCCTGACATATAACATTTTCGTATCCGAATTTAACATTAAAGGTATGTCCGTGTGTGATAAAAAGTTTTTTACCCTCAGCGGTAATCAGTTTAAAATACGGATAGATTGAGTACCAGTCGTTATTACCGCATACCCGTTCGTTTTTCAAATTCGGATAAAGCTCGAGCACATCGTCAAAATCATCGTCGCCGTCGCCTAAAAAAATGAACAAATCGGCGTCTTTTCTGTGCTTTTCAACAATATCAAACAGAACTTTCTTTAATCTGTGAGAGTCAGACATAACAATAATTCTCATTCATAAAACACAGCCTTAATTCATAGATTGTAATAGATTATATTATACAATAAAGAGGAGATTATTTCAATGAATAATAATGAGATTAACAGGCTGATGAAAAATGCCCAGCAAAAAACGGGTATTGATATGAATAAAATGAAACAGGCGGCGGAAAGCGGAAATCTTGACGATTTTATAAATAAAAATCTGTCGTCAGACGCAACAAAGCAGCTTAAAAATGTTTTGACTAATAAGGAGGCTGCCGAAAAACTTTTGTCAACTCCGCAGGCAAAGGAGCTTATGAAAAAACTGATGGAAGGCAAGTAATATGGATAATTTAAACGATATTATAAACAATCTGAGCGCAGATGATATAAATATGCTCAAAGGCGTCGCTTCATCAATTCTCGGTGAGGAGGCGCAAAAAAACGCTCCTCAGCCAAAACAGGAGAACAATTCAAATAATTCTCAAAACAGTATGGCAAACGTATCAAATGCACTGTCGCTGGCAAACGGGCTTGATAATATTGATTTTGATATGATAATGAGGGCTAAGACAATATTTGAAAAAATGAACAATACAAAAAGCAAAAATGCTGATTTGATACTCGCGCTTAAGCCGCATCTTGATCCCCGGACGCAGAACAAAGCCGACCAGGCGCTGAGAATACTAAAGTTGTTTGAAATATTACCGCTGTTAAAGGAGTTGTTTTAATGCCGCAGTTTTCCGAAGAAGATATAAACGCAGCAAGAAGACGCGTTCAGGAGATGCGAAGCCGCGCATCAAGATTTACTGTTGAGGAGACGTCCTCCGCAGCGTCAGACAATACATCACATAATGTATCTAAAGGCGCGGAGATAAATAGTGAGTCCGCTCCTCCCGTACAGAATAAAGAGGAAGAGCCACAAAAGAAGGAGAATGAAAGCGAGGAAAATAATAACAATAAGGATAATTCGTTTTTAGTAATCATTATTCTTCTCTTGCTGCTTTCAAAGGAAAAGGCAGACAATAATCTTATTATTGCATTACTTTATTTGTTATTATAAATAATATGTGGAAATTTTGGTAATAATATGTTATATTGATAGCAGTAATGTTTAAAAAATTCGGAGGAATATAAATTGAGTTTTATTCAAAAGGAAATTGTGCGCGGGGTTACTCTTTTAAGCGTAAGCGCCGATCGTTTTAAAACGAATGAAATCGCGGTTAGTCTTGCCCTTGAGCTTAAAAAGGAGACAGCCGCAGTAAATGCGCTTCTTATAAATCTTCTTTCAAGAAAGAGCAAAGAATACCCGACTATTTCAAGTCTTAATAAAAGACTTGCTTTTTTGTACGGCGCAACACTTTCGGCAGTCGTATCAAAGGTCGGTGAAAGCCAGGTGCTTAAACTCGGTATAACGAGTCTTGACGACAGGTTTTCGCTTGACGGGGAGAGTATTTCGCTTGAATGTGTTAAGCTGTTGACGTCGTTATTATTTGAGCCGAGACTCAATGATAACGATTGCTTTTTTGATGATGACATTGAGGCTGAAAAGCGTATTCTTATAGAAAAAATTGAATCTGAACAGAATGAAAAAAGAATATATGTTTTAAGACAGGCTGAGGCTCTTATGTTTGCGGACGAGCCGTACGGCGTTGACCGTTACGCAACGGTTGACGATGTTAAGAAAATTACGGCTGAGGATGTTTTAAAGGCATGGCGTAATGCTCTTGAATCCTCGCTGATTATGGTTACTGTTGTCGGCAGTACCGATATTGACACTGTATCCGCCCATCTTGAAAAAATGTTTTCTTCCATAAAAAGAAATTATACCGACCTGCCCGAAGCTGTATTTATCCCCTCATGCAATAAGGTTAAGGAAAAAATGGAGCGTATTGATGTTAAGCAGGGCAAGCTGGTTTTGGGATTTCGTGTCAATCTTAAACCGCAGGACAGGCTTACTCCGGCAATGCGAACCTTTTGCGATATTTTCGGCGGAGGTCCGTATTCAAAGCTGTTTACAAACGTGCGTGAAAAGATGAGCCTTTGCTATTACTGTTCAGCCCGATATACGAGGCTTAAAAGCTGTATTATGATTCAGTGCGGATGTAATGAGAAAAATATGGATGAGGCTGTTAATGAAATTATGCGTCAGCTTGATGAAATCAAAAACGGTAATTTTGAAGAGGAATTCAATTCTTCAAAAATCGGACTTAGAGATGCAATTTTGTCTGTAAATGATACGCCGGAGCTGATTGAAAGCTGGTACACAAATCAGATGACATGCGATGAAATAAAAACGCCGAAGCAGTCGGCAGATGAAAATGACGCCGTCACAATGGATGAAGTAAAAAAATGCGCGTCGCTTTTAACACTTGATACTATCTACAAACTTTCAGCACCGAAGGAGGCAGAGTAATGAAGGAAATTAAATCTACCGACTTGGGTGAAAAATATTACGAAATAGACCATAAATCAGGGCTTAAAATTTTTGTTATGCCTAAAGAAAATTATTCTTCGGCTTACGCTGTATTCGGTACAAAATACGGTTCGATTGATACTAAGTTCAAGCGCTTTGACAATAACGAATGGACAACCGTACCTGAGGGCATTGCTCATTTTCTTGAGCATAAGCTGTTTGAAAGCGAGGACCTTGACGCATTTGCCAGATACGCTAAGACAGGCGCCTCCGCAAACGCTTATACTTCATTTGATAAGACGTGCTATCTTTTTCAGTGCAGTGATAATTTTGAAGATTCTCTTGAGATACTTCTTGACTTTGTTACACACCCGTATTTCACAAAAGAAACAGTTGAAAAGGAGCAGGGCATAATCGGCCAGGAAATCACAATGTATTATGATGTCGCAGGCTGGATGAGTACATTTAATCTTCTCAGACTGCTCTATCATAACCACCCTGTACGAATTGATATTGCCGGTACTGTTGAGTCAATCGCGCAGATTACCGACAAGCTGCTTTATGATTGCTATAACACGTTTTATAATCTTCACAATATGTGCCTTGCAGTTGCGGGTAATGTCACACCCGAGCAGGTACTCTCTGTCTGCGACAGGATGCTTAAAAAAGCAAAGCCGCTTGAAATTGAGCGTTCCTTTGAGGAGGAACCGAGAGGAATTGTTGACAATTACTGTGAATATAATTTGGCAATGAGCGTACCCGTTTTCTCCTTTGGATATAAGGAGGAGTGCAGGACTTTAACTCAGGATATAAGAAAAATTATAGAGGTGACAATCCTGCTTGAAATTCTTGCAGGGGATACCTCGAAACTGTACAATGATTTATTTGAAAAAGGACTTATAAATACAACCTTTTCAAAGGAATATTTTATAGGCTACGGCTACGAGGCTGTTACATTTGACGGAGAAAGCGAAAATCCGCAGGCTGTTGCCGACGAAATAAAAAAGGCTGTTGCATATCTGAAGGAAAACGGAATTGATGACGAGCAGTTTGAATCGGCCAGGCGTTCTCTTTACGGCAGAGAAATTATGGAATATAACGATATTGACGCCATAGCAAACAGTCTTATAAATGCTTATTTTAACAATTACTCAGTCTTTGATGCTATGGATATTTATAAATCTGTCACAAAAGAGGATATAGAAAAAAGACTTGCGGATATGATGGACGAAAAGTACAGCGCCCTGTCAGTAGTTAAAGAGAGTTAAAGGAGCAGTCATATGAGCAATTATACAAGAGTATATTTTGAAGGATTGGGAATTGATTTTGATTTGCCTTCAGTCGCTTTTACGCTTTTCGGACACGAGGTGCACTGGTACGGAATCATAATTGCATTCGGTTTTATTCTTGCCGTACTTTATGGCGGAAGAATGGCGTACAAGTGGAAAATGAGCCTCGACGGTATGACAGACGTTTTAATTTGGGGCACTATTTTCGGTATAATATGCGCAAGGGTGTATTATGTTATATTTGAATGGTCGTATTACAAAAATCATCTTGTTGAAATACCGCAGATATGGAACGGCGGTATAGCAATTTACGGCGGTATAATCGGGGCGCTTATAGGCGCGGCGATAGGCTGCAAGGTCGGAAAAATTAATTTTCCCAACCTGCTTGACCTCGGCGCGCTTGGACTTCTTATCGGACAAGGTATAGGAAGATGGGGGAATTTCTTTAATCAAGAGGCATTCGGCGCTAATACAGCAACGGCGCCATTCAGAATGTGGAGTTTAAAAATTAAAGAAACGCTTGAGGCGACTGCCGATACTCTCGCGGCAAAGGGTATGGAGGTTAATCCAGATTTACCGGTTCATCCTACCTTCCTGTATGAAAGCGTGTGGTGTATATTAGGATTTTTTATACTTAACTATATTGTTCATAAACACAGAAAATTCAAAGGCGAAATTTTTATGCTTTACGGAATATGGTACGGACTTGAAAGGGCTGTCGTTGAGGGACTCAGAACAGATTCGCTTTATATCGGCGATACTTCACTGAGAGTAAGCCAGCTTCTTTCTATGGTGATTGTGGTTGTATTTGCAATCGCGCTTGTAATCTGTTTTATTAAGTTGAAAAAAGGGGCATTACCAAAAGCTCTTCAGCTTGACAGCGTTGTTATGTCTAATGAAATTACAGCAGGTACCGGTGAAACAGTACCTGTAAATAATGATGAAAAGGAGAAAGAAAGTGGCACAGATAATTGACGGAAAAGCAGTATCAAAGCAGGTTAGGGAGAGAGTAGCGCTTGAAACACGGGAGCTTAAGAAAAGAAATATTACTCCGGGACTTGCCGTTATAATAGTAGGCGACGATCCTGCCTCTCAGGTTTATGTAAAAAATAAGGAAAAGGCATGCGAGGAGGTCGGATTTTACAGCGAAAAGTTTGCTCTCCCCCAAAATACAACGCAGGAGGAGCTTAACGCTCTTGTTGAAGAGTTAAATGCAAGACCTGAGATAAACGGTATTCTTTGCCAGCTGCCGCTACCGAAGCACCTCGATGATAAAGAGGTTATCAACAGGATTGCGCCTGTTAAGGATGTTGACGCGTTTCATCCTGTAAATGTGGGTGCGATTATGATAGGGGATTATAATTTTCTCCCCTGCACACCTGCGGGCGTTATGGAGCTTATACATTCAACAGGTGTTGACGTAACGGGTAAAAAGGCTGTTGTAATAGGCAGAAGCAATATTGTCGGCAAACCTATGGCAATGCTGCTTTTGCACGAAAATGCAACTGTTGAAATTACACATTCAAAAACAGTTGACCTTAAGTCTGTTACAAAGCGGGCGGATATTCTCGTTGCCGCTATCGGTAGGGCGAAGTTTGTTACAGCCGATATGGTAAAAGACGGTGCTGTTGTTATTGACGTCGGTATGGACAGAGATGAAAACGGCAGGCTTTGCGGCGATGTTGATTTTGAAAATGTTAAGGACAAGTGTTCGTTTATAACTCCCGTTCCGGGCGGAGTTGGACCTATGACAATTTCTATGCTTATGCAAAATACGCTGACAGCGGCAAAAATCCAAAATGGAATTAAATAAAAAATTCAGGTGATAAATATGGCGCTTGAGGAACAAGTTGTCGATAAATTAATTGAAAAGGGGTATCATATCGCGTTTGCGGAATCGTGCACAGGCGGACTCTGCTGCGGTAATCTTGTTAATGTCACCAACGCTTCAAAGGTGCTTGATATGTCTTTCGTAACCTATGCCAATGAGGCAAAGATTTCACTTTTGGGAGTCAAAGCGGATACCATTCTTTCAAACGGAGTTGTGAGCGAGGAAGTTGCCTATGAAATGGCGCTCGGCGTATCAGAAAGGGCAGGAAGTGAAGTAGGCGTCGGTATCACAGGTGTTGCAGGACCCGGAGGAGGCACGGCAAAGAAGCCTGTCGGTATGGTCTGCTTCGGTTTCTGTGTAAACGGTGATGTCAAAACCTTTATGGAGCAGTTCGGTGAAATCGGTCGTAATCAGGTAAGAAAATCAAGTGTTGAATTTGTTTTTAAAAAATTACTTGAACTTATTTGAGAATAGTGTATAATACTATAGAAAAGAGGACGTAATGAAAAAATTATACAGAAGTAAAACCGAAAGAAAATTGTCAGGCGTGTGCGGAGGTCTGGCCGTTTATTTGAATGTTGATCCCACAATAATAAGACTTGCATGGGCGCTTATATCAATTTTTTCAGCGGCGGTTCCCGGTGTGCTTTTATATATTATTTTCGCTTTTATTATTCCCGAGGAGCCGGACTCTTTTGAAACAACGGGCTATTACCATAACGGGCAATAGTCCTTATACATAAAACTCATTAATAAGCTGGAGTGGCACAGTTGGTAGCGCAGCTGATTCGTAATCAGCAGGTCGTGGGTTCGAGTCCCATCTCCAGCTCCATACGCCGCAGGCATTAAAACCCTGCGGCGTTTTGAAACAGAATATGCGAAGGCGTAGCTCAGTTGGTTAGAGTACTTGCTTGACATGCAAGGGGTCGGTGGTTCAAGTCCACTCGTCTTCACCACGAAAGAAACCTCTTTTGTCTACCTAGACAAGAGAGGCTTCTTTTTTACATTTAGAGGCTAAATAGCCAGAAATACGTGCAATTAAAGCCGAAACCGGGATGAAACGCTCAATCGGACCGCGTTATACTCTCTTTTTTCGTTCCTTACGCATTAAATAGGCAAAACTTGTTTTATAGGCATTGCGACCGTGTTTGTTTTTGTGTATTTGCTGGTTTGTGGAAAAAGGTTAATTACCTTCACTATCAAAATATAGGCATATAATGAATATAAGGATTTTTAATGTTTAATTTAAATAAATTATAGAGGAGATTACTATGAATAAATGTCAGTATTCAAATAATTTTGAATCATGTTATTGTAAGAATAATTCGCACAAGGTTACTTATCAGACAAACAGTTGCTGTAGCGATAGCAGGTATATTTATTACGTAAAATGTCCATCCGGCCCGATGGGACCACAAGGACCGCAGGGTGAAGCAGGATCGATGGGACCACAAGGACCACAGGGCGAAGCAGGACCGATGGGACCACAAGGACCACAGGGTGAAGCAGGACCGATGGGACCACAAGGAGCGCAAGGTGAGACAGGTCCGGTAGGACCGCAGGGAATACAGGGAGAAATGGGGCTGACAGGATTACAAGGACCGCAGGGTGAAGCAGGTCCTATGGGACCGATAGGACCACAAGGACCACAGGGTGAAACAGGAGCAATCGGACCGCAGGGAATACAAGGCGAAACAGGTCCAGCAGGTGAACAGGGACCACAGGGCGATACAGGACCGATGGGACCGCAAGGTCCTCAGGGTGAACCGGGCGCATCAGGAGGAGTGCTCAATTATGCGGATTTTTACGCATTAATGCCTCCAAATAATTCAGTAACAGTTGCTCCTGGTGCTGATGTAGAGTTTCCGCAGGACGGACCAAACAGCAACGGAGGTATTAACCGTGCAGGAAACAGTTCATTTACTCTGTCGGAAATAGGAACCTATCAGATTTTATTTCAGGTAAGTGTATCTGAATCAGGACAGTTAGTTTTAACCTTGAACGGTAACCAGTTAGACTATACGGTTGCCGGACGCGCAACAGGTACTGCGCAGATTGTGGGTATGGTTATTATAGAAACAACAGCTATAAATTCAGTCCTTACTGTTCGTAATCCGCAGGATAATACAACAGCTCTTACGATTACACCTCTTTCCGGCGGTACACAGCCTGTTTCGGCGCATCTTGTTATAACACAACTTCGTTAAAGCTGATTATAGAATTTATTTAATTGCTTTCACTGCTCATGAATATTTTTCCTTTTTTTTCACAAAATAATAGCGGAGGTGAAAGCAATGACAGAAAAAGAATTATTGTATATTGAGGATGCTCTCAGCCACGAAAAGTATTTCCGAACAAAATGCAGTGAGACAATTAATCAAATTCAGGATCAGTCACTTAAAAAATCAGTTCAGGAAATTGAGCAGAAGCATAATCAAACTTTTCAAAATTTTTATTCATTACTTGGTTAACATCAGCAGGGAGGTAAAAATATGGACGATCAAAATTTAATGAAGAACATTCTTTTGCTTGAAAAGGGAGTTTGTGATTTATATATGCATGGTTCCCTTGAATCGTCAACAGACAATGTTCATCAGGCCTTTAAAACAGCACTCAACGAATCACTTTGTATTCAGGATACGATTTATGATGAGATGACTGCTAAAGGCTGGTACTCAACAGAGCAGGTTGAGCAGACAAAAATTGATAGCGTAAAGCAAAAGTATAGTATACAGTAAATTTAATTTAGATATTTCACCGATTCTTTTTAACGGAATCGGTGTTTTTTATTTTGATTATTATGTAAAACAAAACTGACATTACAAAACAGCAATGTCAGAATGTTTTTAATATTTGTTTTTTTCAAACAGTTCAAAATACACTTTTATTCAAGCGCGTCTGATACTGCGTTGCCTGCCTCGTCAACTGCTCCGCCTACGCCGTCAGCTACGTCTTTAGCGCCTTGACCAACATCGTCGCCTACGTTGTCAGCTTTTGATGCAGCGTCATTGGTTGTGTCAGAAGTGCCGGTTGATGATGTTGAGTCTAATGTGCCGGTTGTATCTGATGCGTCTGTTACGGCTGAAGTGCCTGTGGTGGTTGTTGCGTCGCTGTTGTCATCTCTTGTACAGCCCATAAATACTGTTGCAACAACTGCGATTGACATTGCGATAATTAAAATTTTACTTTTCATAGTATAACTTCCTTTCATAATTATGATTGCCTGAAATTTAAAATTTATTCATATTATTTTGTTAAAGTTCCTCCGTCCGAATAAAGCAGCAGTAAAATGTTTTCCTCTGCGCCTGTTTTGGAGTTTACATAGATAAGCACTTCTTCATTTGTTTCCGGACTTTCGCAGTGAAATTCATAGCACATTACTTCTGTTCCGTTATCTTTCGGAATAATACAGCTTTTAACATCTAATACATTCAAATACGGGCTGATGCTTTTTTGTAAGTCTGTCTGTTTTTTAGCCGATTTAAACGCCGCTCTTTCCCTGTGGTTAGTCAGGTAACCTTCTGTTTCAACAGAAACAGCTTTACCGTCGTTCATTGATATGCCGACCTTAATTAAGTCACTGTAGTAAATTACATTATCTTTTGTGTATGCAAAGTTGATGACGCAAATGTTGTTATCGGTCATATAATAGGTTTCCTTCATATTTTCAAAACCGAGCTTTTTTAAATATTTTTTTGCAATATTAACAGCGTTTTTTTCCGTTATAGTAGATTTTGTGATTTTTCCGCCGTATATCATATAGGCAACGTATCCGCCTGATTTTGTAACGCCGACTGTCTTTTGACCGTAGGTGAAAACATAGCAGGGAATATTACCGTCTTCTTCTGTTTCAAAATTTACCTGGTCAACCGAGCAGCCCATAGCATATGCAGCGGCGTCTCTCGCATCTTCTCTGCTGTAATCTTCTGCATTTTTTATCATTTCGGGTTCGCGGTTTAAGACTGCGTCCGCAAACGGTCCGTCATAAAGCAGCGTAGGGTAATCCTTAAAAGCATTTTCTGCAGTAGTCATATCGTTTGTAAGTGAGTTTACACTGATATTATTTTCATTTTTTACGTTGCTTGCTGTGATAAGTCCGCCGTTATTGCAGACAGAAACCATTGAGTTAATCGAATCATTGAGCTGGTTGGCATAGTTTAAAAGTGTATTTAGATTTTTATGCTCTTCGTTGCTTATTGTTTTTCCCGAAGCAACTTTTTGAGCAATATAAGTTGAATAATCCCCCGCCTGACTAATGAATTTATAGGTGGAGCTCAAATTCATTTGCCCTACCGGAAGCCTTGATAAAGCGTCCTTTGCCTCATTACATTCGGAATAAAGGTCTGAGCTTATTTCATAAAGCATTTTGTCTGAATTTGAGTAAACACTTTTTGTCAAATTTGTTTCGATAGAATCCATTGTTTCAGACAACTCATTAAGACTCTGCTGATAATTGTTTTCAAGCTGCGCCTTATACTGTGTCGCCATATTCATATTCATTATTGCAAAGCCTGCGAGAACCGCAACTAATGCGATTGAATATGAGAATAATCGGATATATCCTCTTTTTGTCATTAACATTACCTCCTAAAGCATAGCGGGTACATACATTTTATTGATTTATATACGTTATGCTACAGATATTTTTACCGAAAATTGAAAAAACATTCAAAAAAACATTTAATTGTTGAAATATATGTGTTACAATACTGATAATTGTATTAATGTGGAGTAGTATGTTATGGCAAAGGCAGAAGGAAAAAAGAGGATAGTCGTCAAGGTTGGTACATCAACATTGACTCATCTGACAGGTAAAACAAACATTGCCCGTATGGCAAAGCTTGTTTCCGTTTTATCGGATTTGAAAAATGAGGGGCACGAGATAGTTTTAGTTTCAAGCGGAGCTGTCGGTATCGGCGCTTCAAAGCTCGGATTTTCTTCAAAGCCTAAAACGACTCCGGGTCTTCAGGCGTCTGCGGCCGTAGGACAGTGTGAGCTGATGTTTTTGTATGATAAACTGTTTTCGGAATACGGCGTTGTGGTAAGCCAGCTGTTGTTTACAGCCGATACGTTTGAAAATGATGAACAGAAAGAACATTTGCTGGACACGTTTAATCAACTGCTCAGCTATGACGCTCTTCCGATTGTAAACGAAAACGATTCGGTATATGTTGCTGAACTCTTAAACGGAGATAACGACTGCCTGAGCGCTAATGTTGCCCGGCTTATAGATGCGGATTTGCTGATTCTTTTGACAGATACCGACGGTTTGTATGACGGAAATCCGAATGAAAACGAGAACGCCCGCTTAATAACGTATGTTGATAAAATTACAGACGATATATTTGCGATTGCCGGCGGTGCGGGTAAAAAAGGAACAGGCGGTTTTTTAACAAAAATTAAAGCGGCAAAGATTGCAACAGACTCGGGAATACCGGTAATCATTATGAACGGGGAAAAACCGACGGCAATATATAAGGCTTTGCAAGGACAGAGTGTGGGTACATATTTTCAGAAAAAGGGTGAATGAAATGTTAGAGCAATTAGGCATTAATGCAAAAAAGGCAGCAGGTATTTTAACTACCGCGACAACAGCGCAAAAAAATAAGGCGCTCAAAGAAATAGCGCGTTCGCTTGTTAAAAATGCAGACGATATTATAGCTGAAAATATAACAGATATAGTAAACGGTAAAAAAGCAGGATTGAATGATGGTATGCTTGACAGGCTTATGCTCAATGAGGAAAGAATCAAGGATATTGCCGACGGCTGTATTCAGGTGGCAAAACTTGATGACCCCTGTTCAAGAGTGCTTGATGAAATCACACGTCCCAACGGTCTTAAAATAAAAAAGGTGTCGTGTCCTATGGGCGTAATCGGAATTATTTACGAGGCTCGCCCTAATGTTACCGCCGATGCCGCCGCGCTCTGCCTAAAGAGCGGTAACGCCGTTATTCTTAGGGGAGGCAAAGAGGCAATCAATTCAAATATAGCTATAGCTAACGTAATGCGTGACGCTGTTGAGAGAGTCGGTCTTCCGAAGGATTCAATTCAGCTTGTGACTGATACGAGCCGCAGTTCGGCTAACGAGCTTATGAAAATGAAGGGTGTGCTCGACTGCCTTATTCCGCGAGGAGGCAAAGCTTTGATTCAGTCGGTAGTTGAAAATTCAACAGTACCCGTTATTGAAACCGGCTCGGGTAACTGCCATATTTATGTTGACGAGTATGCGGATATTGATATGGCGGCTGAAATTATTTTTAACGCGAAAACCCAGCGTATCAGCGTGTGTAATGCCTGCGAAAGTCTTGTTATACACAGTGCTGTTATTGATAAAGCCCTGCCGGCAATTAAAAAAAGGCTTGATGAAAAGAATGTTGTTATTCGCGCAGACGAGCGTGCGAGAGCCGTATGTCCCGATATTGAGAAAGCGGAGGAAATTGACTTCGCAACAGAGTATCTTGACTATATAATCAGCGTTAAAACAGTTGATTCGCTTGATGAGGCGATTGATCATATCAATAAAAATTCAACAGGTCATTCAGAGGCTATTATTACAAATAATAAAGATAATGCAAAAATATTTATGAGCAGGATTGATTCTTCATCTGTATATCATAATGCCTCAACACGCTTTACCGACGGCGGTGAGTTCGGACTCGGCGCGGAAATCGGTATATCAACACAAAAGCTTCACGCAAGGGGACCTATGGGTCTTGCCGAACTTACAACAACAAAATATTTAATTTTCGGAAACGGACAGGTTAGATAAACAGATGAACGAGTTGAAAAGAGAAGAACAAGCTAAAAAAACAAAAAAAGGAAATCAAGCGGGCAAATATTTTTTGATTTTTATATCCTTTCTTATTATTGCCGTTGCCGCTTTTTTAATTACAATGAAGGTTATTGACCCCGATTTTAAAATCGCAAGCCTTATCCCGCAGGAAAAGGCTCAGCAGGTTATTGCATTTGTCAGGGAGGATATTTTAAAACAGACCACTACTACGACTGCAACGACTACTACAACAAAGCCCACGACTACAAGACCTGAAAACTATGATTATACCTCGTTTGACGAATTTGCTTTTGATACGTCCAAACAGGGTAATCAGGTGGGTAATCTTCTGAACAAGTCAAACGGAGCGGTTACTTACAGCTCGTCATATATTTATTACAGTATTGCCGGCAAAGGACTTTACAGGTTTGAGCCGAATTCGGAATCATATAAGGCTTTGGTTGTAAACAATTATAATTTTACCTGCCTGAATGTTTTGGGGGATTATATATATATGGTAGACGCCGACAGCCATAAACTGAAAAAGGCGCAGATTGTCGGAGGAGAAACGGTAAACGTAGCGGATAATATTGATTTTGCATATCTGTATAATGATAAAATTTATTTTATAGGAACCGATAATACGGTCGGATATATTAATATTGATAACACACAGAAGATTGTGCTTTATCAGGCTGAAGCCGGAAAAAAGGTACGTTTTACCGGAATTTCGCTATCAAGAGTATTTTTTACAACCTATGACGAAGTATCAAAATATTATGAATATTTAACTATTAATATTAACGATAAGTCAGACAGAAGATACTTTATGAACGATTCAAGAAATGATGAAATAATTAATATTCAGCTTGAGTGCGGTTATTTCTATTTTTATAAAAAGCAGGTTGATAATTCCTATAATTTGTGCAGGCAGAAATTCGGTTCAGAGCAGATTGTAACGCTTGTTGAGGATTGTTCGGTTACGGATTATCCTGTTGTTTACGCAAACAGGCTTTATTATACCGCTCTTAAGGGTTCTCAGCTCCAGGCGAGGGAATACAATATGAACTCAAAAGCGGACAAGCTTATGGTCTATGCATCTAAAATTAATGACACGTCCTCTGCCGGCGTGGGATACGGGTATCAGTATGTATTCCTGATAGGCGGCAGTCAGGGACTTTACAAAGGCAGCTGTATCTACACATCTGCCTCACGTGATAATACAATTACCTTTAAAAACGGAAAATGGCAATACTAAAAAAGGAGTCAGTAAAGATTTGGATAAGTATAAGAAGCTTGCGTCAAACACAATAATATTTGCAATCGGAACATTTTCATCTAAAATACTTTCATTCCTCTTAATGCCGTTTGTAACTCGTATGATGGGTACGGGCGACTACGGCGCGGCTGACCTTGTTCAGCAAACGGTTAATGTTTTAATTCCGATTGTCACTCTTGCCGTCAACAGTGCGGCTCTCCGCTTTGCGCTTGACAAGGCCGCAAATAAAAGTGATGTTTTTACGGTCGGTGTAAGAACAACGCTTATAGGCTTTGTAATATTTCTTTTTTTCGCGTATCCTATAAGCTTTATTACTATTAACGATTTCAGGCTTGGAGATTATATTCTTCTTATAATCGCTTTTGTACTTGTGTCAAGCTTCAGGCAGCTTTGCCAGCAGTTTGTACGCGGCAGCGGATATGTTAAGCTGTTTGCTGTTGACGGAATTATTGCAACAGCGACAACGCTTTTGTTTACAATTTTGTTTCTCGGTCCTTTTAAATGGGGCGTTACAGGTTACATTGTAGCAATTATAGCGTCTGACGCCTGCTCAATTATCTTTTTTACTGTTACAGCTAAGCTTTATAAATATGTTGAGCCCAGATGTATTGATAAAAGTATCGGCAGTCAGATGCTCAAATACTGCGCTCCGCTTGTACCAACGGTTATTTTGTGGTGGATTATAAATGTTTCAAATCGCTATATGATTACCTATTTTATTGATTCCTCTGCAAACGGTTTGTATACAGCCGCGTCAAAAATACCTAATTTTGTTATATTATTTTCACAAATATTTATTGATGCGTGGCAGCTTTCCGCTGTTGATGAATATGATAGTAAAGACAGAGCGTCATTTTTTACAAAGGTATTCAGAGTTTACAGCGGCGGAGTGTTTGCCGTCGCGTCGGCGCTTATACTCTTTTGCCAGATTATTACAAAAATACTTGTTGCGCAGTCATATTATGAATCATGGAAATATGTTCCGATTCTCATTATTGCCACAACGTATTCCTGTATAGTCAACTTCCTTGCTTCTGTGTATATGGCTGAAAAGAAATCGCTTATGTCCCTGCTGACAGCTTCATCCGGCGCAATTACAAATGTTGTACTCGGATTTCTTCTTGTGCCTAAACTCGGCGCAAACGGAGCGGCTATTGCAACCGTCTGCGCATTTCTTATGGTATTCATAACCAGGGGAACAAATACAAGACGATATATTAAAATCAGTTATAAACTGCCCCTTATGATATTTGAAACAGTAATTCTTGTCACACAAAGCATTCTGATGCTTTATCTCAAAGAAGGTATTTTACTTTATGCAGTTGAGGCGGCGCTTTTTGCGGTGATGATTTTAGTTAATATCAAACCGATTATGGAGCTTGTAAATCTTATCTTTGCTAAATTTCTTAAAAGAGGAAACAATAAATAGCAGCATTGTTATTTTAGTGTTGCAAAAGGGCTTATTTTAGTATATAATGAACAAAGCAAACTAATATATTAATTATTTTTTCAAGATGATTTGGAGGATTTGTATGAAAAAAATGACTGTTTCGCAGGCTAAGAAAGCTATTAGAGACAAGTTAAGCCATTTCTTCGGAGTTGCTCCTGAAATCGCAACTAACGGTCAGTACTATAAAGCTGTAGCAATGATAGTCCGTGATATGCTTTCACAAATGAACAGTGAGTTCCGCAGTGAAGCAGAGGGACAGGATTCTAAGGAAATCTATTATCTTTGTATGGAATTTCTTATGGGCCGCTCGCTTAAAAATAATCTATACAATTTAGAACTTACCGAGGTTATGAACGAAGCGCTGAAGTCCTTTGATGTAAAGCTTGACAGGCTTTATGACGAGGAACAGGACGCAGGTCTCGGCAACGGCGGTCTCGGTAGACTTGCCGCATGCTATCTCGACGGACTTGCGACAATGGGCTTTAAGTCAATGGGCTATTCAATCCGTTATGAGGCAGGTATATTCAAGCAAAAACTTGTTGACGGCTGGCAGACAGAGCTTCCCGATTTCTGGCTTCCCGGCGGTGATGTATGGCTTGTTCCGCGCGCGGAAAGAGCTGTTGAGGTTAAGTTTGAAGGCTGGATTGAGGACAGTTGGGACGGCGATTATCACCATGTTGAGCACAGGGACTGCAATACTGTTATAGCGGTTCCTTATGATATGTATGTTTCAGGTAAAGGAAAGGGTGTTTCAAGGCTTCGTCTGTGGGCGTCCAAGAAACCGGAGCTCGATATGGGTCTGTTTAATTCAGGCGCATATATCAAGGCTATGGAGCAGTCCGCGATGGCGGAGGCAATTTCAAAGGTGCTTTATCCTGCCGATAATACGCAGGAGGGTAAATCTCTCAGATTACGCCAGCAGTATTTCCTTGTGTCAGCGTCAATTCAGGATATTATCCAGCGCCATTTAACAAACTACGGTACGCTTGACAATCTTCCGGAAAAGGTTGCAATCCATATTAATGACACACATCCCACAATGGCTATTCCGGAGCTTATGAGAATTATGCTGGATGAATGCGGTTATGACTGGGATACTGCGTGGAGTCTTGTTACGAGAACAGTTGCTTATACAAACCATACTGTTATGAAAGAGGCGCTTGAGTGCTGGAGCGAGGACCTTTATAAGCGTCTTCTTCCGCGTATATATGAGATTACTAAGGAAATTGACAATCGTTTCCGTGCATATGTTTGGAGCACCACCCACGATGCCGACAAGGTTGAAAGAATGGCAATAGTTTCAGGCGGTGTTGTCAGAATGGCTAATCTCTGCGTTGCAGGTTCTCATTCGGTAAACGGTGTGTCTTCACTTCATTCAGAAATTCTTAAGGACACCGTATTCAACGATTTTTATACAATTACACCTAATAAATTTAAAAATGTAACTAACGGTATTGCGTTCAGACGCTGGATTTGCCAGGCAAATCCTGAACTTACGCAGTTTATCACGGAGCTTATCGGCGACGGTTTTATCACAAAGAGCGACGAGCTTTTGAAACTTCGTGAATATAAGAATGATAAACAGGTGCTTGAAAGACTTATGGAAATCAAGCGCTCAAATAAAATACGTTTTTCAGAAATTGTTAAGAAAAGAAACGGCGTTGAACTTAATCCCGATTCTATTTTTGATGTTCAGGTTAAGCGTCTTCATGAGTATAAGAGACAACAACTTAATGTGCTCAATATTATTGCCGAGTATCAAATGCTGAAATCCAATCCGAATATGGATTTTGAGCCTAAAACGTATATTTTTGCCTCAAAGGCTGCTCCAGGCTACTTTATGGCAAAGAAAATTATAGAGCTTATTGATGCGCTTTCTAAGTTAGTTAACAATGACCCTGACATTAAGGGCAGAATAAAGATTGTATTTATGGAGGATTACAACGTATCTCTTGCCGAGGCGCTTATGCCTGCTGCCGATATTTCCGAGCAGATTTCGCTTGCAGGTACTGAGGCTTCCGGTACGGGCAATATGAAGCTTATGCTTAACGGCGCGGTTACTCTCGGTACAATGGACGGCGCAAATGTTGAGATATTTGACGCTGTAGGCGAGGATAATATCTTTATTTTCGGTTTGACAACACCCGAGGTTGAGCAGCTTAAGAGAGACGGATACAATCCTATGCAGTATCTTAATAACAACAGCGTGCTTAAAGGTACTGTTGATTTTATAATTAACGGAATTAACGGCAAGCATTTTGACGAAATTACATCATCGCTTATGAATGTTGACCCATATATGGCTCTTGCTGATTTTGCCGATTATCAAAAGGCGCAGCAGACAGCATCCGAAACATATAAGGATAAAGAGCGTTTTGCAAAAATGTCGCTTATGAATATCAGCGGAGCGGGAATATTCAGCGCAGACCGTTCAATTATGGATTACGCAAACAGAATTTGGAATACAAAGCCGGTTGTTTTTGAAAACGAAATGCCAAAGGCTGTTAAAGAAAATATTCATATGGCGCCAAAGGCTGAAAAGATTACTCAAAAGAAAACGCCGGCAAAAAAGACAACAAAGAAAACTTCTAAAAAATAAACATAATACTACACCGATAGACACGGTTAATTTACCGTGTCTATCGGCGTGTTGAGGTAAATAATGCTTATTTTTAATTCTAGAGACAAGGCATTCAAATCGAAAATATCGGCAATCGCAACAGATGAAAAGTGCAAATTCCGCATTACAGTTCCGAGAGATTGCAAATGCAGCTGTGCAACACTCGCCATAACCAAGGAAGGTGAGAACGAGTGTACGGTTTATTATGGTATGTTCTGGGCGGGTATGTGTTCAAATGATTATGAATACTGGGAAATTCACTTTTCTGCCACGACGCCGGGTCTTTATTTTTACCATTTTGAGCTTGATACCCCTTGGGGTAAAAGTTTTATTATGAATGTCGGAGGCGGATTAGGAGATTTTTCCGCGCATGGAAATGAATTTCAGCAAACGGTTTATGATAAGAACTTTAAAACTCCCGATTTTTTAAAGGGCGGTATAATTTATCAGATTTTTCCCGACCGTTTCTGCAATTCAAAAACAGAAAAAAAAGATGTTCCGTCTGTCCGCGTTATGCGTAAATGGGGAGATGAGCCCTATTGGCGCGAGGAGCAGATGAACGGTATATGGAACAATGATTTTTTCGGCGGCGACCTTAAGGGTATTGAAAAAAAGCTTAAATATATTTCCGATTTAGGTGTAAACTGTATTTATATTAATCCTATATTTGAGGCGCATTCAAACCACAGGTATGATACTGCTGATTATGAGAAAATCGACAGTCTTCTCGGAACTGAAGAAGACTTAAAAAGCCTCTGTAAAAAAGCAAAAGAGAAATACGGAATATCAATTATCCTTGACGGTGTATTCAGTCACACGGGCTGTGATAGTAAATATTTTAATATGTACAGTCATTATGATACTTTGGGAGCTTATAACAGTAAGGAAAGCCTGTATTACAGTTGGTATAAATTTATTAACTGGCCTCAGGATTATCACGCATGGTGGGGTATTAAACTGCTGCCTGAAATAATAGAGGAAGATGAAAATTACCGCGGGTATATTTGCGGGGAAAATGGAATTTTACGCAAATGGCTTCGATGCGGTATAAGCGGATGGAGGCTTGATGTTGCCGATGAATTACCGGACATTTTTCTTGATGATTTGCGAAAGGCGGTTAAGGAAGAAAATGAAGACGCCGTTATTATAGGCGAAGTCTGGGAGGACGCTACAAATAAGTTTGCATACGGACAGAGGAGAAAATATCTTCTTGGTGATGAGCTTGATTCGGTGATGAACTATCCGTTTGCGGATGCTGTTTTAAATTTTGTACGTTTCGGTCACGGCAGTTATTTCTTTGACTGTATTATGAGTATTATTGAAAATTATCCTCCTCAGGTTTTAAATGTTCTAATGAATCATATCGGAACACATGATACCGAGCGCGCGATTACAAGGCTGGCAGGTCCTGATATTGAGGGCAAAAGCAGAATGTGGCAGCACAAGCACAATACGCTTTCTCCATATGATTATATGAGGGGACTGTCAATGATGAAAATGGCGTCGCTTATTCAGTTCACGCTTCCCGGAGTTCCGTCAATTTACTACGGCGATGAAATTGGTATGCAGGGAATGAAAGATCCGTTTAACCGCGCCTGTATGCAGTGGGATAATCAGAATGAAGATTTGCTAAAATGGTATAAGCGTTTAGGTCAGATCAGACGGGGCTCGACGGCACTTGCCGACGGAGAATTTGCGCCTGTTTTCTGCGAAAATTCAGCAATCGCTTACGAAAGAAATTCTAAGGACAGCAGTATTCTTGTGGCAGTTAATAATAATGATGAAGAGACAAAAATTTTTGTCGGAAATCGCTGGGAGAATTCATACCCTTATTTTGATTATAAATGCGAAAACGGATATATTTCTCTTCCACCGCATAGATATGCAATGCTCTCAAGGTGAGTAAAATGATAGTTAATTGTATTTGGGAGCATAACAATAATGATACTCTCTTATATGCTCGGGACTATCCCGGAGCATACACGAGAGGTGAGTCAGTTGAGATTGCATTGAGCAAAATGCAATTTGAAATAATATCATATTTAAAATGGTGCAATAGGAATGCTCCTAAAAATCTTATACCAAAAATTGTCCAGGAAAAGAAATCTGAGATTAACATTGCTGACGCGGATACTGATGTGTTGTTTGAATCAGAAAAAGATTCTTTTTCAATAGAAGAATACCTTGTGCTTAAAAAATTGGTACTTAAATCTTCAAAGGATTTTTTAGCTCTCTATAATTCAATCCCTGATAAGAATCAAAGCTGCCTGCCGATAAGACAAACATTTTATGGTGATGTACCGAGAACCGCATATGAAATGTATGAGCATACTAAAAATGTAAATGATTACTATTTTGGCGAAATCGGTATCAATGCTGATAATATCGGCACGATAATTGACTGCCGTACGAAAGGCTTTAGATTGCTCGAAAGCAGTAAGGGATATTTAGATAATAAAATTTTCTGCGGAAGTTATAACGAGCAATGGTCTTTAAGAAAGGTAATGAGAAGATTTATCTGGCACGACAGAATTCACGCAAAGGCAATGTACAGAATGGCTGTTAAAACCTTTGGAGAGAACAGCATTATAAATCCGTTTTATTTCACATAGATATGCAGTGTTGTTTAAATGATATAAAATATATAATAAAATAAAACACTTCGGTAAAAATATTACCGAGGTGTTTTTATTATGCGCATAAAAGGAAAAACAGTATTTTTTGATAATCCGCCCGTAATAACAGGTCACGCGGGCGTGGTAGGAAAAAAGGAAGGCGAGGGACCGCTCGCGCAGGACTTTGACGCAATATTTGAGGATACAACAATGGGACAGCAGTCCTATGAGCTCGCGGAGTCGGCAATGCTGCACGACGCGATTATCAGAGCGCTTTCCTCGGCAAGCAAAAGTCCGTCAGAGGTGGATTTTGTTTTAAGCGGTGATTTGCTCGATCAGTGTATGGGCTCTGCTTTTGCGCTTAAGGATTTGGAAATTCCGTCAATCGGTCTGTTCGGAGCGTGTTCAACTATGGCACTTTCACTCTCAATAGGTTCAATGCTTATTGACGGAGGGGCAAACTGTGTTGTTGCCGGAACATCAAGCCACTTCTGTTCATCGGAAAGGCAGTTTCGTTTTCCGCTTGAATACGGCGGACAAAGACCACCCAGCGCACAGTGGACTGTAACGGGAGCCGGAAGCGCGGTTATTGAACGAGAGGGCGAAGGTGTAAAGATTGCGGCGGTTCAAATCGGAACAATTACAGACCTCGGTATCACGGACGCAAACAATATGGGCGCCGCCATGGCACCGGCTATTGCTATAATTAGACTATAAGGAAAATCTTTACGGCGATATGCATTTCTACACAAAATTTAATTTTAGGAGGTATGATAATTTTGAAAGTGTAAAATAATCTTACATATGTTGAAATCGACGGATTGAATTATCCTGATTTCAGGACGCAATTCAGCCTATCCTGAATTATTCATATATTGTTAATTCTAAATGCTGCCTAAGTTTGATTTGAAATATCGTTGTGTTACGGTTGCTTGTGTGCTATAATATATAACCGATTTGTTATATACAACACGGACGAAAATTAAACGGAGATGATAATACTAATGCAGGAAATTTATCAACAAGCCGTACAAATGCAGGAGGAACTTGTTGCGGTACGGAGAAAAATCCATCAAAATCCTGAAGTTGGCACTAAGCTGCCGCGCACAAGTGATTTAGTCAAAGAGAAGCTCAGAGAATACGGCTGTATACCGCAGGATATTGCAAATAGTTCGGTTGTTGCAAAAATCAAAGGCAGAAAAAACGGCAGAACCATACTGCTCCGAGCTGATATGGACGCGCTTGCCATACAAGAGGCGGCGGAAGTTGATTTCAAAAGTAATAACGGAGCCATGCACGGCTGCGGTCACGATATGCATACGACTATGCTCCTCGGCGCTGCCAAACTGTTACAGAAGCACCGAGATGAATTGCACGGTACAGTAAAACTGTTGTTTCAGGAAGATGAGGAAGGTTTCACCGGCGCAAAGTCTGTAATCAAGGCAGGCGTGCTTGAAAATCCAAAAGTAGACGCTGCTATGGCGCTTCATGTGAATTCCGGAACACCAAGCAATATGGTGCTTTGCGGTCTGGGTCATTTTATGGCAGGGTGTACTTTGTTCAGGATTGAGGTAAATGGAGTAGGCTGTCATGGCGCGATGCCCGAAACAGGAGTAGACAGCATATATATAGCAACACACATTTATCAGGCTCTTCAGGAGATTGTCACCCGCGAGGTTGCGTCGCAAGACCCCTGTGTTCTTACCATCGGTAAATTCTCCGGCGGTTTGAAACCGAATATCATTCCTGAGAAGGTCGTAATGGAGGGCACCATACGCTATAAAAATAAGGAAACAGGAGATCGTATATACACAAGAATCGGTGAAATTGCGCAAAGCGTTGCCCGCGCATTTCGCGGTGAGGCACAGCTTTCAGAGATAGCAAGCGCGCCTCCGCTCGTTAACAATGACGATATGGTGCGCGAGATGAGCGAATACGTCAAACAGATTGTTGACCCGCAGATGGTTGTGCTTTTGCATGAGGGTGGCATGGGCAGCGAAGATTTCGCGTCATTCAGCTATCAGGTTCCGATTTCCTATCTGCTGCTTGGCGCTGGGACAGACAAAGAAAATCCGCTGTTTGGCAAACCCATGCATAATGAATGTGTGGTGTTTAATGAAGATGTTTTGCCGCTGGGCAGCGCTATACTCGCGTCCTGCGCGATAAATTGGCTGAACAATCATCACAACGAGTAATAGGATAATGTAATATTTTTTTGTTAATATATATCCAGACTTATTTGTTTGTATTTTTAAGGGCGCAAACCTTTTATAAAAATTTATTGAATTAAGTCGTTTACATAGTGAAATAACACACTTTTTAAGATCGGTAAAAAACTCTGCCTACGGGCTTGTGTAATTCACTTGCGTAAACGGCTTTTCCTTTTGCCTAAATTAATAAAAATATGTTCTTAGCTACCTAAAGAATAAACAAAAATGGAAAACATTGTAAATTTTAACAGCATAAAAGTCAAAAAAATGCCAACAATAATTCAGGAAAGGCGTGTTGGCAGGATGTTTACTAAAGATGAGCTTGTAAGATTTCGTAAGGCGGATATTTCTTCCTGTAATATTAACGATCTAACTGATGTAACAAAGCTGATGATTGACATTGACGAGCCGATTATTAATCGCGCACAAAAATATTTTAAAGACGTAAAAAATCCGTATATGATTCGTGTTGGAGATGTTGGAGTTAAAATCAACTGCGGCAGCGGTAAAAATTTATCTGATTGCATAATTAATATTGCTGGTTCGCAAAATTAACATTATTTCCCGATTGCAGATTAAGCGGCGGTATGCTATAATCAAAAATGTAGAAAATATGTGTATCGCCATTGACAAGTAAATTGTGCAATGGAGGCAGTATTATGTCTAATACGGAATATGAAGAAATTGAGCAGCCTCAAAGGGAATCAAAACCCTGGAAGGCTGCTCTTTATATAAGATTATCAAAAGAGGACGGAGATAAGCAGGAGAGTTACTCCGTAACCTCACAAAGAGAAATTCTTATGGAATACCTGAAACAGCACCCCGATATAGAACTTGTAGATTTCTATATTGACGACGGCTGGAGCGGAACAAATTTTGACCGTCCCGGATTCAAACGGATGATGCAGGATATTTATAACGGCAAGGTAAACTGTGTTATTGTTAAGGACTTATCACGTTTCGGCAGAAATTATACGGACGCGGGGCATTACCTTGACGATGTGTTTATGCGTTTGGGTGTCCGTTTTGTTGCGCTTAACAACAGCGTTGATTCCATTTCAAACAGCATGAACGCCGCCACAAAATGTATAACTGTCGGGGTTCAGAATGTTATCAATGAGAGTGTTGCGGCAACAACATCTGTAAATGTCCGCGGTACGCTGAATGTGAGCAGAAAACAAGGTAAATTTATAGGTTCATTTCCGACTTACGGCTATTTGAAAAATCCCGAGGATCATCATAAGCTGATTATTGACGAAGAAACCGCGCCTGTTGTGCGTATGATTTATAATCTTTTTATCGGCGGAAAAAGCGTTATCGGTGTAACAAAGGAGCTAAACAAACTCGGTATACCTAATCCGACTGCTTACAAAAAATCAAAAGGCTGGAACTACAAACACACGTCGGGCAAGAACAATGACGGTCTGTGGTGCGATTCGACAGTTCGCCGTATTCTTTCAAATCAAATGTATATCGGCAATATGGTGCAGGGAAAGAATACAACTATCAGTTACAAAATCAAGCAGTGCCGCGCGATACCGAAAGACGAATGGATAATTGTCGAGAACACGCATGAAC
>CANQBM010000001.1 GCA_947589575.1 uncultured Clostridia bacterium | reverse complement strand
TTCTGCAATGCAGGGGCTTGTACTTGTTGACAAGGAAGGTAACTGTATACGCCGTCCTATGACATATATGGACCAAAGAGCTAGGGAAGAACTTAAAAAAGGTATCGCCTACGGCGTTCAGATTGCAGGAGCAGAAATAACAAAGCTTTTGAAATATCTTAAATACACGGGAGCTGTTTCATCATCTGTTAAGGACCCCATCTGGAAATACAAATGGGTAGAGGCTCACGAACCTGAAAACTTTAAAAAAATTTACAAGTGGCTTGATATTAAGGAGTATCTCATCTGCCGCGCAAGCGGTGAGTTTGTTATGACAACAGACTCAGCATTTGCGACGCTTCTTTACGATACCAGAAAAGGACACGAAGGCTGGTGCAAGCCGATTTGCGATATGGTGGGCGTGAATATAAATCATCTTCCCCCTATTAAAAAGTGTACGGAAAAAGTAGGCGAGATAACCGAGCAGGCTGCTCAGGAGCTTGGTCTTGCCGCAGGGACTGCCGTTTACGGAGGCGGAGGCGACGCATCGCTTATCGGTGTAGGCGCGGGCGCTGTTGAAAACGGTGACACTCATATTTACTCGGGAACATCAGGCTGGGTAGGCACTGTCTGCAAGGAACAGACAGTTGACGCGGGAGCCATGATGGCAGCGATTGTAGGCGCCGACCCCGAATCATACAATTATTTTGGTGAGCTTGAAACCTCAAATAAATGCGTCGGCTGGGTCAAGGATCACCTTGCTCTTGACGAAATCGGCGTATACCTTAAAAAATACGGCAACGCTGCCGACAGTCTTGAACAGACTGAATTTAATATGTATGACTATCTTGAAGAGGTTATTGACTCTATACCCGCAGGTTCAAACGGAGTAATTTTTACACCGTGGCTGCACGGAAACCGTTGTCCCTTTGAAGATCCTAACGCCGCCGGAATGTTCTTCAATATCCGCCTTGAAACAGGCAAAACCGAGCTTATACGTTCGGTAGTCGAGGGAATCTGTTTCCATATGCGCTGGATGCTTGAAAGACAGGAAAAGAAGGTTAAAACCTCAAAGGCTGTCCGTTTCTGCGGAGGCGGTGCTCTGGGAGCGACCACCTGCCAGATTCTCGCTGACATTTTGCAAAGAGATGTCGAGGTTGTAGACTCTCCTCAGAACATAGGAGCTGTCGGAGCGGCTGCATGTATAGCGGTAGGCACAGGAATTATTCCCACAATGAAGGATGTTAAAAAACTGATTCCAGCAAAAACAGTTTATCATCCGAATAAGAAACATAAGGCTGTTTACGACAAAAACTTTAAGGTTTATCAGAATCTTTATAAATGCAACAAGGAGAACTTTGCAATTCTTAACGGATAAATCAAACTATTTCAATAATATCTCCTATTTCTATTATTTAATTTTATTATGACAACAGATACTACAATCAAAAGTCAGGCAGTGATGATATGGATAATGATAAAAAAGAACAAAGCAGCAACGAAATCTCTTATGAAAAATTATTGAAAAAGATATTGTTAAATCAGAAAAAATCACAAAAACTTTCAATAGCAATTATAGTCCTTTTACTTGCAATCATTGTTATTAAATTATTTGTAACAGGATGATAATTTACATCTATATTTAAAAGCTTGATATAAAATAGTATCAGGCTTTTATTTTTTCTATCAGCTTTCTGATAAAACTTATTAACAGTTTTATTAGCATACCAAAAAGCAATCCAAAAAACGATACAACAAAAAATACTAAAATATACATTGCAAGCTCTTCACTGTCAAATCTTGCAAAATCGGAATAATCTGCAAATCCCATAGGAACAAACATAATCCCTGCTGCAACAGGAATAAAAAGCTTAAGCTTGCCTTTAATAAATCCTACACTGATTGAATTAACAAAGGTGGCTAAAATATAAAAAAATATTATTCCCATTTCGTCACCGGAACCTGCTGTAAGTGGAACGCCGTAAAAAACCGTAAGCTGCACAATAACAAAAACTGTAATCATTACATAATACAAGGTATTGATTGTGTTGTTTGATTTTTTCATAGTGTCAACGATTACCACGTTTGAATTGTCAATAATTTTGTCTTTATCTATTTTTTCTCCCGTCAAAAGCTCATTAACCGAAACACCTAACACTTTACAAAGTGGTATAAGCATTAGAATATCAGGATATCCCTTTCCTGTTTCCCAACGTGATATTGCCTTGTCCGTGACATTGAGCTTTTCTGCAAGCTGTTTTTGAGTCAGGTTATTTTCTTTCCTGAGCTGAGCAATAAATGTGCCTGTCGCATTATTATTCATATCAATCACCTCACCTTAATTTTAACAATATGTTTCATTTTGTCACCCTATGAATCGTAGAATTCCTATATTCTTGATTATTTGTAGCGATTTATTATATAATGGTTGCAGAAAGGTAATGTGATTAATATGAAAGCAGTTATTTTTGATATGGACGGTGTGATGTTTGACACCGAACGTTTAGGCATAAACGCTTGGAATTACGCAGGCAAAAAAATGAATATTAATCAAACAGAAGATATGGTTTTTAAGGCTCTGGGCGTAAATGTAAAAACCGTAAACAAGCTTTTAAAGGAAGAATACGGTCAGGACTTTGACATTGAGCTTTTCAGAAAATACTGCGATGAATATACCGATAGATTTTTCAGTGAAAACAAAGTACCCGTAAAAAAGGGATTGTACAGTATTCTCCGCTATTTGAAAGATAATAATTTCAAAACCGCTATCGCGTCTTCAAGCAATAAAAGCACCATAGCAAGAAATCTGGAAAGCGCCGATATATGCGGTTTCTTTAATGTAATAGTCAGCGGAGATATGATTGAAAAATCAAAGCCTGCACCTGATATTTACATTAAATCGGCAACGCTTTTGGGTCTATCCCCCGCTGAATGTTATGCTATTGAGGATTCAAAAAACGGCTTGCTTTCAGCCTACCGCGCGGGTTGCAAGGTGATTATGGTGCCAGACCTGTGGCAGGGTGATGATAAAACCGACAAATTTATAATTGCAAAGTGCAAGGACTTAGATGAAGTAATTAAATTTATTAATTAAAGCAGCAAATCGCTATTTGGGAGAATGAAAATGCGGATAAAATGATTTAAGGAAAGTTATGCAGGTGAGCTTTCTGATTTAATTGCTAAAACATTACGAATCACGAATAGTAAAGACTATTCAAATGAATATATAGAAGATAATGTTAAAACCTTTTCACCTGAATTTTTAATTAACCGTTCACAGTGGACTCATTTATATGTGGTTTGTGAAAAAAATAAAATTATTTCCTGTGGCATAATTCTTGAAAAAGGCGAGGAGTATTATACCTACCTTAATAATATATTTGACGGTATTAACAATATACAAAAAGAATATAACCGGTATGTAAGCGATTGCGCCTGTTATATTCCGCCTTCTGAAACGAAAAATTACTATAACATGAATACTGCTTTATCGGAGGAGAAAAGCTATTTACTGATTTTTACAAAATTACATTCTGTTTATACAATTACCAACTATATATAGATTTTCTATGTATAGTTGGTAACATTTTTTCCAGCCTCTGTCAACATATCTTTATATATAAAAAGCTCCGCACATTTTATACGGAGTTCAGGCTGTAAAAGACGGGCTGACTCACAGAAGTGAGTCAGCCCATTAATACTTTTATTTAATATCAGTCTGCATTCGGAGCATAGTAATCAACAAGCTTTGTAAGCTTATTATACTTCTCGATTGAGTTTTCCGCTGCAATAGCAAAGAGCTCTTCTGCCTTGCCGGGGAAGGATCTCTTAAGCGCAGAGTATCTTGTTTCGCCCTCGATAAACTCAACATAATCAGCTGACGGAGCCTTACTGTCAAGCGAGAACGGATTTTTGCCGTCCGCAATAAGAGCAGGGTTATAGCGGAAGAGATTCCAATAACCTGCGGCAACCGCTTTCTTCTGCTCTGTCTGATTGAACGGCATCTTAATACCGTGGTTAATACAAGGAGCATAGCAGATGATGATTGAAGGTCCGTTATATGCGGCAGCCTCCTGGAATGCCTTTAAGCACTGAGCAGGATTTGCGCCCATTGCAACCTGCGCTACGTAAACATAGCCGTAGCTCATAGCAATCTGAGCAAGATCCTTTTTCTTTACAACCTTACCTGATGCTGCAAACTTGGCAACAGCACCTGTCGGTGTAGCCTTTGAAGCCTGACCGCCTGTGTTTGAGTAAACCTCTGTATCAAACACTACGATATTTACATCCTCGTTGGCGGCAATAACGTGGTCAAGACCGCCAAAGCCGATATCGTATGCCCAGCCGTCACCGCCGAAGATGAACTGATACTTTTTAGCGGCGTAATCCGCGTCCTTAAGGAAATCAGAAGCAGCGTCGGCAGCCTCGCCGTCAAATGAAGTATTCTTAATTGCGTCAATCAAAGCGTCAGCAGCGGCTGTATTTGTTTCGGCATCATTATAAGTATCAAGCCAAGCCTGTACCTTATCGGCAACAGGTGTATCAAGAAGTACCTGAGCGTCCATAGCAAGTCTTTCACGAATCTGTTTTTGAGCAAGCATCATACCGTAACCGAATTCCGCGTTGTCCTCAAAGAGAGAGTTAGACCATGCAGGACCGTGTCCCTTCTTGTCAACTGTATAAGGTGTTGAAGGTGCGGAACCGCCCCAGATTGAAGAACAGCCCGTTGCGTTGGCAATATACATCTTGTCGCCGAAGAGCTGAGTAGCAAGCTTTGCATAAGGAGTTTCACCGCAGCCTGCGCAAGCGCCCGAAAATTCAAGATAAGGCTTTCTGAACTGAACGCCGATTGTGTTGTTTGTAAGTACCTCCGGCTTTGCATCAGTATCAACAAGCGCGTCAAACACCTTCTGCTCGCCGAGCTGAGATGCGATAGGTTTCATTGTGAGCGCCTTAGTAGGACAAACATTTGCGCAAGAGCCGCATCCGGTACAGTCAAGAGTTGAGATAATAACCGCAAACTTATAAGGAGCTCTCTTATGATCAACCATCTTTGTTCCCTCAGGAGCATTTGCAGCCTCGTCAGCATTAAGACATACGGGACGAACTACTGCGTGAGGGCAAACCATTGAGCAAAGATTACATTGAGCGCATTTTGCGCTGTCCCACTCAGGAACTGAAATTGCTATACCCCTCTTTTCAAATGCAGCCGAACCCTGAGGATATACACCGTCAGCAGATTCAACAAATTTAGAAACAGGAAGATCGTCGCCGTGAAGTCTGCCGACAGGATCAAGAATATCCTTAACAAACTTCTTCATTTCAGGACGCTCTGTAGGAATAACAAGTTCAGCAGGCTCGTCAACAGCATTTTTCCATGACTCCGGAACATCAATCTTTACAAGCTCTTTGGAGCCCCTGTCAATACCCGCATGGTTAGCGTTTACGATAGCCTCGCCCTTCTTGGAGAATTTTTTAACAACAGCAGCCTTCATAAGCTCAATCGCTTTTTCAACAGGAAGGATATTTGAAATTGTGAAGAATGCTGACTGAAGAATTGTTGACGCTCTGCCCGGCAGACCGACTTCCTCAGCAATCTTAATACCGTTGATTGTATAGAACTGAATGTCATTTTCAGCAATATATCTCTTCATTGCCGCAGGAAGCTCCTTATCAAGCTCCTCCGGAGTCCAAATACAGTTAAGAAGGAATGTACCGCCCGGAACAATATCCTGTACCATATCATATTTTGTTACATATGACGGATTGTGGCAGGCAACAAAATTAGCCTTATTAATAAGGTATGTTGATGTAATCGGTGATGAACCGAAACGAAGGTGGGAAACTGTAATACCGCCTGATTTCTTGGAATCGTAGAAGAAATATCCCTGCGCGTACATATCAGTATTATCGCCGATAATCTTAATAGAATCCTTGTTAGCGCCTACAGTACCGTCCGAACCAAGACCCCAGAACTTACAGGAAGTTGTACCTGCGGGAGTAGTATCAGGGCTTTCAGTAACATCAAGCGAAAGATTTGTTACATCGTCATGGATTGAAAGTGTGAACTGCTTCTTTGGAGCATCTGATGCCATATTGTTGTAAACCGAAATAATATGAGCAGGTAATGTATCCTTAGATCCGAGACCGTAACGGCCGCCGTATACAGGAACATTTTCAAACTTAGAACCTTTAAGCGCAGCCACAACATCAAGATAGAGAGGCTCGCCGAGTGAACCCGGCTCCTTAGTTCTGTCAATAACAGAAATTGTCTTGACTGACTCAGGGATAACATCAATAAGATGCTTAACGGAAAACGGTCTGTAAAGATGAACCTTAATCATACCAACCTTTTCACCGCGTGCGTTAAGATAGTCAACCGTTTCCTGAATTGTGTCGCAGACAGAGCCCATAGCAACGATAACTCTTTCAGCGTCAGCAGCTCCGTAATAATTAAAGAGCTTGTAATCCGTGCCGAGTTTCTCGTTAATCTTATTCATATACATCTCTGTCGTAGCAACTGCATCGTTATAATACTTGTTGCAAGCCTCTCGATGCTGGAAGAAAATGTCGCTGTTTTCAGCAGAACCGCGAAGAACAGGTCTTTCAGGATTAAGCGCGCGCGCGCGGAAAGCCTGAATGTCATCCATATCTACCATTGACTTAAGATCATCGTAATCCCAAATCTCAATCTTCTGTACCTCATGTGATGTACGGAAACCGTCAAAGAAGTGAAGGAAAGGCACACGGCTTTTAAGTGTTGAAAGGTGAGCAACGGCGCCGAGATCCATAACCTCCTGAACATTTGCTGAACAGAGCATTGCGTAACCTGTTTGACGGCATGCCATAACGTCTGAATGGTCGCCGAAAATGTTGAGTGCGTGAGTTGAAACACAACGAGCCGATACGTGAATAACAGACGGAATAAGCTCACCTGCAATCTTATACATATTTGGAATCATAAGAAGAAGTCCCTGTGACGCAGTATAAGTTGTGGTAAGAGCGCCTGCTGAAAGCGAGCCGTGAACAGCACCTGCTGCACCTGCCTCGGATTCCATTTCGGCAACCTTAACAGTCTGACCGAAAATGTTTTTTACTCCCCTTGCAGCCATAGCGTCTGTTTCCTCAGCCATGTTTGATGAAGGAGTAATCGGATAAATTGCGGCAACCTCAGTGAACGCGTAACTAACATGCGCAGCAGCAGTGTTACCGTCCATGGTTTTCTTTTTTCTTGCCATTAAAACATCCTCCTAAGTAAATAATATATTTTAATTAAAAATGCCACAGTTAAATAAAACTACTTAACCTTGCTAATTATATCACTTATATATTATAAATTCAATGATAAAAATAAAAAAGTGGCAAGAAATTTCCTGCCGCTTTTTATCTTAATATTTACATCATACCGCCGTCCATTATTTCGATACCCGTAACGGGTGTAATGGTTCCCTTATTTTCATTTGCCGGAATTGTTACGCTGTTTGAATAATGCGCAACGCTGATATCCTTAAGCTCAATATACGCCGTCACTTCACCCTTAACCTTTTTTATTTTAAAGGTTTCGCTCTTTTTAGTGTCGTCAAGAACAATTTTCAAAGGCTCAAACGCGGTGTATTTTTTATCTCCGTCAACCTTATAATATAAAGTCAGCTCTGTCTCCTCACCATTGTAATAAGGAAGATTAACTGTTATTGTCACATCGCGTTTTTTTGCTTTGGCGGTAGTTGTTTTTTCAGTAGTTGTCTGCTTTTGGGATGTAGTTTTATTTTTTGTTTTTTCCGAAGTCGTTTTTTCGGTGGTTTTAACGCCTGTTCTGTTATTGTCTCCTGCTGTTGTATTTCTTGCGCCGCTTGTCTGCGATGAACCTGACGAAGTGCTGCCCTGTGCAGAGGTTTCTTTCTCAGACTGCTGACTGCTGTTTTCCTTCGTAACCGTCTCCGTTATCGCCTTACCGTCCTTGTCTGTTACCGTTTCTCCGTTTTCATCCGTAACCGTAACGGTGACGGGCGTATCAACATATTCCGATGACGAGCAGGCAGTAAATACGAACGCTACCGCGATTATTATTGAAATTGAAATTATTTTTTTCATTTTAAAAACCCCTTAAATAAATGCGTTAAATGATGCGTCGCTCGGCATTCTCCAGTCACCTCTCGGACTGAGAGAAACAGTACCTACCTTTGGTGAATCGGGGATACAGGAGCGTTTAAACTGGCTGATAAAAAATCGTTTGAAAAATACCTCAAGCCAGTGATTTACGGTATCTTCATCATACTTGCCGTCAAATGCCTTTAAAGCCAAAACCGACAGCTTTTCCTTGTCACAACCGAAACGTACAAAATGATAAAGGAAAAAATCGTGCAGTTCATACGGCCCGATATTGTCCTCCGTCTTTTGAGCTATTTCGCCGTTTTCATCGGGAGGAAGAAGCTCGGGTGAAACAGGTGTGTCGAGTATATCATAAAGAACAGCCGATATTTCTTCGCCGCTGACATTTGCAACATATTCGACAAGATATTTCACAAGCGTTTTAGGTACTGACGCATTTACGCCGTACATTGACATATGGTCACCGTTATAGGTACACCAGCCCATCGCGAGCTCGCTCAAATCCCCGGTACCGACAAGAAGCTTACCGTGCTTATTAGCCATATCAAAGAGAATTTGCGTGCGCTCTCTCGCCTGTGTATTTTCATAGGTAATATCCTTACGGCTTTCATCGTGACCTATATCTTTCAGATGCTGTATACACGAGTCTTTTATATTAATTTCCTCTACGCTGACGCCGAGAGTCTTCATAAGCTTTACGGCATTATCGTGAGTTCTGTCGGTCGTACCGAAGCCCGGCATTGTAATACCGAGTATGTCGCTGTTATCTTTGCCGAGCATTTTCATCGCCTGAGCGCAAACGAGAAGAGCAAGCGTTGAATCAAGTCCTCCCGAAATACCCACAACAGCGCCCTTTGAACCCACATGTTCAATACGCTTTGCAAGACCTGACGCCTGAATAGCAAAGATTTCCTTACAGCGCTCGCGCCTTTTTTCATCATCGGCAGGAACAAAAGGGTGAGGGTCTGTAAAGCGGTATTTTAAATCATTGCTCTCATTTTCCAAAGCGTAAGAAACGCAATATGAGTCAGAGCTGTTTTTAAAGCTCATATTTTTTTGGCGGAGCGTATTAAGCTTTTCAACATCAATATCCGCAATCGTTATAACATTCTTTCTTTGAAAACGCTCACCCTCTGCAACTATCGCGCCGTTTTCTGCAACAAGAGTTGCGCCGCTGAATACAAGATCCGTAGTGCTTTCATAAACAGACGCGCCCGCATATACATAACCGCAAATACATCTTGCGGATTGATTTGAAACCAAAGCCCGTCTGTAATCTGCTTTGGATACGTATTCGTCACTTGCGGACAGATTAACGATAATATCTGCTCCGTCAACGGCAAGCCGTGATGACGGCGGAGCAGGCACCCACAAATCCTCGCATAACTCAATACCGACGGTTACGCCTTCGCAAAGCTCAATTTTTGAATCAATATTACATTCGTATTTATCGCTGAATTCATCCGCGTTATCGCCTGATACAAACCAGCGTTTTTCATAAAACTCACTGTAATTAGCAATATTAGTTTTAGGCGTTATAAGCAGAACCTCGCCGTTACAAATCGTGAATGCGCAATTTAAAAGCTTATCCCTGCTTCTGTAAGGCGCGCCTACAATAACGGCAATATTCTTGCCCTCAGTATATTTTATAATGTCATAAAGCGCGTCTTCGGCGGCCTTCTGCAAAGTCTTGGTAAAAAACAAATCGGCGCAGGTATAGCCTGTTATCGAAAGTTCCGGTGTAACAAGAAGCCTTACCTCCTCTTTCAGCGCCATATCAATCGCTTTTTTTATTTCTTCCTTATTGTATTGCGGATCAGCAACCCTCAATTTCAAAGACGCTGCCGCTACTCTGAAAAAGCCGTAATTCATTTAATCACCTGTAATATATATTTTATCAGTATATTATAGACAAATTGTTAAATCATTGTAATTTTATATTTAAAAGATGCGGTTTCATCAGGGTTAAGTATTGTCATACCCCTCTTGTTTTCAAGCCTTTCATCCTCATCTGAACAATTTGAAATACCTGTCCACGGTTCAAGCGCGACAAACGGCGCATTACCCACGGCAGACCATATAAGAAGATTATTCATATCCTGAAAATCAAGCCTTACTCCCCTGCCGTATTTACCTGCGAGTGTAACTGATTTTGATATACAGTTTTCAAAAATAAGCGCGTCGTTTTCCTCAAACAAATCGTGTTTAAGCCTTAAAATATTTCCGCCTTTCATTACATCATAAACCTTGCTGACATCAACAAGCCCCGTATTATGGTCAGGTCTAAGGCAAGGCTTGCTTATCGGCTTGTCAAATATTACCTTATAATCCTCAAAATTCTCATCGCTGTCAACAGGGCAGTTGAATGCGGGATGCCCGCCTATAACAAAAGGCATTTTTTCATCGCCCGTATTTGTGATAATATACTCATTAGTAACAGTATCGCCGATTATTGTGTATTTTATTTTAAGCTCGTAGTCAAACGGGAATTGCACTCTTGTTTCATTACTGCTCTTTTGAATGAAGGTTACACTGTTTTTATGTGTTTTTAAAATTTCAAACGGATTGATTCTCGCAATACCGTGTCGTTTCATATTACATTCTTTGCCGAATGCGCTTGCTCTGCCGCCGGGAAGAACTCCGACTATCGGGAAACAGACAGGCGCCTGTCCTGCCCAGAATTGCGGATTACCCTGCCACAGATATTCTCTTGAATCCTTAACCATGGAATTAAGCTGAGCGCCCTCAAGCCCGAGAACTGCAAAGCTGTTGTCAGAACTGATTTTAATCTGCAAAACAATCACCCCATTTAAAATTAATTATAACTTATATAAACTTTTAATGCAATATTGAAATTATTATATATATAGGTTAAAATAGGTATAAACTATAGACATACTATTAGATATGTTCAGCGTTTTGGGGAGGAAATAAAATGGATATTGAAAATTACATTCAGTCGGCTGTTTTTCAGGAGAAAGAGAAACACAGGTATTTTTATGAGCTGATATGGGAAAATTTTAAGGAGAGCGGATTTGTCATTACCGACGAGGACGGATATGAAATTGACGCTGTTATCAAGGCAGTCGCTATGCAGAATTTAGTCGGTGAGTTTATTTACAGAGTATACGATGAGGTTAATGAAACGGGCTTTGAGGATGTAATTGAATATTTGCAGAATCTCGGCTTTAGTGAAGAAGAAATTTTTGAATACTGTAAGCAAAATGAAGAAATAGAATCAGACGATGAGGATTTTGAAATCACGCTGAAAAACGCGCTTGATTACACAACGGAAATAGTTGCGGACAAAATGCTTGAGGAATTTTCGGCGGATGATTTGTTTGACTATATGTTTACGGCAACCTATGACTTTGAGCAGGACTTTGTATTTGATTTTGAGGACTATGAGGAAATGCAGGCGTTTATTGACACAAACCACGAACAGCTTGACAATTATAAAGAGGAATATCCGTCAGTAATGAGATGGATTGAAGGCGGAATGATCTGCTGATTTAAAATAAAACCGGTGATGATATACTCATCACCGGTTTATTAAAACAGGAGGGTAAAAAATGTACAGAACAATTTTATTTGACCTTGACGGAACACTTACAGACTCAGAACAAGGCATCATCAACTCTATTGAGTATGCCTTAAATAAATATGAAATCAAACTTGAAAACAAAGCGGATTTGCGTAAATTTTTAGGTCCTCCGCTTAAAGACTCCTTCATTAAGTTTTGCGGTTTCCGTGAAGAAAAGGCTGATGAGGCAGTCAATTTTTACCGTGAATATTTCAAAGAGAAAGGAATTTTTGAAAACATTGTTTATCAGGGAGTTTATGACCTGCTTGAAAAGCTGAAATCAAAAAACAAAACACTTATACTCGCAACGTCAAAGCCCGAACCTTTCACGTTAAGAATACTTAAGCATTTCGATTTGCTGAAATATTTTGATTTTGTCGCGGGCTCTAATATGGATAACACACGTGGGAAAAAAGACGAGGTGATTTCCTATGCGCTTAATTCCTGCAAAATAACGGATTTGCCGTCCGTGATTATGGTAGGTGACAGAGAACACGATATTATAGGCGCAAACAAAGTAGGTATAGATTCTATCGGAGTATTATACGGATACGGCGATTTACACGAATTAAAAAATGCGAACGCTACATATATTGCCGAAAACACAGAAGAAATATATAAAATTGTAACCGGTGAGGAAAAATAATGAAAACCTTATATGTATCCGATTTGGACGGAACTCTTTTAAGAAACGATCAGAGGACTTCAGACTATACAAACAAGATAATCAATAAGCTTGTAAAAGAGGGTATGCTGTTTTCGTATGCGACAGCGAGATCATATGTCACCGCGCAAAAGGTTACCGAGGGTTTAAACGCGGAAATTCCGCTTATAGTATATAACGGCGCTTTTATTATAAATAACAAAACAGGCAGAATTATTATATCAAATTTCTTTGACAGTCAGATTTATGCTGTGATAAAAGATTTAATAAATAATAATATATATCCTATGGTATACTCATTTATAGACGGCATTGAAAAGATGTCATTTGTAAAAAACAAATGCTCTAAGGGAATGAAAGAACATATTAAATCAAGAAAGGGTGACAAACGCGCTAATCCGCTTGAAAATCAAGACGGACTGTATAACGGAGATATATTCTACATAACCTGCATTGACGACAGGAAAAAACTCGAGCCGTTATACGAAAAATACAGGAACAGCTATCACTGCGTTTTTCAGGAAGATATTTATACAAATGAACAATGGCTTGAGATTATGCCGTTAAATACATCAAAAGCTAATGCCGTAAAAGAGTTAAAGAAATATTTAAATTGCAAAAAATCAGTCGTATTCGGTGACGGCATAAACGATATTGATATGTTTGAAATATCCGACGAATGTTATGCGGTTAAAAACGCTGCAGACGAATTAAAAAAAATCGCAACGCAAATCATTGATTCAAATAACAACGACGGCGTTGCAAAATGGCTCGAAAATAATTTTACCAGCAATAAGAAATAAAACAAAAAGGTCACTAAACATACCATTGTGTTTAGTGACCTTCTTAATTCTGTTAAATCAGTTAAGTCCTTTTTCGTCAAAATTGAAAATTGTTGAAAGGATAACCTCAAAACCTGTTTTTATAGCCTCAGGCACAAGCCTGTCATAATTATCACGTCTGTTGTGGTAATAATCGGCAGGAGCCGGATCCATAGCGGCAAGACATGTAGCTGTAATACCTGCCTGCGTAAATGCGGCGGCGTCTGACGAGCCGAAAAATACATTAGCAAATTTAAGGTCATCGTGTCCCGCCTCAACTGCCGAATCCATGACGAGCTGACTGAACTTTTCATCGTGCTTTACCGTGCCGGTCATATCGCGGTTGTACACATTAAGATACTCTAGATCCGTAAGAGTATCAACACAAAGCACGGCAGTTTCCACACCGCTGTTGACATACTCGTCATAGTGGTCCTTTGCCCACTGCTTACAGCCTCTTAATCCTGCCTCCTCGCCGTCGGTAATCATTGCGCAAACCTCAGTATTTTCAAAATCAACACCTGCCATATCGAGCATACGCAGCGCTGTTACGGCAGCGTATGTGCCTGTAAGATTATCATTTGCGCCGGGGGAAATTGTTTTAAAATCAATAAAAAGGAAAAGAGTAATCATTGCAAGCGCTGTAAGAAAATGGAACAGATAGCTGTAATCAAGCATAAATTCACCGAAAGCGCCCATATCAACAAAGTTTGCTGTAATTGAAATAACGGCTATAATAAACGAAATAACCGCGCCGCCGATTGTCCATCCCATAAGTATTAACATAAGCGGTGACTTTTTGCCGTAATAAATATGCCTCCACTCATAAGCCGCGTCAATATGACCGCTTATAACTATTCTTCTTTTAACCTCGCCTCTCGGCTTTCTTACACCGAGGAGATTGTGTCCCTCGACTTTTTTATAAAGAGGGTCCATAAAGCGCTTATACATAAGAAATTCCATCACCGTTATGAAAAGTCCTATAAAAATAACGCCGCCTACAATACATTGCGCAAGGAAAAAGCTGATAATGCTTGTAAACACCAGGACTCCGCAGACAACGACCGCAAGAATAATAAGCGCCGAAACTATTTTTGTCCAGTGCAAAAACGCCTTGGGCGCCATTTTATATGACTCAAAGGAGGTTTCGTCACAAAATGTATCCATCTCCTTTTTAATATGTTTCTGAGCCGCAAGACAGTTTTCATTACCCGACTCACGCGGACCGTATTTTTTAATAATGTTTGTTATTTCCTTAACTGTATAGTCAACATTTTCATCAATGACTGACTGCGGAAAATCTGCAAATTTCATATTATTGCTCTCCTTTATATTTTTTATTTAGCTTAACCTCAAGGTGAGTATCGCCGTTGATAAACTTATATTTGATGAAGGCGCGCTTAAGTAAATTCTTAGGCATGGATACCGAATCAACAGCATAATTAATTCCAAACAGTTTATAGTAAGGCTTAAAACCATCGAGCCTTGTGCAAAAACTCTTCCAGCTTTTATTTTCAGGCTGTGACCATGCTGCCTCCGCAAGCGCCTGCATACGCGGAAAAATCTGCATATCAAGCTTTTCCCTGCCGTCTATCCACTCTGTCCAGACCTCGCCCTCAACGCCGAGAACATTTTTAATATTCTCCTTATTGACACCGTAATTTTCAGGTGAGTAATCATAAGTATACTTGAGCGGATACTTACCATACGGCATATCAAAATAAAACGAGCGGTGATTTGACATAATTAAATTTCCCCCGCCGTTTGCGTGACGTTCGGCATTTCTGTCTCTTTGGGGGGTCCAGTACTGTGCAATAACGGTTTTATCAAGATTACCTGCCTTAAGGATTTCATTCCAGCCTATAAGACGTTTACCTTTAGCTTTAATATGCTCCAGAACACGATTATTAAACCAGACCTGTAAATTATCTTCGGTTTTCAGATTGTTGTCCTTTATCACCTTTTGACAGCGAGGACATTTTTTCCATTCATTCTTAGGCGCTTCATCTCCGCCGATATGGAAATATTCAGCGGGAAACAGCTCACAGACCTCATCAATTACGTCAAAGACGAAATTAATTACCTCTTCCTTGCCAAGACAAATTGTTCTGTTCCAATCACGAATACCAAACTTTCTCACAGGAACGGCATCGCCGAAGTATCCGGGCACCTCTCGCTTAAGCTCACGGCACGCAAGCCACGGATAAGCGGAAATTGCCGAAGCGCAGTGGGCGGGAAAATCGATTTCGGGCACAACCGTAATTTTTCTCTGCGAGGCATAGGATACAATTTCTCTTATATCATCCTGAGTATAAAATCCGCCGTAAACCTCATCTACAGTATCAATGCAGTGCCAGCCGTTAATCTGGGTATATTTGCGCACAGAGCCTACTTCAGTCAAAAGCGGATACTTTTTAATCTCAATGCGCCATCCCTGATCGTCGGTAAGATGCCAGTGAAAGACATTGAGTTTCATCATAAACATCATATCAAGAAGACGCTTAACCTCTTCCTTACCGAAAAAATGACGGCTTTCATCAAGATGTATACCGCGCCATTTAAAATCAGGCTTATCCTCAACCGTACAACAAGGCACTTCCCTTTTTCCAAGCTCATACCGGCCTATCTGGCGTAGTGATTGGAGCGCGTAATACGCTCCTTTTTCAGTTGAAGATGTAATATTTATACAATCCTCTTTTACGTCTAAGGTATAGCCTTCGTCAGGCAATGAGGAATCCTTTTTAATAATCAGCTTACCGTCATCCGCTCTTTCAAGTTTTAAAAGCGGCAAGTCAAAATCGGAACTGATCTTAAGTTTGCCGTCAATAATAAAACTTCCGTTTTTCTCTTCACTCTTATAAGGAACAGGAATAAGATTAAGCATAGCAATCTCCTTAACGGGATTATACAATAATTACCAAAGCAAAATAACTTAGATAATTGTATCATAACTTTTTCCAAAACTCAACATTTCTTATACATTATTTTAAAAGAGTTAAAATATATACTCATCACAATATGAGAATTAAAACGCATCCTGTGATATGGACTTTGTAAAAAAATAATGTATACTGTTTTATAGAAGCTTCTAATAACTTGATTGAAAGGAACAACTATGAATAATACAATTTCAAAAACTTAAAACGTCTTCGCACATCCAAGCATCTTACACAGGAACAGGCAGCGGAATATCTTGGAGTAAGCACTCAATCCATCTCACGCTGGGAGTGCGGTAATACACTACCCGATATACTGATTCTTCCTAAAATTGCAAATAAGCTGAAATAAAAATCCGATGTGCAGCTTACCTGCACATCGGATTTAATCAATAATATTTAATTACCTATATGTCGCTTAATAAAAAGTTCTTCTATTCTTTCGCTTTGGAACTTTTCTGTAATTTCTTCATAGATTTCCTCAATCCAATAGAAAATATCGTCATCAATAGAATATAGATAATTGTAAACATCCTCTTCATTATCTCCAAGAACTGCCAAAATCTCATCCCATTTATATATTGTATTCATATCATCGTAGGACGGAATTTGTTTTCTTTCTTCAATAAGTTTGTTTATTTTATCGGGAATAATCAATTTGGCACCCTCTATTTATCTTTACTTAGTGCTTTTATTTATTTTAGATGTACTACTCGCAAATTGTCATTTAAATCAGTTTGAATATTTACCAAAGCGTTTGTGTTTCAGTAAAACCGCTGCCATAAAGCCAATCTCCGAAACAAGTATTATTAAAGCAAGTGCTTGAAAGTCATTTTCATTACCTGTTGACGGCGATTTTTTGTCAGCGGGTTTAGAATTTTGCGCTTTCACCTGCTTATCTCTTGACTTTTCGGTATTTGTATTCGCCTGACTTTTGCTCTCCTCATTATCAGAGTTGAGCTTTGCACCGCAGAGAGTACAAACTCCGTTCTCCCAGTTATGACCAATAGCTGAACCTTCGTCACGTACGGTATCTGTCATATTACAGCGGTCGCATTTGGCTGTCATTGTGCCGTCCTCGGTACAAGTTGCGTTACCGTTAGAAGCATAATTTGTAAAGCTGTGACCGAGCGCCTCAATGTCCTGAATCTCTTTAATATCCGTATAGACCTTATTATCAAGGGTAACGGAGGCGGTATATGAGGTTACGCCTTTTGCTGTACATGATGCAGGCGTTTTTATTTCGCTTGAAATTGTGGCAGTTACGGTTTCCGTATGGCTGGTGTCTGTTTCACAGGTGAATGTCGCAGATGCGCTTTTGCCGTCGTCAGACCAGGTGAATACAGGCTTGCCCCAGCTATGTCCGCCGTATCCTAAATCAGTATAAATGCCTGCAACACAATACTTGCATTTTTCTCTTATATGACCTCTTACAGTACAGCTCGGGTCAATCTTTTCAGTCACTTCATATGTGTGATCAGCGTTTATGATTATATTTACTTTAAGTGTATGGCCTGCCTTGTCATAAACAACGATTGAATGACTGCCCGGTGTATTAACAGTAAAATAGTAGCCCTGATTAGGATGAGTAACGCTTACAACAACATTGTCAACCTCAACGCGGTCAAAATCATCGTCGCTTACACCTATTGACTTTGATTTACAGTAAATTCCGCCATCTGCGGGAGGATTTGGACCGTAAAATCTCGGCGGTGTTGTATCCTCTGAATCAACTGCCAAAATGCCTGCCTCCGCATTTTTCTCAGCGGCAAATACAGGCGGTAATGATACCGTAAGCATCATAACCGCGCTCAAAAACAAGGCAATAAAATTACTTAATCTGTTTACCTTCATAATTCCCCCTCCTGATTGCGTCAACTATGATTGATATATTTTAAATATATTATAACGCTTTACCTTTAAATTTCAAGTATACTCTGAATAAATAATATAAATTATGTACACAGACGTCGGAAAGCTGTGCCATACATTTTAAAATACTTAAATGAAAGCCGCCGCGGACTATCAAAAATCTGCGTTGACACGGAAAAGGTTGACAAAAAATGTGTTTTCAAATTTCGTATTATAGATTTAAAGCTCAAATTATCGAGGATTTTTATTACGTTTCTGCTTTTCTATATTAGTAAAGTGATAATATGATTAAGAATCTTGTTGTTCGCTTGCCGCAATTAACGCAGCCCCGAGAGCGCCGCAAAATTCAGGACAATCAGGTATGTAAATTTTTGTACCAAGCTGTTTTTCAAGCTCCGCTATAACGCCCTTATTCTTTGCAACGCCGCCTGTCATCATTAAAGGACCTTTACCTTTAGCGCCGTTTACCAGCGCTTTCGTTTTTACGGCAACACTCTTATTAAGTCCATGAACAATATCGGCAACGGAATAATTTTCTGCAACAAGAGACACAACCTCGCTCTCGGCAAAAACGGTACACATACTTGAAATGGTTAAGTTATTTTTATAATTCAGCCCGATTTCAGCCATAGTTCGCATATCAAGTTCCAGCACCTTTGCCATATTCTCAAGAAATCTACCGGTGCCCGCCGCGCATTTATCGTTCATAACAAAGCCGGTAACCTTGCCGTCTTCATCAAGGCTGATTACCTTGCTGTCCTGTCCGCCGATGTCAATAATTGTTTTTACATCATTATACAAATGCTTTGCGCCCTTTGCATGGCATGTGATTTCAGTAACATTATCGTCCGAAAAATCAATATTTTTTCTTCCGTATCCTGTTGCAACAATATTAGCAATATCCTTTTTGTCAACGCAAACCTGTTCAAGTGCGTTCTTTGCGCCCGCTCCTGTGTTTGCGCCCGTACGGACCATAACTTTTTTAACTATATCTAAATTCCTGTCAATAACAACAACTTCAGTTGAGGTTGAGCCGCTGTCAATACCGACAAAGTATTTTCCGTTCATATTTATATTATTCCTTTTGCTGTCTGTTTTGTTGAGAGTTTCCGCAAAGCCCTCAATTCTTGTCAGTAACTGACCGTAAGACTGATTCGTAAAATCCGTTTCAATTCTTATTACAGGCGTTTTCAGATTTTTCAGTTTTGAAAATTCAAAGTCATAATAGTCGCAAAACTTAATTGTATTGTAAATTACTCCAATGCAATTTTCATCTTCAAGCAGCGCCTCTCTCGCTTTAACATTCTGCATACGCATACAGGGTGTCTGAGACATCAAAGCCTTTGCGTATTTCAGCATAATGTCATCAAGCGAATCGCTTTCGATTGCATCTGTCATCAAAACCTCTCGGTTATTTGCGCAGGTTAAATCAAGAATTTCCATACCGTTAAAGCAGGAATTTACAACATCAATAAGAGTTTTATTGCTCCTTGCGCCGAGAATGGCAATAAATTTATCATTGGGAAAATCCCGATTTTCCTTAAACGCTGAAAGAAATAACTTTTTATTAAAGACCTGACCGCTGTGTTTTTCATATTCTTTTATAAAATCCATAATATCATCTTTAAACTTTTCAACGGCGCAGCGGTGATTGCAGAAAGGCAAATCAAGACAGTATGCAAAGTCGATTTTTTCATCTTTTACAGAATCAAAAATTCTTCGCGAGCTGTCGCAGCAGTTCATAAATAACAGCTCTTTATAATTCCCTGTATGTATTTCTTCAAGCATAGCCTTTGCGTGCGAGCACATATTAGGATGGAGCCTTCCCGAAGCATAGTCAAAATTGGAAACCTCATTATTTATAAGTCTGTATTTTTTACCAAAACCCGAAAAAATTTCAACAGGTGCGTATTTACAGTTGTAGCCAATCATTTTCTATTCTCCAATAACTCAAGAAATGCTTCCATTCTTGTTACAGTTTGCCCGTCGTTTACATTCTGTGAGTTACAGCCGTCACCGTCCAGAATTAGTGTGGGCAAACCGTTTTCCTCAAGAAATTCTTTTGCGGCGGCGGAACTGCCTGCCGTTTGTTTACAGCCCCAATGGCAATACCAAACCACACCGTCCGCGTCTAATTTTTCAGCGTATTTTAAAACAGCGTTGATTCTGTTTTCTCTTTTGCCGTTAACAGTATTTCGCAAAAGTCTGTCCGCCATATAGCGGTATGGATTTTCTTCATCTAAATTCACATCAAGCGCATCAAACACCATATCACAGGCAACAATTTCACACCTGTCAGTAAAATTAATTAAATCTCTGAGAGCGTCCTGCCAATACGGAAGTGTGTGTACCCAAAGCAAGCGAACGCCTTTACGCTCTTTAGGACATTCGGAAAGCTGTTTTATCATATCCGCGCTGTATTTTTCAGCCTCCTTGCTTCCGAGCATAATATGCGTGGCAAAAACCGAAAGCATCTGTGAGGTCATTTCGTCGGAAAGATATCTGTCTTTTCTTAATTCAATTATCCTTCTGAAATTTCTAACTGTATTTTTACTTCGGTTTATAACATCCGCAAGCCTGTTTTCATCAAGTCTTAAATCACTGTTTTCCTCAATAAAATCAACCATTTGATGAAGTTGATTTTCAACATATTGGAGATTATTTTTATTATATTGCGACGGAACATCAATCATAAAATGAGGTACATTACAGTAATCCGCAACACGTCTGAATGATAAATGGTTGACATCACAGGCAAGACTTGTATTGATAATAAACTTAGGATTCGGAAGAACTCCTGATTCGACAAGACCTATAAATGCTTTATGGTATGAGCATAAGGTTTTAGGTATTCCGTTATTTTCTGCGGTTTCAATAAATATTTTTTCACTGCCGGCGGCAGCAAGATAACACGCAAGTGCCTCAGGAAACATCTGATAAATCCCCATTGCGTGTAAAATTTCACACGGCAGGTAAAGACTGACAATTGCCGAGTTTTTCGGATTTCTCAACGGTTTGATTGCCGCGTCCGCGGCAGCCCATTGCATATATTGCCTTGCCGGCAACAATAACCTGCTTGGAAAGTATTTGCACTGCAAACCTGCCGCTGTATATACAAACGATAACTGTTTTAATGTCTTTTCAGGATTAATCTGTGTTAATTTATAAATATGATTTCCAAATATTTCAATTGCTTTATTCATAATAAACCTTATATAATCAAATATTCGCGGTTTTCGTAAACACAAGCAACCGCTCGCTTTGCTTTGTTTTCATAGATTTTTAAAAGACGCAACGACTGTCAAAACCAAATCGTCGCTTTTCGATTTAAATAAAAAATTTCATAACCGCAATTCCCTTGTGTAATTTTTAGATTTACATCACAATTTAAGTATAGTACCGAATTGGTGTAATGTCAATATTTACACCGACAAAATTCCGTGCTATTATAAGATTATAAAATACGGAGGTTACCATTATGCACATAAGCACAAAACTATCAATCGCCATCCATTGCCTTATTCTCATAAATGAATACGGTAATAAAATAAAACTTACCAGTGAAATGATGGCAGCATCCACAGGTTGCAATCCTGTCACCATACGCAGCATCATAAGCGCTTTGAAAAAGGCTGATATATTATCGGTTAAATTCGGAACAGGCGGAACAACTCTGAATTGTCCGCCTGATAAAATTGATTTATATAAAGTTTATACGGCAATAGAACCTAACGCGATGAAAAAAATGATTGGCGTACATCCAATGCCGTCGCCTCTCTGTCCTGTCGGAAAGAACATATATAAAGTATTAAAAAAACCGTACGGCAAAATATGTGATGATTTGGCGTCAAGTTTAAAAAATATAACTTTAAATGAAATATTAAATCAATATCATTCGCAACTTCAATAAACATTTTTGTGATATTTTTTATTTGCCATATAAACATTCCGCTCCTAAAATGCGAAAAACCCCGATATATTCGGGGTTTCAAGCGCCGACATCTTTTTTGTCGGCCTGATATGGCCTGCCTGAAGGGAATCGAACCCCCACTCTTCAGAATCGGAATCTGATGCATTAGCCGATTGTGCTACAGGCAGATAATATATAACAATTATAGTTGTATATAAAGTTACAGTCAAGAAAAATATATGATAAAATAAAAAAACAGAGGAAATTTTATGCCGGAATTTAAAAACGAAACATTTAAAATTATGCAGATTGCCGATACACAGGAAGGTGTTAAGGTCAGCCCTGACACTATTGATTTAATCAATGCCGCTCTCGACCGCGAAGAGCCTGATTTAGTTGTTTATTCAGGAGATCAGATTTGGCAAAAATCAAAATTTAAGGGAGATAAAAACAAGGTCACCGAGGTTTTAGGCATTCTGACAAAGCCCGTAAGAGACAGAAAAATCCCTTTCACCGTCTGTTTCGGAAATCATGACAGACAGGTCGGGCTAAGCAATGAAGAGCAATTTGAAATATACAAGGGATTTGACTGTTTTATCGGAGAAAACGTTCAGGGTATCGACGGAACCGCTAACCACGTTATTGAAATCAAAGCAGGCGGTAAAACAGAATTTTTGCTTTATCTTATTGACAGTCATACAAGCCTGTCAAGCGGATATGACTGTGTTCACGAAAATCAGATTGAATGGTACAGAAAAACAAGAGACAAATATGAAAAGGAAAACGGTAAACTTATTCCCTCTGTTGTAATTCAGCACATTCCGGTTTGTGAGATTTTTGAACTTTTAACCGAGGTTAAAAAAGGTACAAAAGGTTCTGTAAGAGGTTTTCGCGCTCACGCAAAAAAGTTTTACGTTCTTAATAAAAGCAGAGTAAACAAAAGCGGATTTATGAAGGAATCCCCCGCCGAGCCTAATGAAAACAGCGGTGAATTTGATGCTTTTAAAGAAAAGGGAGAGGTTATCGGAGTTTATTTCGGACACGACCATAACAACTCATTTCACGGAAAGGTTAACGGTATCGACATCGGCTACACGCAGGGCGCAGGATTTCACATATACGGTCCGGGCAAGGACAGGGGCGTAAGAATTATTGAACTTAAGAAAAACGGAACGCTTGATACATACGATTTAAGGTTTAAAAATCTTGTGGGCAAAAAAGTGAAAGAGCCTGTAAAATACGCTTTATTTCAGATTATGCCCACTAATGTGTTTGACGCCGTAAACCGAATAACAAAAATATTTATAGGTATAGGCATAATTGCAGTTATAGCAATATTGCTTACATTTTTGTTTGGATAAAATATAAAATAAAAATTTTGTTTAAACATCAATAGCTGTTCCTTTTTAGGAACAGCTATATTTTTAAAAATCTATTCCGGCATAAACGCCGTAATGGTCTGATACAAAGCCATTCGTTGTATCATCTAAAATCATATAACAGGCAGGGTCGGCGTCTGTAAATATGAAATCAATCGGCTCGCCGTCATTTTGAAGATTTCCCCAGTCGGTATAGGTGCTTTTTTTATCTTCGTGGGCGGCAGACGAACAGTTTGTGAGCGTCTCGCTTATTTTTTTGCAGGGATTACCGCTTTCAATATCGTTAAAATCACCCGTTAAAACGACCTTAAAATCATATCCGGCCTGCGCTTTGATTTGCTCAAGCCTATTCATGATTACCTGCGCACCGAACACTCTTGCCTCATCGCTTGCATTATCAAGATGTGTGTTCATATGGAGATAAATCTGCCCCGTTTCCTTATTCTTAAGCATTACATATGAGCAGATTCTGTTACAGCCTGCGCCATCGTATTTGCTTTCGGTATCGGGCGTTTCGGACAGCCAAAAGGTATCTTTATCAATACAATCATACTTTTCCTTGAGCCAGAAAATTGAATTCATCTCGCTCTTTTTCTCATTTTCATCTCCGCCCCTCGGCACTCCGTAGGAATCGTAACTTTCCATTAAATCAATGAGCTTATTCATCCAGTCGGAATTCATTTCCTGTGTACCTATTGAATCAGGCTTGACCGCATTCATATACGCGGCAAAGCGTTTAACTCTTGCGCCGCTTGAAGTACCGTCTAAAAGACTGCCCCAAGGAGCAGCACAGTTAAAGGAAACGACTGAGATTTCCCCTGTTTTGATATTTGGAGAAAAGGCGATGTCATTTACATTTGAACAGCCTGAAAATATAAAAACAATAATGACAAATGAAAACAATACAGATAATAGCTTTTTCATATCAATTCACCCTGTTTTTTAACGGTTTTCCGTCAATAAGTCTTGTTATATTTTCCCATATATTTTGATAAATTTTTTTAACGGTGAGATTTGTTATTCCGGCAATATGAGGAGTTAAAATCATCTTATCCCTGATTCTTTCGTCAAGGAGTATATTTTCCTTTTCAACCGGTTCAGGTGATATAACATCAAGCCCCGCTCCTGCGATTTTATTATTAATCAGGGCGTTGAACAACGCTTTATTATTAACCAAATCGCCCCGCGAAGTGTTAATCAAAAACGCATCTTTTTTCATTTTGGAAAAGAAAGCGTCATCTGCCATTTCCTTTGTTTCATCTGTAACGGCAACGTGAAGCGATACAAAATCAGACACGGACAAAAGCTCGTCGAGAGTACAGTACGAAACATTATACTCATCCTCTAATTCCTCATATCTTGTGCGGTTTGTATAAATAACCTCTGCGCCTAAGGCGTTACAGAATTTCGCCGTTGCCTTTGCTATATCACCGAATCCTATCAACCCTACGGTACACTGGCTAAGCTCTCTGATAACTCCGAAAGAGGCTTTTTTCACTTCAATCTGTCTGCCGTCATAAACGCTCTGATGCCCCGTAATAATCTGCTTTAAGCAGGAGAGCATTAATAAAAGCGCATCCTCGGCAACAGCTGTGTCATTAACGCCCTTGTTATTGCAAACGGGTATACCTTTTTTTTGGGCGCATTCCATATCGACGCCTTGGTATCCAACGCCCTCGGAGTGAATCAGCTTAAGTTTTGGCATTGCAGTAATAATTTCAGCGTCAAGCCTGCCCATCGCGTCTATAAAAAGAATTTCGGTATCACAGGCGGTATTTATCAGAGCATCTCTGTCCGCAAGCCTTATAAACCTGACATTATGTTCTTTAAGTTTAGGTATATACTTAAAAACTTCTTCTTTAGTTGTTACATTTGAATAAAATGTGATGTTCATTATCTATCATTCTTCTTTTTCTTATTTTTTAAAATGCTAACAGTAATAATTACTGTAACGGCTGTAATTCCCGCAACCGTAAAAGGTATTGCAATCCTGATTGCCATAGGAATATAGTCTGATGTATCAGTCGTCATTGTGCTGATAAAATCCGGCAGGGTATAAAGCGAAGAACCGTCATTATCTCCGTAAGCAATTTCCAAAACGGTTACATCATATTTACCCATATCAACCGTTACTTTTTCGCCCGCTGTTAAATCCCTCTCAACAGGGTATACGGTGTTTTTACCTGTTTCATTGCAGGCGGATTTGTAACTGCTGCTTATTGACTGAGCGCAAATGCGGTTTATACTGCCAAAATCGGAAATATTCACGTCAACACTCTGCGCCTTGCCTGAGGTATTAACAAGTTTTACATATAGTGTTTGTGAATCTTCATCAACTGTTACAGACTCATAAATACCGTTTTGCACTGTATCACCGTTTGAAAAAACAGATTCAAGATACTTTGTGCCGTAATTGTTTGCAAAAAGCTCTTGGACATAATATCCGGGTGTAAGCACAAGCTCCTGTGAGTCAAACCACATAAGATTTACATCACTACGCTGAGCATTCACCTTAGCGAAAGCGGAGGCATACGCAGCCATTTCAACTACATCTGCGTTTTTCTCAATACCTGTAAGATAACCTGCCTCCTCGACCGCGCTTAATATATTAGACTTTGTCTGAACGGTACCTGTACCGGTATCTGACGCTGAATATCCGCCGATTAATACGTGCGTACCGTTTCGGTCGAAGCTGTCATACCTGTCTCTGTACTCCAAAAGGCTGTTGCCTGTGTAAAAGCGCTCATCAACTAAAATGTCGCTGAAATTCTTATTTATCCGGTTCGCATTTTCCTCATAAGAGATTCCTTCGGCTGATTCACCCGATGAAGAAATAATTGTTATTTCAGGATGAGCTTTTTTAATCTCCTTATAAAGCGCTCTGAAATTTCTTTCGTATACCTCTCCCCTGCTTTCATTTCCGAGTCCAATATATTTAAGATTAAACGGTTCAATGCTTCCGTTAGCGGCGCGTATCGCGCCCCAGTATGATGTTATCGAGTCACCGTTTGCGTATTCAATCAAATCAAGAATATCCTGAACATAGGCATCCCATTCCTTTGTTCCGGGGCGAATTGCTATTGAATCAAGATACTTTTCAAAATCATTTTGAGATTTAATATTTAATCCGTCAATATAACTTGTAAAATCAGCTCTTGCCTGAATATCGTCCGGATCAAGCTTTTTTGTTTCTGTAAGATATTTCTCCCACTCTGTATCTGACATGGATATTTTTTCAAGAGCTAAAGCATAGTCATCATAAGAAGTACCTTTCTGACAGACGATACCCGCATTAACTACAGGCACCGGCTCGGCTTTTAAGTCACTGCATAGCTGAAAATATTCCAGGCAACCCATAGCCATTGTATTGAGATAGCTGTTTTTTTCATCGTCTTTATAGGAAACAGAACACTGAACGCGCTCCTCAAGAGGCCCGATTGCATCTTTCCAGCTATAAAGGTCTTCAACTCTTTCCTCTGCATTATTACAATCGGCTGAAAAACGGATAAACGACGGATTAAGCTGTTCAAGCGCTGTGTAAATGTCGGAACGCAGTGTAGTATATTTCCACTCATTTGTACCATAGCCGTGACTGTCTTTGGGAATAAGAGTAACAAAATCAATACAGATTGTGCCTGTGCCGTTAAATTCAATGGTAAGTCCTCCGTCTTCCTGCGCAACAGAAGTCAATACTGTGTTAAGCTTATTCCATAACTTTCCGCTCTTTGATATATCCAGTTCGGTAACATTTATTCTGTTTTTCGGAGAATCAAGATATACGCTGACTGTACCGTCAAAATCCTTATTATTTATATAACAGGAAAAATCATATTCGGTATTCTCCTTAAATCCCATATCGGCGGTACGCGCCTTCTTGTCATTTACTTTATATGACTTGTACGTATATTTTTCAGTAAATCCGAGATTTGTCACGCTTCCCTTTCCGTTTACCGTGATTTGGGCATAAGTAGGATTATTTTTGCTAATCGGAGTATTTGTTTCCTCGGTCGAAACATTAACTCCGTCAAAAACCCAGCCCATAGTTTTATCAAGTTCATACTCAAAGGAATTGTTATTAATAAGATTTGATACGAGACCTCCGTCGCAGACGCATGATGTATTATCAAGAGAAAGCCCGTACAGCTTATCCGATGTATTGCGTGAGGCGTCATTTGCGAAAATATTAAGCACAATGCTTTCCTGTGCACACACGGGTGAAGCAAGCATAAATATAATTAACGCAAGGGTAATTAAAAAAGTAATTATCCTTTTCATAAAATTTCTCCTTTTTAATGATATTTTTGATTATACCATTATATATATTAAATTGTCAAAAAAAATACTTGAAAAATTAAACGTAATGTGCGATAATCTATATGTTCTTCTTATCGAGGCATAGCTCAGTTTGGTAGAGCACTACGTTCGGGACGTAGGGGCCGCAGGTTCAAATCCTGTTGCCTCGACCAAATTTAAAAGGGTACCGAGCGGTACCCTTTTAAAAAAACGATATAAACAGATTATTGTATTATAAAAATATCGGGGTGTAGCGCAGGTGGTAGCGCACTAGACTGGGGGTCTAGGGGCCGCAGGTTCAAGTCCTGTCACTCCGACCATTAGAGCAGGGTTTTATTCCTGCTCTTTTTAACATATTTAATGCAAAAAACGGCTATTTAAGCCGTTTTTTTAATTGTACTTGTTTTAAATTGTACTTTTCTTGTTGTCTTTTTGTTGCGTTCATTGCTCCCAAATGTAGATTAAAAAAATAAAAAATGTTTAAAAAGGTCTTGACAATATGGTCAAATGTGATAGCAACAATCACCTTGATAATATTAATAAAGCAAGACAAAAAGAAAACCGCTCCAAAAAAGTCCAACAAACAAAAACGGAAACGGTAAAGGAATGGGGAGGAAACTCCCCGAACCTTATATCTTTAGTATATCAAATTATTATGAAAAAAATCAATACTTTTATTAATCATTATATCTTGTGTTAGTTGCACTCTTACATTTACAGTCTTTTCACGATTTAGAATTCCTATATTAATTATATCAGTAATAGTTGCAACAAGCGCACTGATTATTGCAATTAAAAAATGAGGTGTTTATTATGACTATAAGAAAAGCAAAAAAGTCAATAGAACTCACTCAGGAGGCATTACCAAATTTTTTAGAGGTTTATTGGATTATAAGAGCTTTTTAAATTTATTTTGCAGAACAGTTATATTTTGCAAAATTTTGTCGCTCTTTATCAGCTTTTTTGCATTATTTTTCTGCACATTATCATTTTCTATTGACTAAATATGACGTTTTTTGTTATTTAAAAATCATCATTTTATTAAGTGATAAAAATTTAATTTCTAAGGAGAAAAGAAAATGATTGATTTTAAAAACGCAACTTTCTTAAAACTAAAACTTGTAAATAATTCCGAATTTGAAAAAGTAATAACGCCTATGTTGATTAACGGAGAAAGTATCATATCTTCATACAAAACCGTGCGGGATGGTGTCGTTTTTACTAACAAGAGAATAATCTCAATAAATGTTCAGGGATTAACAGGAACAAAAAAAGATTTTACTTCGCTTCCATACAGCAAAATAAATGCTTACTCTGTTGAAACAGCAGGAACGATTGATTTAGACAGTGAGCTTGAAATGTGGTTTTCGGGATTAGGAAAAGTTAAATTTGAATTTAAAAGCAATTCTAATGTTACTGAAATATGTAAAATTATATCAACATTTGTTTTATAAATAAAAACGTCCTGCATTATAATATAAGGTTTAAAAACGTATATAACAGGACGCAATATATTTTTATAGTTTTGTAAAACTGTATTTGACTAAATAAAGGCGCTGCAAAAGCAGCGCCTTTAATCATTACTATTATCCGGTGTGAAAAATCAATTTGCTTTTACTGTCTCTGCGACTGATAATTTACATCGACAGATTTTTTAAACAGCATATAATCGTACTGCGGTCTCCAGCTATCACCTTTTTCAACCTTTGAAAAATCATCTTCGCTTGCAGCAACATCAATAGCTTTAACGCCCTTAAGCTCACCGTCCTCTTTATATACCGTATCCCAAAACGCGTGATGACCTATATATGTAACTGATGACGGAACATACATATAAGTCAGTCCTCTGCAATAATAGAAACAGTCCGAACCGATATATTCCAGTCCTTCTGGAAGAGAGTTATATACCTGCGACATTGAATTAATTGATTTATATGTTACATCGGTAATTTTGCTTTCAGTTTTGTAGCTGTAAATATTCAGCAAAACGGTGTTCTTAAATACAGCCATTGGCTCCATTGTTGTTACACCCTCCGGAATATACAAATCAGTAATGTTTGAGTATGCAAAAGCAAGCTGACCGATTTTTGTAACCGTTGACGGAACAACATATGTACGCACAACCTTATTATATTCGGCAAGGAAATTTTCGTCATACCTTTCGGTTGTTCCCCAAAGCTCCTCCATTGGATTACCGTCATCGTCAAGCAGATTGTCATAACCCGTCTTGGCTCTTATATATTTATCATGGTCGTTAGGATAGAAAACGATTTCCGTTAAATCCTTAGAATATATTACGCCGTCAATATCACAGTAATACGGATTTTCATCGTCAATCCAAACATTCTGGACCCACCAACAGCTGTAAATTGACTTTCCGTCGATTTCCTTTACATATTTACCGAATGAAATCTCATTTAATATTTCATCACAGTTAAAAGCGTATTCGTTAATTTTTGAAATTGGCTTTGACATATCCTTCTCGCCGGTTTCCAAATCAACAACATAGTCTATTGTAATTTCCTTTAAATCGCCCGGATTTGAAAATTTTACAAGCTCATACGTTCCGTCGCCCAAATCCTTATATTCATATGTATCATTATGAACTGCGCGAAATGACATATAAATTGCTAAACCGATTGCTATTAAAAGAGCAATTATAACTATTGCTTTTTTCAGTCCGGAATTTTTAACCGGAACATTAATACGCGGCTCCTGAAGTCCCTCGATATGATAAGTCCATATTTCGTCATCGGGGATATCAATGGTGTACTCCTCTGCAGTTGCCTGGCTTTCCTTCGCTTCCTGCGCAAGAAAGTCATCATTAGGCTTATTTACCTTTTCTTTTTTTCTGCTCATGAAATCACCTCCGCTGTCTCTTTCTCTTCAGCAGGCTCATCCTGATCTGCGTGAGTGCTTTCATACTGCTTTCTGGTAACTTCCTCACGGCGGCGCAGAACCTGCATAACCTTATTCTGCTTATCATCATCATAATCCCAGAAGAAATAAGGTATTGTCATAAGGAGGTATCCGGCTATATCAAATAAAATAGGAATAACAATAATTTTAATTCTCGATTCATCAATAAAGAGTACATCCCAGTTACTGTTAAAGCCGTATTTCAAAAGCAAAATCGGAATAATAAGACCGACAAAGGTTGTTATAGGACCTGTAAACCAGCCGAACACACCCGCAAAGCTCTCAAGCCTCTCGCCTGACAGATACATCTGATAGTCATTAACACGTATATCCATATCGTGGGAAACTGATTTCGGCACAGTCTGGAACATTTCGGTAATAAACAGCATAACGACGCTGATAATACCGCACAGAGTAAGATTTTGACCGCAGAACACATAAGCACAAACTATAACGCCATAGCATAGCGCTCTTGAAAGCTGATAGAATATCATAATCTGCTTATATGAAAATCTCTTAATAAAGTACGGCGTAAAGAAATCGGGCGGTGTTCCCGCAAATGATATAAGAGCAACAATCAGACTGTATGTAAGACCTGAAAGTCTGAAGGTATAAAGATAAAGTACAGTTGTAAAAGCGAGCATACCATTTCCGAGTGAGTCAAGCAGACCGACAATCGTCTGAATCCACCTGTACTTGTTTCGCATTACACCGAACATACCTCCCCAGAAGCTGATCTTAACTTTCTGTTCAAGCGGTGGCTGAGGAATTCTCTCTTTAATTCTTCCGGCAAAAATCATTGTCAGTGATGACGAAATAAGGAATGTAATCGGAATTATCCACTTAAATACAGCAATATCCGCCCACTCATCCTTTGTCATACCGATAAATACAGGAAGAAGAATTGCGAGTATTGACTGCGCAAAATGAGAAAGTTTAATAGGCCATGTTCTTACAAAAATTCTTTCGCGGACATTCGGGCTGCAGTTCTGAGCGCATGCCTCAAGCTGATTTACATTTGTTGCAAAGCCGCCGAACAGATTGAATATCGCGAACAAAAGATTCGCAACCCAAACTCTTGTCGTAACATCTGTGATAGTTGTGTAGAAAGGAAGCCAACCGAGAAGGAATACCATTACTACCTTTGGCACAAAGTCGCAATAAAGCGAGTACTTATAACGTCCGAATTTGGGAACGAGCTTTTTGCGCCAGAAAATGTTTCTTGCACCGGACCAGCCGTTCCACAGAATATGTGTTCCGAGAATCTTAAACGCTGACGCCGCGCTTATACCCTCAAGACCATTTAGATATGTAACAAATTTTCCTGTCTGGTCAAACAGCTGCGAATAATCGCCGATAATCATAGACAGTCCTATAACTATAAGCAACAGGTACACAGCGTTGAATTTCCGCTCTGTTCGCTTCGGCAGAAAGCCGAGATTATCATTAATAACCCAGCCCATCATTGTCCAGATATAATTGAGCGGCATATTGATAAGATTTATAATGGAAAAAGTCAAATAAGGCAGCTTATAATGATACATCATAAGATAGCAGCTTGCGGCAAATGACAGATAATCAAGTGTTTTGGACGCTACATAGTTGCTGCCTCCTCCCACAAGTATATCCCCGTATTCCCTATACGGAACATACTTGCCGGGCGCCGGCGTTTTCCAATGAGTTTTTATTTCGGTAAATAATTCCTTTACCTTTGAATTTACTTTGCTTGGCATAAAAATTCCCCTTTAAGATATTTACTTTACAATTATATCATATTTGTTGTTAAATTGCACTATGATTTTAAATTTTGTTAAAAAAATTTATATATTTTTTATATTTTTTAACAAAACTTATCTCATAATCCATATTGACTGATTTTATACAATATTTTATAATAAATAAAATCATAGATGACAAGGTTCTTATAAATTCTGTATACCGTTTTGGAAAGAACATGTCGAAAATTAAAGTTAATTATCGGAGTGACATATGCTTACAAAATACTTATTCTGCTATTTCACAGGCAACGAGCCGGAAAATGAAAGCGTACATCTTGCCGTATCTGACGACGGCTATCATTTTAACGCACTTAACGACAATAAAAAAATAATAAATCAGACGCTCGGCAAAAAGTGTTGCAGAGACCCGTTTATCTTCAGGGATGAAAGCGGAATTTTTCATATCATCGCGACTGATATGAGATGCTTTGACGGCTGGTCAAGCAATAATTCAATGATTGTCTGGGACAGTGAGGATTTAATTTGCTGGGAGAATGAGAGAATCATTGATTTTTCTCGGTTTAAAGAAACAAAAAACGCTGACAGAGTATGGGCGCCTCAGGTAATTTTTGACAAATTTAAAAAAGAATATATGATTTACTGGAGCCACAACAATACGGACGATAATCTTGATACTATCATTTGGTACGCATACACAAGCGACTTCAAAACTCTTACCACCGCTCCGAAGGTTTTGTTTAATCCAAAAAGCAATTTGTCCGCGATTGACGCTGACATTGTCGAGGTGAACGGTAAATATTATCTTTATGAGGCTGACGGAGGAAAAAACGCAATCTGCTTTGTTGTTGCGGATAAACCGTCAGGTCCTTATTTTGAGCCTGATGATAATAAGGTATCTATTGCCGACACGGCGCTTGAGGGCAACTGCATATACAAAATTCTCGGCAGTAATAAATATGTTATGATTGCCGACCAGTTCAAAGCGGGCGGATACTTTATGCAGGAAACGGAGGATATGATTAATTTTAAAAGGGTTGATGATTTTTCACTTAATCATCTCCGCCCCCGCCACGGCTCAATGCTTCATATAACCGATGAAGAATATAACAGATTAGTGACAAGATTCGGTTTATAGCTATCAAAAAGACGCTGTTACCCGACAGCGCCTTTTTTATTTATGATATTGCGTTTACAAATCTTTTTGTTATGTCCATAGGGCGTGTTATGGCGGTTCCGACAACGGCTGAATAAACGCCAATATTAACAGCCTTCTTAAGCTCGTCGGGCGTCCAGATACCTCCCTCTGCAATAACGGGTGTGTTAAGCTCTGCAACATATCTTTTCATCAGTTTGAAATCAGGGAGAGCAACGCCTTTAGTATATGGTGTATAGCCTGCCATTGTTGTACCGATAAGGTCAAAGCCGAGCTCCTCTGCCCTTTTGCCTTCGTCAAAACAGCTTGTATCCGCCATAAAAAGCTGGTTCGGATACTTATTTCTCACCGCTTTAAAAAACTTTTCAAGAGGAACTCCGTTTGGTCTTAGTCTGTTTGTCGCATCAACGGCAATTATCTCACAGCCGATATTAACAAGCGCGTCAATCTCTTTCATTGTGGGAGTAATATAAACATCGCTGTCGTCATAAACCCGCTTTATAATTCCTATAACAGGCAAATCCACCTTTTCCTTTATAGCTTTGATGTCGACAACCGTATTTGCCCTTATACCCGCTGCTCCGCCGAGATATGCCGCCCATGCCATTTTTGACATAATATAGCTATCATATAACGGTTCTGTTTCAAGCGCCTGGCAGGAAACAATAAGACCGCCTTTTATTTTTTTCAGTATTTCACTGTTTGTCATACATATCACCTTAACAATTATATCATTTCATCTTAAGGTTGTCTATTGAATATTAAAATACCGTATGATACAATTTAGCTGTCAGGAGGAATTGACATGACTGATTTGAATAAATTTCGCGGCGTTTTTTGCGCGCTTAACGCAATATATGATAAAAATGATAATATTGACGAGGGAAAAATAAAAGAGCTTGTAAAGATATATAAATCACTCGGAGTAAAGGGCGTTTATGCCTGCGGCTCAACGGGAGAGGGCTTTTTGCTTTCAACCGACGAAAGAAAGCGGGTTGCCGAGGCGGTAAAGACTGCCGCGGGCGGCGATTTCACGGTGATTATACACATCGGATGTGCGTCAACCAAAGAAAGTATAGAGCTTGCAAAGCACGCTGAAACTATAGGTGCTGACGCAATAAGCGCCGTTCCGAGCGTTTACTACCGCCTTCCTGCCGAAAGTGTCAGACTCCACTGGGAGTCAATTATTGAGCAAGCAGATATACCGTTTATAATTTACAACATACCACAACTTACGGGCTTTGACCTTTCGCCCGCTATGCTCGGAGAGCTTGCTGAAAACGAGAAAATCATCGGAGTTAAAAATTCTGCCGAGCCTGTTTATCTTACCGAAAGATACCGCCGTGCCGCAGGTGATGACTTTGTGATTTTCAACGGCTGTGACGAGCAGTTTTTAGCCGGAAGGCTTATGGGCGCCGATTCAGGTATAGGCGGAACTTACGGCTGTATGCCGGAGCTATTTGTTGAGCTTGACAGACTTATCAATGAAAATGAGATTGAAAAAGCAAAGGCTTTGCAGTATAAAATAAACGAATGTATTTTTGATTTACTGTCCTGCAAATCACTTTACGGCGCGGCAAAAAAGGTAATTTCACTTAGATTCAATATTGACTGCGGCGAACCGAGAAAACCGTTTCTTCCAGTGTCCTTTGAAGAGGCAAAGCCGATTGCAGATAAAATTAACGGATATGTAAGTGAACTTTGATAAAATACTAAAAGAGAGACAGCCGGGATGTCTCTCTTTTACTTTTAATGATTGCTTTAATTTCATCAATTATATATATTTTTTAACAAATTCTATATATTTTTCGAGCAGAAATTTATTAGCATTTTTACTGATTTCGGCATATGGCGCCAACATATCAAACGCGTGATAACCGCCTTCAAATTCTTTTAACTGTGTTTCGATACCCGCTTTATGAAGATTATCAAAATAAGCAAGTGTTTCCGCATAAAACGGTTCTGCTGTTGCGATTATTGATATTGCAGGAGGAAGATTTGAAAAATCTTTATTTCGAGCAGGCGCAGCATACACTGAAACATTATTATTCATAACTTTATCGCCGAGATAAATTCGCCAGGCGGCTTTATTTGCTTTTGTATCCCACACAGGCGCATTGTTTTCTTTTGAAGTTTCGGTAACTCTGTCATCGAGCATAGGATAAAGCGGCATCTGGAAAGCAATGTCGCCCATTCCTTTATCTCTTGCATAAATACATAACGCAGCGGCAAGTCCTCCGCCCGCACTCTCTCCGCCTGCGACAAATTTGACGCTTTCTATCCCAAGATTTTTGCGGTTATTTTTTAACCAAACAAGTGTGGTAAACGCGTCCTGAAGCGCGGCGGGATACGGACTGATCGAAGAAAGCGTATAATCAGGAGCAACAATAACACAGTTACAGTTTTTTATCAAATGTTTCGGAAAAGACATAATTGCCATTTCAGGCGCGCCTAAAACATAACCTCCGCCATGCAGCCAAAGGATACCGACTGTTTTACCCTCTGTTTTTTTACCACGCATAATGCAAACGCGAAAAGACGTACCGTCAGAACGTCTGATTCTTATCTTTTCACAATTTAAATTTTTTAGCTGAAGCAAGGACATTGCCTTTGTTGATATAGGTCCAATAAATCTTTGAACCTTTTCATAACCTAACGGACTGATTATTTTAAGTATCTGTCCCTCTAAACGAATTTGTTTGTCAATATTTTTCATAATTAATCTTTTCATACAGTAAAGCGGTTATTGCCGACGATAAAGTTTAACTCGCTAAAATAATAAAACTTATTTAATAAAATTCTGTTTCATTATATAAATTATGCGACTAAAAAAAGCGCTTGTCAACATTTTAAATATTTTTCAGTTAAATTTTCCTTTTATTCTTATATCCAAAAAAACGGCATGTTTTTAAAGCGATACTCTTTTATATCAAAAAACCTATAAAATTTTGAAAATCTTATATTTAATGTAAAATAATATTGACACGGGAATACAAAATATATATTTTAAAACTGAGGTGAAAGATATGAAAGCAAGCGAGCTTATAAGCATTAACATAATTCCTCAGGAAATATCAAGCTCTCTCTTTGCTCAAAGCGAGCAGGGCTTAAGCCACACGCCGTACAAAGATGAAATAAGACTTTTTTCCTGCATAAAGCAGGGCGATATGGACAGACTTATCGCTGAAATCAAACCTTTTATACAAAGCGGTATTTTCGTCGGCGAAATGTCAAGCGATGATATACGGCAATACCGTTATATGGCGGTAAGCGCCATAACTCTTGCGACAAGATACGCAATACAGGGCGGACTTGATGAATTCAGGGCATATCATTTTTCCGATGAGTTTATACGCGAAATTGATTCAATTAACACTCCGGTAAAAATTCTTGAGCACCTTGCGGGAAATATAATTGAGCTTACAAATCTTGTTAATGAGAATAAAGAAAAAATGAAATATTCTCCGCATATAAGAAAGGCGGTTGCCTATATTAACAAAAACATTAATAAAAAAATCACAGTCAGTGAACTCAGCGAAAAATGCTCGATTTCTTCGGATTATCTTTCACATATTTTTAAAAAAGAAATGGGAATAAATCTTACGGCATATATACTTAAGCAAAAGCTTGAAATTGCCAAAACTCTTTTATGGGAGGGATATGACAACAAAAAAATCTGTAAATCGCTTTCTTTCCGCTCTCAATCCTATTTTATTTCCTCATTTAAAAAGGAATACGGCATAACACCAACAGAATATCGTTCTCAAATGAAATAAGGATCCGACTTACCCATATAAGTCATAACCTTGTTTTTATAAAAAATATATACAAAGAGCGGACGACGATTAATGTCATCCGCTTTTTATCATTCCGCGTCCTCTTTTATTGTTAGTACACATCCGATATTTATAACATTCGCAAGCACATAGAAAATTCCGCTTAATATTATCCAGACCTTATCTGCCGTAATCTCTGCGTTAATTGCGTTAAATACCGCGGCAAAAAATACAAGTATCGGTATGACCATAAATATTCCCGCACAGTTTGAGACAATCTCCTTTGGGGAGTAAGGAATATCTGTCGCAAGATACGTTGTAACAATGCTGATTAAAAGCATTATTGCCGCAACTATAACGAAATTCAATATTAAAATCTGATTAACTGTCATTTCCGCTTTAATCGGAATAATTGATACAACATCTCTGCCCAAAGCCATTTCAAGCTCTGTTATAATTCCGGCCGCAATATTCATCAGGTTAATAACAGACAGAAAAATTATTGCCGCTTTTTTGGGTGAATTCATTTAACATACTCCTTTAACTCGTTTAAAAATACATTCATTTCCTCATCAGTACCTATTGTAATACGCACATAATTCTCAATCCTCGGTACTGAAAAATAACGGATAAAAACCTTCTTCGTTTTAAGATATTCAAACATATCCTTCATTGACATATCGTCCTTAGTGGCAAAAATAAAATTTGTCTGCGAGTCAAGCACCTTAAAGCCCAGCGCTCTCATGTCATCTGTCACACGCGCTCTTGTTCTGATTATCTTATCACAGGTTTCCCTGAAGTATTCATCATCAAGAATACTTGCCCTGCCTGCCTCAATAGAAACCGAATCTATCGTATAAGAATTATATGAATTTTTAACTGCTTCAAGAACTGAAATTAATTTTTCGCTTCCGATTGCAAAGCCGATCCTCAGCCCCGCGAGAGAGCGTGATTTTGAAAATGTGCCTGTCACAAGCAGATTTTCATATTTCTTTGTAAGCTCAACGGAGGAAAAACCGCCGAAATCAACATAAGCCTCGTCAATAACAACAATGCTGTCCCTGTTATACTCCATCAGCTTTTCCACAAATTCCCTGCCCTCTCCAAGCGAGGTCGGCGCATTAGGATTAGGGATAATCACGCCTCCGTTTTTCTCCCTGTAATCCTCAACATTAATTCTGAAATTCTCGTCAACGGGATAATTCTTATAGGGAATACCGAAAAGAGAGCACCATACAGGATAAAAGCTGTATGTAAGATCCGGATAAACAATAGGCAGATCACTGTTAAACAAAGCCTGAAAAGCAATCGCGATAACATCATCAGAACCGTTTCCCAAAAATACATTCTTAATATCAACATTATAATAGTCCGCAATCGCCTGCTTAAGCGGCGTAGCGTTCGCATTAGGGTAAAATCTCAACAGCTGCGCGTTAAAATTCCTGATTGCCTCAACTGCCTTTGGCGACGGCGGATAAGGATTTTCATTAGCGTTTATTTTAACTATATCCTTTTCACCGCTTTGCTCACCGGGAACATAAGGCTCAATATCTCTTAAATTTTTTATCCATAGCTTTTCCATAATGTTACCTCTTTTGGTATTTTATCATAATAAAAGCCTATAAGCAATATAAAAAGTCAAAGTAAACAATATAGCAATAACACTGTATATATCATATTACATTTTTTAATATTTTTTCTGTAAAAAATAAATTCCATTGTTTTAAAATAATATATATGTTAAAATAATTTATTGAAAAGGAGAGATTTTATGGATTTTTTGCTATACATACTCATCGGACTTTGTGCGGTAATTATTATTTTGCTTATTATTCTTCTTGCAAGAAAGCCTAAAGGCGACAACACCGCCGCTCTGCTCGACCAGAAGCTTGATATAAACGCAAAGCAAAGCTATGAGCAGATGAACTATCTTTCAAAGCAGATGCAGGGTCTGACGGAAAAAAACTACGAACAGCAGATAAAACTGATTGAAACGCTGAATGAAAATGCTCAAAAGCAGACAAAGATGACGAGCGAAGCAATAAGCAGTATGCAGAAAAGCAATGAGGAAAAGCTTGAGCAGATGAGAAAGACAGTTGACGAGAAACTGACGGAAACACTTAACCAAAGGCTTAACGCATCATTTAAAACGGTTTCAGAACAGCTTTCAAATGTCTATAAAAGTCTCGGCGAGATGAAAGAGCTTTCCGCGGGCGTAACGGATAATGTAAAGGGACTTAACCGTGTGCTGACTAATGTTAAAAGCAGGGGAACATGGGCTGAGGTCCAGCTTGGCAATATTCTCGATCAGACTATTCCGAATATGTACGAAACGAATGTGCAGACAAATCCGAAGTACAACGGACGTGTTGAATTTGCCGTAAAGATACCGAACAACGAGGACGGCAGCTTTACATATCTTCCGCTTGACTCAAAATTCCCTATGGAGGACTACGCAAGGCTTTCCGCCGCGTCGGAGGCAGGCGACCTTGAGGCGCTCGAAAAAGCAAAAAAAGCGCTTGAGGCAAGAATCAAGGACGAGGCAAAGCTTGTTAAGCAATATATAAGCTCGCCTGAAACAACGCCGTTCGCGATTATGTATCTTGCGACTGAGGGACTTTACGCTGAAATTACGGCATCAAGAACAGGCATAGCGGAAAAACTCCAGTCTGACGGAATTATGATAGCGGGGCCGTCAACAATCACCGCGCTTCTTAATTCGCTCGCAATGGGTTTCAGAACAATGGCGATAAATGAAAAGGCAAACGAGGTTTGGAAAACACTCGGAGTTGCCAAAAAGCAATACAGCCTTTTCGGTGATTTGCTCGCAAAGGCGCGCAAAAAGGTTGAAGAGGCAGGCAAAGCGCTTGACGATGCTAACCACAGAAATGATGTTATTCAAAAGCATTTAAGGAAAGTTGAAACTCTTGATTCTGCCGAAAACAGCGATATTTTAGGAATTGATGAAAATGGAGATTAAGGAATACAAGGGTCTGTGCGGTGACGCAATGCTTGTAAGGAAAACGGTGTTTATTGACGAGCAGGGCTTTCGGGATGAATTTGATAAGATTGATAAAACTGCGTCGCACCTTCTGGCATATGACGGAGACAGACCTGTCGCGGTGTGCCGTTTCTTTTGGAGTGAGAAAAGAAACGCGTATTTAATCGGCAGACTTGCGGTAATTAAAGAGTACAGAAAAAACGGGCTTGGCGCCGAAATGCTAAAAAAAGCCGAAGAGCTTATTAAGAACAGAGGCGGAAAAGCAGTTGAGCTTCACTCTCAGGAGCAGGCAACAGGCTTTTATGAAAAGCAGGGATATTCCATTTGCAGTCAAATGGAGTATGAGGAGCATTGCCCCCACTACTGGATGAGAAAAAGCCTATAAATTACAAAGAGATTAAGATAAATTTTCCCGCCTTTTAATATTTATTTTTCGCCGCTTATTACAGCTTTTTAAATATATCAAGTATATGGAAAGACATACCTATCATATCCTTGCGCTCACAAATCTGATAATGATATTTCATATAAAGTTCAAATTCCTCTTTGGTAAAATCATTAAAGCTTTCTCTGAAGAAAGATGTCAGCATATCAACACCTACATAATGAAGTCGTTGAACATTATAAGAACTCATAATTTTATCAACATCTTCTTTTCTGCATTGTAAAAACAAAGTATTCTGCAATTTATTTTCTTTAAAGATTTCAGCATCAAAAATTCCTTTGTTGACCTTTTCAATCATTGTTCTTTCTGCAAAGTTTCTGTAAACACAAGTATCCAGATTACAATAAGCCGCAAATATAACAGCGTTCTTTTTAGCGACTCTGATTGCTTCACTGACTGCCTTATGCTTATCCTCATCCGTAAATAAATGATACATTGGACCTAGCAATAAAACAATGTCGTATGTATTACTTTTCAAAAAGTTTAAATTACAGGCATTGCCCTTATAAATATTTATTTGCTAATTCTCATTTAATTTACTTTTGAAAACTTCAATATTCCTCTGTATTAATTCAACAGAGTCCACTTTATACCCCATATCAGCTAATGATCTTGAATATCTGCCCGAACCTGCTCCGATTTCAAGTATTTTGAATCCGCTGTCAAATACTTTTTCATATATTTCATTGTAGTTAAAAATTCAGGTTATCTGCTTTTGGGAATTAATCTGCTGTCCTCTTCAAAATTACTATAATACTCCTCAAGATAATTCATAACAACCTCCAAAAAATTAACCGCTGACAAACATTTGTGTTCATCAGCGGTTTTTATGTTATAATTAAGAAACTAATTTAACTGATACTATGAACACAACGCAAATAAGCCCATGTGAGATCCATAGGCATATCAAAATCAAATGTATTGAATTTTGTAAATAATTTATTCATAGCAGTCGCCTCATTTTGATAATGATAACACTATCATAAAATTATGTCAACACGAGTGATTTATTTAAGACTGTAAATTTATATTTTCGTACAACTTTAACGCTTCTTTATATGTAACGGCTAAAAACTCATCCGCTTTTTATACTTAGAATGTTCGGTCATAACTTCCATAAGCAACGGAAATGAGGGATTTGCAAAACGAATTATTTTTGTAAGCTGTTCAAAATCTATAAAACCCTCTTTGGGCGTCAAGACTGCATAGATTAATTGCAAAAGAGCTGCAATGATGAACTATAACCGGTACATTTAAAGCGCTTGCTGCTTCAGCAAGCATTTTATTAACAGACACGGTATCTGCCTTATCCAGAGCGTATCCGTGTATTGTGTCTATGGACAAATTATAATATTCGGAAAAAATCTTGATTTCATCATAATTCTTTTTCTTTAATATTCCGCTGTGATTGTAATTTGAGCCTATGGAAAAGTGGCTGAAACCCGCATTATGTATAAGCTCCAACTGTTTTTTAAAGCCGATTTCATAATTAAAACAGGTTGAAACCGATATGCCATTCACACTAAAACACCCCACCCCGCACTTTATTTTAAAATATATTACGATTTATATTTTAAACTGCAAGTTATTTGTTGTTTTTTGATTTATCTGATTTCATACTTTGTCCGTTTTTTCTTTTTAGGCTTTGGCTCAGGCAATTCATCATACATTGCTGTAAATAAATTAACCAAAAGCCCGCGGTTGTCGACATCATCTACTCTGAGCAATTTCTTACTTCCGCCTTCACTGATTGCGTCGTATTCGGCATCGGGCAACAGCTTAAGCGCGGATGGTACAGGCTTAACTAAAAAGCGATCATCACAGATATAAGCAGAGATTTTACCATTATAATAAATTATATATTCACCCATCATAATACGGTACGATATACCGTCAAGCTCCGAGAGCTGTTCTAATATAAAATATAAATATTCCTTACTTGTTGACATATATTATTCCTCAAATTCTAATTTTTATATATTACCAAATCCCATAAAAATATTTTTTTATATTATCAGCGTCAGGATAATTTATCTCATCAATTAAATGAATTACTTCATTCACGTCATATTCTATATCAATCGGCTGTATTTTAACATTTCCTTTTTCTATATTTAAAATACCGGCTCGCGCTAAATTTTTGTCCCGCGCAGGGCAGCCAAGTGAACCGACATTGATATAAAATTTGTCACCTTTGCAAATATTCCTGCTGTGGTTATGCCCATATAAAATAATATCGCTTTTAACATTGGCAAACATTTTTCTCAAATCATCTTCGGCGGGGTTAATTTTATAATTAATATAATGCCCATCACTATCCATACAATAATGTATAACGGATACATCAAATCCTTCAATCGTAATATCTGTCTTATATGGTAAGCTTTCAAGAAAAGCAGTTGATTCTTCTGATAACAAATGATGCTCCCATTTATGATGTTTCATTTCTTCAAATCCCATATTTTCCTCATTTGGATATTCGTTCGGCATTCCTTCAAGCAAATATCTTTCGTGATTTCCGCGCACTGCGATTAAATTTGGAATTTGCATCATATATTGTACCGTTTCTTCAGGACATGGTCCGATTCCAATTATATCCCCGCAGCAAATTATTTTATCACATTCCGCTTGATTCAATCTTTCCAACACAGCTTTAAGCGCTATCAGATTGTTATGTATATCTGTAATTACTCCAAGTTTCATAAAACTTTACCACTATTTAATAGTTATTAAATGTTCTGCAATTCTTCATATGTTGCGTATTTTGTAAGAGTTCCTACATATGTCTCGCTTACTTCTCCCGTTGCGGGATTGCGGGGTGAATGAATATTGTACAAGTATCCGTTTTCTCCATATCTGCCTATTTCATTTTCATTATAATGTGCCTCATCCATACACATGTTCACAACTTTCAGGCACATAACAGCGTGATTACCGTTTTGAAAAAGGTCTTTTTCCCATTCAAGCTCACATTCTAAATTTAAAAAACATTCTTTTATTCTTGGTGCATTTATCTTACTTGCAATTTCCGGTGTAAGACCTGACATAGTTATTTCATCATTGTCAAAACCATTATTTTTTATAGTATCTATACATTTCAAAAAACAGTCTTTAGATGGGAAATTAATGACACAACATCCTGTTTCTTTTAAAGATTTATACATATGACCGTATTTGTTTACACTCGAAAATATGCAATGATAACCTTCTTCTCCTATAAAAGTACACCATGACTGCATTGTTGCATTTGGTAATCCGTTAGATTTATATGTTGTCACAACTACTAAAGGTGACGGAACAGCCGCAACATGTTCCATCCAAGAAAAGCCGTAAAGTTCATCTTCGTTAATAGATTGCGGACATATAACAAATTCTTTTTTCATATAACATTCCCTTTCAGCAAATTCATATTTCATACCCAAAAATCATTACATTATAATATTCTTTCTGCAAGCTCTTTAAAACTATTCACCGCATCGCCTGAATACTGAACATTTCTGCTGTTGAGCATAATTGTTTTCATCCCCAATTTTTCAGCCGCTTTTAAATTTCCCTCTCTGTCATCTATGTACAGGCAATCCTTTGCTTTAACTTTCAGCTTGTCAATAGTAAGATTAAAAATACGTTCGTCCGGCTTTTGAATTTTCAAATCTCCGCTTATACTTATAACATCAAAATATTTGTTTATATCAAATTTTTCACGAATATACTTGCTCCAACCGGAAGAGTCATTAGAAATTACAGCTAATTTATACTTCTTTTTGGCAGTACTGATAAAATCCAAAAATCCGTCATTTAATTTTATGGTATCAAGATAATTCTTTTCAATTTTTTCCAAATTGCCCCGAAATCCTATCTCCTCCCATATTTGAAGAGAGGGTATCTCTCCTATATCCGCTTTTAACCAAGGCTTGTATATTTCTTCGGGTTTCAGGTTTGGAAAAGTCTGCTGAACATAGGGAACAAAATCATCGCCGGTCTGTTTTAAAATTACTCCGTACATATCTAATATAACAGCTTTCAATGTATCACACCCTTTGAATTATATTTACCCGTCTACCTTTTCAAGAAACAGTCTTTTTTCAAATTTACCGTTTTTCAGTGCCTTTCGCTCCTTAATTTCAAGAACGTGCTCAATTGAGCTTCCGTTATAATTTGCCAATGCCTCAACCACTTCAACAATATCCGCAAGCTCCTCAATATCCTCACTGTCTAAAAATTCCTTTGTTTCCTCACACAGCTTATTTTTAAGTTCTTCATTATACTTATCATTATCAAGAACCGAAATGTATGCAGTCTGCCCGTTTTTTTAATAATTTCCGGTATATTATCTCTAACCAGTTTATTATAAGTTTTCATAAATTTCTCCTTGAATTTTTAGTTTATTCTTTTTCGGACAGAAAAATCAAAAGTCTACACCTTTTCAAGTCTGGCGAAGTTAGCCATCATCTTTTTTGTACCTGCCTTGTCAAAAGCAATTTCCATTAAAATATCATTGCCCATAGGCTGAAGTGTGAGAATTGTTCCAGTACCAAAACTTTTATGTAATACTGTATCGCCTACCTTATAATCAGCCGACGGCTTTGAGGAGGTATTACCTGCCTGACCGAACCTATGCGCATTCTGACTTGCCGATGAACTTTGTAGTGGAATTTTTGAAGACGGCGCTTTATAAGTTTTTACCGTAACATCCTCTGTAACACTCATAGGAATTTCACGCAGAAAGCGCGACGGCATATTCCTTGACGTCGTACCGTAAAGCATACGCTGCTGAGCATTTATAAGATAAAGCTTTTCCTTTGCCCGTGTAATTCCAACATAAGCAAGACGGCGTTCCTCCTCAAGCTCCTCCTCACTGTAAAGCGACTGGTTGCCGGGAAAAATCCCCTCCTCCATACCCGGAATAAACACAACAGGAAATTCAAGTCCCTTTGCGGAGTGCAAAGTCATCAAAACAACCGAATCCTCGTCCTCGTTATATGAATCAATATCAGTTATAAGCGCAACGTCCTCAAGAAAATCGGAGAGGTCAGGCTCGTCCGTTTCCTCCTGATATTTTATAAGCATTGAGGAAAGCTCCTTGATATTATTCACTCTGTCGTTATACGTTTCAGGGTCTTCGTTTAGATAATCAAGGTATTTCGTTTTTTCAAGAATTTCCTGGAGCAAATCGCTGAGCGGCATTTTTTCCTCATAGCACGTCTGAAAATACTTTATAAGCTGTGTAAACGCTATTAGCTTTGAAGCACTTCGTGAGGTTTTTTGAAACTCGTCCGCTCTTTCGCACACTTCAAACGCGGACATACCGAGACCTGAGGCGATTTCCATAACATTCGCAAACATAGTGTCACCAATCTGACGTTTCGGAACATTGATAATTCTTTGCAGGCGGACATTATCGGCAGGATTATTTATAACAGCTAAATAGGAAATAATATCCTTAATTTCCTTTCTGTCAAAGAAACGGTTGCCTCCTATGATTCTGTGCGATATTCCGCTTTTTGTGAGCATAATTTCAAGATTACGCGACTGTGCGTTCATACGGTAGAGAATCGCATGATCGGAAAGACTCCTGCCGTTTTTAACATTTTTAAGTATCTCATCTATAATAAAAGCCGATTCGTCGGACTCGTTCATAGCGGTGTTAAGAACAATCTTATCTCCGCTTCCCGAACGTGTAAAGAGAGTTTTACCCTTGCGGTTTTTGTTGTTTGCGATAACAGCGTTTGCTCCGTCAAGAATATTCTGAGTTGAACGGTAATTTTCCTCAAGTCTTATTACCTCGGCGCCCTTATAATGCTGCTCAAAGGAAAGTATATTTTCAATAGTCGCGCCGCGGAAACGGTAAATACTTTGGTCATCATCACCGACAACACAGATGTTTTTATACTTATCCGCCAAAAGCGATGTAAGCACATACTGGGCATGGTTTGTATCCTGATACTCGTCCACCATAACATATTTAAACTGTGTCTGGTAAAAATCACGCACATCATCATTTTCCTGCAATAATTTCACGGTATTGAAAATAATATCATCAAAATCCATTGCGTCAGACCTTTTAAGCTCCTGCTGGTAAAGCTCATAGCACTGAGCAATCTTACCCTTGCGGAAATCATTTGATGATGTTGCTTTGTACTCATCGGGGTCAATAAGGCTGTCCTTCGCCCTGCTGATTTCATTCAGTATTGATTTGTGATTGAGAAACTTATCCTCTATGCCGAGATGCTTTTGGCACTGTTTCATAACACGGCGGGAATCATCAGTATCATATATGGTAAAATGGTTTGAATATCCTAATTTTTCACCAAAACGGCGGAGTATACGTGAGCAACAGCTATGAAATGTATATGCCCATATGCTGTTTGCCTCGTCTCCGACTGCCTTAACAAGCCTTTCCCTCAGCTCGCCTGCCGCCTTATTGGTAAATGTAATTGCAAGCACCTGCCACGGCTGTGCAAGTCCTGTTTCAATTATATGCTGAACTCTGTTTACAAGAACTGTTGTTTTACCCGAGCCTGCGCCTGCAAGAATCAGCAGGGGTCCTTCGGTTGTATTAACAGCCTTTTGCTGCATTTCATTAAGTGGCATAAAATCCATACCTTTCTTTCTGTCTGTAATATTGTCAATTACGCTATTATCTACGGGATAATGCGTTATATAATATTTGTGAATAAATCAGGGTGACAAGATGCCACCCTGATTTTTATATTCTTTAATTATCTTAAAAGTGTAAGCAAAATACCTGCCGCAACTGCCGAGCCTATTACGCCCGATACGTTCGGACCCATTGCGTGCATAAGAAGAAAGTTTGAAGGATTTTGCTCCTGACCGACCTTTTGCGAAACACGCGCAGCCATAGGAACCGCTGATACTCCTGCCGAGCCTATAAGCGGATTAATCTTGCCCTTTGTAAAAATATACATAAGCTTGCCGAAAAGTACGCCCGAAGCAGTACCGACAGCAAAGGCTATCAATCCAAGAAGAACAATGCCCAAGGTCTTGAGATTAAGGAAAGTTTGCGCCGATGTTGTCGCACCGACAGATACACCGAGCATAATCGTTATAATATTCATAAGCTCATTCTGAGCAGCCTTCGCGATACGCTCCGTCCGTCCGCTTTCCTTAAGCAGATTACCAAGCATAAGCATACCGACAAGAGCGGCAGCGTCCGGCAAAAGAAGCGCAACAACTACTGTAACAATAATCGGAAATAAAATTTTTTCAAGCTTTGAAACGGGACGGAGATTTTCCATCACAACAGAGCGTTCTTTTTTAGTTGTAAGCGCTCTCATAATAGGAGGCTGAATAAACGGAACGAGCGCCATATACGAGTATGCGGCGACTGCGATTGTACCAAGCAGACCCGGCGCGAGAATTGACGTTACAAATATCGCCGTAGGTCCGTCAGCGCCGCCGATAATGGATATTGCTCCTGCTTCCTTTGGAGTAAAGCCTATAAGAACAGCTCCGATATAAGTAAAGAATATACCAAACTGCGCCGCCGCACCGAGAATAAAACTTTTCGGGTTAGCAATCAGCGGACTGAAATCAGTCATAGCGCCTATACCAAGGAATATAAGCGGCGGATAAATACCGGCCTTAACACCGAGGTAAAGGAAATCCATAAGACCTGGAGTAGCTCCGGCAAATTCCCCTCTGCTTGCAATCAAATCCCTGAAACCGTCTAAATCGTGATATTGAACAGCTAAGTTTGCGCCGGGTATATTCGCAAGAAGCATACCGAACGCAATTGGTACCATCAGCAACGGCTCAAATCCTTTTTTTATTCCTAACCAAAGAAAAAAGAAGGATAAAAGAATCATAATTAAATTTTTATAACCGCCGTCAGCAGTAAAAAAATAGGCATATCCTGAGTTTGTGAAGATGCTGACAATAACTTCCCAAATCCCCTGCAGTATTTCCATAATTTGTAACAGCCTCCTTTAAAAAGGTCTTGTGTTATCGGCAATAGCAGCTTGCGCCCATGGATTTCTGCTGCCGACATTTTTTCTTTTAATTGAACGGATAACAACACCTGTACCCTCATATTCAGTGACAGCTGCCGCAATTACCGCCACTATCTCTTCGCTGACACCTGCCTCAACAACAGGAGCGGGTGCAGGCGCAGGAATAATCTGTACGGGATTAGTCTGTTTTATCATTTCATTGCCCCCGTTATTTTTATCAATCATTTTAACTGCCTTTTTAGAGGCTTTTTTTTCAGCCCTACGCTTGCTTTTTTTGTCAAATTTAGGCACAATAACACCAAAGAGAAACATTATAAAAATAAGAAGAATCAATATGCCAAGTACAACAACAATACCGGAAATAACAAGGGTTGCTGTAAATGTTGCGCTTTTATCAGCAATTATCATTGAAATCGGGCTCATCACAAATTCCCCCATTATAAATTTATTAGTGATATTATAAATCATATTAAATAAGATTTCAACGAAATTTTGGAAATTTATAATTTCTGTCAATTTGTATAAAATTACTTGATTTATTCTAAAAATAGTATATAATATTATTAACGAAAAGGAGGCAATTATATGTCAGAGAAAACATTAATTATCGCAATACTTGTTGCGCTTATTCTTCTTTGGTTTGCCGAAACCTTAAATATGAGAAAAACGAGCAAAGTGTTAGGCGGAGTAATTGATTTGGGCTTTGCAGTTTTAAGATAAGAAAAAATTTCAGGAGCAGTCAGATGACTGCTCCTTTGCTTTTTAATACCATTTAGTAATCCAGCCGTCCTTATCTGTCGCAGGCTGGGTTTCTTTTACAGTTGTTGCTTGTTTTTCAGTAGTAGTTGATACAGTCGGTTTTGTTTTCTCTGTTTGCTTGTCAGGCTCAAAATCAACAACATTATCAGCAGCATTATTTGTTGCGCTTAATGTTGATTTTTCTGTTGCTGGTTTTTCTTTTTTTGATTGTTCTGTTGTCAGTTTTTTATTGCTGCTTGATTTTTCGTTTTCGTCATTAATCGGCAAGACAGTTGTATGTTCATTTGTAACATATGTACCGTCTTTTTCGGTTACAGCTTTGCCGTTTGATTCTGTTTCAATCTCGGCATATACGCCCTTATTATCAGCAACAGGCTCATAGTAGTGCGTTGTGCAGTTACTGTCCGTAACAGCAGTAGTTGAAATTTCTTTACTACTGCTGCTTGCAGAACAGGAAACAAAAACACCGACTATAATAACTGATATTGAAATAATAAGTAATTGCTTTTTCATTGATTACCAGCCATCACTACCGTCAACAACATTGTCGTCTTTGCCGAGATCGCCGCTTGTTGTGATAACATCAACTGTTTTGAATTCTTCAATTCCAACGATTGGTTTTGCGTATTCTTCTTTCATTTTTATGCCTCCTTTTCAAGCAAATTTTTAACAGCATTTTTAGTATTCGTATCTATTTCATTATCGGCTAAAACAAGATTTGCCACCTCGCCGAAAGAGCCTTTTTGCTCATTTGAATAGAAATACATTCCGTCTATACAAACATAAGCTCTTGCTGTTATTTCTCTGTTATAATAACTTTTCGGTATGTTTGAAATAACAAGATTAAACGAGGTCGTATCGCCATGGTCTATACGGTTTGTTGCGGTTACAGATTTAACATTTTCGTCGTCAACTTTATCTAATGATAAATCCTCAACGCCTTTCTGACTGTAAACAAATCCGTATTCAATATCGGACGCAAGACTTTCTATTTCATCAATATTATCCCATGTGAATCCAAATCTCAGACCCGCAACCGTTGTGCATATTGATCTGCCTAAATCTGTTACATTTGCAGGATTTTCAATACTGTCATCTCTGCTGTCGCTCGGGATGAATTTCAAACCTTTTTCTTTAGCATATGATTCTGCGTATGAGCCGCTTGGAGCAACAATAGTTAAATTTTTTGAAGGCGGTTCATTAATTTCGTGTACTTTATCAGATATATATATTGTTGCGTTGCCTTCATGCGGTAAGTTAGGTATATACTTTGCATTAGGAAGAAAAGCCCATTTTAAATTCGCACAAAAATATAATAAAGATGAAACAGTAGAAGTGAAATCTTCAACATTTGGAGCATAAATATATTGCAAAGACATTTTATTTGTATCACTTGTATTTAATATTGGGGGAAGATAAACAGCGTTTGGAAGATATAATTCCTCTAAAGAATAACAATCTGTAAAAACATTTTCATACGGATATCTTAAAGTATCAACATAATTTGGTATATTAATGTGCTTAAGCTCTTTACACTGATAAAATGTATATTCGCGTAGAATTTTCAATTTCGGAATACTGATATATTCGGCATGGCATCTTTGGAATACACCTGAACCGCCGGAATCAAACGCTTCAATTAAGGGCAGTTCAATCTCTTTAAAATATGAATCCGCAAACGCGTCCGCTTCGAGAACTTTAATCTTTCTTAAATCATATTCGCCCTCTTTAACAAATTCAGTCAGCTTTATGCAGTTTGCAAATGCTCCGTGCGCAAGCTCCTCTAATTCGGGAGCATAAAGATGCTCAAGGGAATAACAATTCTTAAAAGCTCCGCTTGCCCAATACAACAATGGCAAATCTGCCGAAATCAAAGGTGTGTTTACAAATGTGTCCTGAAAGTTATAGACTTTCGGGAAATATGCGTATTTAAATGCTGTGTCCTCAAATACTCCGCCGTAAAAATTTTCAACTGTTTCATTAAAGTTCACCGTTTCAAGCTTTTTACATCCACTGAAACCTTTTGTATTAACAAACAATACATTCGGCATATCCACATCGGTTAACGCCGTATCGCAATAAAAACAAAACGTTCCTATTTCCGTTACTCCCTTGGCGGTTATTGAAGTGAGCCGAGTGCATTTATTTAATGCGCTGTTGCCTAATTTTGTAACCGTATCGGGGAACTCAATCACCTTAATATCACTGCCCGCAAAGGCATTATTTGAAACTGAAGTAGGTGTGATACCCTTTATTGTTTCAGGCACAACAATACTTTTCTTGTTGCCCGAATAGCTTTTAATCGCGCCCGTATCTGTAATTTCAAAATCGTTTTCATCCGCAAGATAGATTACAGAATAATTGAGCGGTATATATTTGCTCTTTCCGCTTTCATTTATCGCAACGGCAACAAAGGACATACTGTCCTCAATAGTCAATGTTCCGTTCAAGGTTTCACCGTTTGTTAAGGTTGGTACAGTATTATCCGTTGTATATCTGATTGTGTATCCTTTTTCCGCGTTTGCGGTTAAACGGATAATCTCGTTATACGCGCCGCTTTCCTGACTGAATGTGGGCACAGGAGCAAGTGTATCCTCATAAAGAGCCGAATAGTTGAGTATACCCGCTCCGCACCATTCTGTGCCCGTATTATTAATAATCGGAAAAGCGGCGTCCTTTATTTTGTTTTCAACCTGTTTTGACGTAAGGCTGTTATCAAGAGTCAAAACCGTTGCGGCAGCGGCAGTTACAAAAGGCGCCGCAAAAGATGTTCCGCTATAGCTGTTTGTATATCCTCCGCCTAAGTTCGTTGTGTAGATATTATCTCCGGGAGCGGCAATATCTACTGTGCTGCCGAAATTAGAGTAATAGCTCCTTGTGTTTTTTGATGTTGATGCCGATACCGTAATAACACTGTTGATATTAGAAGGCGAGTAATTTCCCGCGTCGCTTGATTCATTGCCTGCGGCAACAACTACGGTGCAGCCTTTTCCTACAAGGCTTTCAATCAGACTTCTCAGCGTTTGCTCAAATGGGTCGAGCTTGTCATACTCTCCGCCGAGAGAAAGGTTGATAACACTCGGCGCGTCCTTTTCGGCAAGAATATGATTAACAACGGAAATTATCTGCGATGTTGCACATTTACCGTCTTTATTAAGCACCTTATACGGCTTGATTTTTACATTATCGGAAGTATTCTGCATAACAATACCCGCAACCATAGTGCCGTGTCCCTGATCGTCCATACTGCTGCCGCTGTTACCGCTTGATGAAAAGTTAAGGGAGGTATCAACTATTCTGTTCTTTAAATCGGGGTGGGTATAGTCAACACCCGTGTCAATAACACCTACCGTAACCTCGGACAATTCCTTGCCCGAGGCTTTTATTGCTTTTAAGGTTTCCTTTGATTCAATTCTGTCATTACCCCAAGTTTTAGAGGTGCTTTCTGTCGAATTAACATCGGCACAAGAGAGAACAGAATCATATTCGGCATTATAGCCGTCTGCATTAATATTTTCTTTGGCAGTTTCGGCGGTTTCTTCGCTATCATATTGCAGAATTGTATAGCCGAGACCGACAACCTTATCAACAGCACCGTAATCATTTACAGCCTTATCCGACGATACTATGAGCCTGTCTTTAATAAGGGACTGGTCGCTTTCGGAATCTGATGTGTATTCCTCATCCCCGTCGTATGTATCAATAATCTCATTAACGGAATCCGAAAAATATCCCACGCTGTGTTTGTTGACTTCCGCAGCTATTACACTCTGACACGGCGCAATAACCGACGACGCCATCAGGATTGACAAAATAAAGCATAACTGTTTTTTCATAATATTCCCTCATTTAAACGCTTAATATCTCCCCAACAATAATATATCATACTATTATGGTAATAGTCAATCAGGTATAGACAAAAAAGCCGAAGGTCGAATAAGCAGACCTTCGGTTTTTCTATTCTTTATATAATGATTTAAGGAGCGCTATTTCCTTTGCGTAGCCGTCAAGCTCATTAGGAGTTTCAAGGAAAAACGGGAGTTTTTTAAGTGACGGGTGATTGATAATCCTTTCAAACGCGTCTATACCGATATATCCGTCTCCGATTTTTTCGTGCCTGTCCTTGTGAGCGGCTAAAGGATTTTTAGAATCGTTAAGGTGGACTGCCTTTAGTCTGTCTATGCCTACCACTCTGTCAAACTCATCAAGAACATTATCAAGGTTATTGACTATATCATATCCGCCGTCATTCACATGGCAGGTATCAAGGCAGACGCCTAACTTATTATTCAGCTCCACTCTGTCAATTATTGCTCTCAGCTCCTCAAAGGTTTTGCCGATTTCCGAGCCCTTGCCCGCCATTGTTTCAAGCAGGACTGTTGTCGTCATATCCTCAAACAGAACATTATTAAGCGCATCGGCAATCAGCTCAATGCCAACCTCCTCGCCCTGTCCTACATGTGAGCCCGGATGAAAATTATAAAGCTGGTTAGGCGTATATTCCATTCTCTTTAAATCATCTGAAAAAGTATTTATCGCAAACTCTCTTGTTTCAGGCTTTGCGCTGCAGCAATTAAGCGTATACGGCGCGTGTGCAAGAATTACCGGAAAGCCTTGCGTTTTCATTAAATCCAAAAAGGTTGCAACATCTTTTTCGTCAATCGCCTTTGCACTTCCTCCGCGCGGATTACGGGTAAAAAACTGAAAAGTATTTGCGCCGATTTCCTGCGCTTGCTTAAGCATAGCCGTATAACCTTTTGACGCACTCAAGTGCGCTCCTATAATTAACATAATTTTACCCCTTTTAATTATTTCGGCAAAATTTCTTTTGCCATATCTTCCTCAGCCCTTCCGGACATTATGTATTCAAGCAGGTCCGCAACACAGCCCTTGTTGCAATGGCAAGCCTCAAACTTGCATATTTTATGTATTGCAGACGGAGCCTGGCCTGCGCAGGCCGGCAGACCTACTGTTTTAAGCATATCCCAATCGTTATAATAATCACCGATTGCCGCAACGTGACTTTTTTCAATTTTAAGCATATCGGCAAGTTTCATAATTCCAACGCCCTTATGCGTATCCTTTTGCAGCATTTCCATACTCCACAGAGATGACTCCATAAAATTAGCGTCGGGATTAGGTAATCTGTTGATAACTTCTCTCAGGCGGTTAATCGTAACGGGATTAGACCAGAATATTACCTTCATCCAGCCTTGCGTAGGAACATCGTCGATTGATTTTACGCACTCGTGGTTTGCCTTGTCAAAGTACATCGTTACCTGCGAAAAAAGTCCTCTTTTGACAACATAAACATAATCGTCAAAATAAACGCCTATATCAACGCTTTTGAAAATATCATTAAATTCCTTTGCAATCCGGCGTACAAAGTCCTGACCCTTTACGCCTATAGTATTTCTCCAGAGCATTTCCCTCTTATTATAATCATATAGTCCCGCGCCGTTCAAAACAACTGCAGGCTGATTAGGCGTTATACGATTATAATTTCTTTCAAGGCTTGACTGAAGCCTGCCTGAAGCGAGAGTGAAATTACCGCCCAAATCAGTAAATTTTTTTATTGCGTCATAATTTCTCTTAGGCAGTCTCCTCAGCTTATTGTTGAGCGTTCCGTCAATGTCGGAAACAACGAGCCAATTTTCAAAGGTTTTACTCATTATATTCTCCTATACTGATTTTCTTTTTTAATTTTATTTATAAACTGTGTAAAATAATCAGGCAATTCAGATGTGAACCGCATATATTCCTGCGTCCTCGGATGGACAAAACCAATCTCACCTGCGTGCAGGCACTGGCCGTTAAGACTTTTAATAACCTTGCCCGGACCGTAAACGCTGTCCCCCGCAAGCGGATGACCGATATATGACATATGAACTCTTATCTGGTGAGTCCTTCCGGTTTCGAGGACACAGCGTATATGCGTAAAACCGCCGAATCTTTCAATCACTTCAAAGTGTGTTACGGCGTCCTTTGAATTTTTATCTGTTACAGCCATCTTTTTTCTGTCCTTAGGGTGACGTCCGACAGGCTGATGAATTGTACCCGTGTCCTCTTTTATATTCCCATAGCATACCGCCTGGTATGCACGGTGAAAGGAATGTTCTTTAATCTGTTTTGCGAGATTCAAGTGCGCCGTATCATTTTTTGCAACTATCAAAAGCCCTGATGTGTCCTTATCAATTCTGTGTACTATTCCGGGACGGATAACGCCGTTGATACCGCTCAGGCTGTCCTTGCAGTGATAAAGAAGCGCGTTTACAAGCGTGCCGCTGTAATTACCCGCCGCGGGGTGAACAACCATACCTTTCGGTTTATTGACAACGAGCAAATCACTATCCTCATACACTATATCAAGAGGAATATTTTCCGCCTTTACGTCAAGCTCAACCGCATCGGGAATAAGAACGGTTATACTGTCATTTAATTTACATTTATAATTTTTGGAAACTAATGATGAATTGACTGTCACATTTTCTTCCGAAATAAGCCTGACCGCTTTGCTTCGCGTAAAATCTTCAATGCTGTCGCTCAGAAATTTATCAATTCTTTCACCTGCTTTGTCCTCATCAACGGATAAAACTATAGTTTCACTCATTCCTGTTCTCCTTTTTTAACATACCAAAGAAAAGGCAGGCTATCAGGCTGATTGCGCCGAGCGTTACAGCGCAGTCCGCAATATTAAACACCGCAAAATTGACAAATGTAGGATTGATAAAATCAATAACATACCCAAGAAAAATTCTGTCAATAAGATTACCGACTGCACCCGAAAAAATCACACCCAAAGACCAGAAAAGCCAAATATTTTTCTCAGCCTTAGTAAACATATAAACAAGAATACCCACGGCAACCGCCGCCGTTAAAACAATAAAAAACCATCTTCCGCCGCTGAAAAGCGAAAAGGCAACACCTGTATTTTCAGCATACCTGAATTCAACAAAGCCTTTGATAAAATTCTCTGCCTTATCGGGATAAAGCGCTGCTTTTGCTAAATATTTAGTCAAACGGTCAAATGCAATAATAAGTATAATCATCACAACTGCCCATAAATTTTTACTTTTAAATTTCAACAAAGCGCCTCCCTTTAAGACTGCTATCGGGTCAATACAAAATTATTGTAGGCACACAGCTGTTTTAAGCCGTGTGCCTTATTATATTCTGTTATATCAGCAAATTTCTTTCATTACCTCTGCACAATGTGAACAAAGCGCAGGATGTTCACTGCTTCTTCCGACAGTGTCTGAATATTTCCAGCAGCGTTCACACTTTTCTCCGTCTGCCTTGGATACTGAAACCGAGAGTCCCTCAATCTCACCCTTAACCTCTCCTTCACCGTTTTCAACAGTAACGGCTGAGGTAATGAATATTTCGGGGAGGTCAGCCTCAACAGATTTTAAGAAATCATAAAGCTCGCCGTCAGCGTAAAGAGTAACCTTTGCCTCAAGCGGTTTTCCTATGATTTTTTCATTTCTTGCAAGCTCAAGAGCTTTCTGAACATCAACTCTTACAGAATGGATTTTATCCCATTTTGCAATAAATGCGTCGTCCGTTTCAATATAATCCGCAGTAGGAATATCGTTAAGAAGAGGTGATTCGGCATTTCTGCTGTTGTCGTGAGGCATTGCAAGCCAGATTTCGTCAGCAGTATATGCAAGAATAGGAGTAAGCAAAAGCGTGAGCGCGTCAAGCACCTTATAAAGAACGGTCTGAGCCGCGCGCCTTGTTGCGCTTGCGGGAGCAGATGTATAAAGTCTGTCCTTGAGCACATCAAAGTAGAAATTGCTCATATCAACTACACAGAAATTGTGAATAGCGTGAGCTGTTGTATGATAATCGTACTCCTCGTAGCCTTTGCGTGAAATCTCAATAACCTCATCAAGCTTCATAAGAGCGTACTTATCAAGCTCTTCAAGCTTATCGTTATCAACCAAATCCTTGTCGGGATCAAAGTCATAAAGATTTCCAAGACAGTATCTCGCAGTATTTCTGAGCTTTCTGTAATTATCTGAAATCTGCTTTAATATTTCCTTGCTGATACGAATATCGGCATGGTAATCCGCGCTTGCAACCCACAGACGAAGAATATCTGCGCCGTACTGGGCTATGATTTCCTGAGGGGCAATGCCGTTGCCAAGTGACTTTGACATCTTTCTGCCATCGCCGTCAACCGTCCAGCCGTGAGTAATAATCTGCTCATAAGGGGCTCTCTTGCCGCCTGCAACAGCGGTCAGAAGTGATGACTGGAACCAGCCTCTGTACTGGTCTGCACCCTCAAGATAAACATCGGCGGGATACTTTAAGTATGGTCTGTTTTTGCAAACAGCAGCATGTGACGAACCAGAGTCAAACCATACGTCCATAATATCCTTTTCTTTATCAAAACCATTTGCGCTGCCGCAATGAGGGCACTTAAAGCCTTCGGGAAGAAAATACTCTGTATCGTGGGCATACCAAGAGTCCGAGCCTTCTTTGCCGAATACTTCGGAAATCTTCATCATAACATCATTGTCAATGATTTCTTTGCCGCAATCCCGGCAATATACAACTGGAATCGGCACACCCCATTTTCTCTGACGCGAGATACACCAGTCGGCTCTTTCCTGAATCATTGACTGAAGTCTGTCCTTGCCCCACTCAGGGTACCACTTAACATCCTCCGCAGCCTCAACAGCTTTATCCTTAAAATCATCAACCGAACAGAACCACTGGCTTGTTGCACGGAATATAACGGGTTTATGGCACCGCCAGCAGTGAGGATACTGGTGTTCAATTTTCTTAAGAGCAAAAAGCGCGCCTATTTTTTCAAGATGAAGCGCTATAGGTTTATTTGCTTCTTCTGTGGAAAGACCTGCAAACTGTCCTGCTTCATCGGTGAGCCTGCCCTTTGCATCAACAGGCACAATTATCGGAATTTCAGGATAATTTTTACAAACAATAAAGTCGTCAACACCATGACCGGGAGCTGTATGAACACAGCCCGTACCGCTTTCAAGAGTAACATGGTCACCGACAATAACAAGAGAGGTACGGTCAATAAAAGGATGCTGAGTTTTCATATACTCAAGCTCACTGCCTTTTATAATACCTACCGTTTCGTAATCGTCAACGCCCTTTGCCTCCATAGCGGCAGGTGCAAGATCCGTTGCCATTACATAGTATTCATCTCCTGCTTTAATCAATGAATATTCGTAATTAGGCCCTACGCATATTGCAACATTAGCGGGAAGCGTCCAGGTTGTTGTTGTCCAGATAACAAAATATGTTTTTGACAAATCCGCACCCATTGCAGTGAGTTTGCCCAAATCATCCGTTACATTAAATTTAACATAAATTGAATGACAGGGATCTTCGGCATATTCAATTTCCGCCTCGGCAAGAGCAGTATTACAATCTGCGCACCAGTAAACAGGCTTTAATCCCTTGTATATATAGCCCTTTGACGCCATAGTCGCAAATACTTTTATCTGCTCCTCTTCAAACTCCTTGTTTAAAGTGATATATGGATTATCCCACTCCGCTATAACACCGAGTCTTTTAAATGATTCGCGCTGAAGGTCAACATAGCTTAAGGCTGTGTCACGGCATATTTTTCTCAGTTGCAAATCGGAAATATTGCTTTCAGCCGTAATGCCTGCCTTTTTTCTTGCGGCAAGCTCCGTCGGAAGTCCGTGCGTATCCCAACCGGGTACGAACGGGGACTGAAAGCCCGTCATATTTTTATATCTTACAATAAAATCTTTAAGCGTCTTATTAAGCGCGTGACCGATATGGACATCACCGTTTGCATACGGAGGTCCGTCATGAAGCACGAATAAAGGCTTGCCCTCATTGTGTTTCATAAGCCTTCTGTACTGGTCATTTTTCTCCCATCGGGCAAGAAATTCAGGTTCTCTTGTCGGAAGTCCCGCACGCATGGGAAATTCGGTTTTTGGTAAATTCAGTGTCTGATTATAATCCATTACATCTGCTCCTTAAATACGCAGGCAAAAGAAAATTATTATAGCTTAATCTTCCTTTGCCGGCTTTAGATTATTTTTTCTTTTTAAAAAAGCCTTTAAATTTTGAGCCGTCGCCTTCGTCTTCATCATCAGGCGGAATTAAAGAGATGGTCTCATTAGTTCTTTCGGTTTCTTTTTTTATATTAAAAAAGCTTTCAAAAGGCATTGAGCCCTCCATATCGGACTCATCCTCAATTACGGGAATTGTTTTTACACTCTCATCAATAGGTGTAATTTCATCAGTTGTAAAAGCATCAAGAGCGCTTGAAACCTCTTCTTCGGTAGGAGATTCGTCGGTGTTCTCCTGAGCCGGCTCATATGTATTAACTGATTCAATCTCATCAATAATTTCGTCTACCTCGTCAATTTCATCTTCAAGCTCTGTTTTTTCTGATTGCGTATCATCGCTTTCCCCCAAGTTCTGAATTTCCTCTTGAGATTCATCAAACTCCTCAATCACTTCTGTTTCTTCATCATCCGTTACGTCAGAGCTGCCGGCGCTTTCCTGTTCGGTAATTTTCTCTTTGATTTCTTCTGTTTCAGCTTTGTCGCCTATAACATCGGTAATAGCCGACATTAATGTGTCAAGTTCTTTTTCTATCTCTTCAATATTCCCGCTCTCTTCTTCATTACTTTCGGGAATACGAGCCAAATTTTTGAGTTTATCAAGCTGTGTTTCGTAAAGGTCTACAAGAGTTGTTCTGAAAGTCTTTGACTCGTTCTTGAGTTTCGTTACAATTTCAGAATGATAGTCCTTTTCCTGCTTTGCCTTATTAACGATTTCACCCGCAAGTTTTTTTGCCTGCAAAAGCGCGTTATCAGCTACAACCTTTGCGCTGTCAATAGCCTCATTTGCCTTCTTTCTCGCCTCAGAAATTATTTCATCGGCAGCCTCCGCTTTCTCCTTTGTAAGACCTGCTACATACTCTCTTGCCTCGCTGATAATATTCTCTGCCTTTTCCTGCGCGTCAACTACAGTCTTATGCGCGGAAGCGGCAGAATCCGCGAGAGACTGCTCTGCTTTTTCCTTTGCCTCACGTGTTACCTGGGTTGCCATTTTCTGCGCTGTTATAAGCGCGGTTTTTATTGAGTCCTCATCGGCTCTGTATTCTTCAATACGGTTTGCGAGAACCTCCATCTTGCGATAAAGTTCCTTGTTTTCATCAATTACAGCCTCATATGATTCTATGATTTCGAGCAGAAGTTCATTAACCTCATCTCTGTCATAGCCGCCGTTTTCAACTGTTGAAATCTTTTTTTCCCTGATTTGATTTGGTGTAATCATATTTTTCCCTCCGCATTATTTTTCATCACTTAATTAAATTAATTACATAAACATTCCGTTATTTTCAAGTTCATCAATCAAATCGCCCATAACGTCAACATTATAGGGAGTTATTATATATGTGCTGTTTGCTACTCTTTTTATCTGACCGTTACTTGCATAAGCTACACCGCTCAAAAAGTCAAGTAATCTGCGGGCAATGTCGCGATTTGTGCTTTCAAGGTTCAGCACAACCGTTCTCTTTGCGTTTAGATTATCGGCGATTGACGCAGCCTCCTCAAAGTGTTCAGGCTTTACAAGTACCACCTGAAGCTGTGTTGTGGTGTGAATATTGACTACCTTGTCGCTGTCGTGGCGGCGTATACGGGGACGCTCTGTAAAACGCTCCTCTTTTTCCGACCTGTCATATGCTCTTTCACGTCTGCCCGTCCGCTCTTTCGGAGGGGCAATACCAAAGGAACTGCCGTTGCTGTCATTATCATAAAAATCGTCAAAATCGTCATCATCATTATCTGTAACAATATCCTTAATTTTATCTAAAAATCCCATATTCGCCTCTCCTTAAAAATACTTTCTCGCGCCGAAAATGGCAGAGCCAACACGGACTATATTTGAGCCGTTGGAAACGGCAGCCTCAAAATCGCCGCTCATTCCCATTGACAAAATATTCATATCTATATTATCTATATTTTTACTCTTAATGTCAATGAAAGATTGATACATTGTGCTGAAATATTCATTAATCTCTTTTTCTGTATCACAAATCGGAGGAATGGTCATAAGTCCCTTGATTTTTATATTGTCCATTTGTGATATTTCATAAAGCAGTTCCTCAAGCTGTTCCGTATAAATACCGCTCTTTGACTCCTCTCTGCCGACATTGACCTCGACAAGCGCATTGGTTATCAATCCCTTATTTACAGATACCCGGCTGATTTCCTTGGCAAGTTTAACAGAATCAACCGATTCAATCATATCAACCTCGCCGACTATCTGCCTTACTTTATTTGTTTGCAGATGACCTATAAGGTGCTTTTCAACGCCGTTAAGGTTCAGTTCATCCTTCTTGCCGAGATATTCCTGAACTCTGTTTTCGCCGATTAAATCAGCGCCAAGCTTTATTGCTCTGTTAATATACACGCTCTCAACAGTTTTGGTAACCGCCATAAGCCTTACATCATTTGGATTTCTTCCCGCCTTTATTGCAGATTCCTCAATCCTTGACTTAACAGCCTTATAGTTATCCTCAACCGCCTTCATTCTCGCTTCGTCAACTATAAACCTTTCCATCGTGCAAATCCTTTCCTTTCGTAATAATCCTGTCATAATAGCGGATAGAATTGCTGTTCTCCGGGTCGTTTTTAAATATCACAAAGTCCTTTGTAGAGTAAATTATTTCGCCCCTTCGCTCCGCTACCTGATTTGAAATAAGCGCATAAACGCATTTGTTTCCTTCTTTATCAACATGAACTGCCGACGCAGGCACTTTAAAGCCTGTATACTCATCATAACGGATTTCTATATCCTCAAGACGCATAGAAATAATCTGGCTGTTCATCTGAGAACACTGAAGAATCAAAACGGTTTCCTTTACTCCCAAATTTGTATCCGCGCCGCTGACAACAGTACAGTTAAGCACTTCATCGCTGTCTTTAAGAGCAACATTCAGCGTGTCTCCGTTACTGATATTTTTCACCTTGTCCGCGTCAACCACGCAGCAAAAATACCACTCATAACTTGTAACCAGCTTACCAAAACTGTTATTTGATTTCTGCCGGTCCGATGCCTTTTCAATATAACCTTGCAGTGTTTTTACATCGGTCTTTTTAATAGTGTCATAATCAAATAAACCTTCACAACCGTCTGTATATGACGAGAAGATTCCCGACTCATCGGCGGTGATATAGCCTGCAGGCTTGCAGGAATCAATATTGATACTGTTAATCTGTGACTGCAAGTCGGACTTAATCTTTGAAAAATCAACACTCTTGCCTATAATCATCTGACGTCTTGTCAGTTTGTCGTTTAAATCCTTTGAGCATGCCGAAAGGCCGCTTAAAGAATTGCTGTTCACAGTACGGATATAATCATTAACGTCGCTGAGTATATCCTTGTCTATACTTTCAATATCGGTAGCCATACCGGCAGATTTGCCTTCAAGTTCAAGATAATAGTCAAGCTGACTGTGCAAATCAAGTGAAGAGGAATACGCCTTTGCGTTATCCTCCGAAGAAAACATCATTGCCACATTACCGCCCAGTTTAACCTTTTCACCGTCCTGAACGCTCGGCACAATAACTCCGTTGGAACTACCGCTTACAGTGTGCTCATCCCTTACAACGAGCGCCTTTGCCTCAACCGTTTCATATACGGTTGACGTAACCGCCGTAATTGTTTCAACATCAACATGTGTTGCGGTATAGCACTCGTAAAAAACATATCCCGCAATAATTAACAAAACTACTATAATCGCTGCAATATCGCCGTTCTTTTTTTTAGGATTTTTATTCACTTTTTCCCTTTTGGAATTTTCCATTTATAAAATCCTCGCAATAATTAATCGCTGTTTCCGCCATTTTATCATAGCCGAGAACATCGGGTTTAAGTACAACCGCATTTTCTCTTTTTTTAAACCAGGTGATTTGACGTTTGGCATAATTACGTGTTTTTTGTTTAAGATTGTCAAGCGCGGTATCAAGCGTACACTCTCCGTTAATATACGGCAGGAGTTCCTTGTGGCCTATTGCCTGAGCGCAAGTCCCCGTACTGTTATTTAATACTTTCCTTGCCTCCTGCTCCAAACCGAGCCGTACCATTTTGTCAACTCTGCTGTTAATCCTGTCATAAAGAAACTGCCGGTTATCATAATCAATAACAAAATAAAGTACGTCATACGGGGATTCCCGCTTTCGTGAATTTATATTCTGCCTGGTCTTGCTTATACCTGAGTAGTAAAGTTCCAAAGCCCTGACAACACGCTTTTTATTGTTTTTGTGTATTCCCTGCGCCGAGTCATAATCAACTTTTAAAAGTTCATTATAAAGTGAATCGGGGTCTCTTTTCATAAGTTCATCTCTGAGTTCGTGATTAACTTCTACATCCTCAAATATAATATTATCAACAAGGCTGTCTATAAAAAGTCCTGTTCCTCCCACAATTATTGGGATTTTTTTTCGGCTTACTATATCATCAATTTTCTTCCTTGCAAGATTACACCACACCGCAACCGAAAAATTTTCATTACAGTCAAGAAATTCGACAAGGTGATGAACAGCCGTTTCTTTTTCTTCGGCAGTGGGACAGGCCGTTGCAATCGGCATATTTTTATAAACCTGCATTGAATCAGCAGAAATAATTTCACCGTTTAACGCTTTTGCAATTTCAATACCAAGACTTGTTTTTCCCGAAGCAGTCGGCCCGGCAACAACAATGATTTTATTTTTCATTACCTCACCTAAACTCTGCCAAACTGTTTTTCAATATCGTATTTGGAAATCTTAATAAATACAGGTCTGCCATGCGGACAAAAGCGGATATTCGGCATTGAAAAAAGTTTTTTTATAAATAACTCCTGCTCCTGAGGAGTTGTTTTGTCGCCTGCTTTAACTGCGCCTCTGCAAGAGGCTGAATGATATATCCAATCAATTTTATCAGGCGTTATATCTGTTTTATGCTCAAGAAGCTTTTGAGCTATCTCGGTTATCAAATCATTAATATCGCTGTCACCGACAAGCGACGGTACGGCGCGTACAATAACTGCGCTTTCACCAAACGGCTCTGTTTCAAAACCGCATTTTAAAAGCAAATCACCATTCTCTGTAACAGCATCAAATTCATCTTTGGAAAGAGAGACTGCCGCAGGCGATAAAAGCATCTGCGTTTCAACGGTACTTTGAGCCTTAAGCCGTTCATAGTTCATTCGTTCATGTGCGGCGTGCTTGTCAATAAAATAAAGTTCCTTATCAATCTCGGCAATAATATATGTATCAAACGCCTCACCGACTAAACGGAAAGAAATATTTTTTTCCTCGTCAACTGTTGCCGTCTGTTCATTGCCCTGCTCGTTTTTTTTCAAAAATTCATCAGGCTCTTTTGACTGAATGACGGGGATTTTAACTACCTCTGACTCCCTGTCGCCGTGATTTGTAAAATCAAGCGTGGGCGAGCTTACCTGCCGGAATTCCCTTTTCGGTTCAAGCCTGAAAGCCTGCTGAACGGGAGAGTTATCCTTTTTCTTAAAAAAATCAATCTTAGAGGAATAAATCTTTTGGGGTATATCGTAAACCTGTTCTATTTTTGGAGTAAGCTCCGCCTTCTTAACAGAACGGTCCGCCTCAACCGCGGTTTTTACTCCGTAATAAATCAAGTCAAATATCGGCTTTTCATTTGCAAAACGCACTTCAATCTTTGCAGGGTGAACATTGACGTCCACAAGCGACGGGTTAAGCTCTATGTTTAATACGCACATAGGAAATCTGCCGACCATAATCGAGTTTTTATACGCCTGTTCCAAAGCGGCCATCGCAGTCTGTGACTTAATAAGCCTGCCGTTTATAAAGAAAAACTGCATCGCCCTGCTTTTTCGTGATGAGGCGGGTTTTGAGACAAAGCCCGTCAGTTTCATATTTTCATAACTGTAATCAACAGGGATAAGCGAATCGCATACCTCTTTACCGAACACGGAATATATTGCAGAAACAAGCTCTCCGTTTCCTGAGGTAATAAGCGTCTGCTTACCGTCTCTGATAAATCTGAAGGATATTTCGGGGTGTGAAATTGCCATTCTGTCCACAATGCCCGCGACCGCATTACCCTCAGTAACATCCTTTTTTAAAAATTTCATTCGCGCGGGGGTGTTATAGAAAATATCGCGCACAACGATTGTTGTCCCTTTCGGACATCCTGCATCATCAAACGAAATTTCCTCACCGCCCGAAATTTCATATCTCGTTCCTATACTCTCATTTTCGGACTTGGTTAAAAGCTCGACCTTAGCCACTGCGGAGATTGACGCCATCGCCTCTCCTCTGAAACCGAGAGTGGAAATGGAATTCAAATCCTCTTTATCGGAAATTTTGCTCGTAGCGTGGGAAACAAAAACTTTTTTTATTTCACCCTTCTCTATACCGCATCCATCGTCAGTAATACGGATATATGTTGAACCGCCGTTTTTGATTTCAACGGTAATATTTTTTGCGCCTGCGTCAACAGAATTTTCAATCATTTCCTTGACGATTGACGACGGACGCTCAACGACCTCACCTGCCGCAATAAGCTGGTATATTTCCTTAGGTAAAATATTAATTTTCGGCATTAAACGTCCCTCCTCTCAATCGTCTTATAGTTTTAAGAAAGCTCCTGCGCTTTCTTTTTTAAATCATAAAGCGTCTGCATTGCCTCAATCGGTGTTAAGGTGTTTATATCAACCGCTTTCAAAATTTCAAATATTTCCTGCCTTCCGTTAGCGGTGAAATTATACTGTATATCGTTATCCTCTTCCTCAACAATACTGTCATCAGCCTTAAATTCAATCTGAACGGCATTCTTCTCAAGCTCTTTAAGAATAATCTTGGCACGCTTAACAACGCTGTCGGGTACTCCCGCAAGCTTAGCTACCTCAATACCAAAGCTCTGGTCCGCACCGCCGACCACAATGCGCCGTAAGAATGTTATATCATCGCCGCGTTTTTTTACCGCTATCGAGTAATTTTTAACTCCGTCAATCATACCCTCCATCGCGGTAAGCTCATGATAATGCGTGGCAAAAAGCGATTTTGCACCGAGACTTTTTTTCTTGCAGACAAATTCAAGCACCGCCCTCGCAATGCTCATACCGTCAAAGGTTGATGTACCTCTGCCGATTTCATCAAGAATAATAAGCGAGTCCGACGTGGCATTTTTAAGAATTGACGCAACTTCGTTCATCTCGACCATAAAGGTCGACTGACCTGTCGCAAGGTCGTCGCTTGCGCCCACACGTGTGAAAATTGCGTCAACTATACCGATTTTTGCGCTCTTTGCCGGAACAAATGAGCCTACCTGCGCCAAAAGAGTTATAAGCGCAATCTGGCGCATATATGTAGATTTACCCGCCATATTAGGCCCTGTAATTATCGCGCACCTGTTTTCGTCAGTATCAAGTATTGTATCGTTTGGAACAAACGGCGCGTCATTGAGAAGAGCCTCAACAACAGGGTGCCGACCGTCCTTAATCTCAATAACACCGTTATTTGAAATTACGGGGCAGGTGTAATTATTATTAACGGCAGTCTGAGCGAGAGACGCTAACACGTCAAGCGACGCAAGGCTTTTTGCAGTTATCTGAAGCCTTTGAACTTCGTTTCCGACAAGATTTCTGACTGATGAGAAAACATCATATTCAAGAGCGATACTACGCTCCTTAGCGCCGACAATTCTTCCCTCAAGCTCCTTTAACTCCTGCGTGATAAAGCGTTCGCAGTTTGTTAATGTCTGCTTTCTGATATACGTTTCAGGCACCATTTCCTTATATGAGTTTGAAACCTCAATATAGTATCCGAATACTCTGTTATAACCTACCTTCAGCTTAGGAATTCCCGTAAGTTTCCTCTGCTCATTTTCGATTGACGCTATAATTCCTGCGCCGTCATTCATAATTTCTTTAAGAGAGTCAATTTCCTCATTATACCCGGATTTTATAAGTCCTCCCTCTCGAACGGAAAACGGAGGCTCGTCCACAATCGCTCTTTCAATAAGAGAATGCACATCATCAAGCAAATCAATACCGTTATATATATCCTGTAAAAGCGCTGTCGACGCGCCGGAAAGTATTGATTTAAGCTCCGGAAGTTTTTCAATTGTATACTGAAGTGATTTAAGTTCTTTGGCATTTGCGGTACCGTATACAATACGCGTCATAAGTCTTTCAATATCATTGATACCTGTCAGAGCTTCACGAATCGAGTCACGAATCATAGGACTGTCGGTGAGTTCGCCTACCGCGTTCTGCCTTTTTACTATTTTCGGAATTGACATAAGCGGACGTTCAAGCCACGATTTAATCATACGCTTGCCCATTGCCGTTTTTGTCTTATCAATCACCCAAAGGAGTGAATGCTTTTTATCGCCTGTCATCATTGATTTTGTAAGCTCAAGATTTTTTCTCGCGCTGATGTCAAGCTTCATATACTGCTCGTCGTCATAAAATTCAATTTCGGACGGAGTTTCAATCTCATTTCTCTTTTGCGTTTCCCTGAGGTAGTATATAACAGCGCCGAGAGCGCAGACGGCAGAACGGCTGTGTCCTATGCCAAGCGATGAAATCTCGTCTTTCTTAAGCGTTTCAATAATAAGAGCAGTAGCATTATCAAAATCAAATTTATCGTCATCAAGCACCTCTATGCTTGCATCAAGCCTTTTCGCAAAGCCTTCAATCTGATTATAATCAAGTGATTTTGAATTTATTATAAGCTCCTTGGGCGAATATGAAGAAAGCTGGTTAATAAGCTTATTCTCTATTTCATCACCGTCTAAAACAGTAATATGAAATTCGCCCGTAGATACGTCCGCAAAGCAAACGCCCACATCCCTGCTGCCACTGAAAATCGAACAGAGATAATTATTTACACCGTCATCAAGCATATTACTCTCAATAACAGTGCCGGGGGTGATGACTCTTATGACATCTCTTTTGACAATTCCCTTAACGGTTGCAGGGTCCTCCAACTGCTCGCATATTGCAACCTTGTAACCGCGTGATACAAGCTTTGCAATATAGCTGTCGGCGCTGTGAAAAGGGACACCGCACATGGGAGCCTTTTCTTCCTGACCGCAGTCACGGCCTGTCAGTACAAGGTCAAGCTCACGAGCCCCTATCCTTGCGTCCTCAAAAAACATCTCATAAAAATCACCGAGACGGAAGAATAAAATAGCGTCATTATACTGAGCTTTTATCTGAAAATACTGCACCATCATCGGTGACAGCTTAGTATTCGTATTTCCCATTTATTCTCCCTCTTTCATCAATGTGATTATTTTTTAAGGCGGTCGGACAAGATATATGGAAGCATATACTTATCCGACAGCACGTAAAATTTCAGCTTTTAGTGGCAGCCGCCGCAGGTACAACAATCGTGTGTACATCCCTCTTCAGGTTTCGGCAGTTCGCAGGTTTCAGGGTCCTGGCCGTCAAAGAAAAGACCTATCATTCCGCTTATATATTGAGCCATCTGTTCCATTTCAGATGCAGCGGCAGAATACTTTTGCATATTTTCGCCTTCCATAATTTTGCCGTAAAGCTTCTGATACTGATCTTGAAGTTCTGTAATTTTTTCCTGTGAAGCCTCTTCGCCTTTTTCGCTCTCCTTTTGATACTTAAGCGAAAGAAGCTGCATTTCCTGCATCTGTTGCTGGAGCTTTTCATCTCCGTCATTTGCCTTTGCGGCAGCCTGAAGCGCTATAAAACGCTCATCCTTTTGAATTTCCTTTCCTAATTCTCTGAGTGCTGATTCAATACTCATAATTTTTCTCCTTTACAATTTCTCCCCTCATAACAAATGTAAGAGGTTCAATAACTTTTATATTTTGAAAGGTTCCGATAAGACTTTCGTCACCCTCAAATTCTATAATCAGATTACCGTCGTTTCTTGCGGCAAGATAATTATCAGCGAGCTTTCCTTTACCATAAACATAACACTTAAAAGTCTTACCCTTATGTAAAGCCATCTGCTGTGCGCTGATTTTTTCCTGCAAATCAGTCAGTTCCTTAAACCAGCGTGATTTCTCCTCTGCAGGAACGGGATCGTCCATCTCTGCCGCAGGAGTACCCTTTCTCGGTGAATAAATAAAGGTAAAAAGCGAGGTTGCCTTAATCTCCTCAACAAGTGAAAGCGTCTCTTTAAATTCATCATAGGTTTCACCCGGAAAGCCGACTATAATATCACTTGTTATTGAAAGCTCATCGCCCATAAGCTCTTTTGCATAATTAATCAGTTCAAGATACTGCTCTCTTGTATAATGCCTGTTCATTTCCTTAAGCACACGATTGCTGCCGCTTTGAAACGGAAGATGAAGATGCTGGGCAACCTTATCACAAGACGCCATTGTTTCAATAAGCTCTCTTGTACAGTCCTTGGGGTGACTTGTCATAAAACGTATTCTGAAATCGCCGTCAAGAGAATTCAGCTCACGCAAAAGCTGAGAAAACGAAACGCTCGGAATTAAATCCTTGCCGTAGGAATTTACATTTTGTCCTAAGAGAGTTATTTCTTTATATCCCTGTGACACAAGTTCCTTAAATTCATTAACAATATTTGATTTTTCTCTGCTGCGTTCTCTGCCACGCACGTACGGAACAATACAATACGAGCAGAAATTATTGCATCCGTACATTATCGGCAGCCACGCCTTTTTATCATTATCCCTCTTAACAGGAACACCCTCATCAATAGCGCCGTCCATATCGGGAATCTCAAAAATCCTCTTTTTCCCGGTCAGCGTTTTAAACAAAAGCTCGGGCAGGCAATGAATAACATGTGTCCCGAACACAAGGTCAACAAACGGGAAAGACTGTCTGATCTTATCCGCAATATGCTTTTGCTGCATCATACAGCCGCAAAGGGCAATGATAATATCGGGATTTTCACGTTTATAGCTTTTAAGCGATCCGACATTTCCGAAAACTCTGTCTTCAGCGTGTTCCCTGACAGCGCAGGTATTAAAAATAATAAGCTTGGCTTCAAGACGATTGTCTGTAAAATCATATCCCATAAGTTCAAGCATACCCTTAATCTTTTCGCTGTCCGCAACATTCTGCTGGCAGCCGTAGGTGATTACGCACGCTTTCGGCTTCTCATTATATCCGGCGGTGATAACGGCGCTTACCCTGCGCATAAACCGCCTTTGTGTTTCAAGCTCATCATCGCTGATAACCGTTGTTTTTCTTTTACTGCCGTTCAAGCGCGTCACCTCCGGACATACTTATTCATTATATTAAAAGTATTATAACAAAAGACTATATTATAATCAATATATAGTTATTAATAAAATAATAATTTTATTAATAATTACGATAAGCAAATTACACAAATAAGATTGATTTTTTATTTAATTAATGATAATATTATGTCATTATATACAAAATTTCAGGTGATTTTTATGTTAAATAAAAGAGGCGCAGGAGTTTTACTGCATATAAGTTCAATGCCGTCCGATTATGGCGTGGGCGTTTTTGATACAAACGCGAAAGAATTTATAGACAGAATTGCCGAGATGGGTTTTACCTACTGGCAGGTACTGCCGTTTAATCCTCTTGACGAAGCAAATTCTCCTTACTGCTCGCCGTCAGCGTTTGCTGGCAATTATCTTTTTATCGACCCTGCGGGGCTCAGAGATATGGGTTTAATCAGCGATGATGATGTTAAAGACAATATGTACTCAGGCTCACCGTACACTGCCGATTATGAGTTTGCGGGTAAAAAAAGACTTGCGACGCTGAAAAAAGCGTTTTTAAATATTAATGATGATTTGGCAAAGGAAATAAAGGCTTTTGAGATTGATAACCCATGGCTTACAGATTACAGCGTATTTATGGCTGTAAAGGAGGCTGAGGGAATGAAACCGTGGTGGGAATGGGACAAAAAACACTCCCATTATTTTGAATGTATTAAAAATATCTATTCCTATGAAGAGTCCGCTGCATTTTGGAAATTTGTGCAGTTCATTTTCTTCAAGCAGTGGTTTGAGCTTAAGCAATACGCTAATAAAAAAGGTATTGCCGTAATAGGTGATATGCCGATTTATGTGGCAATGGACAGCGTTGACGTATGGTCAAATCTGCCAATGTTTTTGATTGATGAAAAAACGCTTAAGGTTGAAAAAGTTGCAGGCGTCCCGCCCGATTATTTCAGCGAGAACGGTCAGCTATGGGGTAACCCGATATATGACTGGAAAGCAATGGAAAAGGATAATTTTTCATGGTGGATTTCACGTCTTAAAAACGCATTGAAAATATACGACACCGTCAGAATAGACCATTTCAGAGCGTTCGCATCATATTGGCAGGTTCCTGCCGATTCCGATACCGCAAAGGTCGGCGAATGGGTTGACGGACCGAAAATGAAACTTTTTGACAAAGTATTTGAGGCTTGCCCCGACGCGCCGATAATTGCAGAGGATCTTGGCGTGTTTGGAGAAGATGTTGTTAAACTGCTTAAGGACACGGGATTTCCCGGAATGAAGGTTGTACAATTCGGTTTTGACCCCAGTTCCGACTCCTCGCATATGCCTCATAACGCTGTTCAAAACAGTGTAAATTATGTCGGTACACACGACAACAACACCATACTCGGCTGGCTTTGGGAGGCAAGCGAAAGCGAGCGCACATTTGCGCTTGACTATGCGGGATTTACAGACGGTAACTGGGGTGAGGGAGGCTACTACAGCCCGTCCTGCAGGAAAATTATAGAAACAGTATGGAAAAGCTCATCAAATGTTGCAATCGTTTCACTTCAAGATATGTGCGGCTTTGGCAGCGACGCAAGAATGAATATTCCGGGCGTACCCCAAAAAAACTGGCGTTTTCGTACAACTATGGACACTATTAAATCAATCGACAGTGAGTATTTTAAAAAAATCAATTCCCTTTACAGAAGAATGTATCCTGTATTTTAATAAAGTATTTGAATATAAAAAATGCCGGACGTTCACAAGTGTGTAATTCAATACAGACATTAAAACGGGATTATGAAAAGAGCTTTCAAAACAGTTTGTTCACAGGGGCAAAATCTGACCGATTATTTTAAACGGCTCTGAAATTAAAGAAAAATCATTATAAGAAAAACGGCGCGGCACAAAAGTGCCTCGCCGCTTTTTTTTGCAGAATTTACCCTTCCCTTCTCAAGCTATTGCTCCGAATAAAACAAGCGCAATAATTCCGAGTATCAGCATATGCACAGGGTAAAACGCATAGAAGGAATATTGTATAGCCTTGTTTTTTGAACCTTGCTTGCCGTTATAGAGCCATATAATAACAAGGGCGCAAACCGCAAATGCCTGCTCCGGGAAGTAAAAGGTCTTTTCTAAAATTTCTATCGGGAATGACAGCCCGCCTATCATAATGCCGTTTATTATTATCATACCCGCAAGCTGTAAAAGTTTGCCGAAGCGGATATCTCTTGTGAAATAAAACAGCAGCACCATCCATATTCCGTAACCGCCATAATCAACAAAGGTAAAAGTGCCCAGCAAAAAGCTGACGGCAAGTATAACCGCTGCCGACAGGATATACAAAAAAACGCCCTTTTTCTTTGCTTTTTCAAGCAAATACATACATATCAGCGACAGACAGAAAGTAAACATGACGTTCTGATGCTCAAGATATATCAGAGAACCGCTGTTCATAAGGTTGAACGGGAGCTCCGAGATAAGCGCGAATATAAACATTCGCATGAGATATTTTTTGAAATTTTTAGTATAATGGAATCCTTCGGCTATCTGAAAAGCAAATATCGGAAACGCAAGACGTCCCACGCATGTCATCCATTCCCATTTTTCTCCGTTGAGCAGAGCAAGCCATATATGGTCGCAAAGCATCAGCGCGCAAGCCATTATTTTCAAATGCACGGCATTAAGACATTTAATCCCCCGGCGCTTGTTTTCAAGATTATCCGGCAAAATCTCTTCCATTGTACGCAATCTCCTTTTTCCATACAGATCTTTTTGATATTTATCCTAATATAATTATATAAAAAATGCCGGAATTTTCAAGTTATACATACAAGAAAACGGCGCGAATCCGTTTCCGAAACCGAGCCGTTCTTTGTGTTATTAGACACCGGGAAAAACTTACCAGGTTTTTTTAATTGTTTTGCTTGGTTAAATCAGCCGCGCAGGGCGAGCATCCGCCGCCGTCTCTGTCAACCGGGAAGAACTCGTCAACAGGGAATTCAATCGACTGGAAGGTTTCACAGGGATTAGACGTGTTGCAATTACATTCTCTGTCAGGTACACAGTAATCATAAGCAGGTATAAGAATCTGGGCATCTCTTTCCATCTGAACGATTGAGAAAAGTCCGAGAGTTACGAGAATTGCCTTTGACGCGCCGCAGGATGGCATTGTATCCTCAATAGAGTTAAGAATTGACTGAGGAAATGACGAGCATACCGATATATTGCAGTCACAGCTGTCACATATATCTGTTGAAAGAATAACCGGATCTACCGCCTGTACCTTTGCCACAGGATTTGTATACTGCGGAGCAACGGGACAGTCAAGCGCCTCGCTTGTCGGATTTGAAACAAATACCTTTACATTTCCGTCGCTGCCGTAAAGGATACATTTTTTATTAAACTGAGCAAATCCTACCGCTACCTGCGGAGTAGTGCAGGGTGATGCGTATGTGTCAAAGCACAGTTTGAAATAAAACGTAATATCCACACTGTAAAATCCTCTGTTGAAAGGCACTTCTTCAACATCTACGCTTACCTCTTCAATACAGCAGTCGCGTGTCTTTACAGTTACAGCCTCGTCAATAAGGCGCTGGCTGCGCGAGAAAAATGTAACCCTTAAATCTTCTAAGCAGTCCTTACTTACACAGCTGTCAAAAATACGTTTTGTGTCTATACATACTGCCTCATTTATTCGTCTTTCACCTGTTTCTAAAATCGGATTGTCAGGCATAACAAAACTCCTTCATAATATATTGAATCGGGATAACAATAAAAATTTAACAAGCCTGTTTAAGTTTGTCTGTTGATACCCCTAACTTCAGTATCATACTATGAAAGAGTTTATAAAATGTTCATTTATATGCAGATTTTACTTACCGTAAAGGATGCGATATAAGGAATATATGTATCACGATTGTCAAACTTATTGTTACCGCTGTTTGTAAAGGTAATTTTGTTATTTCCCGCCTTTAGTTTAACATAACAGGTAACGGTTTTATATGTATCCCAGCTGTACGTGTTCCTGCAATATACGTCCTGGGATTTTCCGCCCGCCGTAACGGTCACATAACGCTCAATAAGGTCCACATTATAATCGTGATTTCCATTCTCGTCATTATTAGCGTATTTAAGAGTAAGGGCATATGTGCCTGTCTTTGAAACATTTACGTTAAATTCCGCTTTACCGCCCTTAGATGAAATGTTATACAAATACTTTATGTTGTTTTCTTCAGAGCCGTTACTGCCTGTCTTCGCAACGCCTGAAAGCTTTGCGTTTTCGGGATAAAATTCAATCGGTCTGCCCGTGTTTTCAGCATATTTAATACTAAAATCATCTAACTTTTCGGCTGAGGCAATATCAATATAGTTAAGACCTCTCATAAGATAAACGGTATTTTTATCAGTAACGCTGAATTCCTGATTATTTACATACGCCTTTGAAATATCATTACCAACCATACGCACATCATAATATCCGTCAGCAGGAGCTACTGCAAGGTACGACTGAGTTGAGCCGTTTGTTCTGTCAGAATCCTTTAAAACCGATATACTCCCGCTCTTGTCAGCGGTGGAAACAAGCAGCGAATCAAGCACGATTGTACCTGTATCGTGCTGAAAACTGATTGTATGCTCACCCTTTTTAAGCTCATACGATAATGTTATACAGTCTGTATATTCGCTCTTGATTGTATTGGCAAACGATAATATTGTCTTTTGTCCGTCAAGAGTCATTATTGAGGACGAATCAACTCTGTCGTCAGGATTTTGTCTGCCCTTATCGTCAAATTTGCCGTCGTTTGAATTACCGTAAATAATATCCAGATTATATGTATTGTCCTCAGGCACATTAAAGGTCAGCTTAATTCCGTCGCCCTCTTGTTCCATACCGCCTACCATACCGTTGAACTCGCCTGTTGTCGCGTATACGCTGTCATATGTATAAGCGCTGCCTAAAAGCTCACCTGATTCAAACTCGTACCTTTCGATGTATCCGTCATTATCATAATCGGTTTTTTCATTATCCTCAGCAGGTACAATAGTAATATGGTAAGCATTTGCCTCGTCCATATCATTCATATCAATGGTAAGATTTGAACCCTTAAGAACTGTGGTGTATTCCCTAAGGACGACAGGTGAATTAACAACGCCCGAAATTCCCTTATAAACCGTTTCTTCTATCTTTACATTGACCTTATTGCCGGCAAGAGCGGTTTCATCAATATTTTTGAGCTTAACTACTGAGGAACCGCTCCTTCCACCGCAGATTACATCTATTTCATCCTCGTTATCCGTAATGGAAACAACGCCCATAAATCCCTGTGAAGTATAGTCGTCCTTACGCTTAATAAACGCGTTTTCAAAATTAGATTTAAACAAATCCTGATACTTAATGTCAACTGTCTGCCCGTCCATATCTGCGTACCAGCGGTACAGCCACCAGTTTGAATTAGGCGAGTTATCGTCAGCGCAAACATCACAGAGATTGTCCGCCAGTCTCCAGTAAGCATTGTCCGCGTAAACTTTTGTAAGTTCAATCTGTGTAATATACTGAAGCATTTTACCAGGCAGACCATTATCCTGCATTCTGCCATATTCCGTAATAATTATAGGTAACTTATCAATACCAAGATTAGACTCGATTTCCCTGTAATTTTTAACGTGTTTCTGCCAGTGATATACGGAATAGTCATTAAGCTCATGATAAATCATAACCTCAGGCACACATCCGTTTTTAACACAATATTTCATAAAATTTTCAATTTTTTCACTGCCGTAATCGCAGAATCCGGGTCCCCCGATAAGCGCGTTCGGATTAATTGCTTTAACATAATCATATGTGATTTTCCACGCCTCAAAGAAATTCTGCTCGCCTGAAGAATTATATTCACCGTAAACGCCATAAGTACTGTTTTCATTCTTCTTTGTTTCTCCGAACCAGACACCGTTGTCACATTCATTATAAATACAGTAAACAACCTTATCGCCGTACGGCGCGCCTGAAAGATACTGTACAGATTCCTTTACTTTAGGAAGATAATCATTTTTTAAAAATTTTTTCCAGTCGTATGTACCTTCACTGCGCTGCTTTTCAATGTTGTCATGCTCGTAATACCATGTGGAATAAACATCCTGCAAATAGACGACATTATAATCTGTATTTTCAAGCTGCTTGTACACATGTGAAATATCGCCTATCGGGTGCTGAAGACCGCCTGCAACCTTTTGCGAAGCAGTTGAAATGTCAATGCTCTCCGTCATATTTTTTGACGGAACACCCTCTTCGGCTATGCCGTAAAGATAACCCGACGCTCCTGTGGTAACATCGCCTGTTTTAACGCTCATATCGGCAGTCAGGCTCGGTGTGTAAAATATAAAAAAACTGCCGGCACAAAGCGCTACAATAAATACAATACAAATAACTGCCGCAAGCAGTACCTTTAAAAATTTTTTCATATTACAATCCTTTTAAAAAGCATATCTTTAACGCATTATGTTCAACCTTAAAATTAACCTCTTTATAATCAAAGTTTTCGCCGTCGCAATTACCGAGAAGAGGCTCTCCGTCAACCGACCAGATACGTCCTCCTGTAACAAACCCGGAGTCTATTTTTTTAATTTCATCAATTTTACCTGCATTGTATTTCGGAATCAGAGGCGGCGCCTCAAAAAGTTTAATGGGATGGCAAAGAGCAAAATCAAGAAGCCCGTCGTCAAGCTTTGAATTTGGCGCGGGGCAAAAGCCTCCCCCGTAATAGCTTGCGTTGCAGATAGCAAGCAGGGTGTAATCGAGCGGTTCATTATGGATTTTGTATTCCTTACCGTCTTTGTCAATACAGTTTAAATCAATATTAATCTGATATTTCATAGAGCCTAAAAGTACAGGTATAATTGCAATATTATAAGCCTGATGACCTATAAACGGCGCTTTATCCGCTATATTTTTACCTATTGTTTCAACCTTTGTATCAAGGCCGTAGCTCATAACATTTATACATTTTTCACCGTTATAATCAATAAGGTCAATAGACTTGACGTCATATTTAATCCTGCCGTTATAAAAGCCGAAAGCTTTGATTACATTCTCAACATTAATCTTTTTCGTTGCGTAAATTTTTTTGGCAAAATCATTTCCCGTGCCGAGAGGTAAAATGAGCATAGGCGTATCTGTATGAGCAAGCCCGTTCGCAATTTCGTGAACGGTACCGTCGCCTCCGCAGCAAACAATTACACACTCCCTGCCATATTTTTCCGAATAACGTAGTGCGATATGCTGTGCGTCGCCTTTACATTTCGTTTCCTCAATAATCATCTCGTCTTCAATAAGGCGGAATGTTGACTTAATCCTTGAAAAAATTTTTTGCTTATTATCATTTCCGGCAATGGGATTAACAACAAATATGTACTTCAATTTAATTACTCCTCTGTTTAAAACGATTACATAACTCTTGTTCCGCCGACAGGTCTTATTATCAGGACAAGACATGATCCTTCGCCGAATACCGCATCCATAGTTTGTCTGTATTCATCTAAAAGCTCATCAGGAACAAACGCCTGTATGGTTCCCGCAAATCCTCCTCCGTGAACTCTCCACGCTCCCTTGCCCTCAAGAATCTGCTGGCTTAAGCAAAGAGCAAGCGAAAGTTTCTGTTCGGTCGGATTATTAGGCGTAAAAACATTTTGATTATATAAATATGATGAAAAACCTGAATCCGTAATTATCTGCTTAAATGATTCAAAATTATTATTTTCAAGGGCAGTAACCGCCTTGTCAACTCTGATATTTTCATTAAAGAAATGGGTTGCTCTTAAAATTGCGCGGTCATTGACTTTACCGACAAGGCCGGGGATTGATTTGAAAAATTCATCAGCGTTAATTTCTCTTAAAACATTTTTTCCGAGCGCATGCGCCACATCTTCCATTTCACTGCGAACAGCGGCATAGTCATCGGTTAAATCACTGTGATTGCCGTGGGTATCAACAATGCAAAGACTGTAGCCCGATTTCTCAAAATCAAAATCAACCTTCTTAATAAGAGGATTTTGAGTGCTTTTAAAATCTATTGTAACAAACGTACCGACTGACGAAGCCATTTGGTCAAGAAGCCCCGACGGTTTACCGAAAAATACATTTTCGCTGTACTGCGCCGCTTTGGCAATAGTTACGGCATCTATGTCCCCGTCATTATAAAGATATGAGATAGCCGTGCCCAAAAGCACCTCAAATGCAGCCGATGACGAAAGACCTGAGCCTCCCATAACATCACTTGTTGTACAGGCGTCAAATCCGCCTATACTGTATCCGCTGTTTTTAAGTCCTGCCGCAACTCCCTTAATCATCGCGGCTGATTTGCCAAAGTATTTTTCGTCAGGCAAAAGGTCTGATAAATCAACATTATTCATTCCATGCCCCTCTGACTTTTCACGGACTGTATTATCATTATTTTTAGCGGCAACGGCAATAGCGTCAAGATTAATTGAAGCCGCCAGAACTTTGCCGTTATTATGGTCGGTATGATTTCCGCAAATTTCCGTTCTGCCGGGAGCGCTGAGAATTATTACGTCTCTGTCATCACCAAAAAGCTCAATAAATTTTTGAATAATCCTTATGTAACGCGGCTTTTGTGTCTCGACAGCGGAATCGGTAACATACACCTTTTTAATACAAGCGTCCATTCTTCCGCCTGTAATTTCACTGATAAGCTCGCTTGGTCTCATATTTTCCTCTCCTATAAAACAATTTTATATTTCTCTTTTTCGGAATAAAGCAAAAGCGTCTGATTCATTTGCTTTGACTTTATTCCGTAGAATACATTAAATGTAATAATTGATATACCTGTAAACGCAACAACAATCATTAACAGTACTATAAACTGTACCGAAAACGGATTATAAATCGCCGCTCCTATTTTAGTGTAGATAAAAAGTCTGGGCGCAAATCCCAAAAGGCTAAGGCAAGTATAATAAATAAAGTCGTACTTCATTGAGCCGTAATACTTTGATACCATACCGAGCGGAATAGACGGTACAAGCCTTGATACAAAAAGCACATACGGATTGCCCGTACCCTTAAACTGTATCCAGTCACGTAGAAAGTGAAGGCGCTTTATGCCTAAAATCATTCCGGTCCAGCCTCCGCCGATAAACTTTCCCTCCACATATTTTACAGAGAAAAAGAAGGCGCTGAAAACAAGGTTAATAACGACCGCCTGGGTCATCGGAAAAACAATGCCCGAAATAACGCAAAGAAATCCCATAGGAATCGGAAGCTGGCATTTTGCAATGTAAAGAGCAAAGATACATATAATAATTTCCGTATCGGAATCAAGCTTAACTATTGCATCATCTATCTGCTCAAGCCAGCTAATCAGAGTATCAAACCTTATTTCAAGTCTGGAGTGGTTATAAAGCACAACTGAAAGAAAAATTAAAAGCGCTGCTGTTATAAGTACAATAATTGCCGATATTAAATTTGTCTGATGGCGTTTTTGCTGTTTCACAAAGTCATCTCCGAATCAGCTGATGTCAGCGAATATTATGTATTTTCATAAAAATTACCGAGAAATTCAAACTCCGGAAGCTCGTCTGAAAGAGCGCAAATCAAATCAAGAGTTGACTCATCTTTAACCGAGCCTAAAACATCAACATAGAAATAATAACTGAAATCCGCATTTTCAATAGGTCTTGACTCAAGCTTTGTAAGATTAAGCCCTGCCATTGAAAATCTTCCAAGAACACGGTAGAGCGAGCCTGTTTTATGAGCAAGCGAAAAAATAAGCGATATTTTATCAGCGTCTTTACCTATTACAAGCTCTTTTGAAATTACAATAAATCTTGTTCTGTTATTATTATTATTCTGAACATTTCGTTTTAAAATCTTTAAACCGTATTTTTTTGCAGCAAGCTGCGAGCAGATAACACCGATATTGTTTTTACTGCTTTGCGCGACAAATTTTGCGGCCGCAGCCGTATTTGTAAAGTTGACTCCCGTAAAATCAAAACTTTTCAGAAAATTATTACATTGTGAAAGCGCCTGCGGATGAGAATAAACTTCCGTAATATCCTCATATCTTGTGTTTTCCTTAGCACAAAGACAATGCTCAACCTTTAAATCATAAGCGCCTACAACATAAAACCTGTATTTCATAATAAGGTCATATGACTCGTGTACCGAGCCTGCTGTTGAATTTTCAACAGGAATAACTCCGAACTTCGCCTCGCCCCTGTTCACAGCTTCAAAGACATCTTCAAACTGCTTGTAAAATTTTACAGGAGATTTTGGAAATAGTATATTTGCCGTAACTGAGCTGTATGCGCCGTCAACACCCTGGCAAGCAATCGCCTTGCCGTCTGCGCTCAGCTTTTTATCTGATATAGCGTTTGTTATAGCGGCCCTAAGCTCCTTACCTCCGCCGATAATTTTGTGTTGCAAGGCTCTTGAAGCATCCATTGTCGCTGAGAAAACCGTTTTTATTGTATCTCCGTGCTCACCGCATTTTTCGGCAACATTATTAAGTATTTGCTGCTCTCTTTCGGAATTTAATACAGGTATTCCTCTTTCTACTTTGTATTTTGCTACCTGCTCCGATATATTCATTCTCTTCAAAAGAAGAGGTATGAGCTGTTCGTCAATTTCGTCAATTTCTTTTCTTAGGCCTAATAAATCCATAAATTAATAATATCCTTCTTAATTATAACATCATATCAAGCAGTCCGAATGCGACTGCCGCTTCAACCACGGGCAAAGCTCTCGGAACAATACAAGGGTCGTGACGTCCCTTAATAACCAAGGTTTCCTCCTCCATTGTCTGAAGATTAACACTTTGCTGCGGCTGTGATATAGACGGCGTCGGCTTAACCGCAACGCTCAATACAAGGGGGGCGCCTGTTGTCATACCGCCGAGAACACCGCCGTTATTATTTGTTTTGAGCGCTATTTCACCGTCCTTGATGCAGTAAGCGTCGTTTGCCTGTGAGCCTGTCATATTTGCAAAATCAAATCCCGCGCCGAATTCAATTCCCTTTACAGCGGGAATACCGAACAAAATTGATGACAGATGACTCTCAACTGTTGAAAATATATTTGCGCCGATACCTACAGGAAGTCCGACAGCGGCACATTCAATTACTCCGCCGACGCTGTCCCGATTAAGCCTTGCCTTTTCTATAATATCCTTCATTTTCTCCTGCGCGTCATTAGATATAGTTGAAAAAGGTACAGAAGAAAGCGACTTCAACAGCTCCGGAGAAATGTTATTTTTATCAAACTTTTCATCTTGTACACCGCTGATTTGCGCAATATGTGCTCCCACCGTGACTCCCTTTTTCTCAAGTATCTGCTTTGCAACAGCGCCCGCAAAAACAATAGGCGCTGTAAGCCTGCCGCTGAAATGACCGCCGCCGCGTATGTCATTATTTCCTTTATATTTCACATACGCGGGATAATCGCTGTGTGACGGTCTTGGAACAGTCATTAAATTTGAATAGTCGCCGCTTTTTGTATTTGTGTTTTCAATAATCATTGCGAGCGGAGCGCCCGTAGTAACATTATCAAGGACACCGGAAAGAATATGCGGAATGTCCTTTTCAAGTCTTGGCGTGGCTGATTTATCCTGCCCGGGAGCCCGTCTTTTCATATCAACATATATTTTATCAATATCAAGCTTTATTCCTGCTGGGAGCCCGTCAATTACACAGCCTATAGCCTCTCCGTGACTTTCACCGAATACAAAAAGCTTAATATTTTTACCAAATTCAGATGACATCTGCCTTACCACCAATTCTGTTATAATCTTCAAAAAATGAGGGATACGATTTATTGATGCTTATAGCGTCGTCAATTTCGGTTGCGCCGTTTAAAAACAGTGCGGCAATTGAGAACGCCATTACTATTCTGTGGTCATTATACCCTTTCAGCTTAGCCGGATGAAGTTTTGCTCCTCCGTTAATAATCATTCCATCCTCTGTCTGTATAACATCAACGCCGATAAGCTTTAGATTTTCAACAACACTTTTAATTCTGTCGGATTCCTTAAATCTCAGTCTGCGGGCGCCTTTGATAACTGTCTGCCCTTTTGAAAAAGCAGCAAGCACTGCAATAACGGGAACTAAATCCGGAATATCTGTCGCGTCAATTTCTGTCCCTTTCAGCTCGCTTTTTACACATCTTACACGGCTGTCATTTATTTCCGTCTGCGCGCCGAAAGAGCTTAGTACTTCAAGTATTGCCTTATCGCCCTGCGCAGTATCCATATCAAGTCCCGAAACTGTAACATCCCCGCCGATAGCACCTGCGGCAAGGAAAAACGCCGAGTGTGACCAATCTCCCTCAACCGTATAATCAAGTTTTTTAAAAGTCTGTCCTCCGTGAATAAGATAACCGAAATCAGTCTCTCTTATCTCCACACCGTAATCACTCATAACCTTGACTGTCATATCCACATACGGCTTTGACTGTAACGGAGTTTTAAGAATAACCGCACTGTCCCCCGCAAGATTAGGAAGCGCAAGAAGAAGCCCCGTTATATACTGACTGCTGACGTCGCCCGATACTTCATAAGTACCGTTATCAAGCCGTCCGCTGATTTCAATCGGCAGTCTTCCGCTGCTCTTAACCGACACATTATGCTTTGGCAGGATTTCAAGATATTCGCCGATTGTTCTGTCAAGAAGACTTCCCTGCCCTGTAAAAGTGACGCTCCTTCCAAGCGCCGCGGCAACAGGAATCATAAAACGGAGCGTTGAACCGCTTTCAATGCAGTCAAGAACGGACTTACCATTCTTAAGAGCCTCAATAACGCCGACTGTTGCCTGCATATCTTTAGAATCAATAATAGGATTAACCGTGCCTCCGCCTGAAAGAAAAGAGCAAATCAGCGCTCTGTGGGCGGCTGATTTTGAAGGCGGTATAACCACCTCTCCTTCGAGGGCGGAACTGTTTATTTTAACAATACTCATTTTATACTCCGAAAATTTTTGCTGTTTCTGAATAAGCGACAGGTTTTATAAAGCTTTCGCCGATACTTTTAAGCATAATAAGCTTTATACCTGTTCCCGTTCTTTTTTTATCAGCGCTCATTGCGCTTACAATTTCCTCTGTACTGTGAGAATCTTCTGTCTTAAGATTATATTTTTTCAAAACACAGGCAATTTTTTCGGATGTACCCTGTTCTGTTAAGCCAAGCTCCTCGCCTGCCTTGCTTATCATAACCATGCCTATGCCGACTGCCTCACCGTGACTGATTGTTTCAAAATTCCACAATTTTTCAATAGCATGGCCGCAGGTGTGGCCAAAATTCAAAAGAGCCCTTTCGCCCTGCTCCTTCTCATCATTTTCAACAATACGCCGTTTAATATCAACACATTCAAAAATCATATCCTCAATAAAATCATTCGGATTTTCATTTGCAAGCCTTTCAAACAGAGTTTTTGATTTAATACAGCCGTATTTTATAACCTCGCCCATTCCGTCGCTAAAGTAATGAGGACTTAACGTGTTAAGCACACCCGGGTCAATAATAACCATACTCGGCTGGTGAAACGAGCCGCAAAGGTTTTTGCCCTGGGGGAGATTAACGCCTGTTTTTCCGCCTACCGAAGAATCAACCTGCGCAAGAAGCGATGTAGGAATCTGAACAAATTTTATTCCCCTAAGATAAATTGCAGCCGCAAAGCCTGCCATATCTCCGCATACGCCTCCGCCGAGAGCAACTGCTCCGTCGCCTCTCGTAAGTCCTTTTTCTGCCATGAACTCTACAATATTAATAACAGTTTCGGTCTTTTTTGAAACCTCGCCTGCGTTAAATATATATGTAAAAACCTGATATTTCTGTTCCTCTAAAGAAGCTTTAACCTTATCACCGTATAACCTGTAAACGGTTGTATCGCTTATAAGAATTATTTTGTTTGAGGGTAAAACTGATTTAACCAGTTCGCCTGTTTTTTCAATCAGCCCCTTTTCAATCAAAATATCATAACCGTTATCAACATTAACCGTAAGCTTTTTCATTATCCGATTTCCTCTTTAATTCTGTTGCCTTTTTCCATTAAATCACGCAGAGCCTTATCATCTTCGTTTACAATACTGTACTTAAATTTCATTAAGTTTGAAACAAGGTCGTCTATTTCACGTACAAGCGGTTCTTTGTTGTCGATAAAAAGCTCTGTCCACATATCTGCGTTAATTCTTGCAACACGGCTTACATCGCGGTAGCTCCCTGCCGAATAACCCGCGTGGTGCGGAGCTAAAGGTGAAAGAACGTAGGAACAGGCAAGCACATGAGCAATCTGAGATGTAAAGGCAATCATTTCATCGTGATGCTCGGGTGTAGTTACCACCGTTCTTGCAAAACCCATTTCCTGTGCAAGCCCTACAAGCGCGTCTGTTTTGTTCCTCGGAGTATTTTTAAAAGGAGTGCAGATAAATGACGCGTCGTCAAAAAGTGTTGCAAGAGAATTATCATATCCGCTTACTTCTCTGCCTGCCATAGGGTGCGCGCCTATAAAATAAAAATCAAAATTTTCATTTTCAAGCTCACGGCAGATTTTTGTTTTGATACCGCAGGAATCTGTTACAATGCTGTTTTTTTTGAACAAATTTTTATGCTTGATAATAAACGGAACAATCGCCTCCGGATAAAAGTTCACGAAAGTAATATCAGCCTGCGGAATAAGCTCCTCGAGAGAACCTGTTTTATCTATAACGCCGTCGTCAACAGCGCGCGCTGAAACTGTGCCTGTCCTGTTCCAGCCGAGGACTGTATGTGATGTATTTTTTTTTAAGGTCTTTGCAAGGCTCGCGCCGATTAAGCCGAGTCCGACAATTAAAACATTCATTAGCCACACCTTTAGTTAAATAGTTATACTTATAATAATATATAACTTATAATAAGTCAAATAACAAAAGGGTTAAATTTAATAAATTAATCTATTATTTATTTTTGGAAATAAACAAAAGGCTACGGATTTCTCCATAGCCTTTTGAAAATTGTTATTTATCCGAAATAATCAAAATCGTCACCGTCACCAAGGTCTCCGCCGCCGGAACCACCGGAACCGCCGCCGCTGATGTCCGATGTCATAACTACATCTCTGAGAGGGAGTGTATAATTACGAATTTCAATATTTGGTCCTTCATAAGCTTTTTTCATAATTACCATCCTCCTTTCTTAGAAACCAGCTGTTGAAGTTGATACTGATTTAGAATAAAGTGTTGTTAAGTTACCCTCGGCATCCTTAACTATTGCATAACCGGCGTACTTGAATGTAACAACTCTGCCGTCCGTCGGGGCTTTAACATTTACTACAAACTGATTACCGCAGGTATGCTTTGATGCTTTCATACGGGCAATTCCGTCCTGGCCTACCTTCTCAACAGTAAGGTCAGCATCCTGATTAGATGAGAACAGGAATCCGCTTTCAATCAATGAATATTCTTTAGGAAGAATGAAAGTACCAATCATTGAGAACTTCTCAAATTTCTCGCTTGAATCGTAAATAGGAACTACATTTTCAAGAACAGATACTGCCGGAGGCGGATCTTTATATGTTAGTGTACCCATCGTTTCATCAACTTCGGCAAGAATATAGTCGCCGTTTGCGTCTAAGAGCTGCATATCATCGGTGCCTTCTGCGTGCTCACCTGTTGCAGAATCTGTCTGATATTCAACGATTGCCTGGTATTCTTCTTCGCTAAATGCTAATAATCCTTTTTGATCAGCTTCATAATCAAATGATTCGCAAGCGTAGAAAGAATATTCAGTACCATAAGATACTACAACATATTTATCATTACCTAAATCATCTTTCTGCGCGATTGTCCAGCAATAAGCATCCGGATTTGAGAATGAAACAAGCGTATTATACGATACTGTTTTTTCATCTGTTGTTGTTTCATCCATCCAAGAGCCGTATAATGAATCGAAGTAACTGATTGTATAAGTTGTTTTTGATTCAGGAGTGTAGTTAGCTACAATAACCATATCATCGGTTACATTAATTGTATCACCTGCGCTCTGACCGTTATCGTAACCTGTAAATTTATAGTACGCATAGCTTGGAGGAGCAGGCATTTTAACCTGACCGTTTGTTGTATACTGGATGTCAAATACCTTACCGTCATTTGTCATAAACTTAACTACATGACCTTCATCGGAGGCAACTGCTTTTGCCGTTGTAAGATATGTGTCGCCCTTTACAACAAAGCCTAATGATTTAGCTGTGAGCATATATTTAGACTCGGTCTGCTGATTATCTCTTGAAGGAGCAGCATAGCTGTATGACCATGCAACCATATCACATGACTCATCATTCTTAGATGTGTCGTCAACATTTGCAGTAAATGTTCCGTTACTGTCTACTATAACAGGTGTGCCGTACTCTGCCGTACCTACATTTCTGCCGTTGAGATAAATAGTATATTGATGCTTGCTTAAGCTGCTTAAAACTTCAGAGATAGCCGCGTCAAGCTCATCCTGGCTTTCATACTTAAGACCAAGAACACTCTCACCGCATACGCTTACTGATTGCGTATACTCAAAATCAAGACCGCTGATGTCATAAACATCTTCGTCCTTGCCTGCCTTTGCAGCCTGAACGGCAGCCTCAGCGGCTGAATCATCAAGAGTAGCCGCCTTGAGTCCTTCAGCAAGCTGATTGATTTTATCTTTCTCAGCGTTAATTGCGGGCTGAGAGTCACCCATCAGCTCTCCTTTCGCACCTTCGTCCATATCAAAATATGTCATCTGCTTAACATCGGCTTCAAGAGCCTCAAGGTCTTTAACCGTATAGGTTTTATCTGTAAGCTTGCCCTTCAGAGCAGCCTTTGCAAGATCATATTCAGTGAAATCGGCTTTGTTCTGAGATTCAACATACTGAGCTGTATAGCTTGATTCAAATACAACAGGCTCCTCAAGCTGAACTTCAGGCGACCATGTATCAAATGTGTACAGTGTCATGCCGTCTTCAGATGAATATGAAGGAGGAACTATTTGGTTGAACTCGTCAAGATGGTCATTGAGAGTTTCACCGTACTTAACTGTGATAACGCTTGATGTATCAGAGCCCTGAGCGTCCTTATAATTGAATGTAACATTCAGGTCCTTAATCTTAAGGTTCTGGTATGCGTTCCAAAGATTAGTATATCTTCCGCGGCAGCGATTGAGCATGGTAGCCGCGCTGAGCGTAGAGTAATCTAAGCTTGCTTCAGCCTCCATGAGAGCCTGTGATAACTGCTGCCATGAGTCATCGGTATATTTCTGGCTTTCGGGAGCAACCTCATCCTCAATCTTATCGCACAGTTCAATAAGATATGAGATATCAAGTACGGTTACTGTTGATGCAAGCATCTCTTCATTTGTCTTTGACGTTACATAAGCATAACCTGCATAAGCAAAAGACGGCTGTGTACTCCATGCAAATGTAGCGCCGAAATATGTTCCGGTCAACGAATAAGTAGTGCTTGTAGGCAGTGTCGTCGCGGAAAGCTCCTGCTTTTCAGACGCGGGCACATCATAGTTCATATCGGAAGTGAGCTTAATTGATGCGTTTTCACCGCCTTTTGTAGCCTTAAGAGGAATTGTGCCGTTCAATGATGATAAGCCCTCTGTTGTCGCAAGAATCTTTGTGTATTCGTCAGTCGGCGATACCATCTCGGTGATATGGTTACCGCTTGCATCTATGCCGTAATGGTCAAGGGTGTCGTTTGCTGTTTCCGTTACTCTGAAGTTGGTTAACGAAAATCCGTTATGAGACAGAGAGCCGGCATATGTCGTTTTCTGGTCTTGAGACAATTCTTTCGGCGTGCCGTTACCCATACCATTGCTGGTTAATTGACCGGCAGCAGCTTCCGCAGTGCCTTCGATTGTAATACTGTCAAGAGCATTATTGTCTTTATTTGCATCGCTGCCGGATGTCAAAGCATAGGTAAGTTCCGCATCACCGTAATCTACAGTCTTTGCATCGTGAGTTGTTCTGAAAATAATAGCGGATGACGGATAACGGAAGTCAAACCAGTAATTATAACCACCGTCCGGATCGTGGTTAAGCTGAGTAATGCTTTTATATTCAGGAGTTTGAGCTATTGTACCGTCAGGTATGTTTGTAAACGCATATTCAAGAGAATAATACGCTTTAACAACAGCATTTATCTTCTCAATATAAGCATTATACTGAGTATCATAATCCGTAAACTCCTCAGCAGCCATCTGAAGAATATAATTTCTTGCGTCGTTAACAGCAGTTTCAAATACAACGTAGTTTGCATAATCGTGCGGATCTCCCGCCTCATCCTCAAGCTTAACAGCCGAATTTAAAGAATATCTGCCGTTTTCGGTAACTACAACCGTGTCAGGGTCAATACGAAGTGTCTTTAACGCTTCTTCAATTAAAGTTACCTGCTGAGCGATTATTCCGTCATTTTCTTCACTATCGTCAAGAGATTTAGATGCGTTCTTATAATCCTCAACAGATGTCCAAACAGCGGTTTTAGCATTATTTACAACCTGCAAAACCGCGTCATAAGTTTCCGTTGTAAAGATATTTGAAAATCCGGTAAACTTGTCTATGATTGCCTCAAGAGCAGATGTATCGGCTTTTGAAACATTCGTTACAGGGTTTTCTGCATTCAAGGCGTCAGCCAACTCCTGCGCGCGCTGCGGATCTGCATAACCTGTGGAAGGAAGTGAAGACATAAAGCTCTTTGCATTATTATACGCATTATAGAACGTACTCCATGAGTCTTCTGTGTAACCGCTGTTTACGCCGTTATTCCATGTAGTCATTTTAGCGTCCATAGCGGCACGGAGATTCTGATATGCCTCGTTATCCTGCTTGTCGGTTGAGGCGCTGTTCATAGCGTTAATAGCGTTTGTTATGCCTTCAACACAGGCGTTATAATCATTTGACGCTGTGAAATAGGTGTTAGGGTCAAATCCCGTAGCGTCGTCCATCGCTGTAATAAACTCCGATAAACCGCCCTCACTGTAAAGGTCAAAGTCAATACCCTTCATCTTACCGCCGTTTTCAGCGATTGCGTCAATAAGGCGTTTAATATTGATGACGCGGATAGGCGTATCGCCTGTAATATCAAGGCTTGCCCCATCGTCCGCTTTCCATGCCGAAGAAGAGTTCATATACACATGAACACTCGGAGTAATTTCTTTAATATTCTCAGTCGCTTCCATCGTGCCGGTAAACTTTAAGAAATTGACGAATCTGTAATCTCTGTTAGTTCTGCCATCGCGTATATTATAAGTGCCGGCGTTGTTCAAGCCGTCTGTCATATACGAAAGATAACTCGGGTTAGTATTCCAGTCGCCGCGGAGCGTCCAGTTCATATCCAAATTATTGCCCGGGCATCCAATCCAGTTTTCAGTAAGAGAAATGCCGTCTGTGTTAGTTACCGCAACACTAAGCATTGTTCTTGTTTTGCTCGTACCTATACCTGTACTGCCTTCACCGTAGCCATCAATAAGAACTGTGGATTGAGCTACATTTGTACCGTCATAGAACATTGTTGCCTGCGGATAATATAATGCAGCGCCGTGCCGGTCGCCGGATGCACTGCCGCGTGCAGCCTCATATCCGGTCTCAACCCAAAGAACATTTTTGTAATAATTAGCAAAATTTTCACCGTCTGCGCTGTCAGTACTAGTAACCTGGTCCTTACGCAGCGTCGATTTATACCCCGTAAAATCGGTCATCTGACTCATCGCATCATTAAGCGAATTGAGGGCAGCTGTCAGCGTTTCCTTTGTCGCTCCGCCGTAAGTGTAAGCGTCCTGCGCTTTCTGCGCGTTAACATAAGCCTCGTAAGCGGGTTCAACATTGCCGTAAGCTGCGCCTTCAGCGGCAAGCTTAGCGTCAAAAGCTTCCATTGCGCTCTCAAGCTCATCATACTCGTCAGCAAAGGCGGTAAATGTTACAAACGGAATGGATGTAACAACCATCAATGCTGAGAGAAAAACAGACAAAATTCTTTTGGATAGTTTTGTTTTCATATATTTTTCCTCCTTATAAAATCATGCTCCGAATCGTGATAAAACCCATGGCATTTACGCTTCTGACCAGCCTGCGCACAGGAATCAAAATCGCAACAAAGAGCGTTTAACAGGCTCAACAGGGTAGACAACCCTATTAACCATTTTATACAAACTCATAATATCACACAGAAAACTCATTGTCAACAGAATTTGGAAAATAATTATGGGTAATATTTTACAATTTGTTTACAAATCTGTTACGCTCGGATTGTACTATATATTATATAATTTTATACCATTAATATGGAACGGGTATGCGCCTATGCGCCAAATAAAAACCGTCTGACAATTTAAACTTTATCGCCGTTGTAATTTTATACAATTTTCTTGTATATATCGTGTATTTTTTGAATATTTATACAAAGTTGATAAAAAAGGTTGAAAATGAACAAGAGTGTCATTATAATGGTTATCAGTTAAAATTTTAAGGAGATATATTATGGCAAAAGAGATAAAGAAGGTTGTCCTCGCCTATTCGGGCGGACTTGACACGTCAATCATTATTCCGTGGCTGAAGGAGCACTACAACAACTGTGAGGTAATCGCCGTATCGGGTAACGTCGGACAAGGCACAGAGCTTGACGGACTTGAGGAAAAAGCCCTCAAAACAGGCGCGTCAAAGCTTTACATTGAGGACCTTAATCAAGAATTTATTGACAATTACGTTATTCCTACCGTTCAGGCAGGCGCCGTTTATGAAAACCAGTATCTTTTGGGTACTGCTTTTGCAAGACCTATTATTGCAAAGAGAATCGTTGAGATTGCTAAGGCCGAAGGGGCTGACGCAATCTGCCACGGCTGTACGGGAAAGGGCAACGACCAGGTAAGGTTTGAGCTTGCTATCAAGGCTTTCGCTCCCGAAATGGAAATCATAGCCCCTTGGAGAACATGGGAATTTAAAAGCCGTGAGGAAGAAATCGAATATGCGGAAAAAATGAATATTCCTCTTAAGATAAACAGGGAAACAAACTATTCAAAGGACAAGAACATATGGCATCTCAGCCACGAGGGACTTGACCTTGAGGATCCCGCGAACGAGCCGAAATACGATGAAATTCTTGAAATGGGCGTTTCTCCCGAAAAGGCTCCTGACAAACCAACATATCTTACGCTCCATTTTGAAAAGGGCGTGCCGACCGCCATTGACGGCGTTGAGATGAACAGCGTTGAGCTTATTAAAAAGCTGAATGAACTCGGCGGAGCGAACGGATGCGGTCTTGTTGATATGGTTGAAAACAGGCTTGTCGGCATGAAGAGCAGGGGCGTTTACGAAACTCCCGGCGGATCAATCCTTTACAAAGCACACGAAACTCTTGAGCAAATCTGTCTTGACAGAGAAACTCAGCACTACAAATTCCTTGTTGCTCAAAAGTTTGCCGAGGTTGTTTACTACGGTCAATGGTTCACCCCTCTGCGCGAGGCTCTTTCCGCATTTGTTACACAAACGCAGAAGAGAGTAACGGGTGATGTAAGAATTAAGCTTTACAAAGGCAACATAACAAATGTCGGCGTTACATCTCCGTACAGCCTTTACAGCGAGGACTTTGCAACATTTGATGCCGATGAGGTTTATGACCAGAACGATTCAGCAGGCTTTATCAATCTTTTCGGTCTTCCGCTCAAGGTTAAGGCTATCCTTGACGCTGAAAGAGAGAATAAAGAATAAAACAATTTTGAAACACTTGTACAATCGGGACGGTTCCCGATTGTACATATTTTTAATATTGTGTGAGGTAAGGTTATGGCACAATTATGGAAAGGCAGGTTTAAAAAAGAGCTTGCCAAAGAAACTAATGATTTCAACTCCTCTATTAAATTTGACAGCAGAATGTTTGAGGAGGATATTAACGGCAGTATCGCGCACGCGACTATGCTCGGCGCTGTCGGAATAATAGAAAAAAGCGAGAGCGAGAAAATCGTTCAGGGGCTCAGCGAAATACTCAATGATATAAAAAACGGCAGGCTTGATATTGATATGGAGGCTGAGGACATCCATACCTTTATTGAGGGAGAACTTACCGAAAGGCTCGGACAGACGGGAAAAAGACTGCACACCGCAAGGTCAAGAAACGACCAGGTTGCCCTTGACATAAGAATGGTACTGAAAAAGGAAATTGACGAAATCGTTAAAAAGCTCAAAGACCTTATTGATGTTTTATGCAAGAAAGCCGAGGCGAACAAGGACACAATTATGCCGGGCTACACTCATTTACAGAGAGCACAGCCTATCACTTTCGCGCACCACCTTATGGCATACTGCTCAATGCTTTGCAGAGATTTGGACAGGCTCAAAGATGTTAAGCGGAGAATGAACATCCTCCCCCTCGGAAGCGGTGCGCTGGCGGGTACAACTTATCCGCTTGACAGAAATACGGTCGCTGATTTGCTCGGTTTTGACGGTATTTCGTCAAACAGTCTTGACGGCGTGTCCGACAGAGATTTCTGTATTGAGCTTGCGTCGGCGTTATCAATCGTAATGGTTCATTTGTCAAGATTCAGCGAAGAAATCATTATGTGGTGCAGTTGGGAATTCAAGTTTATTGAGCTTGACGACGCTTTTTCAACCGGCTCAAGCATTATGCCGCAAAAGAAAAATCCCGATATTGCGGAGCTTGTGCGGGGAAAAAGCGGCCGTGTTTTCGGCGATTTGACTGCTCTGCTTACTGTTATGAAAGGTATCGCGCTTGCATACAACAAGGATATGCAGGAGGACAAGGAGGCAATATTTGACGCTGTTGATACTGTTAAAATGTGCCTGAACGCTTTTACCCCGATGATTGACACGATGACTGTTATTAAGGAAAATATGAGAAATGCCGCGGCAAAGGGATTTATTAACGCAACCGACTGCGCGGACTACCTTGTAGGAAAGGGGCTCCCTTTCCGTGACGCTTACAAGGCTACCGGCGAGCTTGTCGCTTTATGTATTGACAGGGGATTGACCCTTGAAACACTGCCGATTGAACAATATAAAGAGGTTTGCGGTCTGTTTGACGAAGATGTTTATACTGCGATTAACCTTGAAAACTGTGTTAACGGCAGACTTGTTGAGGGCGGACCGAGCGCGGCAAGCGTCGATAAGCAGATAGCGAAGGCAAGAGAAATTATAAGCAAATAAAGTTATAAGGCGGATTTTTTATATTCCGCCTTATTTTTATTGACTAAAATTACCGAAAAGAGTATAATATTTTTATATATGAACTACTAATACTGAAAGGTAAGAAGCATATGCGTTGTAAAATCGTTGTTGACAGCTGCTGTGATTTAACATCTGAAATGAAAGAATGGACCGACTTTGAAATCGTACCGCTTCTTCTTGAAGTTGCCGATTACAGCATATATGATGACGAGAATTTTGACCAGGACGATTTTATTGCCAGAATGAAAGCAAACGGAGGTCTGGCAAAATCCGCCTGCCCCGCTCCCGACGCTTTTAAAAAAGCATATGAAGGCGACTACGATGCAGTTTACGTACTGACAATTACCGATAAGCTGAGCGGAACGTATAACAGCGCTTTACAGGGTAAAGTTCTTTACGAAGAAGAACACAGGGACGGCAAAAAAATTCATATTTTCAACTCCCTTGCAACCTCAGGTCTTGAAACAATTGTTGCGCAGGAGATAAAAAATCTCTGTGAGGAAGGCAAATCTTTTGAGGAAACAATTTCTTATGTTGAGGATTATATTCTTAATCACACAGGTTTATATTTCTGCCTCGAAAGTCTTGACGCCTTAAAATCTAACGGCAGGCTTTTTGCTCTTGCCGCAAAGGTACTCGAAAAAATAAGAGTAAAGCTCGTATGCAGAAGAACTCTTGAGGGCAATATTTCACTTGCCGGTCAGGACATAACAATCAACAGGGCTTTAATAAAAATGGCAAATATAATAGCTCAGGATGTTACAGGCAGAGATTTAAGCGACAAGAAACTCTATATTTCATACGTATGCTGTGAGGACAGGGCAAAACTTGTTGCCGATAAAATTGCAGAGAAGGTAAGTTTCGGCAGAGTTGAGCTTATCAAAGCTTCCGGTCTTAACTCGCTTTACGCGTCAAACGGAGGAATTATAACTTCATACAGTTTTTAAACATTTAGTAAATTTTATTGTTAAAAGAGGTAATATAAAAATGGAAATCAAGTACGAACTCTCAAAAACGCCAAAGGAAAAACCGCAGGGTAAACTCGGCTTTGGAAACATCTTCACCGACCATATGTTCATTATGGATTACAAGACAGGCGAAGGATGGCACAATGCAAGAATCGTTCCCTATCAGCCCATAGTTCTTGACCCGTCAGCGCTTGTGTTTCACTACGCGCAGGAGTGCTTTGAGGGATTAAAAGCATACAGAACTCCGAGCGGAGACGTTCAGCTTTTCAGACCTGACAAGAATGCTGAAAGAATGCAGTCAACACATCAAAGGCTTTGTATTCCCGAAATACCTGTTGACGATTTTGTTCAGGCTGTAAAAGCTCTTGTAAGCGTTGAAAAGGACTGGGTTCCGTTCGAGCCCGAGACGAGCCTCTATATCCGTCCGTTTACAATCGCGACAGAGCCAGTTCTCGGTGTTAAGGCTTCTGACGAATATAAATTTATTATTATCTGTTCACCGTCAGGCGCTTACTATGAGGAGGGAATGAACCCTGTTAAAATTTACGTTGAGGATGAGTATGTACGCGCTACTCCCGGCGGCACAGGCTACATTAAGTGCGGAGGCAACTATGCCGCTTCTATAATAGCGTCCGAAAAAGGCCACAAGCTTGGCTACTCTCAGGTGCTCTGGCTTGACGGTGTTGAGAGAAAGTATGTTGAGGAAGTCGGCTCAATGAATATTATGTTTAAGGTTGACGGTGAAATTTACACTGCTCCGACAGTAGGAACAGTTCTTCCCGGTATCACAAGAATGAGCTGTATCGACCTTCTCAAAGCATGGGGATATAAAGTAAACGAAACAAGATTTACGATTGATTTCATTATGGACGCTGCTAAGAGCGGCAAGCTTGAAGAGGTATTCGGCACGGGAACAGCCGCTGTTATCAGTCCTGTAGGCGGTCTTACATACGAAAATGAAACTGTTGAAATTAATAATTTCAAAACCGGCGAGCTTACACAAAGACTTTACGATACACTTACAGGTATACAGTTCGGTACAAAGCCGGACGATATGGGATGGATAGTAAAGGTTGACTGATGAATGATTTATAACAGTCCCCTCGTTCGGGACTGTTATTTTTTGCTTATGAGAGTTATTGATTTTGAAATTAAAGAAAAAGATAATAACAGGCAAATAAGGGATTTTCTGCGTGATTTCGGCGTGTCGGCATCTCTTCTCGCAAGACTTAAAAGGACAGAAAACGGTATTACACTTAACGGCGAATTTGTAAAATCCATTGACAAAATCCACGCAGGCGACCATCTTTCAATTTCCATTGAAAGTAAAGGTAAAATGCCTCCCCCGCTCGCAAATAACAACGTCAAAAAGGTATTCGGCGACGAGGACATTTTAGTCCTTAACAAGCCCCCTATGATGCCTGTACACGAGAGCAGAAATCACCAGGGTGACACGCTTGCAAACGCAGCCTCCTGTTATATGGAAAGCAACACTGCATTTCGCGCTGTTTACAGACTCGACAGGGACACAAGCGGACTTGTACTCATTGCTAAAAACGAGCTTGCGGCTTGTAAGCTTGCGGGAAGAATAAAAAAAGATTATTATGCCGTATGCAAGGGTATACTTACAGGAAGCGGAACAATCGACCTGCCTATTAAAAGAATGAGCGACAGCATTATTAAACGCACGGTTTCCGATGACGGCGAAAAAGCCGTAACTCACTGGCAGGCTGTTAAAAATAACGGCGAAAACACTTTACTAAAAATCAATCTTGAAACAGGGAAAACACATCAGATACGAGTTCACTTTTCACACATCGGCTTTCCTCTTCTCGGGGACAGCATGTATGGTGGTGACTGTGAAAAAATCTCAAGGCAGGCGCTTCACTGCAAAACAATTTATTTTAATCATCCGATAAGTGGAAAACCGACTGTAATTGACAGTGATTTTCCTAAAGATTTTAAAGGACTGATATAATGCCCGCGTTTTCAACACACTATATCTTTGCAAAGGAACTGCTCCCCTTTTTAAAAAAAACGGCTGACTTTGAAATAAATGACGACGCCGTTTTTCTCGGGGCCCAGGGACCTGACATATTTTTCTTCCACAGAGTTTTCCCTTGGATGACGGGGAAATCTCTGTTAAAATACGGCTCAATGATACACCGTTCAAACCCTGAACTGCTTTTTGAAAATATGCGTGAATACTGTAAAATTTCAGATTATCCGGACATTGCGAAATCATATACCTACGGCTTTATTCTCCACTATGCCTTAGACAGAAACTGCCATCCGTATGTGTATTTTCTTCAAAATGAAATTACAAAATCACACAGGATTATTAACCATCACACCGCGCACAATACCATTGAATTTTCACTTGATTGTTATCTTCTGAACAAAAGACTCGGTATTAAAGAGCCTGTTAAATTCGACACTTCATCGACAATTACGAACGACATAAATGTTATTGCCGAAACCGGAAAGCTGCTTGAATGCGTTGTGCCTAAAACAATCGGAAAAAGTATGACCTCAAAACAGGGAGAAACAGCGGTTTTCGATACAAAATATATACAAAACCTTACTCTTGACAAAAAAGGATATAAAAGAAATATACTGTCGGCGTTTGAAACTGTATGCGCTCCATTCAGCGGTAATTTTAAATTTACTGCAATGATGCGTCCAAGGGACTTGGAAAAAACAAAAAAATATGCTAATATAGAAAACAGAAAATGGAAATCGCCCTACAGCGATGACATAAGAAACGAGTCCTTTGAAGAATTATTTGAGCTTTCAAAAGCAGACGCTCAAAGGATGATAATTTCATTTAATCAAAACAAAAGCTGCAAAGAAATTACCGAAAATAAATCATTTTTAACGGGAGTTGAAACAGAATGAAAACTATACCAAGCTTTCAAATTGACCACAATATATTAAAAAAAGGAATTTATATCAGCAGAATTGATGACGATATTACAACATACGATATACGTATGAGAGAGCCAAACAGGGAGCCTGTTATGACGAATGCCGCGATTCACACCATCGAGCATCTTTTTGCAACTTATGTGCGCAACACGGAATTCGGCGATAATATCATTTATTTCGGACCGATGGGATGCAGGACGGGCTTTTATTTTCTAACAAGAAGTCTGAGCGACAATTATACAATCGGTCTCATTAAAGAGGCATTCAGGTTTATAGCTGACTACTGGGGAGTTATTCCCGGCGCTTCTCCTAAAGAATGCGGTAATTGTACCGAGCACAATCTTCCCCAGGCTAAAGAGGAATCAAGAGCGTTTTTAAAAATAATTAATGACTGGACCAAGGAGGATTTAAAATATCAGACCGCGCAAGAATAATATAAACAAAAAGTGACGAAGAGAATAAATCTCTTCGTCACTTTTTTCAACTTTATTCATCAACAAACTTTCCTTTAAAATCCGGCTCAATAATCGGAAGTCCGAGAGTTTTAACAGCGCTTTTAATGACATCTTCGGTAAGCTCGCCTTTAATCGGATGTCCCGTAAACGTCATATAGTAAATAACCAAATCCTCCATCCTCGGCGTCATTTCATTAACAACCTTAACGGTATTGTCATCCCTGAAACAGAATGTAAACTTTCTCACATGCGCTGTTTCAATAGGTCTAATCCACAGCTTAAGCGAGCCGTCCTCCTGCCAGGAAGCCTTTGAATATGTATGATAATGAAGGTCGCCTAATGTGATTTCGGATACCATATACTTTCCGTCAAGACCCGCGTCAATCGTGTTTTCATATTCCTTTTCTTTCCAGTAAAAGCTGAGTTTATCCTTGCTAAAGGTCAATTTCATCTCACTAATTTCGCCCGGCTTATTATAAAGCATCTGTGTAATTGAAACTGTAACGACCGACACAAATTCAGATGTCTTACACTTGATAAGTCTGCCTGAAATTTTTTCTTCAAGTTCAAAATTTCTCTCTGTTTTCGGCAAATCCTCTACAGCGCAGTTATCAATTACAGAAAGCATTTCATTATAAGCCTCTTTGTTTTCCGGAAGCGGCTCATATCCAAAGCAGTTCGGGAAATACTCCCAGAAGACCTTCATTATCTTGTAGTCCTCCGCTTCACCGCAATTAAGGACAACAAGCGCATCATAATCGGGAAACATAAAGCATCGCTGACCGAACAATCCGTCTGCGCGGTAGCTGTTTGCAATCGGGTTTCTCCAAAACTGATAACCGTAGCCCTCCATATTGTCAATAAAACCGTCGCGCACAGAGTTTACCTGTTTCCTGGTAGCCTCCTTGACCCAGATTTCGGGAATAATCTGAGTACCGTCAATCCATTTACCTCCGTGAATATAAGGCAGGAAGAACTTTGCAATATCCTCGCTTTTCATATAAAGGCCCCAGCCGCCTGCGTTGTTCCCTTCACCGTCTGTTTCCCAAAACGGTTTTTCAATTCCAAGCGGCTCAAAAATTCTCGGATAAAGGTAATCAATCACACTCATACCCGTAACCTTTGAAATAATTGCGGAGAGCATAAAAGTATTTTCAGATATGTAATTAAACTTTGTGTTGGGCGGTAGAATAAAAGTAGCATTCAAAAAGTTAGCTATCCAGTCCCTCTGTCCCTTTTCTTCCAAGACGGTTATAAGCTTATCCGAGTGCATTGTTAAAAGCATACGTATGGTAAGCATTCGGTTAAACGGTCTTTTGCTCATTGCATATTCGGGAAAATATTCAACAACTCTGTCGTTTAAATTTATAAGCCCCTCGCTCACGGCAAAACCTACAGCGGTTGACGTTATAGATTTGCTCATTGAATAAAGAACATGGGGAATATCGGCGCTGTACGGCTTAAAAAAACCCTGGGCACACACCTTATCGTGTCTGACGACGGTAAAGCTCTGAAGTCCCAAACCCTTTTCATTAATCTCGTTTATAAAAGACGTAATAATCTTGCTGTCAACGCCGACTGCCTCCGGGGTAGTATGTTCAAGCCGGTAATGCTCTAACCTTTTCATAAAGCTCTCTCCATCTAAAATTGTTATTATATTATTATTTTAACTCAAAAGCATATTTTTTTCAATCTATAAATGATATTTTAATAAATATAATTTGACATTTTAATTTTAAATAGTATAATAAATACAACCATTGCTTAAGATATACTGACGAAGAAAGGAAATTATTATGAGATTTTTTAAAAAAGCTTTATCTGTAATAATTTCGCTTATAATTCTATATACAACGCTAATACCGTTATCCGTACAGGGAGCTACAGAAAATTCCCTAAGAAATGCGGTTGTATCCATAGCTGAAAATGAGGTTGGGTACACCGGTACATCTTCATACTCAAAGTATGGTGACTGGTACGGTTATCAAGGCTCATGGTGCACTACATTTGTGTTGTGGTGCTTTAATCAAGCAGGAGCTAACAACGGAGTGAAGCTGTATTCAAATATTGTTCCGAGCGGCGGTAACTGCAACAGTATGATAAGCTGGTTTAAAAATAAAGACAGATATTACACCCGTTCAAACGGCTATACGCCTAAAGCAGGTGATCTTGTATTTTTTGACTGGAGCGGGAATGGCTCGTCACAGCATGTGGGTATTGTTACGAGAACATCAGGAAGTACGGTATATACGATTGAAGGCAACTGTTCAGGCAAAGTCAAGTCGCGGGAATACACATCAAGCGGTTCAAAGCCCTATAACAATATAAGCGCAATTATGGGTTACGCAGTCCCTGCCTTTTCGTCTGTAAGCAAAGGCAGCGGCAGCAATAAATCAGAGACCGCCAAAAAGCCTGCAAGCACTAAAAAAGCCGAAAATAATAACACAACAAAAAAAGCCGCAACAAGTTCGCATATTAATGAGAAAACAACAGAAAAAAAAGAAACAGCGACTACTACCGAAAAGGAAACTACACAGGCAACTCCTCTTGACAATCTTACAATCAACGCCCCGTCATACGACCTTCAAGTAGGAGATACGGTTAAGCTCAACTATTCTGTCGATCCGGCGGACGCTCCTGCCGTAGTAGGTTATTTCTGCGACGAAGAGGGCATAATTGAAATCGGAAACGGCGGAAAAATAAAGGCAATCGGTTCAGGCACGGCAACAGTTGTAGTATGTGCTAATAATGAATTGTACAAGCAGTGTGACTTTACAGTCACTGAGGCTGTAGGAGAAGTTACTACACATAAAAGCAAAGAAAGAAAGGTTGTCGCGACGACAAAGGCGGAAATTGTTACAACCCAAAAAAGCGTTCAAAGCGTTCTGACAAACATGGGGGTTAATGTAAATAAGTTAAGTCAACACAAACAGTATTATATTATACCTCTTACAATTATTGTTGTTACATTTTGCATTTCGGCGTTTGTAGCTGTTGTCAGAAAAGCAAAGAAAAAATAATTTGGAAAATATGTTAATTTAGTTGAGGAAAAGGTATGGATTCTAAAAAAAGAAAAATGATAGGAATAATGAAAAAATGGCTGCTTGCCTTTATTGATATAGCTTTATTTGCAGCCTCAAATATCGCTGTCTGTTATATTATTAACGGAGGGGATTTTAATGATTTTCCTTATGACGACGCTGTTTTATTTAACGCATATCATTTAATAAGTTTGAGTATAATCATTGTTCTCATTAACTACTTATTTAAGCTTTATAAAAGCATATGGACATTTGCAGGTACGAGAGAAATCGTCAACTGCACCGCGGCGTCATTTTTTAACACTTTGGCGCTTTATCTTGTGGACAGGATTGTTTTCAAGGAGATTTTAAACGCTCAAATACTTCCGCTTTACGCGTACGTTTTAAGTTTTCTTCTTGTAATATTCAGCACCTGCGCACCCAGAATAGGTTACAGGGTTTTAAGAAACGAGTTTATAAAGCTTCCATCATCATACAATATAGATAAACACGCTAAAAGGCTTATGATTGTCGGCGCAGGATATATGGGCAACACGATGATTGATGAAATCAAAACAAATCAGCGTGACAAATATTATCCCGTTGTTGCCGTAGACGATAACCCCGCAAAAAAAGGTAAAAGACTTCAGGGAGTAAAAATCGCGGGAAACTGTGAGCAAATTCCTGAAATTGCCAAAAATTACAACGTAGATGAAATTATTATCTGTATGCCGTCCGCTTCAGCAAAAAGGCAAAATGAAATCGCCAAAATAGCAATCTCGACAGGAAATCCTGTAAAAACCACCCCTTCAATGCAGGAAATTTTGCAGGATAATTCAAATATCCATAAAATTCGTAATGTTGAAATTACAGACCTTCTCTCACGCGATGAGGTTAAGCTTGACATAAGAGTCTGCAAATATTTAATTGACAAAACTATCCTTGTTACAGGCGGAGGCGGCTCAATCGGCTCTGAAATTTGCAATCAATGCGCAAGATACAAACCAAAAACCATTGTCATTTTTGATATTTATGAAAACTGCGCCTTTGAACTTCAGAATGAGCTTAATGAAAAGTACGGCGGCAGCATAAATATTCAGGTAAGAATCGGTTCTGTGCGTGACATTGACAGACTTGAGGAAATATTCGGGGAATTTCATCCCGATGTCGTTTTCCACGCCGCCGCTCACAAGCATGTCCCTCTTATGGAGGATTCACCGTGCGAGGCTGTAAAGAATAATGTATTCGGCACATATAATGTTGCCGTGACGGCAGACAAGTTCAAAGTACCTAAAATGGTTATTCTTTCCACTGATAAGGCGGTTAATCCGACAAATGTAATGGGCGCTACAAAGCGGATTACCGAATTAATTGTTCAGAATATGAATGAAATAAGTAAAAATACAGAATACGCGGCAGTCCGTTTCGGAAATGTTTTGGGCTCTCACGGCTCGGTAATTCCTATATTTAAAAAGCAGATTGAAAACGGAGGTCCTGTCCGTGTAACTCATCCCGCAATCACGCGTTATTTTATGACAATACCTGAGGCTGCTCAGCTCGTCTGCCAGGCCGGAGGTCTTGCAAAAGGCGGGGAAATATTTGTACTTGATATGGGTGAGCCTGTAAAAATTATTGATCTTGCCGAAAATCTGATTAAACTTTCAGGCTTTACTGTTGAAGAAATAGGAATTGAAATTATAGGTCTCAGACCGGGTGAAAAGCTCTATGAGGAGCTCGCGATGGATACGGAGCTTGAAACAAGACAAAAAACAGCTCATGAAAAGATTTTTGTAAACCAGCCTACCGAAATAGATACAGAGCATTTTTTCAAAATGCTTGAAAGTCTAAAAGATATTAATAATGATAATGTAAGAGAAAAGCTGAAAATTTTTGTCCCTAATTATCACCAAACAGATTATGAAATTCAAGCAGCCGAGTAACAGCTCTAAGTACTTAAGTATTAAATCCGGTATTACAGTAATATAATTTGTTACAGGCAAAAATAATAAAATAATAAAGAGGTATTAAAAATGTTATTTAAACCCGAATATGACGAAAACGGTAAAAAAATACTTTGCCAAATGAATGGCGTCAATTCCGAAATGATGATGGATATTTATGTTCAGAAAATGAAAAAGGGAGATACTCTTAAAATTGATGAAAAGGAAAATGAATGTGCGGTTCTCCTTTTGTCCGGAAATGTTAATTTTACAGTCGGTGATAAAATCAACGAAAACTGCGCAAGAAAAAATCCTTTTCAGAAAACGCCTTATGCCGTTCATTTCTGCAAAGAAACAAAGGCAACTGTAACCGCCCTTGAGGATAGTGAAATTCTTGTACAAATGACAGACAATGAGAAGACTTGGCCGCCTGTATTTTATAATCCCGAAAATTGTCTTTATCAGGAATTCGGCAAGGGACAGTGGAACGGAACGGGGCACAGAATTGTATCAACAATGTTTGATCTTGACAATGCTCCTTACTCAAATATGGTAATGGGCGAGGTGTTTAATCAGCCCGGACGCTGGTCAAGCTACCCTCCTCATCATCATCCTCAGCCCGAACTTTATTATTATCAATTTGACCATCCTGAAGGTTTCGGCGCGGGCTTTGAAGGTGATACTCCTTACAAGACAGAAAACGGCTCCTGCCTTTGTATCAGGGGCGGAAACGCACATCAGCAGGTAACAGCTCCGGGATATGAAATGTATTATGTATGGCTTATTCGCCACATTGACGGCGATCCTTGGGATAAAACAAGAATTTATGTACCCGAATATGAGTGGCTTGCTAATGCTGACTAACTGCTTATATTTATAATTATTACTTCATTTTTATTGACTTTATAAAATAATTATGATAAATTTACATTAAGGGCAAGGGAGTCTGTAGGGTGACGCCCCTGCCCCGTATTTTTAAATTCTAATCGGAGGAATAAAAAATGAAATTAATCAAAAAAATCTTAGTCTCAATACTCGCTGCGGCTATAGTTGCCGCTTGCTTTGCGGGTTGCTCAAAATCTGAAAATGATAAAAACACCGGAACTTCCGGAACAAAAACACTCGTAATGGCTACAAACGCAGAATTTCCGCCATATGAGTATTTTGAAAACGAGCAGATTGTCGGCATCGACGCTGAAATTGCAAAGGCCATATGCGATAAACTCGGATACGAGCTTAAAATCGAGCATATTGACTTTGACTCAATCATTCCCGGTGTTCAGGGCGGTAAGTACGATTTCGGCATGGCAGGCATGACAGCAAGTGAGGAACGACTTGAAAATGTAAACTTTACTCAGTCATATGCAACAGGTATACAGGCAATCATTGTACCCGAAAACTCAAATATCAAAACTGCCGATGACCTCTCTAAAGGCGGCGTTACAATCGGTGTTCAAAAGGGTACAACAGGAGATATATACTGCACAGACGATATTGAAAGCAAAAATCTCGGTACGGTTGAAAGATACAACAAGGGTGCCGACGCTGTAATGGCTCTTACCTCGGGTAAGGTAGACTGCGTCGTTATTGACAATGAGCCGGCAAAGGTATTTGTTGAGAAGAACAAAGGCTTAAAACTCCTTGACAGCGCATATACCGAAGAAAGCTATGCAATCGCTGTAAGCAAGGATAACGATGCGCTTCTTAAGGAGCTTGATAAGGCTCTCGGTGAATTAATTGCTGACGGCACTGTTAAACAAATTATTGACAAATACATCCCTGCTGAGTAATAAATAATACTTTTGTAATTATTAAGGGCAAATGTTGTTTTCAACTTTGCCCTTTTCTAAATCTTTAAAAGGAGGGGTAAAATGAGCAATTTGTTACAAAACTTTGCCGAACAGTTTACAATGGCTTTCATTACAGACAACCGCTGGAAATACATTGTAAAAGGTTTGGGAAATACCCTGATATTAACTTTCTTTTCCTTAATTCTCGGTGTTGTAATAGGTATCATCGTCTCTGCAATACGATCAACATATGACAAGCAGTATTCACAGATGAAAAAAGGAATAGGAAAAGGCATTCTTGCTTTTTTTGATAAAATATCCAGAATCTATCTGACCGTTATCCGCGGAACGCCTGTAATGGTGCAGATTTTAATTATTTTCTTCGTAATTATGGCAAGCTCAAAAAATAAAATTCTCTGCGGAATTATTGCTTTTGGTATCAATTCAGGCGCATATGTAGCCGAAATTATCCGAAGCGGTATTATGAGCATTGATCAAGGGCAGACTGAGGCGGGACGATCTCTCGGCTATAACTACATACAAACTATGTGGTATATCGTTTTACCCCAGGCGTTTAAAAATATTCTCCCTACTCTTGCCAACGAGTTCATTGTTCTGCTTAAGGAAACATCAGTCGCAAGCTATGTAGGGGTTATAGACTTAACGGGTGCGGCAAATATTATCCGAGGAATTACATATCAGAGCTTTTTCCCTCTCATAGCAGTAGCTTTAATATATTTGATAATGGTAATCTTCTTTACCAAGCTGGTGAACTTGCTTGAAAGGAGGCTGAAGAACAGTGAGCGGTAATGCAATTATTCAGGTAAAAGACTTAAAAAAACATTATGCCGGCGGAAAAATAAAAGCCCTTGACGGCGTCAGTATTGACGTTGAAAAAGGCGAAGTAGTTGTTATTATCGGACCATCTGGCAGCGGTAAAAGCACTCTTTTGCGTTCGCTTAATCTGCTTGAAATACCGACAAGCGGCTCAATCATTTTTGAGGGAACCGATATTACGGATTCGTCCGTGAACATAAATATCCACAGGCAGAAAATGGGTATGGTTTTTCAGCATTTCAATCTTTTTCCGCACTGGACAATTTTGAAAAATATTACCCACGCTCCTATGAAACTCTTAAAGAAAAGCAAGGAAGAGGCTGAAAAAACAGCGTTTAATTTGCTGAAAAAGGTCGGACTTGAGGACAGAGCAAACGCGTATCCTTCACAGCTTTCGGGCGGTCAGAAACAGCGCGTCGCTATTGTCAGAGCGCTCGCTATGAATCCTGACGTAATGCTTTTTGACGAGCCTACATCAGCGCTTGACCCTGAGCTTGTCGGCGAGGTGCTTAATGTTATGAAAGATTTAGCAAATCAGGGTATGACAATGATTTGCGTCACTCATGAAATGGGATTTGCCCGTGAGGTTGCCGACAGAGTTGTTTTTATGTCTGACGGCGCAATAGTTGAGGAGGCAAGTCCGCAGGTTATGTTTACAGCTCCTAAAGACCCGAGATTACGCCAGTTTTTAAAATCAATATTGTAATAAAACAAAAGGACTATCGGTATTCGATAGTCCTTTTTTATGCAAACTCTGTTACGTATTATTGTTAATTGTTTTATAATCAATATACTGCTGGCCCGCCTTCGGTGCTTTGCCTCCGTTTTTTACCGTAAGCATTTCGCTGACTGTAACTATTTGGTATCCGTCCTCAATAAGCTTTGGTACAATTTTCTTAACTGCTTCGGCGGTAGAAGGATATATGTCGTGCATAAGGATAATTGAACCGTCATAAACATACTTAACCGCTGTTTTATAAACCGAGTCAGCGTTTTTCGATTTCCAATCCTCAGTATCAACCGACCAGTACGCGATCGGCATACCCTCTTTCTTGCATTCTTTTTGAATTGCCGAAGTCATCATACCGCCCGGGCATCTAAAAATTGTCGGATATTTTCCGCACGCCTTCTTGATAGTGTCACTGCCTTTCTTAATATCATTCGCAGTTACACTTTTTCCGTAATGTGAATGGTCATATGTGTGATTGCCGATTTCACAACCTATCTCAATTTCTTTTTTCAGGCACTTTTTATTTGATTCCGCAATTCTTGAACTGCACATAAAGAATGTGGCTCTTGCTCCGTACTCTTCAAGCACCTTTAAAATTTCCTCTGTAGAATTTTTACCGTTTTGGTCATATGCGGGTCCATCGTCAAAAGAAAGCGCGACAATAGGCTTTTTAGGGTCAATATCAGCCGGCATTACAAGCTTTTCCTTAATGTCTGCTTTGCTGACTCCGCTCCAGTCGCCGTAGATATTTTTATCATCAATTTTTATAAATGACCTTACTCTCACATAATAAATATCCTTAGGTGTAAGTTTTTCCGCCTTGAAACTGTTTTCAGTAAGTGTTTCCTTTTTAGAGTCACTGAAATCCTTGTTTTTGCTGTACTCAAGCTCATACCCCTGGGCATTTTTTTGCTCGGTCCATTTTATGCTGAGGATACCCTCCTCGGGAGATGATGCCTTAATCTCCGATACTGACGGAAGTGAATAAGCGGTTATTACCTGTGCGTCTTCGCTTTCATATTCATTTTTATTAAAAGTTTTGTACGCCGTGACTTTTAGTTTACAGATTGATCCGCTCTCTATACCATTAAGCTCATATGAGCAGACAGCACCATCCTGAATATCTGCGATTTTTTCAGCTTTTCCGCTCTTTTCATCAACTGAGTATATGTAATATCCTTCGGCGTTTTTAACCTCATTCCATTTAATGTTGATAGAATTACTTGTATTTTCCACCATTTCAACGCTTTCTACAACGTCAATACTCTTTCCGTTTACAACTATAATTGCACAACAGGCGCCTATGAGAATACAAACAATAATCAAAAAGGTTAAAATTTTTATTTTCTTTGCCAAAATTTCATCTCCCATAAAACTAATTGACATAAAATTGTCAACACATTATACATAAATAAGTATAATACTGAAAATTACAAAAATCAACAATAATTACAAAAAAGTTAAAATTCGGTAACATTGTAATATTTTAACTGATAAATCATACTATTTTTTTAACAGTTTTAAGTTGACCGTAAATAAAGTTAGTGTTATTATATTACTGATTTAAATATTTAAAACATATTATATATAAAAATATTTTTTGTAGGAGGATACTGAATGGAAAGTTTAATCATCGCGCTGATTTGTTTTCCTTTTTTGAGTTCGTTGTTTTTAAGCATATTCAAAAACGATAAAATAAGACAAATAATTACATATTTAAGCAGTATTACCATAATAGGTACGGCCGTAGTCTTTGCCGCAAAGTATTTTATATCAGGCAGCAGCGGCTTATCATTTTTTCCTCAGACAGAAATTATTGATTATGCAATGATGGGCGTTGAGGCATTTTTGATGGCGCTTGTTACTGTTCTGAGTTTTAAATACAAGCAGTTTTTTGCCGCTTTACTTTCAATCGCGCAAACCGCGCTGATGTTCTGGTATGAGCTCAGCGGAAACGCTCCGCATCAGGAAATTAAAAAAATATATATTGACAACCTCACGGTAATTATGGTGCTCATTGTTGCCTTTATAGGTACGCTTATCACAGTTTATGCTTGCGGATATATGAAGGATTACCATAATCACCATACAGAATTTAAGGACAGAAGAAAATATTTCTTTTCTCTGCTTTACATTTTCCTCGGGGCAATGTTCGGACTCGTTCTTTCAAACAGTCTTATCTGGATGTATTTCTTTTGGGAAATAACAAGCGTTGTGTCATTCCTGCTTATCGGCTACACAAGAACAGCGCAGGCAATTCACAACTGTTTCAGAGCTTTATGGATGAACCTTTTGGGAGGCTGCGGCTTTGCAGCTGCCATTGTGCTTGCGGGAATACGCTTTAAAATAACAGATATGCAGAGTCTCATTCTCTGCGACGGTGCAATCGTTATTATCCCCGTTATTCTGCTTTCCTTTGCCGCTCTTACCAAGAGCGCCCAACTGCCGTTTTCAAAATGGCTTCTCGGGGCAATGGTCGCTCCCACGCCCTCCTCAGCTCTTCTTCACAGTGCAACAATGGTTAAAGCCGGGGTGTATTTGCTTTTAAGATTATCACCTGTTCTCGCGGGAACATATGCGGGTACAATGGTAAGCCTTGTGGGCGGATTTACATTTCTCATTATGTCAATGCTCGCAATCACTGTCAGCGATGGCAAAAAGGTACTTGCTTACTCAACAATTTCAAACCTCGGTCTGATTACGGCATGCGCAGGCATAGGTGTTGAGGAAACCGTTTGGTCGGGCATATTCCTTTTGATATTCCATGCCGTATCAAAATCACTCCTGTTCCAGACAGTCGGAGCTATCGAAAACGCAACAGGCTCAAGGGATATTGAAACAATGCACGGTCTTGTCCGCCGTCACCCTCACCTTGCGTGGACGCTTGTTATCGGTATTGCAGGTATGTTTCTTGCACCGTTTGGCATGCTTATTTCAAAATGGGCTGCGCTTAAAGCCTTTATTGACAGCGGTTCTATAATACTTATTCTTTTTGTATGCTTCGGCAGTGCAACAACACTGTTTTACTGGATGAAATGGATTGCAACCGTGCTGGCGTCAAAATATAATGACGTTAAGGCAAAAAACACAACTTCCGCTAATCAGTGGATTTCTATTTTAATCCACTCCGCATTTATGATTTTGCTTTGCTTTGCTTTCCCGTTCATTTCATCAAAAGTTATTATGCCTTATATTCATACGGTATTTAATGATGCGTCACAGGTTATCTCAAACGATAATATCATCATTATGATGATTATGCTTATTGCTATATTTGTTATTCCGGGTGTATCGTGGATTTCCGCGCGTCATACCAAATACAGAAAGGTTGACCGTTACATAAGCGGTGTCAATGCCGGAGACCAAATGAATTATATTGACTCTATGGGTGAAAAAAGACGTTTCTTCCTTGCTAACTGGTATATGGAAGATATTTTCGGCGAGAAAAAGCTTTGGAATCCTTCAATCATAATTTCAACTATATTTATTATTGCAATTATGGTTATTTCAATAGGAGGTGCATTCTGATGACAGGTACAATAAAAATCATACTGAGTATTGCCGCCTACATTATTTTTGCTCCTCTTATCGGCGGCTTAATGTCAGGCTTTGACAGAAAAATCACCGCTCGTATGCAGGGCAGACAGGGCCCTCCTGTTTTGCAGTCGTTTTACGATGTAATTAAGCTTTTAAAAAAGGAAACAGTCGTAGTTAATCACGTTCAGGTTTTCTATCTTTTAACCTTTCTTGTTTTTGTAATATTCACAGGCTGCTTATTTTTCGGAGGCTTTGATTTGCTTCTTGTTTTCTTTGCGCTTACAACTGCAAACCTTTTTCTTATACTTGCGGCAACAAGCAGTCATTCGCCGTATTCAAGTATGGGCGCAAGCCGCGAAATGGTACAGATGCTTGCATATGAACCTATGGTACTGCTGACAGCGGTAGGCTTTTATCTTTCAACAGGAACATTTAAAGTAAGAGAAATTGTCACAAACAACGGCATTCTCCCTATTATCTTACTTCCCGGTGTATTCGTGGGATTTGTATTCATTCTTACAATAAAGCTTAGAAAGCATCCGTTTGACCTTGCAACCAGCCACCATGCGCATCAGGAAATGGTAAAAGGTATAACAACCGAATTCTCCGGCGAGATGTTTGCTATTGTCGAGATTTCACACTGGTATGAAAACGTATTTCTTATGGGTGTTATCGCATTGTTTTTCATCAATGCAAAATGGTGGACTGTATTAATTGCACTTGCCGCAATTTCTGTAATATACTTTATTCTTATTCTTGTTGACAATACAAATTCAAGACTTAAGTGGCAGAAGATGTTCAAGAATTCATGGCTGACAACAATTATCATCGGCGCGCTTAATGTTTTTATTCTTGAAGTGTTTATTAAGGGGGTATAAGCATGGCTGACATAACTAAATCGCCCTGGATTATGCACTATGACGGCTCAAGCTGTAATGGTTGTGATATTGAGGTTCTTGCCTGTTTAACTCCTGTTTACGATGTTGAACGCTTTGGTGTAATTAACACAGGCAATCCGAAGCATGCGGATATTCTGCTCATTACGGGTTCTGTAAACGAGCAAAACAAAGATGTTGTAAAACAAATTTATGAGCAGATGACTGAGCCTAAGGTTGTATGCGCAATCGGAATTTGCGCCTGCAACGGCGGCGTATTCAAGGACTGCTACAATATTCTCGGCGGTGTTGATAAGGTTATCCCGGTTGATATTTATGTTCCGGGATGCGCTGCAAGACCTGAGGCAATCATTGACGGTGTTGTTCAGTCGCTTGCACTGCTTAAGGAAAAAAGCGTTAAACTCAAGGAGGGTAAATAAATGAGCGAGCAATATACTCTTGAAACGGTTGATATTCCTACCCTTTACAGAATTATGCTTGAAAAACAGAGAGCCGGCTATCGTCTTGTACAGATTTGCGCGACAGCATTTGAAGGCTATAACGAGGTTATTTACTCTGTGGCGTTTGACTATACCTTTGAAAATTATAAGGTAATTGTTCCGATTGACACACAAATAAACACAATATCCGACTTTTTTCCGTCGGCAATGCTCTACGAAAACGAAATGAAAGAGCTTTTTGGTGTTAAAGTAACGTCTATAAATCCCGACTATAACAACAAACTTTACAGAATAGCAAAGAAAACCCCTTTCAAAAAGGAAATTAAAGAAACTGTAAAGGTTATTAAAAAGGAAGAGGAGGCTGAAGAATAATGGGTGAAAGATCAGTAATTCCGTTCGGTCCTCAGCATCCTGTGCTTCCTGAGCCTATTCATCTTGACTTGGTTCTTGAGGACGAAAAGGTTATTGAGGCAATTCCTTCAATCGGATTTGTTCACAGAGGACTGGAAAGTCTGGCTGAAAAAAGAGATTTTAACGACTACCAGTATGTTATTGAAAGAATTTGCGGTATCTGCTCCTTCAAGCACGGTATGTGCTACTGTGAGTCGATAGAAAAAATCTTCGGCGCGGAGATTCCCGAGAGAGCAAAGTTTTTAAGAACTATATGGGGTGAGATGAGCCGTATTCATTCACATCTTTTGTGGCTCGGTCTTTTAGCGGACGCTTTTGGTTTTGACGCGCTCTTTATGCAATGCTGGAGAATGAGAGAAAGAGTCCTTGATATGTTTGAGGCATCAACAGGAGGACGCGTTATTTTCTCCGTAAATAAAATCGGCGGTGTTCTTAAGGATATGGACTCCTCAATGTTGAAAAGCTTTGTAAATATCTTTGATGATATAGAAAAGGATTTTAAAAAGCTTGCGAATACATTTCTTAAAGACTACACGGTTGAATATCGTCTGAGGGGTGTAGGAATTCTGACCAAGGAGGACGCTGTCCGGCTCGGTGCCGTAGGTCCTATGGCAAGAGCCGCAGGCATTGAAATTGATACACGTAAAACAGGATATGAGGCTTATGATAAAATTGATTTTGATATAATCACGTCAGATGAATGCGACGGCTATGCAAGGTGCGCGGTACGTATCGGTGAAGTTTTCCAGTCGTTCAATATTATCAGACAGCTTGTTGATAAAATTCCCGACGGACCGATAGCAGTACCGATTAAAGGAAATCCTGACGGTGAGGCGTTTGTCAGAGCAGAACAGCCACGCGGTGAAGCTATTTATTACGCTAAAGCTAACGGAACTAAATTCCTTGAGAGATTCAGAGTACGCACACCGACTTTTACAAATATTGAATCTCTTATTCATATTCTTCCGGGCTCGGAGCTTGCCGACGTACCGCTTCAAATTCTGACAATCGACCCCTGCATAAGCTGTACGGAAAGATAGGAGGCAGAGTTTTATGGCAATTATGAATTTTTCTTTCACAGCATTAAAGAATTTAATCTCAAAACCTGCTACCGCTGACTATCCCGCTGTTCAAAGGCAGTATCCCGAAAGAAGCAGAGGCCACATTGAAATTAATATTGACGACTGCATTATGTGCGGAATATGCTCGCGTAAATGTATGTCAGGTGCAATCACGGTTGACAGAGCAAATAAAACGTGGTCCATTGAAAGAATGGGTTGTGTGCAGTGCTCTGCGTGTGTAAATGCGTGCCCCAAAAAATGTCTTTCAATACATCCGGGATATTCTTCTCCTTCAACCGAAAAAATTGTTGATACATACAGCCTGCCTGTTACGGAGACTAAGCCCGGTAAGATTGTGAACGATATGTCTAAATGTATTCTCTGCGGACTCTGCGCAAGAAAATGTCCCCAGGAATGTATTACAGTTGACCGAACAGGTGAAAAAACATGGTCAATTAACCGTGACAAATGCGTACAGTGCGGCGCATGTATTGACGCGTGCGTAAAATTCAAGGCATTGAGCGCCGCCGACGATGACGGTGAAAAAGGAATTGTAACACTTCACAAGGAGTAATCCTGATGACAAAGAAATTAATCTTTCACGGTATTGTTCAGGGCATAGGATTCAGACCCGCCGCGCTGCGTACCGCAAAAGACCTTGATATAAAAGGCCGGGTTAAAAATTCGGGCGGAAACGTCAAGCTTATAATCAGCGGCAAAGAACAGGCGTTGGACGAATTTGTCCGACGCCTTATTACCATGTTTGAAATAAAAGAATATAGTATTGAAAATATAGAGGACGCTGATTTTGACGACTTCAGTATTGTTCACTCAACAAATGATAACGCCACTCCCTTCCTCACTCCGGACATTGCAACTTGCGGGGAATGTGAAGCCGAACTGAAAGATAAAGGCAACCGCAGATATAACCATCCCTTTATCAGCTGTGTAAACTGCGGACCGAGATATACCGTTATTAATAAACTGCCTTATGACAGAGAAAATATCACAATGTCGGAATTTGATATGTGTGACAACTGTAAAGCGGAATATAAATCAGTATATGACAGGCGGTGCCACGCACAAACGATTGCCTGCAATAACTGCGGACCCGTAACAAATATTTCAATAGAAACTGCTGTTGAAATATTGAGGAAAGGCAAAGTACTTGCTATAAAGGATATCGGTGGATACCATCTTGCCTGCGATGCGGACAATCCCGAAAGCGTTAAAAAAATCAGAGAAATCAAAGGCAGGGAATCAAAGCCGTTTGCTGTTATGTTTTCCTCTATTGATGAAATAAGAAATTACTGCAAGGTCAGTATCAAGGAAAAAGAACTGCTTGAATCCCCTGCCCGTCCGATTGTACTGCTTGAAAAAATAAGAGATTTTGATAAATCAGTCTGCGGCGAAAGCGACTATATAGGCGCATTCCTGCCCTGTAATCCTATTCAGATTATGCTGCTTGACAGAATATCACCCCTTGTTATGACAAGCGCAAACATCAGCGGTGAGCCTATAATAATTAATGATAACGAGATAAATAAGTTTGGTGTTGATGTACTTTCACACAACCGTGAAATATTAACTCCCATTGATGACAGTATCGTGCGCGTTGTCGCAGGGAGAACCCAGTTTATACGAAGGGCAAGGGGTTATGTTCCCCTGTCAATTGAGATTGATAATTGTGCAAAAGCAGACACACTGTGCCTCGGAGGCGACCTAAAGGCAGTATTCGGCTTTCACAGGGACAAATATGTTTTCCTAAGCCAATATTTCGGCGACCTTGAAAAATGTGATGTATTTGAAAGCTATAAATCAAATATCAGGCGTTTTGCTTCTCTTCATGGATTTAATCTAAACAAAACAGTATCGGACGCCCACCCTGATTACTATTCTTCAAACATCTGTAAAAACAGTGTTAAGATACAGCATCACAAGGCCCACGCCGCTTCTGTAATCGCGGAGCATAAATTGAAAGGGAAAATACTTGCATTTGCTTTTGACGCAACCGGCTACGGTGACGACGGCGCTGTTTGGGGAAGCGAGGTATTTCTCATTAACGGAAAAAGCTTTAAACGTGTTGAGCATTTAAAATATACAAAAATGCTCGCGTCTGATGAGATTTCAAAAAACGGCAGGCTTGCTCTTGAGTGTTACCTCGGCGGTAATAAGCTTGTTGACAGAGCGCTTGAAAATAATATTAATACCGTTCTTTCCTCAAGTATGGGACGGCTTTTTGACGCAGTATGCTCTCTGCTTGACATTAAGCATTACAATTCATATGAGGGTGAATGCGCCTGCGCCCTTGAAAGCGCCGCAAAAAAAGCTGACAAGGCATATAATCTGACTCCCTCTCTTGACCCTGTAATAATATTAAAGCAAATCAAAAATGCTTTAAACACGGTAAAAAAAGAGGAGCTTGCCCTCGGCTTCCATATGATGCTTTGCAATCTGATATGCGCCCTTGCCGAAAAATACAAAAAAGAACAATGCGTAAATCAGATTGTACTGAGCGGAGGCGTGTTTAATAACAGAATTTTAACCTCTTTTGCAATTTTGACACTTGAAGAAAAAGGCTTTTCGGTATATATTAATGAAAAGGTACCTTGCGGCGATGGCGGCATTGCCCTTGGTCAGGCATATTTAGCAAGTTTGGAGGACCGGCAATGTGTGTAGCTGCACCCGGAAAGGTGATTGAAATAAACGGTAATACCGCCGTTATTGACTATAATGGCAACAAAATTAACGCAAACAAGGGTATTGTGGATGTAAAAATCGGTGACTATGCGCTTGTTCACGCGGGTCTTATCATTCAGGTAATTCCTGAAGATGAGGCAAAAAATATGATTGATATTTTTAATAAGCTTGGAGAATTATCCTGATGAATATAAAGGATATTACTGAATTTTTAAGTAAATACGACGGCGAAGAACTTTCATTTATGGAGGTGTGCGGAACTCATACCGCATCAATAAGCGAAAACGGTATCCCCTTTCTGCTTAGCGATAAAATAAAGCTGATAAGCGGTCCGGGATGTCCCGTCTGCGTTACAGTAGCAAGCTACATTGACAAGCTGTGCGGGCTTGCTCTTGAGAAAAACACCTGCGTTGTGACATTCGGCGATCTGATAAGAGTTCCGGGATCTGTTTCCTCATTGCAGGAAACAAAATCAAAGGGCGGTCGTATTGAGATGGTATACTCCCCTTTAGACATAATAAGACTTGCCGAAAGAGACAGTAAAACCGACTTTGTTTTCGCCGCGGTCGGTTTTGAAACCACAACCCCTGTCTATGCTGTTCTTCTTGACAAAATAATTAAGGAGAATATTAAAAACGTAAGACTTTTGACAGCGCTTAAAACAATGCCTGCCGCTATTGACGCGCTTTGTAAGACAGACAACAAAATTGACGGCTTTATTGCGCCGGGACACGTCAGCGTAATTACAGGGGCAAACGAATTTATACCGCTTGCGGAAAAATATAATCTCCCGTTTGTAATCAGCGGATTTAAAGGTGAAGAGCTGCTTGCCGCAATCTATGCGCTTGTTAAGCTCAAAAATAAAGGCAGGGTTCTTAATCTGTATAAATCAGCCGTAACAGATAACGGAAATGTAAAAGCAAAGACGCTTGTAAATAAATATTTTGAGCCGTGCGACGCCGCATGGAGAGGAATGGGCCGGATAAAAAACTCGGGCATGGTACTGAAAAAAGAGTATATTTATTATGACGCGGGCAGCCGTGAACTGATGAATGACAGCATAAAAAACAATAGCTGCCGCTGCGGCGAAGTTATAACAGGCTGTATTTCGCCGCGTGAATGTCCTCTTTTCGCAAGCGCCTGCACACCCGAAAATCCTCAGGGCGCGTGTATGGTGTCAAACGAGGGCGCCTGCTTTCATTATTTCATTAACAACAGAAAATAGGAGCAACCAAATTATGAAAATAACACTTGCTCACGGCAGCGGCGGAAAATCGACTTCCGACCTTATTAACTCGGTTTTTGCAAAGCATTTTTCAAACCCTATACTTAATATGATGGAGGACAGCGCCGTTGTTGACGGAGCGTCAAGAATAGCCGTTACTACCGACTCCTTCGTTGTAACCCCCTTAATTTTCAAAGGCGGTGACATCGGCAGATTGTCTGTCTGCGGCACGGTTAATGACCTGCTTATGCGGGGCGCCGTTCCTAAGTATATTACATCAGCATTCATTATTGAAGAGGGCGCCGATACCGATACACTTGAAAAAATCGCAAAATCAATGGCGCTGACGGCTGAAGAAGCGGACGTTACCGTTATCTGCGGCGATACTAAAGTGATTGAGGGCAAAGGCGGAATATACATAAACACAACGGGTGTCGGCTTTGTCAAGGAAAGCACGGACATTGTATCGACTAATCTGCGTGAGGGCGATTCGGTCATAGTAAGCGGAAATATGGGCGACCACCACGCCACCATTCTTTCAGCAAGAATGAATATTGAAAATAATATTAAATCCGATAACGCTCCCCTCTGCGAAATGGTAAGAAAAATGCTTAAAAACGGAATTGAGCTTCACTGTATGCGTGATGTTACACGCGGAGGACTCGGCACTGTTTTAAACGAGCTTTCAAAAGCGTCAAATGTAAATATTGAACTGTCCGAAGAAAAAATACCTGTTGATAACGAGGTCAGGTCGTTTGCAAAAATTCTCGGGCTTGACATTCTTCATATGGGAAACGAGGGAAAATTAGTTGCCGTTATGCCAAAGGAGCAGGCGAACAACGCGCTTGAAATTATCAGAGCCTGCCAATACGGAGAAAACGCGCAGATTATCGGAGAGGTAAAGCGAGGCTCCGGCGTGACGCTGATTACATCAATAGGAGGCAGAAGGCAGGTCAATATGCTTTACGGCGAGGGTCTGCCGAGAATATGTTAATAAATAAATGAGCAGTCTCATTTTGTGGGATTGCTCATTTTTCTATTAAAACCTTAATCAATATGAAAATATAATACCAGATATTTAAAAAATTAATTTCATAAGTATTAAGTACAGTAAAGTTTTTACTTTTGATAATTTTTTGTCAATCAGTGGATTTATTTGCAAAAAATAAGTATACCACAGGAATAACATCTGAAAAATCAATATACAAGTCCTTGTGTTCATTGTGAATAGATTGTAAATTCCTGTCGCTTATATGCGCAATATATTGAATTTTGGCACAATATATGGTATAATATAGACACAATACACAAGATAATCAAATGTGTATTGAATGCATTATATAATGTAAATAAAAAAGGGCGGAGGTGATTTCAATGGTTGAAATTACGCAAACAACAATGTACATTTTTTGGGCGGCGGCGATTATCTTATTCGGTGCAGCTGAGGCGGTTACCGCGCAGCTTGTTTCAATATGGTTTGTAGTCGGAGCAATCGCTTCTCTGATTTCAGCTATATTCGGAGCGTCAATCCCAATTCAGATAGTCATATTTATTGCCGTTACGATTTTGGCTCTTGTTATCACAAGACCACTCGTTAAAAAATATATTAATCCCAAAAAAGAGTATACTAATGCAGACAAGGTTATCGGTCAGACCGGTATCGTGGCTGAGGATATTGATAATATAAAAGCCACAGGTCAGGTGAAGGTTGACGGAAAGGTTTGGACTGCAAGGTCGGCTGACAACAGCAATATTCCCGCAGGCAATGAAATAATCATTGACAGGATTGATGGCGTAAAGCTGATTGTCAAAAGCAAATAATTCTCAAAAATATAAAGACAAAGGAGAAATATTATGGCACTGATTATCATTCTAGCAATAGTTGTTATTGCAATCCTTGCTCTGATTCTTACTAACATCAGAGTTGTACCGCAGTCAAAGGCATATGTTATTGAAAGACTCGGTACCTATTATTCAACCTGGGACACAGGTCTTCACGTAAAAATTCCGTTTATTGACAGAATCGCGAAAATCGTTTCACTCAAGGAGCAGGTCGTTGATTTCAAGCCGCAGCCTGTTATTACGAAAGATAATGTTACCATGCAGATTGACACGGTAGTTTTCTATCAGATTACCGACCCGAAGCTTTATACCTACGGTGTTGAAAGCCCGATTTCAGCAATCGAAAATCTTTCTGCCACAACACTCCGTAACATTATCGGCGAGCTTGAGCTTGACTCAACACTTACATCGCGTGACACAATCAACGCTAAAATCAGAGTAATTCTTGACGAGGCAACAGACCCGTGGGGAATTAAGGTAAACAGAGTTGAACTTAAAAACATCATTCCTCCGAGAGAAATTCAGGACGCAATGGAAAAGCAGATGAAGGCAGAGCGTGAACGCCGTGAATCCATTCTCAGAGCCGAGGGTGAAAAACAGTCGAGAATACTCGTTGCCGAAGGTCACAAGGAATCAAAAATCCTTGAGGCAGAGGCGGAAAAGCAATCGGCAATTCTTCACGCAGAGTCCGTTAAGGAAGCCAAGGTACGTGAGGCTGAAGGTGAGGCTGAGGCTATTCTAAAGGTACAGACAGCAACAGCCGACGCAATTAAACTTTTAAACGAAGCAGACGCTAAAGACGCTGTTATCAAACTCAAAGCGCTTGAGGCATTTGCAAAAGCTGCCGACGGTCAGGCGACAAAAATTATTATCCCGTCTGAAATTCAGGGGCTTGCCGGTCTGGCAGAAGGTGTAATTGAATCAGTTAATAAATAACAAATTTAACCCTGCCCGTTTTTCGGGAAGGGTTAAATTATACCTTTTAATAAAAATTATAAATTAGAAAACAGTTTATCCTTTTCTGTATTTTTCAGCCTGAAGATTGAACATATAGGCATATGCGGAGTCCTTTTCCATAAGCTCTGCGTGAGAGCCGCTTTCAATTATTCTGCCGTTTTCCATAACATATATTTTATCCGCGTTGATTGTAGTTGAAAGCCTGTGAGAAATAAAGATAACCGTCTTGTCCTTGGCCGCCTCAAGCATTGCCTGATTAAGATTGTATTCGGCAACAGGGTCAAGATTCGCGGACGGCTCGTCAAGAATAACGTAAGGGCAATTTTTGTAAAACGCTCTCGCAATTGCTACCTTCTGTGCCTCACCTCCGGACATCATAATACCGCTGTCATTAAATTCCCTCAATACCTCGGTATCCGTTCCGTCCTTAAGCTCCTTGGTAAATCCGCTGTGTCCAAGCGCTTCACAAACCTTTTCTTTATCAGGGTCAACATCAAGCGCAACATTTTCCGCGACTGAACAGGAGAAAATCTGAAAATCCTGAAACACGGCTGAAAATCTGTTACGGTGCGATTTTACAGTACAGTTTCTTATATCTTCACCGTCAATCAGAATCTCGCCCTCGGTGGCATCATAAAGCCTTAGTAAAAGATTTGTGAGGGTGGTTTTTCCTGCGCCGTTATAGCCTACCAGTGCTATCTTTTCATACGGTTTTACGGTTAAATTAATATTATTAAGCGTCGGCTCATTATTTCCCGGATATGTAAAGGAAAGATTTTTAATTTCGATTGTCTTAGGCTGTGAAATTAATGCGGACTGTTTACCGTCTTTAATCTTGCCTTCGCATTTTAAAAATTCCCTGTATTTTTCAATCATTTTTCCGCGTTCGGAAAATGCCGAAAGAGCCCACACGGTTAAAAAGTTGAATGACATAGCGATTGAATAAGCGCCGTTAAAGGATGCGACAAAATCGCCCGGCGAAACGGTTTTCTTCACAAGAACGCAATATCCGAGATAAAGCGGAAGAATAAACATAAAACCTAAAACCTGCACACCGGATTCCTGTATAAAGTAAAAAAGCGATATTTTTGACCAGTACTTTTTCTGATTTTTAATAACATCATCCGCCGCGTCATTGTACCGTTCAATAAGCAGAGGCTTGATATTGTTCATACGCACTTCCTTTGCATAATCCTGCAAATAAAAAATACGCTGAAAGTAGTCGGAACGTCTGTGAAATCTTGTATTATCAATTCTTCTGTTCATTTGAAGACTGCCTATTTTTCTGCTGAGAGGTGTAAATGCCACCACAAACACAAGAATAATTAACAGACACAAAGGGTCAATAGCAAGAAGAATTGAGCCTATGGTAAACAGTGAAATAATATTACCTATATAGTTTCTTACAAGTCCGAGCATATTCTGAATACTGTCAGACGATGATTCTATTGTAAGAATAAAATTATTGTAAAAATCAGGATCGTCGTATGAGGATAAATCAAGCGACTTTGCTTTCTCATAAAGTTTTGTATTCAGTCCCCGATATACCTTTTCCCTTTCAACATTCCAGTAAAACTCCCTGAACAGCCACGCGATCAGCTTGCTTAAAACAAGCACGGCAGCTATTACCGCGATAACAGCAAATACTCTTTCCGTTCTTTCCCTGCTGCTGACAATATCAATTATATATTTAACACCGAGTACACTGATAAGTCTTGCCGGCAGTGTCAGTATGATTCCCCATATGCACTCGCCGATTACAAGAAGCGGAGAGATTGAAAACAGCAATCTAATAAAGAAAAATATATTTGAGAGCATTGAATGTTCTGTTTTATTTTTATTTTTACTCATCGGAGTTCACCTCCTCCTTATAGCTTTTTGACTGGAGGTCAAACATTTTGCGGTACTCTCCATTTTGCGCCATCAGGTCAGAATGATTTCCAGACTCAATAAGCCTGCCGTCTCCGAGTACGAATATTTTATCCGACAAAACGGCGCTTGAGAGCCTGTGAGAAATATAGATTACCGTTTTGTTCTCGGTTGCTGAAATCAGATTTTCATACATCCGGTACTCGGCAATCGGGTCAAGAGCGGAGGAAGGCTCATCAAGAACCGCAATATCAAAATTTCTCGCAAAAAGCCTTGCGGTTGAAACCTTCTGATTTTCACCACCCGAAAGACCTGCTCCGTTTTCATCAAACTCACGTGTTAAAAGAGTATCTCCGCCGTTTGAAAAGGAACTGATTTTTTCCCAAACACCGCTTTGAATTAACGCTTTTTTGGCAAAAGCCTTATCCTCGTATGTACATTCGCGGCACATTACGTTTTCAAAAACGGAAATCGCAAAATTTTTATAATCCTGGAATACTGTCGCAAAGCGTTCTCTGTAAGACTCAAAATTATATTCTTTGATGTTTATGCCGTTATAGAAAATCTCGCCCTCGTCGGGGTCATAAAAACGCAAAAGAAGCTTTACAAGCGTTGATTTTCCCGCGCCGTTGATGCCTACAACGGCAACTGTATCGCCCTTATTTATTTTAAGACTGACATTTTTAATGCTGTATTTCTGAGCAGACGGATATTTAAAGCTGACGTTTTTGAATTCAAGGCTTTCAAACTCCCCAGCTGTTTTTGTTCCGCTTACAACCTTCGGCTCATAGTCAAAGAAGTCGCGCAGATTTTGAAAATACAGCGCCATCTGATTAAGCTCGTCAAAACCTTCAACAATATTAAGCGTTGTATCTCTTACGGAATTTATTGAGGAAAGAACAACTGAAAATCCCGAAACAGTCATTGTGTCTTTATATACAAACTGGTATCCCGCGTAAGCGTATGTACCTATAATCGGTATGAACTCGCTTAATGCAGAACTTACCATACTGTATATAAACAGCTTTAATCCGTAATTTTTAAGTATAACAATATTTGACTTTATTGCTGCGTCAAAGCGTTTCATAAGCACGGCAAATATATTGGACGTTCTCATATCCTTGGAATAATCCTTTAAAAAAACCGTACGCTGTACGTATGCCTTAATTCTGTTATTTGTCGTCATTTCAAGGTCGCGTTTATATACGAGCCTGCTTTTTGAGATTTCAACAGCAAATACAAATAGTACGGGAAGAAGAAACAGAAGATACATAGGGTCAATAACAGTAACAGTTGTAATGACGCAGATAAAGGATACTACCGCGCCGACAATAATTGAAATATCATAACAAATCAGATCATAGTATCCTGAGGATAATACAAGCGTAGCCCTTTGGTATTTGTCATAAAATTCAGGGTCCTCATAACAGCTTACATCAAGCTGATAAGCTTTTTTAAATATTTTGTTATTAATATTTTTAAGCACCGTTTTAGTAGCGTCATGATTCATATAACTGCCGTACCATTCAGCCGCTTTTGAAAATAATGACACAAGCAAAAATATTGCTAAATATTTTACATATACCCTGAAATCCGAATTACCGTCAATCAATGTTAAAAGAACTTTTAAAAATAAAATATTCTGAATAAATAAAGAAAAAATTGCGCTTGAAACATAGCTTAATATATATCCCAAAAGCAGTCTTTTGTCCGCTTGCCATACCAGCTTGACCGCGTAAATTATATTTTTCACAACAGGCACCTTGGTCTGCTCGTGAAGCTGAATATACCTCATAATTTCACCTCATTCATAAAAAAACAGCACCGCAGGCATTACTGCCGGCGGTGCGTAAACACACTTATTTATTGATTGGGATAGTGAACACAATCAATAAATCGGCAGAAAATATTACGGTTGTACCCATACCATTTAGGTTCAACCATTTGATTAGTCATATCATAAGCTCTGAATTTTGTCATTTGTGTTCACCTCCGTTAAATTATTATTGATTAATCAATGAAAAAAGCATAACACACAAAAATTTTAAACGCAAGAAAATTTAAAGTTTTTTATTAAATTTTACCATTTTACCACCTAATTTTTCCTATTAATCCGTCATATTAACCACATTTTACCCGCAACTCTTAAAAATTTTAACACGGATTAATATAAATTTCCTGACTTTTTGTGCGAAGTTAAATAAAAATCCGCTCTGTTTCAAGTGTTTTTGTATCAAGTATTTTGACTGATGATTTGCAGAATTTATCGTATGAGTTATTACCGCTTCCGGCACACTGAATAAACTTCACGCCTCTTATATAAAGTTCAAATGAATTTTTATGGTCATGACCGAAAACACAGGCTTTTAAATATTCCCTGAGTTCTTCAAACTCGCCTGTGTTTATATCGGGAGGACAAGGACGTTCACCGAGCGTACCTGTATATTCAATATTATTTTTAAATTTATAAAATCTTTCTCCGTCACGTACTGCTCCTTTTACCATTTTTCCGTATTCTTCAATACATTCCATAATATCAGGCATAATTATATGCTGAAAAAGAATTGCCTTTTTACCCTTTATTTTTGATTTCGCAAAATCAATTTGCTCCTTTTTCACCGTATCATAAAAGCTCTCTTCCCCGTTATAATACGAACCGCTGTCAATGAAAAGCAGGGTCTCGTCAAACATTTCAATAACGTAATCACAACCGACAGTCAGGCAGTTTTTATATGATTTCGTAATTTTTAAAATATCTTCCTTTGAGGTGGAGCACTCATCGTCGTGATTGCCGAAGACCGTCGCGAAAGGAACATCCCCCGTTAAATCAAAAACCTGTCTCAAATATTTTTCATAGTTATAAGGCGTAGACGGACCGTGAACAGTATCCCCCATAAAAACAATTAAATCACTTTTGCTTTTTTTAATAATATTATTAATTGAATTGAGCGATTTTTTACTGCCGTGCGGTTTATTATGAACATCCGCGATTAGTAAAATTCTCATAAAATTCTCCCTTAAATTCTATTGTTCTCATATTAAAATACAACAAGTCATTTGTCAAACAAAAAGTAACAAAGGGTATCCCTTTGTTACTTATCTCATAAGTCCTATTGAGTTATAGGATTCATCAAGCAAAAATTTTTCATTGTAATAGTATGTTTCTTTTAAAGCCTCTTCATTAAGATACATATGTTTAACATTGTAAAAAACCATCTCGTTTTCTGTATCAATGTTAATATCTAAAAGAATTTCCTGTACATCCCACCAATTAAACTGGTACAATTCCAAATAAAAAGGAATTGAATTGACATTAAATTTTATTCGATAAGGACCATATGACTGAGCCGGTACTGAAATAACTGTTTTTGTACCATTTTCCTTAACTTTTACAATGCCATTACTATAAACAGCATTTCCATAATCATCAGTAAGCATTACTTCTTTGTCAATATGCACTGCTTTATTGTCAATTTCAGTAGTAAGATTAATTGTAATTCTGTCACCGGAATACCACAGATGATAATACAGCCACTTAAATGAAATAACAGTAAATAAAATTAGAAATGTAATAAAAACAACACCTGTTATTTTAAAAAATTTTTTCATAAAAAATCCTCCTGTTTTCAATATAAAACAGGAGGATAAACTCTGCAATGAACGTGTAGTGGAATAACTCCGCACTGCGTGGAATTTAATAAGAAACTTGCCCTGTCATTCAACGTGTCAAGGCGCCGTTTTAAAAGCAGGGAGCATCTTGCCTTAATAAGTTAAAATTAAAGCGCTTTTGTTTCAATCTCTTCAATGATTCTTGCGAGAAATTCATTTGCAGTTGCAGGTCCCTCGTCGCCGTTCTTTCTTGAGCGGACTGAAATTGTACCGTTTTCAATATCCTTATCGCCCGCGAGAAGCATATAAGGTACCTTTTCAAGCTGTGCGCTTCTGATTTTAAATCCGATTTTTTCAGACCTGTCATCAATCTCACAGCGGATACCCTTAGCCTCAAGAGTCTTTTTAACCTCATAGAGATAATCAAGATGTCTGTCGGCAATCGGAAGGAGCTTAACCTGAACAGGAGCAAGCCATACAGGAAACGCGCCTGCAAAATGCTCGGTAAGAATACCAATAAAGCGCTCAATACTGCCAAATACAACCCTGTGAATCATTATAGGTCTGTGTTTTTCTCCGTCAGAACCAACGTATTCAAGTTCAAATCTTTCAGGCAATTGAAAATCAAGCTGAATTGTTCCGCACTGCCATGTTCTTCCAAGACAGTCTGTCAAATGGAAATCAAGCTTAGGTCCATAAAATGCCCCGTCTCCCTCGTTAACCTCATAGTCATATCCAAGCTCAGTTATGGCATCCCGAAGGGCATCCGTCGCAATATCCCAATCTTCCTTTGCCCCCATTGAATCCTCAGGCTGAGTGGATAATTCAATATGATATTTAAAACCAAAGGTGCTGTATACAGAATCAATGAGTTTTACAACTCCCTTGATTTCATCCTTTATCTGCTCTCTTGTCATAAAAATATGAGCATCATCCTGAGTAAAGTTACGAACTCGCATAAGACCATGAAGAGCACCGGAAAGCTCGTGTCTATGGACAATACCAAGCTCGCCCATACGAAGAGGTAAATCTTTATAGGAATGCATTTTGGTCTTATAAACAAGCATACCGCCCGGACAATTCATAGGTTTTATTGCAAAATCCTCATCATCAATAACCGTAGTATACATATTTTCTTTATAATGTTCCCAATGTCCGCTGCGTTCCCACAATGCTCTGTTAAGGATAATCGGAGTCTGAATTTCGAGATAGCCTGCATTTTTATGAATCTCTCTCCAATAATCAACAAGGGTGTTTTTTAATGTCATACCTTTTGGCAAAAAGAACGGAAAACCGGGTCCCTCTTCCATAATTGTAAAAAGTTCAAGTTCTTTTCCTATTTTTCTATGATCCCGCTTTTTAGCCTCCTCAAGCATTTGGAGATGCTCTTCAAGCATTGACGCTTTGGGAAACGCCGTACCGTAAACACGGCAGAGCATCTTGTTTTTAGCGTCTCCGCGCCAGTATGCGCCTGTGCAGTTTGTGAGCTTAAACGCTTTAACCGCTTTCATATCCATAAGGTGCGGACCCGCGCAAAGCTCGGTAAACTCGCCCTGCTTATAAAAACTTATAGGCTCGCCTTTTTGAGCGTGTTCATTAATAAGCTCAACCTTATAAGGCTCACCCTTTTCCTCCATAAGCCTGACTGCCTCGTCGGGAGGAAGCTCAAACTTTTCAATCTCCAAGCCCTCCTTGACAATATTTTTCATCTCTTTTTCTATTGCGTCAAGATTTTCCGGAGTAAATGCCTCGGGAGCGTCAAAGTCATAATAAAAACCGTTGTCAATGGCAGGTCCGATAGTGAGCTTTACATCGGGGTAAAGTCTCTTGACAGCCTGCGCCATAATATGCGATGCGGTATGATTAAAGGTCTTTCTGCCGTCCTCGTCATCGAATGTCAGCACCTCAAAGGTACAGTCGCTATCAATAACAGTCCTTAAATCCTTAACCTCTCCGTTGATTTTACAGGAGCACGCGTTCCTGTAAAGCCCCATTGAAATTTCCTTTGTAACATCGGCGGCAGACACAGACGCGTCATACTCTTTAACCGAGCCGTCTTTTAAAGTAATTTTAACCATTCTTATTCCCTCCGTAAAAAAATAAAAATCACCCTGAAAAGTCAGGGTGAATAAAAAAAATCCACGGTTCCACCTGAATTGCGAAGAATCGCCGCTCATACGCTTTATAACGGAAGCAGACCGGCCTGTATTAAAGGCACTCAAAGGTGGTAATTTGTTTTTTACGCTGTGTGTTTTCACCGCCCACACACTCTCTTTAAGTTTCAAAAACAAATCATATCCTTGTCAACGATTTTCTTTTAAAGTATTCTATCACGCTCAAATATAATTGTCAATAATTTTAGATTTTAATTTTGTGCATTTTAAGGTTTTGGCTCAAAACGCTTGACAGATACAAGATATAGGTGTATATTATTATATAAGTTTTACATATAGATATGCTTTCTTATCTGCAAATATGTCAAACTTTGATAAAAATTGCATTTAAACTGTACCTTTTCTGAATGGTAAATTTCGAGAATTATAAACAGAAGGAGGTGCTGTTAACGTATGAGTAGTATAATTATCCCTATTATTGTCGGCGCGGTATGCGCTGTTATTTTTGGTATAATCGGTTTTGTTATAGGCGGTGAACACCGCAGAAGAACAAGCGAAAAGGAAATCGGCTCTGCAACACAAGAGGCAACAAAAATAATTAACAATGCTTTATCCGAGGCGGAGGCTACAAAGAAAGCCCGTCTTGTTGAAGCTAAGGATGAAATTCACAAGCTCCGCTCGGATGCCGATAAGGAAATCCGCGAGAGAAGAAGTGAGGTTCAGAGGCAGGAAACACGTTTGAATCAAAGAGAAGAATATCTTGACAAACGTGCGGATTCTCTTGAAAAAAAGACTGACGCTTTAAGTGAAAAGCAAAAGCAGCTTGATGAAAAGCTACTCGAAATTGACGGCATTAAGAAAAGTCAGTTTGATATGCTTGAGCGCATATCGGGACTCACACAGGAGGAAGCTAAGGAGCAGCTCCTTGCGACTCTCGGTGAAGAACTTGATACTGAAAAAAGCAAGCGTATTCTTGAATACGAGCAGATGGTTCGTGACCAAAGCGATATTTTGGCGAGAGAGATTATCGGCACTGCTATCCAGCGCTGCGCGGCAGACCACACAGCAGAAACGACTGTTTCCGTTGTAGCCCTGCCAAATGATGAAATGAAAGGCAGAATTATCGGCAGAGAGGGTAGAAATATCCGCTCTATCGAAACAATTACCGGTGTTGAATTAATTATTGACGACACACCCGAAGCCATTACAATCAGTTCTTTCGACCCTATCAGAAGAGAGATTGCAAGGCTTACGCTTGAAAGACTCATACAGGACGGACGTATTCATCCGACTAAAATTGAAGAACTGTTTGAAAAAAGCACCAGAGAGGTTAACGCCACTATTAAACAAGAGGGTGAAAAAGCAGTTCTTTCGGCTAACTGCGGTCAGATTCACCCTGAGCTTGTTAAGCTTCTCGGTAAGCTGAAATACCGTACATCGTACGGTCAAAGCGTACTTACGCACAGCTTGGAGGTATCTTATATCGCGGGACTTATGGCAGCAGAACTCGGCGCCGATGAAAAACTTGCAAGACGCGCCGGTCTTCTTCACGATATTGGAAAAGCACTTGACCACGAAATGGAAGGCTCTCATATTGCGCTCGGCGTTGAATTTGCAAGAAAGTACAAAGAAAATGAGGGCGTAGTTCACGCTATTGCCGCGCATCACGGTGAGATTGAGTGTAAAACTGTTGTTGCTTGTCTTGTTCAGGCGGCGGACGCGGTTTCAGCCGCAAGACCCGGCGCAAGAAGAGAAAATATTGAAAACTATATAAAACGCCTACAGCAGCTTGAAGAAATATCAACAAGCTTTGAAGGCGTTGAAAGAGCATATGCAATTCAGGCGGGACGCGAAGTCAGAGTTATGGTTAAACCTAATGTTATTGACGATACGAGAATGCCTTATATTGCTCATGAAATCGCTAAAAAGATTGAAAGCGAAATGGAATATCCGGGACAAATTAAAGTTAATATTATAAGAGAATCAAGAGCCAGTGATATTGCAAAATAGCAGTTATTAAATGCCGACATAAGTCGGCATTTTTATTACTTGGGAGGTAATAAAATGATTAAACATATTGTGTGTTTTAAGCTTAAGGACAGAAGTAAGGAAAGCTGCGAAAAGGCAGCTGAAATATTCAGGTCAATGGAGGGCAAGGTTCCGCAGATAAAAAGCATTCAGGTAGGTGTTGATTTTCTTCATTCACAGCGTTCTTACGATATAATTTTGGAAACAACATTTGAAAGCACAGAGGCTCTTAAAGATTATCAAAATGATTCTTATCACTGTGATGTTGTTAAAAAGTACATTCACAGTGTGCAGGAAGCTTCAATTTCTGTCGATTATGAAATGTAATTAAAAAGACTGTCTCTTTAAACAGGAGGCAGTTTTTTGATTGATTTCTATATTTTTACGGTAGATTTATTTCTCCATATATTATATAATAATTATAATATAGTATATTTAGATTGACATAATATATGCCGAGTGATATAATGTTTTTATATATTTTTATCAAAAAGTTTCGGAGGGAATCATGGAAGAAAACAAAGAGATTAACATAGATTTAAGAAAAATTTTTTCTATGCTCAGGAAAAAAATAATTTTCATAGCTGTTATTTCTTTAATCGGTGCTGTTCTCGCAGGATGTATCACAAATTTCTTTATTGAACCGAAATACACTGCCAGCATTAAAATGCACGTTTACAGCAGCAGTGATAACCGCGTCGGCGCAAACAGCACAATCACATCAAGCGAACTTGAAGCTTCGCAAAGGCTTGTTAACACATATCTTGTTGTTGTTGAAAGCAGAACATTCAGGGAAAAGGTTGCCGGCAAATTAGGCAACAATATGGATCCCGATGAAATAGGTAAAATGATGAGCTGCTCACAAATTGAGGAAACTCTCGCATTTCAGGTTAATGTAACAAGTACGGACCGTGATCTTGCAATGAATATAGCAAACGCGATTGCCGACACGTGCCCCGATGAAATTGTGAGAATTCTTAAGGTCGGCGGCGTGGAGGTTATTGATTACGCTACACTTCCGCAGGAACCGTCTTCCCCTAATTTGCAGAAAAATATACTTGTAGGATTAATTTTAAGCTTTGCTGTTTCATTCGTTTTCTTCTTTATAAAAGAACTGTTTGACACAAGCATTACCGATGAAAAAGATTTACAGCGAGAATTTGATATTCCTATTCTCGGCACAATTCCAAGGCTTGTGCCCGTATCGTCAACTACTAAAGCTGATTCAAAATCCTCGCTTGAACCGCCTAAGCCGCCCATTGAATCATTAAAAACCGACAAGGAGGGTGCGAATAATGAATAGAAAAAACTCAAAAAAACAGAAGAGAGAAGCAAAAGCATCCGGTTTTACAAGAGATGACCAAAAGAAAATTCTTTGCGCGGATTCACCCTTTGTTGTAAAAGAAGCATATAACTCAATAAGAACAAACCTTCTTTTTACACAGCAGGGTGAAAAATGCCCGATCTTTGTTGTATCGAGTCCTACCGCGAATAACGGAAAATCCATTAACTCAATAAACATGGCAATCTCTTTTGCGCAGATGGGCAAAAGGACACTTCTTATTGACGCGGATATGCGAAACCCCACCATACACCGTATGTTTTCAATTCCCGTTAAAAACGGCCTTTCCGAAATTCTTGCGGGCTTGACCGACAGTATTACTGTTTCAAAGACCGATATTGAAAATCTTTCAATTCTGACAGCGGGAAAAGTTCCTCCGAATCCGGCTGAACTCCTCTCTTCCGCGCGAATGGACAAACTGCTTGAATTTGTCAAAGCACATTATGACTGCGTGCTTATTGATACCCCTCCCGTAAATCTTGTTACCGATTCAACCGCTTTCGCGACAAAGGCTACAGGATATATCCTTATAATTAAGCTTGAGACTACTGATTTGCAGGAAGTCAAAACGTCGGTTAATTCTCTCAAGCACATCGGCGCGCAGATTGTCGGCTTTGTTTTGAATGATATTAACGCGTCGGGAAAACGTTACTCATCATACTATAAGAGGGGTTCCTACCGCTCAAAATACAAATATAACTACAAATACAGTTACAACTACGGATATAATAACAATTATCACAACAGATACAAATAAGTAGGTGTTTTTAATGGATAATCGCAAAAGGATGCAAAAGCAGCTTGAATTTTTGGTGGATTTGTTAGCGCTTGCATTATCCAATTTAGCCGGCTATGTTTTTTTTACATTAGTAATTAACAGGATTTCAGATTATAGCAATAACAGCTGGAGAGAATATATAATCATCGTTTTACTGTCATACATCATAATTTTCTTTTGTTTTTCCTCACCGATTAATCTTCTTAAGCGTAGCAGATCGATGGAATTTTCTTCAACCATAAGAAACTGCTCGCTTACATACGCGCTTCTTTCGGTTCTTCTTCTGCTTACAAAAAATGAAATCATTCAGTCAAGATACCTTTTTATCAGCGGTTTCGCGGGATACTGCGTTTTATCCTGCGCAGGACGATTTATCATAAAAAAAATAATGATTAATATTCTGCCTAAGAGCAGATTTGCGACAATAACAGGTATTATTACAACAGTTGACATAGGCAGAGAATTCATTCCGAAGTTAAAAAGCGACTGGTCAAAAAACATAAAAGCGGTTGCTCTTGTTGATACGGTTTTGGAAAACGGAGTTTATAAAAGCTGTAAAGTACAAAATAATAATGGCAAAAACATCTCTATTGATACAGATGAAATTATCAGCAATATTGACGATGTTCCCGTTGTGGCAAATCTTGACAATCTTATGGGCTGGATTCGTACAGCCTCTCTTGATGAGGTTTATATTAATCTTTCGGACGAATATCTTAACATTCTTCCTGATTATATTGAAGAACTTGAAGATATGGGTATTGTTGTTAATGTAAATATACTCTCGCTCGAAAAAATCCTTAAAGAAAGTAAATTTGACAATCTCAGCTGTAATGTTAAAGCGGATGTGCCAATGGCTGTATTTTCTCCGGCTGTTCACAGTCCGACACAGATGATTATAAAAAGAGCCATTGATTTTATCGGCGGTCTTGTCGGTAGTATAATTTCAATACCGATAATTTTAATTACTGCTGTTCCTCTTTTAATTGAATCACCCGGACCGCTGATTTTCAAGCAGCCTCGTGTAGGCAAAAACGGAAGAATTTTTTATATTTACAAGCTGAGGTCAATGTATATAGATGCTGAAGAAAGAAAAAAGGCCCTTATGGAACAGAACAAAATAAACGGCTGTATGTTTAAAATGGATAATGACCCGAGAATTACTAAGGTTGGCAAATTTATCCGTAAGACAAGTATTGACGAGCTGCCGCAGTTTTGGAATGTTCTTAAAGGAGATATGAGTCTTGTCGGCACGCGCCCCCCTACCATTGATGAGTTTGAGCAGTACGAAAGTCATCACAAAAGAAGACTTTCCCTGCGCCCCGGTATAACAGGCTTATGGCAGGTATCGGGCAGATCCGATATACAGGATTTTGAAGAGGTCGTTAAGCTTGACTGCAAATATATTGACAACTGGTCGGTTTTGCTTGATATAGAAATACTGTTTAAGACAGTCGGCGTAGTTTTAACTCATAAGGGCGCTGAATAATACTCTTATATGATTTGGAGATAAAATGAAAATTGCAATGATAGGACACAAAAGAATACCTTCACGCGAGGGCGGAATCGAGATTGTTGTTGATAAAATCTCCACCGAGCTTGTTAAAAGAGGTCATACTGTTGTGGCTTATAATCGCAAGGGACACCATGTATCAGGAAAAGAATTTGAAAACGGCAAAAAACTGAAAGAATATAACGGAGTTAAACTTAAAACTGTCTTTACATTTCAAAGCAGCAGGTTAAACGCGATTGTTTACAGTCTTATAGCCGCTATACGAGCGGGTCTGAGTAAATTTGATGTTGTACATATTCATGCTGAGGGTCCTGCGTCAATGTGTTTTTTACCAAAGCTTTTTGGGAAAAGAACCATCGTTACAATTCACGGTCTTGACTGGCAGAGGTCAAAATGGGGCGGCTTTGCCGCTAAGTTTTTAAAGTTCGGTGAAAAGGTTGCTGTAAAATATGCAGATGAAATAATTGTTCTTTCAAAAAATGTACAGAAATATTTTCTTGACACATACGGCAGACAAACAGTTTATATTTCAAACGGAATTGAAAAGCCCGAGATAAAGACAGATTCTCTTATTAAAGAAAAATTCGGCATTGAAAATAACGGTTACACTCTTTTTCTCGGAAGAATTGTTCCCGAAAAAGGCGTGCACTACCTTATTAACGCTTATAAAGATATTGACACATACAAAAAGCTGGTAATCGCCGGAGGTTCAAGCCACACAGATGATTATATGCGTGAACTTAAAGAGCTTGCAAAAAACGATAACAGAATTATTTTTACTGACTTTGTTGAGGGTGAAACTCTTGAGGAGCTTTATTCAAATGCGTATATCTACTGCCTGCCAAGCGATTTGGAGGGTATGCCCATAAGTCTGCTTGAGGCAATGAGCTACGGCTGTTGCTGCCTGATCTCCGACATACCCGAATGTACTGAGGTCTGCGGTGACAATGCGGTTTCATTTAAAAACGGAAATACCAAGGATTTGCGTGAAAAGCTGAAAATGCTTTTGGATAATAATGAATTAGTCGATAAATACAAGAAAGGCTCTTCCGATTATATTTGCAGTAAATACAGTTGGAAGGACGTTACAGATAAAACTCTTGCTCTTTATGAAGGGAAATAAATGAAAATTTTAATGGTAAATAAGTTTCTTTATCCTAAAGGCGGTTCTGAAACTTATATGCTTGGTCTTGGAGATTATTTAAAATCCATAGGTCATCAGGTTGAATATTTCGGTATGGACAGTGATAACAGAACAGTATCAAATTCTATTGACTGTTATACCGACAATATTGACTTCAGCAATTCAAGTACTATTTCTAAAATAAAATATTCGCTTAAAACAATCTATTCTAATGAGGCAAAAGAAAAAGCAGCCAAGGTTCTTGACAATTTCAAGCCCGACATTGTCCACCTAAATAATATCAATTTTCAGCTTACTCCGTCGATTATTTATGCTGTTAAAGAGCGGAACATACCTATTGTTCAAACAGTGCATGACGTTCAAATAGCGTGCCCTAATCACAGGATGTATAATGAGCGTACAGAAAAAATATGTTCACAATGCTCTAACGGGCATTACATTAACTGCGTAAAAAACAAATGTGTTCACGGCTCCGCTTTGAAAAGCGTAATAGCCTCTGCTGAATCATATTACTATCATAAAAAAAGCACATACAATCTTGTTGACTGTTATATTTGTCCGAGTCGGTTTATGGCTGATACAATTACAAAAGCAGGCGTAAAAAAAGATAAAATTGAGATTTTACATAACTATTGCGATAATCACAAAACGCTGCCGCCAAAAGACAAAAGTAAAAAGTACGTCCTTTATTTCGGCAGACTGAGCGTTGAAAAAGGAATAAAAACCTTGATTGAAGTCTGCAGTCAGTTGCCGGAAATTCAGTTTGTTTTTGCGGGAACAGGTCCTCTGGCAGACGTTTGTAAAAATATAAAAAACATTGACACAGTCGGTTTTAAATCGGGTGATGAACTTAGAGAGATAATTAGAAACGCTTTGTTTTCTGTTTGTCCGTCGGAATGGAATGAAAACTGCCCTATGTCAATTATTGAATCTATATCAATCGGCACCCCCGTTATATGTTCGGATTTGGGCGGCGCTCCCGAACTTATTATTCCCGGCATAACAGGAGAAATTTTTACAGCGGGCGACAAGAACGACCTAAAAAATAAAATACTTAATCTGTATAATAATCCTGATGCACTTGACAAAATGAGTGAAAGCTGCATTAAGTTATCTACTAATACAATTCAAAATTATTCAAACAAACTAATTTCAATTTATCAAAATCTGATAAATAACAGAGGATAAAAATGGTTAAGCTTATATCAAAACTGATAAGTAAAATAAAACATAGAGAATACACTGTAGATGACAGTATTAAATCGTCTGATTTATTTAGCATTCTCTTTATTCGTATGATAATGCTTGTAAGAGGTTTTTTCCGACGCCTTGGTTTTAAAAAATCGGGAAAAATGACATTTATAGGAAGCAGAGTAAAAATACGTTCAAAAAAACACCTTCTCTGCGGAAGTGGTCTTACTATAGAAGACGGTTGCTTTATTAACGCTCTTTGTAAAAATTCAGTACATATAGGTAATAATTTTTCACTCGGAAGAAACAGCATAATTGAATGTACGGGGGTTATCCGCGAGCTTGGCGAAGGTCTTGAAATCGGCGATAATGTGGGCATTGCCGCAAATGCTTTTATATCTGTAAGAGGTACGGTTAAAATTGGCAGTTCAACAATTTTCGGACCGGGAGTCAAACTGTTTTCGGAGAACCATATTTATACCGACAGGTCTGCTCCTATATATCTTCAGGGGGCTGAAAGACAAGGAATTGAAATCGGCGAGGACTGCTGGATTGGAGCTGACGCAATTATTCTTGACGGCGTTAAAATAGGAAAAGGCTCTGTTGTTGCAGCAGGCGCAGTCGTAAACAAAGATGTTGCTGAATATTCGATTGTCGGCGGAATACCCGCAAAAATAATCGGTAACAGATAAAATCGGAGAGTATAATGAAAAAATTAAACGGAACAGTTATTGTTACATACCGCTGTAATGCGCGTTGTAATATGTGTAACAGATACAAAAAACCATCAAAACCCGAAGAGGAAATAACAGTTGAAACGATAAAAAAATTACCGCCGATGTATTTCACAAACATCACCGGCGGTGAGCCTTTTATCCGTGAAGATTTAAAAGATATTGTAAGAGAGCTTTACAAAAAAAGCGACAGAATTGTTATTTCTACAAACGGTTTTTTTACCGACAGAATCATTGACCTTTGCAACGAGTTTCCGAATGTCGGCATAAGAATTTCCATTGAAGGACTTGAGGAAACAAACAATTCAATACGTGGACTTGACGACGGTTTTAATAAGGGCTATACAACGCTCAAAAAACTTGTTGAAATGAATCATCCTGACGTTGGTTTCGGTATGACTGTACAAGATGCAAACGCTAAGGATTTGGTTGACCTTTATAAGCTGAGCGATGAACTGAACATGGAATTTGCAACAGCGTCGCTTCATAACTCCTTTTATTTTGTAGAGGCCAAAAATATTATCAAAGACAGACCTGTGGTCGCTAAGGAATTTGAAAGGCTTATTAATGAGCTGTTAAAATCAAATTCCCCTAAAAAATGGTTCAGAGCATATTTCAATCACGGACTTATCAACTATATATACGGGCAAAAAAGACTGCTCCCCTGCGATATGGCATTTGATACCTTTTTCATTGACCCGTACGGCGATGTTATGCCTTGCAACGGTACAAAGGAAAAGGAGGTTATGGGCAATCTCAATGAAACTGACTGGGATACCCTTTGGAACAGCCCTCAAGCAGAAAAAGTACGTGAAAAGGTTCGCAGCTGCGACAGACAATGCTGGATGATAGGCTCTGTTTCCCCCGCTATGCACAAATATATTCAAAAACCTGCTATATGGGTTATCAAACATAAGTTTCTCAGATATTTTAAAAATCAGAAATATTCGATGTTTGAAAATAAAATTTGCCGAGACCTGCGTGACGGTAAAGTATCTAAAGAGGAGCTTGACAAGCTCTCCACTTGTGATATGAACGCTGACGCGAACGATGGACTTTCGGAAATTTCGAGAGAACAGTTAAAAGATAAAACCGGAGAGGAAATTGTTGAAGCGGACATTGCGTCCCAAATAAAAAATTAATTCACGCATGGTGATTATCAATGACTAAAACAAGAATAAACTGGATTGATATTGCAAAGGGAATCGGTATATTATTAGTTATTTTGGGACATTCCCCGAGGGACATAATGGTCGACAGTTATCCCGCTATTCGCTTTATGTTTTCATTCATATATTCATTTCATATGCCGTTATTTTTCTTTTTGGCAGGAGTAACATTCCATTCCTTTAAAAAATCTGACGGGTTTATCATTAAAAAGACAAAACAGTTATTTATACCTCTGATTTGTTATTCCTTAACTATATACGCCATATTTTACATAGCAGATTTAATACCATTTCTTCATTCGTTATTTGAGAATGCATCTATGGGCATTGTTCCGATAAAGGAATATATGCTTGAAACATTAAATATAAATAACCCGTACGCATTTCATACCTGGTATATTTGGGTTCTGTTTATTATTGAAATAATAATGTTTATATACGAAAAGTACGTATTGAGAAAAGAATCAGAAAGTATTGTTTGTTTAATCCCTATTATATTAGTTACAATAATAATACACTTCTTTGTAAAATCAGATTCAGCGCTGTTAAACTATGTTGCAAAGAATTTATTTTATTTTTCTTTAGGTGTCATATACAGCATAAAAGGCGGTGCATTACAGGAAAAATACAACAATAAAGTTTCAGTTAAATTACTTTTTTCAATCGGATTAATAATGACAATCGTTCAAACTTTATCGGTTATAAATGTAATTACATTCAATGAACAGGTAACTTTTATATTAAACGCTTTGCAGTTTTTAATCGGAAATACGCTGATGATACTGTTAATTGTAAATTTGAGCAAAAAAACAGCCGATAATAAATTTTTAATTTATTTGGGTAAAAATTCTTTTAACATATATTTGCTTCACCAGCCGTTCTGCTGCGCTGTAATAGGAATGGTGCTTGTTAAAATTTTACCTGCAAATTTGTTATGTTACATTTTGATTATGATTGTGTGCTCAATATGCAGTATAGTATTACCGCTGATATTTGTTAAGCTGGTAAACAAGTTAAAAATAGAAAAAATAACGGAAATATTGTATAATGTTAAGCTTGTAAATAAGGTTAAATAAAGAACTTATTTTTTTATCTGACACTAAAATTTATTAAATCTAAAATTAAAATTGAGGTTATATATGGCTGAGCTTTCTATTGATATAAAACATTATCAAAAATGCTGTCTTATTATAGCGGACGAAATACATAGAATATGTAAAAAGCACGGCATAAATTACAGTATTGACGGCGGAACAATGCTTGGAGCAGTCAGGCACAAGGGCTTTATTCCGTGGGATGATGATATGGATATCAGTATGATCAGAGAGGAATATGAAAGATTTTTAAATTTATGCGAATACGAGCTGTCTGACAACTTCAGAGTCCTTAACTGGAATACCGACAAGGATTTTCCGTTTGGATATACAAAAATCACTTTAAAGGGAACCCATATCGACGAGGCATTTACGCGTGACAATCCAAAGTTCAGTGAGATTTTTGTTGATGTATTTCCTTTTGATAAAATTCCCCTTGATAGAAATGAACGTGTAATGCTCTGTAAAAAGGCAATGTTTATTAAACGAATTCTGTGGATGAAAAAGGGATACGGCAAGTGTATACGCGATGAAAGCTTTTCGCAAAGAATAAAATATAATATCAGCAAGGTTTTATTTTCATTAGTTTCATATGATAAAGAAAAAGAAAAATATATTAATCTTCTTAAAAAGTATAACGAACTTGAATATAAAGAATGTTATTTAGGCAATATTGATTTTCCCGAAACATTTTTAAATGACTGCAGTAAAGAGTTATACTTTGATAAAACAAGATATTTTGACTTTGAGGACAGAAAATATCTTGGATTTTGCGAATATGAAAAGTACTTATCCGTCAAATACGGCGATTATATGACAATGCCTCCTGAGAGTGATAGAATTAATCATGAAATAAAAAAGGTTGATTTCGGTATATATTAAGTGATTTAAATGAGAAATTTATTTCAGGTAAGGAGCTTATATTATAATGAACATATTATATATTTCTTTATCCTGTAATCCATATAATGGAAGCGAGGACAAAATAGGATGGAAAATACCATTTGAAAGTGCAAAAAACCACGAGAAAGTATGTGTAATTACACGGGCGGAGCAAAAAAAATATATTGATGAATATTTTAAAAACAATAAAATAGAAAATCTTAAATTTTATTATGTAGATATACCTAATTACTTAAAAAAAATATTTGTCGGTCCTCTAATGACCTTTAAATTAAATTTATTAAATAAACGCGCTGTCAAAGCCGCAAAAGATATATGTATAAAGAATCATATTGATATAATACATCAGATAACACCGATTGAATTCAGGGCCATTGGGGATTACTACAAGGTGCCTGACATAAAATTTGTTGCAGGACCTTTGGGCGGAGGAGAATACATACCAAAAGCTCTAAGATATTACCAAAAGGGAAATATTGAAAAAGAACTTTTAAGAAAAACCGCTAATAAATTTTATAAAACCAAACTTCTTTTATCAAAAAAGCTTGATAAATGCGATTATGTTTTATTTGCAAATGAAGAAACTAAAAAAGAATTAAACAATCATTGCGAAAATAATGTCTTCATAGAAACGGGAATAAGTGAAAAAGATCTAAATAATAATTACCAAAAAGAATACAATGCCGATAAAATATTCCATATTTTAGTTGCCGGAAGACTGGTTTACAGAAAAGGGCATCAATTTCTGCTTGACGCCCTCGAAAAACTACCTGAGAATTTATCATATAGATTGGAAATTGTCGGAAACGGTCCCGACTATAGTGATATTAAAAACAGAATCAGCAAATCGAAAAAGCTCAGTAATCATATTACACTTTTAGGAAGAATTCCATATACCGAAATGGAAAAAAAATATATTCAGGCAGATATATTGATTATGCCGAGTTTAAGAGAAACCTCAGGTAATGTTATGTTTGAAAGTATGTCAAAGGCAACTCCTGTAATTGCCATAAATAAATTCGCATCTGCAAAAGTAATAAATAATAAATGCGGATATTTATATAGCGGTAATACAAAAAGTGAAATGGTTGAAAATCTAAGCAATATAATTTATCATTGTATAAACAATCCAAACGAGGTTTACCGCAAAGGTAAAAACGCAAAAACCGAATCTGAAAAATATTCTTGGAAAAGCAAAATTCAATTTTATGACAAAATATATGAAAATCTACTAAAAGAAAACAATAAAAATTAAAAGCGAGAATATTAAATGAAAAAAAAAGTTTATTTTATTACTAACGCTCTTACCGGCGGAGGAGCCGAAAGAGTTATGAGCGTGCTATCAAACTATCTTGTTGAACATGAGTATGAAATAAATTTTCTTCTTTTGCAGGATAAAGAAACCGCCTATGAAATCAATGGTAAAATAAAACTCTATAAAAGGGCTGATATTCACCCAAAAGATATGACAGCCCAAATTAAATTTATAAGACACTTTATGAAAAAAGACCCTTACGCTCTTTTTGTTTCCTTTTTCACTCACCAGAATCTCTTTACTCTTCTTGCGGCTATCGGTACAAAGGCGCGGGTTTTGGTATCGGAACGAAACGACCCTGCCCATTCATTTACCGCTAAATTAACCAAGGTAGGAAATATAGTAAGAAATATTCTTTATAAAAGCCATTACTGCAAAAAAATAATTTTTCAGACTAAGGGAGCCATGGATTTCTTTTCCGACCGAATTAAAAGCAAAAGCGTCGTTATTGCAAATCCGCTGAAGGACGGACTGCCCGAGCCTTACACACTTGAAAGAAAGAAAACAATCGTTTCGGTCGGCAGATTCAATCCTCAGAAAAATTACGAACTTCTGCTTGACGCTTTCGCTGTGTTTTTTACAAAGCACTCTGACTTCAGGCTTGAAATATACGGAGACGGCATTTTAAGAAAAACTATTGAGAATTACATAAAAAAACTGGGTTTAAATGACAATATAGAACTTTGCGGATTTTGTAAAAATGTTCACGAAAGAATTGTTGACGCGGGGATGTACGTTATGTCGTCTGATTTTGAGGGACTTTCAAACGCAATGCTTGAGGCGCTTGCGCTTGGACTTCCTGTTATTTGCACTGACCATCCGCCCGGCGGAGCAAGAACATATATAAAAAGCTATGAAAACGGCATACTTACCCCCGTGGGCGATGTTGACGAAATGGCAAAAGCTATGTGCTATGTTGCGGAAAACCCCGATAAAGCAAAAGCAATGGGTATGAAAGCATTATCTGTTCGCAATGAGCTTTCATCAGACAACATCTGCAAAAAATGGAAAAGTGTATTTGACAGTATACTTGAATAAACAGAGGTATGAAAATGTATAAGTTCAAAAAAACGGACTCTGAAAAAAAATATTTAATAACCGGCTCATCCGGCTTTATCGGCTTTTTCCTGTCCAAAAAACTATTGGAGCAGGGAGCGGAGGTTGTCGGCATTGACAATATGAACGATTATTATGACGTCAGACTCAAGGAGGCGCGTCTTAATATTCTCAGCAAATTTGACAAATTCACTTTTATCAAAGGCAGCATTTCGGACAAAGCTCTTGTGACTGATACTTTCAAAGAGCATAACCCCGATATTGTTGTAAACCTTGCGGCGCAGGCAGGCGTACGTTATTCTATAACAAATCCGGACGCTTATATTGACTCTAATATTGTCGGTTTTTTCAACATACTTGAGGCTTGCAGGCATAATCCCGTTGAACACCTTCTCTACGCCTCCTCCTCCTCGGTTTACGGCATGCAGGAGAAGACTCCTTTCTCAGTAACCGATGATGTATCGCATCCTATCAGCCTTTATGCAGCAACAAAAAAATCAAACGAGCTTATGGCGTTTACATATTCTCATCTTTACAATATACCAACGACAGGTCTGCGCTTTTTTACGGTTTACGGTCCGTTCGGCAGACCTGATATGGCTTATTTCTCATTCACCGACAAAATGATTAAGGGTGAAACTATTCAGATATTCAACAACGGCGATATGAAAAGAGATTTCACATATATTGACGATATTATTCAGGGCATTGAAAATATGCTGTGTAATCCCCCTCAGGGCGAAGATCCTGCCAAAATTTACAACATAGGCAACAATGAGCCTGAGGACCTTATGACATATATTGAAACGCTCGAAAAGGCTCTTATAAGCGAGGGCGTTATTACACAGCCGGCCAAAAAGGAATTTTTACCTATGCAGCCGGGGGACGTCTATCAGACATATGCTGACGTATCCGATCTTATAAGGGACTTTGATTTTAAACCTAACACACCTATTGAAAAGGGACTCGACGAATTTGCAAAATGGTACAAGTCCTTTTACATTCCGGGGGGCTTTGTAAAATGAAAATTGCAGTTGCGGGAACAGGATATGTGGGACTATCAATTTCAGTCCTTCTGGCACAGAGCAATATGGTTACAGCAGTTGATATTATCAAAGATAAAGTCGATATGATAAACAGAGGCGTATCCCCTATTGTTGACGATGAAATTAACGATTATCTTAAAAACAAAAAACTAAGCCTTATCGCAACAACCGATGCCGAAAAAGCATATAAGGACGCTGAATTTGTAATAATTTCAACACCCACAAATTATGACCCTAAGTTGAATTTCTTTGACACTTCATCGGTTGAATCTGTTATAGAGCTTGTTATGAAAGTAAACCCCTATGCCGTTATTGTCATAAAATCAACTGTTCCTGTTGGCTATACCGAAAGCATTAAAGAAAAATACAGCAGTGCAAAAATAATGTTTTCCCCGGAATTTTTACGCGAGGGACATGCTTTATATGACAACCTTTATCCGTCAAGAATCATTGTCGGAGCATCTGAAGATATAACAGAATACGCTCACACCTTCGCGAAGCTTCTTAAGGATAGCGCAATAAAACCAGACATACCTGTTTTGTTCACAAATCCAACCGAAGCCGAGGCTGTTAAACTTTTTGCAAACACTTATCTTGCTCTAAGGGTTGCTTACTTTAATGAGCTTGACACCTACGCAGAGATAAGAGGTCTTGATACAAAACACATTATTGAAGGCGTGTGTCTTGACCCTCGAATCGGTGACCACTATAACAACCCGAGCTTTGGATACGGAGGATACTGTCTTCCGAAAGATACAAAACAGCTCAGAGCAAACTTTGCCGATGTTCCGAGCAATCTTATCGGCGCTATTGTTGATTCAAATTCAACCCGAAAAGACTATATAGCGGACAGGATAATCGAAAAAAATCCGAAAGTTGTCGGTATTTACCGCCTTACGATGAAGGCAAATTCCGATAATTTCCGTCAGTCCTCTATCCAGGGCGTTATGAAAAGAGTTAAGGCTAAGGGTATTGAGGTCGTTGTTTACGAGCCATCACTTAAGGATGAACTCTTTTTTAACAGCCGTGTTATAAAAGATTTGAACGAGTTTAAAAAAATATCCGATGTTATAGTCGCAAACCGTTTCAGCAGTGAAATTGAAGATGTCACTGACAAGGTTTACACAAGAGATTTATTTTACAGAGATTAAAATGATTGGCAGGAATAATATGAATTTATTTAAGGATACATTTATGTTTTTTGCAAGAAGAAATTTTTTCGACTGGATGCCTGATAAGCTTTATTTAAAGCTTTGCTATAAATGTAAATTAGGTAAAAATCTCAACCTTAAAAATCCTCAATCTTTTAACGAAAAACTTCAATGGCTTAAGCTTTACGACCGCAGGCCCGAATATATTGCAATGGTGGATAAATACGCTGTCAAGGATTACGTAGCGTCTATTATAGGCGCAGAATATATTATACCGACTCTCGGTGTCTGGGACAAGTTTGAGGATATAGATTTTGACAGTCTTCCAAACCAGTTTGTACTTAAATGCACGCACGATTCAGGTGGACTTGTTATATGCAAAGATAAGACAGAGTTTAATATAAAAGAAGCTCAAAAAAAACTAAACCGGCATCTTAAAAAAAACTATTTTTATTCATGTAGGGAATGGCCGTATAAAAATGTAAAACCGAGAATTATTGCTGAGGAGTATCTTGAGGAAAAAACAAATCAATCGGATAATACTATAACCGAATCAAGTGAATGTCTTACCGATTATAAATTTTTCTGTTTTAACGGCGTGCCTGAAATTTTCTATATTTCCAAAGACCACTCCGATAATCCTACGACTGATTTTTTTGATATGGACTTTAACTCTCTTCCGATAAAAATGCGTGATCCGAACTCTGAAATTCTCCCCGAAAAGCCAATTAATTTTGAAAAAATGAAAGAGTTTGCCAAAATTCTGTCTGAAGGGATCGCGCATTTAAGAGTTGACTTCTATTCTGTTGACAATCATATATATGTCGGAGAATTAACATTCTATCATTGCAGCGGCTTTGCTCCAATTACGCCCTCAGAGTGGGACTATAAAATGGGTGAATGGATTAAACTGCCAATAGATTAATTATTTTTTAATTATAGGAGTTGAAAATGGCTCAAAACAGTATAACTAAAATACCGCTTAATAAATATAAAAACGTAAAGCCTGATTTAGCGTTTTTTATTTACTTTGCTGTAATGTTCTGCCTTTATGGATTTACATGGATTCAGCTTGGAATACAGCTTTTTATAATAGCATATGTAGTCATAAGGAAAATAAATAATTACAGAATTACGTTAAAATTAAATGATATAAAAAATATAATCTTATTAATTTTATGGTTCGGTATGCTTACACTGCTTCTTTACTTATCCACTAAGCTTTGGGCATACAGTTATGTAAGCGGTTCCAAAACTATGTTAGGTGTATTCAGATGCTTTGGTATCGGTCTGGCAATGTTTTTATATGCAGATTCAACCGAAAAGGCAATTTCACTCATTCAGTCCTTTGCGTATGCGTCTATGGTTATGTGCATTGCCGCTTTGATAACTACTTCTCCCTCTCAGTATTTTCAAGCAGGAGAAGAAGGCTTTGGTCAGGTGATCGGTCAGCATCGTAACGGCATAGGCGCTGTTTGTGCAGGTATGTCAGTAGTATGTGTATATCTGAAACGGTATACAGATTTCAAATACGGAAATTATATGGCGGGATTTTTTGTTGTTCTTACATTTCTGACGGGATCGCGCGGCTCGTTAATCCAGTTGTTGATTTTATTTGTTCTTATAGTTATTATTGATAAAGATATATTCAGAATGATGACAAAAACATTTGTATTTGTTTTTGCCGGAGCAATAATAATTTTACTTTTGCGAAATATTCCCATTTTATATGAAAACATCTGGATTAGATTTGAAGGATTATTTACAACCCTTTCCGGTAAAAGTATTGAAGACGCCAGCACACTGGGACGCGAATATTTTAAGGAAATAGCTTTTGAAATGTTTAAGGACAGACCTATATTAGGATGGGGTCTTGACGGATTTAAATGCTATGTACGTGATAACCCTATATATAAAGGATATTATTTAGAAGCAACATATAGTCACTGTAACTTTTCGGAGCTTATGGCTGATCTCGGAATTTTAGGGTTGATTGTCTGGTATGTGCCGACATTTTTTATTTTGATAAAAGGATTTAAATACAGGAACAGTCACCCGCTGGTCAAAATAACTTTCTTTTGGCTTATTTCAATGATAATTCTTGATTACGCAAGAATTGCGTGGGCAACTCATCTGGAATCATACCAATTTTTCATCGCATTTTTAATAATTCAGTTTTTTTCTTTTGAAGTAAAGAGTATTAATAAAAATCCGCAAATGCTTAACACTTAAAAATGATTGCAGATAAATAATGCGTTTAATTTCTAAATTAAGCATTTAATAAAATACCGCTGAGGCGTAAGAAAGAATTTTTAAAGAATGAGAAGCAAAAAAGCAATATTAAATACCTCCACTTCACTCATATATCAGGTTGTCGCAACAATATGCGGATTTATTACTCCGCGTTTAATTTTAGTTACTTTCGGTTCTACATACAATGGTATAATTGCCTCTGCCACTCAGTTTATGAGTATGATTTCAATTCTGACATTGGGAATTGGGGGCGCTGTTAGAGTAGCGTTATACAAGACGTTGGCTGATAACGATACTTTGGGCACAAGCAGGATAGTAAAGGCAACTCAAAAATATATGTATAAGGTCGGACTTTCTATTGTGCTTTATGCAATTATTTTAATGACAGTATACCCTTTAATATCTCACAATAGCCTTCCCCATATTGAGGCATCTGCGTTAATAGGAATAGTTGCTATAGGAACATTTGCCGAGTATTTTTTCGGGGTTACATATAAAACACTTCTCACAGCTGACCAAAGCGAATATATTTCTTCCATTCTGCAGATAATTGTAACTGTTTTAAATACAGTTGTTGTAGCAACACTTATTTTTTCAAATCAAAATATCTTTATTGTTAAGCTTTTTAGTGTGTTTGTTTTCGCACTCTCTCCACTATTTTTAAATTTTTATGTTAATAAAAAATATTCGCTTATTAAAAATTGTGAAGCTGATAACTCTGCACTTAAACAAAGAAAAGCAGTTGCTTTTCACTCAATAGCAAATATAGTTCACAATAACACCGATTTGATTATCCTCACGATATTTACTGATGCCAAGCTCGTATCCGTTTATACTGTATATAATTATGCTGTAGGAAAAATACGGGCTGTTTTACAGTCCTTAACCGTAGGACTCGAAGCGGCGTTTGGAAATATGTGGGTTAAAAAAGAAATTGACAATATCAGCAAAAATTTTCGCATATATGAATTTGTCGTCTTTTCATTTATTTCAATTGTTTTTTCCTGTGTGGGACTGCTTATTTTACCATTTGTTGAACTGTTCTCCAAGGGTGTTACAGATATAGTTTATGTCAGAACAGATCTTGCCGTTTTAATAACAGTCACTGAAGCGGTTTATTGCATTAGAGACCCTTATTTAACCTTAGTCCAGGCAACCGGTCACTATAAAGAAACAAAAAACGGCGCAATTTTTGAAGCTGTTGTAAATATTGTCTCATCCGTAATTTTAGTTAATATCTTAGGTATAAACGGAATAATCATCGGCACGTTGTTAGCTAATCTTATCAGAACAATACAGTATATTTGGTTTGTATCTAAAAGGATTTTATATAGAGGATATAAAGAGATAATTTTAAAGGTAATATGGACGCTGTTAAATTTGGCTTTAATTATGACCGTTTCATTTCCAGTTATTTCCCACAATCAGGTACCCGGTTGGATTGGCTGGTTTTTAAAAGCGTTCATTGTGTTAGCTATTGCCTTTGTTATTACCGTTATATCGTCGGCAATCTTTTACAGAAAAGAATTAAGTTCTTTAATACAAATTATTAAACGCGCGTTATCAAGGAATAAAACAAATGAGTAAAAAAGCGGAAAATATAAAATTAAAACTTGTCAGTATGAGGAACTTTATGTTTCTTCATTTTTGGGCACTTTTTCATCCGATTGAAAAAAAGGTGCTGTTTTCAAGCTTCGGAGGAAAAGAATATTCCGGAGATCCTAGGTCAATTTCAGAAAAACTCCACGAGCTTTACCCCGACTACAAAATAGTTTGGTCATTTACCGACAAAAACACGGACAATTTTCTAATCCCCGATTATGTCAAAAAAGTCGGTACAAAATTTGAATATTTAAAGGAATTTTCAACATCTTCCGCAATCATAACAACAAACCCTGTTAATTCAGGTACTTATAAAAGAAAAGGCCAGTTTATAGTACAAACCTGGCATGGCGACAGAGGCTTTAAACGGTGCTTATACGAATGTTTAGATGACTGGGGAGTAAAGCGCGCCGTTAAAATTACGGACAATAAAATAACCGATATATGCGTTGCCGCTTCAGATTACGGCGAAAGCGTTTACAGAAACGCCTTCAAATATAACGGTGAAATATTAAAAATCGGTATGCCGAGAAATGATAAATTGTTGGTTAATAATGAAAAAGAAATCAATCTGATAAAAACGTATCTGAATATTCCCCCCGATAAAAAAATTCTTTTATACGCTCCTACATTCAGGGATAATACCCCAAACAGTCAAAACCCCATTATAGACATCGGTTTAACACTTGAAGAGCTGAACAATAAAGGCGGAGACTGGATATGTATTGTAAGGGCGCACTCTGCATCAAAGGGAATTAATATACAAAACAAAAATAAAAAAATCATTGACGTTACAAAATATCCCGATATGGCTGATTTGCTGTTGATTTCGGATATGCTGATTACCGACTATTCCTCATGCGCAGGCGATTTTCTGATTAGAAAAAAGCCTGTTATCATCGCGGCGTTTGACAAAGATGATTACGAGAATAATTGCCGTAATTTCAGAATACCTATTGAAGAAACAGGATATTTTATTGCATATAATCAAAACGAGCTTAACTCGATAATCCGTAATAACACCGACGAAGACTTTAAACAAAACTGTGAAAATGTTTTAGCATTTTATGAAACGGTTGAAACAGGAAAAGCAAGCGAAGAAATTTGTTACAGAATAAATAAAGCGTACCAAACATATTTTAATTAAACAATTTTATAAAAGCTATTTTAACCACTTATAAAACGGTAAAGCTATGAAAAAAATATTTAAAACATTATTAAAGAGTACGGAAAATTATTGTAAAGCATACTTATCAACCGCATTATTATTATCGTTAGCAATAGTTCTTATATATATAATAGTTTGTAATATAAAAAAGCAGAAAATTATAAAAGATAAATTAATTTCTCTTTTTATTTTTTCCTTTTATTTTGTGCTGACATTTGATATAACGCTCGTGAGCAGAATAGGAGCAAATATACCTGACTTGTATAATACATTCGGTGAATGGTCGGTTTTTGACGGTGAAACGTCAATGTATGTTAATCCTAAGCCTATATTAAATACGATTTTGTTTTTACCGCTGTGTTTTGCATTGTTCTTTTTCATAAAGAATTTTTTTAATAAAACATACGGCAATAAAAAACTTTTGGTATATTCGTGTGTCATTTCATTTTCCGTATCATTGTTTATCGAGCTTACACAGTTGATATTCAGCTTAGGAACTTTTCAAATATCCGACCTGGCGTATAATACATTAGGCGGTCTTGCAGGCGCAGTAATTTATATTACAATTAAAAAATTTTCAGACAAAAAAGCGGTACAGAGTAAATAACCTGTACCGCTTTTTGTTTAATTAAAATTAAGCAAGTCCACTTGATTTTGACAGTGTCACGACCTCCGCAAGAGTCATATTTTAAAATATAGTTTTTAATAAAATATAATAATATATTAACAGCATTTCTCAACAATGTTGAATCTAATTGTACAAACTGACTAAAAAAATGTAAAAAAATTGTTAATTATTTTGACGTGCATCCATTTAAATCTAATTGACAATCAGTTCTTTATATATTATAATTATTACGTATCAAAATATAAATAGGCGTATTATGTCTGTTTATATCAAGACATGTCTTATTTAAACATTGCATCGGGCACAAAAGAAACAGGTCAGGTTTCCTGCCTTCTGTTTTGTTTTTATTAAGACGGATAAATTTAGTCTTTTTAAGGAGGATATTTATATGAAAGTCAGATTAACAAAGAAAATGCTTTGCGCTGTCCTTTCAATGCTTATGGTAATCACGTCATTGCCTTTGGTAGTATTTGCTGATGAAGAACATACGCATTGGGCAGAAGATCCGCAGTGTGCACGCGCCGCGTCTGCTCTTAGTAACGCAATAGAAAGTTACGAAACCAAAATGGACGGTACGATTTACAATAAGATGCCCGAAGCGTATAATGCATATCGTGAAGCGGTTAAACAATACGATAAATATATGTATACTAATGCCAGATTTAGTACCACCGATTTAACTAATATGCAGGATGCAACTAGAGCTCTTACAACAGCGACAGGAGAGATGACGCCGTGGAAGCCGGGCTCAAATATAGAGGAAGCTTATCCGTCACAGATTGACACCACTGAAGGCAATAAGTTTACAGATTATGAATCGCCTTACTTCAACAATATTCTTTATGCTGAACCTATTCCAACAACCCCGTCAGGTGATGTAACCGTTAGCGGTATTAAGGTGGATGTTCATCACGGTAATACCGTTGTATATTATAATGGTGACTCTGATCCCGCAATAGTTCCCGTGGGCGCTAAATCAAGCGGTGACTTCCTTTATAGTATATATCCTAATAATGGCAGCGGTTCAAGCAGGGATTCTGTTGATATTTCTTTAGGCTATCAAAAAGGAAAGAACACCTTCCTTGACAGTAAACTTGGTGACAAAACCTATTGGATAGGTACCTGGGGAACAAGTGCCGATGGTTTTAAATGGGGCTTTTGGCATTTTATTGAAGGCGAGAGAACTGAAGACCAATTAAGATATGTAGGCAGTGATTATACCAGCGGCGTAAGAAGTATGCAGTCTGCTGACAGAAGCGTAGGAGGCATAGCTGTTTTTAATGGTATAAAAATCAACACTATCGCAAACAAACAGTATTCAAAAGTTATTACACCTACATGGTATGTAGGCGCCGGCGCTGCTCCAAACAGAACTAACGGCTTTATTACAAATGATTCTGCTAAAATTTACGTTGTAAACTATAACGCTCTGACTCAGGCAGTTGAAAGAAACAGCCAGAAGCTCAATATCGGCGCAGTCAACACATATGCCGCAGGCGGACTTGATGACGTAATTCAGAAATTTAATGATGCAATAAACCTTGATATTAATAGTTATGATTATTCAAGTGATATGGAAACTGCTGTTACAAATGCTTCAAATGCTATTAAGTCAGCAGTTGAAGCTCTTGACAGCGTTTCAAGCACTCCCGACCCTGCCGAATATCAGGCATTAAGGGACGCTATTGATTCCCAGAGATTAAAATACGAGGAGCATTACGCAACAGATCTCGGAACACCCGAGCCGCTTGACGATGTATATACAAACTGGGGCGATTTTGTAGCTGCTTATGACAAAGCTCTTACCGCTATGAATACAGCTATTGACGGAAATTATCCAAAAGATGACAGTCTTGAAACGGTAAAATCTACTGCTGACGCGCTCCAAACCTTCCTGCTTCAGGGTGAGGTTGCGCGTGTTGATACCACTTTGCTTCAGGCTACAATGGACAACGCGCAGTATGTAATTGATAATCAAAACTTCTTTGACTTCACTGCCTATAATGATTTATTAGGCGAAAATTATAACGTAGATACCATCAAAGAAGCAATCAAGCATGCAAAAATTGCAGTATGGGGCGCGGAAGACCAATATCCTCACGGCAGGTATCAGCTTGAAGATAATGATGAAAACTTTGAGAAGGTACTTGATGAGGTATTAGCTGTTGCGGATACTATCAGAGATATTCCTGTCAATATGAATGCTGAAGTAAAATATGCTGACAATTATTCATACACTACAGCGATGTCCGCTGCAGAAGGATATATAAATGAAAAAGAAAAATATTCTAACTCTGTACAATTACTTTCCGCTTATGATAACGCGAAATACTTTGCAAATGAAACTAACAGTCTTCATAAGCTCAGCGAACCCGGCAGACAGAATTATGCGCGTGACCTTGCAGATGAGTACAAAGAAGTTGTTTTGTCATTGTATGATGCTATTAACAGCTTAGTTCCTTCATTTGCATTTAATCTTGAAAACGTTAACGGTACAATTATAAGTTCAGATTCAGAAGTTGCCCCTGTATCTCTCCAATATACAGCGAATTCTTCACATCCTTATAATTTTGCTTTTAACAGAACCGTTAACAACAGAGTATTTTTAAGAACGACCGCAGATAAAGCCAATTTTGACCTTGGCGACGTCAGTATGACATGGAGTAATACAACAGTTACTGATAGTAGTGATAGTAAAGTAGATGCCCAGATGCTTGACGCTGTAAACTTTAATCTCGCTACTAATGCAGATTGGAAAATAGATTATACCGGAAATAACGGTCATACTAATGATAATCTTGGTAATGATGGTTACACCGGCAGTCTTACTGCCAACGCTAACGGAGCTGATTTTGTAGTTTCAGGTATTCACGTAATAAGCGGTGGTAACAATTCGGGAAATTCCTTTGGCAGACATGGGGATAACACTTGGATTGGAAATACTAATTTTGACTATACACCCGGTCAAAATCTATGGGACGACGATCTCGGCACTGTTGACAGCGTTAATACACCTGCAAATGTTAATAATGGTGCAAATGCCGGCGGTGTTCACACTTTTAGAAATACAACAGAAATGAGAGCTGATTATACTCTTAGCCTTCCTGAAAATACTTCCTATAGCAGTTTAACGGCCGGCACACTTCCAACTATTACCGAATATAAAGCGGAAAAATCATTAGGAATTGTCTTTACTTTTAAAAATAAAGCGTCTGGTGCATTTGGTGCCACAAGATACGGTCAGGCTGCTACAAACAAAACCCCTGAAGGAACTACTGCAACATACACCACAACAGCAACTGTTATTGACATTACGCCTCTTCTTTTATTAATCCAGCGCGTAAATGAAAAGTTAGTAGATACTTCATCCTATACTCAGTCGGTAATAGACAATTTAAATACTGCGCTCAGCAAAGCTGATGATGAGATTGACGCAAGCCTTAGCGCCCAGCAAATGGCAGAAGTATTCCAGCAAAGATACACTGATCTTTGGAATGCGTGTGAGGCACTTAATCAGAATAGCTCAAAACGCGCTGATTTTGATAACATTAGCAGCGGCGGTAAAACATACAGCTATGATGATGCAAAGTACAGCGTTCTCAGATTACTTCAGGGACTTGATGAGAATAATGAGCCGAGCAAAAACATTTATTATTTCAAATCTGAAGCTGTTAAGGAAATTGCAGACGCTTTATTGCCTACAACTACAGACGACGATATATTTAAGGGCAGACCGAGATTTGAATATCTCAATTCAACCATAGAAGAGAGAGCAAATGTATCAGCTGATAATCAGGCTAAGATTAATAAGGAAGTATCCGAATATATAAAATTCTATAACGACCTTATTAATCCGGAAACAAAGAAACAAGCAGATATTAGCTTTTACACCGCCGCTTTGAATACTGTTCAGAACCTGAACGCTGACGCTTATAATATTGAGGAAATTCAGAAAATTGTAAAAGAGAATCCTCTTCCTCAAGAATCAATCAGCGTTAACGGCGCCTCAATCGTTTGTTATGATATGAATAAAGTTGATGGAGCAACCGGAAACATCGAAACAGCAATAACTGATAACCAGTATCCATATTCTGTTACAGTAATTGACAAAGACGGTAATATATATTATCTCACCGATAAGGACGGAAGTCTGACCGCACCAAACAGCGATGAAGGCAAGGCTGATTTCCATTACGGCGATATAGTTAAAGTTAAAAGCTTTGATGAAGGAAATAAGGCTGCTTTCTCAACAACAGTTAAAGCAAACGGTACAGATAAACAGACTGAAAAACGTTTAATAACAACAGCTGCCGAATACGAGTTTGATGTAAGAGGCAACACTACGGTTTACGTTTCAGCAACAGAATCAGACGAGCAGGTTGTTAAGGTTACATTCCGTGACAATCAGGATAACAGAATTGTAGCCGTTGACTATGCGACTAAAAATAAAGCGTACAATATGAGCACAGCTCCTGTTCCTAAATTTATGTTCTACACCGTAAAAAATCTCACAGTTAAAGACGGTGCAGATGAAGGCGCAGGAACAACTATTGAACCGAACGGCAACTATACATTTAATAATGATACAGAAGTTATAATCAATTATGAGATTTCCAGCCTCGGTCAGGCAAGCGACAAATATACTGTTAAAGTTCTTGACCTAAGCGGCGGTAGTCAGAGTGAAAAAGCATATGGCTACAATGTACGAGTAAGAGTAACTGTTGACGGCGCGGCAGCGTTTGTTGACGCTGATACCTATGAGAGCGCTTCACCTGAAGTTATTGCTTATGGTGACAGCTACGCATTCTATACCTGTCAGAATATTACATTAAGAGCTGTAGATGACAATTACCTGACTGAACATAATTTGAAGAAAAATCAAGTATCAGTAATTAAAACGCCTATAATTGACGGCAATACCGCTCAGCTTGTAGGTACATTCGCATTCCCCGATAATGCTAAACCAAAACAATATGGAATTGTTCTTGATGCAACCGGCAATAATAAAGATAGCCTGACCTTAAATATGGTTAGTAGTACAGCTAAAATATATAATTTCTCCTGTTCTAAGATTATAGGCGATAATCAGTTTGCGGTTTCTGTAACATTCGGCTCTATGCCTTCAACATTCAGTTATGTCGCATACGCAATATACCATGACCAGGCTACCAATAAAGATGTTACTGTTTATTCACCGGTTAAGACATATACTCAAGGCGCATAAAAAAGAGGAGGTATATATATGAAGAAGAATTACGCGGAACCTGAAATTGAGATTCTTTTCCTCAATAACTCCTCGGAAAGCGGAGTATTTACTGACTCAGGTCTTCAGGGCGGCGACCACGTCGTAGTCGGTGACCCAGGTATAGACGGACCAAATATGGCGAGTCTGGAAGAATTTTAATTCTGAACCGTAATTAAAAATTTAAAAGCAGAATTGATTTTATGTCAATTCTGCTTTTTTTATTTCCAATTTTAAAATATTAAAATTAAATACAAGCCGTTAAATTTTATCAGCGTGTATGAAAAATATTTTTTAAATTATCTTTATTTTTTAAAAGCATCGGGATAAAAAGCTTTAGCCATATTTTCAACCGCATATGCCATGCGGTTTCCCGGCAAAACGCTTTCAAGTGTAATGACGGCAAAGCGTTCATTCTTTACACAGTCAAGCTGTGAAAGAGCAGGATTTGACTTAATTTCCGCAATCTTTTCTTCAACCGACGGCGAATCGTAATCATGAATTAATATAACATCGGGTTTTCGCTTAAGTACCTCCTCATAGCTTACTGTTACCCACTGCTTTTCAGCCAAATCGGAAAACATATTTTTACCGCCTGCAAGCTCAATCAAAAGGGATTCAAAGTTAACGCCCGAACAAGTGAACACTCCGTCGTTTCCGCTGTCATACACTAAAACATTAACTGGCTTTTCTCCCTTGATTTTTTCCTGAACTGCTGATATGCGCGTTTTCTGTTCATTAACAAACGCCCTCGCTTTCTCTTCAATGCCGAAAATTTTTCCGATGTCGATAATTTCCCGATACTGCTCATCAAGTGTTGACGCCGAGTTCACATACACAGTCATTCCGTAGTCTGATACCTCGTCAATATTACAGCCCTCCTCGCTGATTTCCCAGTCTATTGCATAGATAAAATCAGCCCCGCTTGTCAGTATTGACTCACGTGCAGCGGAGGAATAATTAAGGATAGGAATGTTATTCACATCATTTGCATATTCATCAAGCGGACCCCGGCTGTGATTTACCAAAGACCTTCCTATTACATAATTCTCCAAGCCCAAAGCGGCAAAAAGCTCAGTACAGTTAGGACCGAGCGTCAACACCTTTTCAGGCTTTTTGGTAACGGTAATATTTCTTCCGTAATTTTCAACAGTCACGGGGTATATGCTGTCAGCTGACTGATTTTGTGTGCTGCTTATACTTTCATTACTTTTTTTATTCTCATGCTGATTACTGCACGCTGTTACTGCAAACAACATAGACAAAGCAAGCAATAAACTAACTGTTTTCTTCATTTTAATCTCCTTTTATTTAACTTGAGCAGGCAGATATGTAATTGAAATTTTGCCTGTTACGGAATTTTTTACAACCGAACTGCGTACCGCGAAAATATCAAAAATATTTTCAGGTGTAAGAATTTCCTCCGGAGTACCCTTCAATAAAATTCTTCCGCCTTTCAAAACATAAATGCGGTCACAGTAAAGCGCCGCCATATTCAAATCGTGAATTGCTGATAAAACGGTTACATTCAGCCTTTTAATAAAATCAAATATCTGCATTTGGTAGCTGACGTCAAGATGATTAGTCGGCTCGTCGAGAATAAGAAAATCACTTTCCTGCGCTACCGCTCTTGCTATTATAACTCTCTGCTTTTCCCCTCCCGAAAGATTCACATAGCTGCTTTTAGCCATATCTGCCATACCGACATGTTCAAGCGCGTGGTGAACTATTCTCCTGTCGTCGCTATTATCAATATCAAAAAGTTTTTTATGCGGACTGCGTCCCATCGCGACAATTTCTTCTACGGAAAAATTAAACGGTATTTCATTTTCCTGACCCACCACAGCCATTTTGAGCGCGGATTTTTTATACGGCATTTTCAGTAAATTTTCACCGTCAAGGATAATCTCACCACTGTCGGGAGTAAGCCCCCTGTAAATATTTTTTAACACAGTGGATTTTCCACTTCCGTTTTGACCTATAAGCCCGACAAATTCTCCCCTGCCGACCTCAAGATTAATATCCTCGACCGCTGTTTTTTTACCGTATGAAAAGGTAAGATTTTTAACCTGAAGGCGCATTTTCATATCCCTTTCTTGTTTCTTTTAAGCATCCAAATAAATACAGGGCCTCCGATAACAGCCGTGAGAACGCCTACAGGAAGCTCCTCAGGCGCAATAATTACTCTTGCCGCCACATCCACCCAAACAACAAGAATACCGCCGAGAAGCGCTGAAACAGGAAGCACCTTTTTGTGATCTCCTCCTACGAGCAAACGTGTAAAATGAGGAACCATAAGACCGACAAAGCCGATTGTACCGCTGACGGCTATTGTCACGCCTGCCATAAGCGACGCGGCAAAAACAAGCTCCTTTTGCAGTCTGCGGACATTCACGCCGAGAGCGCCTGCGCTTTCATCACCGAGCAAAAGCAAATTAAGCCCGCGGTAGTTTATCATTAAAAATATCATACAAAGCAAAAGCACAACAAACGGGAGCTTTAAATATCCCCACTTTGCTCCCGCAAGACTTCCGGACATCCAAAATTCCGCATTGTGCAGCCCAAGAGCATTAGGAGCGCCTAATTTTATTATACTTGTGACGCCGTCCATTATCATTGAAACCGCAACACCAAACAGCAAAAGCTGTGTAATATTTATGCGTCCCTGCACCCTTGAAATAACATATACAAAGATAATTGTAACCGCTGAGCCGATAAAAGCGCTTATTGAAAGAGAATATGTGCCTAAAAACGAAAATGTGCCGAACAACATTCCGAGCGTGGCAAAAGCAGCCGCTCCGGACGATACACCGAGAGTAAACGGCTCAGCCAAATCATTTCGTACAATCGCCTGCATAGTAACGCCGCAGACTGCGAGAGACGCGCCTACAATCATACCGAGACAGACACGGGGCAAACGTAGACCGAGCACAATATTTTCATCAAGCTGTTCCCATGTTTGAAAAATAAGCCCGTTGATAATCGGAATTTTACTCAGCAGTATTTTCGCTGTCACTCCCGGCGCAACCGAAACAGGACCGATTCCGACTGCTAAAAGTATAGTTAAGAGAGAAAATATAGCTAAAATTAGAATGATTAAAGGCATATTTGGCTTTTCACGGTTTAAAAATTTTTTTGGTTTTATTCTCATCACCCCCCTGTCTGTAATAATTTTTAAAATCAAGGTCAAGTATTTCTGCAAATAAAATAGCATAAAAAAAATCCCCTCACAAGCGGGGTGGGGGGATATATTTCAAAAAATATTTTGAATATTATCAGTAGTCAATACCGATTAGCTTATATAGTATTTTGCCTGTGCATTCCACAAATCAGCATATTTTCCGTTTTTATTCATAAGCTCTGAATGTGTTCCCATTTCAACTAATTCAGCTTTGTCAAACACCGCAATTCTGTCGCAGAAAGCGCAGCTTGATAACCTGTGTGAAATATATATTGCTGTTTTGTTTTCAACAAACGAATTAAAACGGCTGTATATTTCATTTTCCGCAATCGGGTCAAGCGCAGCGGTCGGCTCGTCAAGAATAACAACGGGTGCATCCTTGTATAATGCTCTTGCGAGGGCAAATTTCTGCGCCTCACCTCCCGAAATTTCAACACCGTTCTCATCAATATTCTTATAAAGACAGGTATTTTCCTTTTCAGGCATCTGCTTTACTCTTTCAAGAATATTTGAATTATCAAGGCAGTTATATAATCTATTCTTATCACATTCCTCACCGGCGCAGACATTGTCCTTAAGCGGAATGGAGAACATTTGAAAATCCTGAAATACAACTGAATATAAGCTAATAATGCTGTCCTTTGAATATTCCTTTATATTGATACCGTTAATGAGTATCTCACCGTCTGTTACATCATAAAGACGGCACATCAGCTTTATAAAAGTTGTTTTACCGCTTCCGTTTCTGCCGACTACCGCAAGGTGTTCGCCATTATTTATTTTAATGTTTATATTCTTCAGCGAATAGTTGTCAGCGCTCGGGTATTTAAATGAAACATTTTTAAATTCAATTTCAAATTTGTCTTTTAAATTAAGCTCACGATTGCCATAGACCATATCGTCTTTAGCGTTCATTATTTCAAAGTAATAATTCACAAGCGGCGTCATTTCTTCGGTTTTGCCAAAGGTGGCAGCCATTTTCATAATACCGTTAATAATCTGCATAAATGAGCCGCAGTAAAGTACAAGAGAACCGATACCGAATAAGCCATAAAGTCCCTTTACACCGATGAAAAGATAAATTCCAAAGCCGACTATCGCGCCGAGAACAGCTACAAAAGAGCTTGATTTTGCACTGTTCAGTGATGCCTTTTTAAGCACTCTTTCGCCGTCGGTTAATATTTTATCCGTTGCAGTATGCTCAATCAGATTTTGCTCTTTGTAAAGTCTGATTTCCTTGCCTGTGTTGTAATCTGAAAACATATTTAGGAAATAATAAAAAATTCTGTCAAGCCTTGAATATTCATCGGAGGCTTGAAACCACATTTTATTCATCCTTAATGCGACAATCAGAATGATAACAGTCATTACTGCTATTGCTGAGAAAATAGTAAACAAAAAAAGGGGCTTTTCAAAATATGTATTACCTGTTGTTTTAAAACCGATTCTAAGCAAAGGGAAAATAACTGCAACGGAAATTATTAATGTTATCATGCCCGAAACAAAATCACGCATCATCCAGCTAAACTGAACAAATGAGGAAAACACTCTGTCCTGTGCCTCTGAATGCTTATGCACAAGCTCCTTAAAATTTCCGTCCTCAAGCCTTTGATATTCAATTTTATAAAGTTTTTCCGATATATTTTGTAGCTCTTTATTATACATCAGCGACCGATACATAAAATACATATCGCCAAGAAAATAGTTAAAGAAAAACAACACAAGATTTATACCAACCGCCAAACCGATATAAAGGAAAAGCTCATTCATTCCAGCACCCATATCCAGCAAATCAATAATTTTTGATGTAAACCAAATATTTACAAAAGGCATAACAGCCATAACGATTGCAACTATTATTGATATAGGTATAAGCCTTTTTTCAAGGCGGTGCATTTCCTTAAAAGCGGAAAAAATAGTTTTTATTTTTCTCATACCGCCTCGCCTCCTATCTCTTTATAATAGTAGCTCTGGAGTTGGTACATTCTGTAATAAGCGCCCTTTAAGGCCATAAGCTCCTCGTGTGTTCCGCTTTCGGTAATAGTACCGTCTTTTATAAATAAAATTTTGTCACAAAAGCGTGTTGAGGAAAGACGGTGAGATATGAAAAATGATATTTTATTATCCGTCATTTCATTGTATTTCAGGTATAGTTCATTTTCCGCAATCGGATCAAGCGCGGCAGTAGGCTCATCAAGAATAAGAACAGGCGCGTTTTTATAAATCGCTTTTGCAAGCAATAATTTCTGCTTTTCACCGCCTGAAAAATCAGCAGCGTCCTTGTAAACATCCTTAACCATAAGGGTGTTTTCTTTCCTGCCAAGACTGTTGATTTTATCCATAATTCCTGCTTTTTCAAGGGCTGAGAACAGCTTTTCTTTATCATAATCAGCAGTTGCGCAGATGTTTTCCGCCACAGTCATAGGCAGGAAATAATAATCCTGAAATACTGCCGAAAACAAATCAAAATAGCTGTCTGATGAAAAATTACGGCTGCTTTTTCCGTTAATCAGAATAACGCCCTCTGTGGGATAATAAAGACCGCAGAGAAGTTTAATTGCCGTTGTTTTACCTGCTCCGTTTTCACCTACTATCGCAATATTTTCTCCCTTATTCACCTTAAATGACATATTGTTTATTGTGCTCTTTTCGGCTGAAGGGTATGTGAAAGAAACATTTTTGAATTCGATACTATCAATTTTGCTGAAATCAATATCAGGCTTATTTTTACTTTTCTCTTCGCTTTCAACAAATTTACGAAATTCTGCACAATCATTGCAGCATCTCTCTATATTTGAGTAGCAAAATACGGAATTAATTATCCAGTTTGAAAAGCCCGTTATAATGCCGAAATAAAATATGAAATCAGAAACGGAAAGCCTGTTTTCACACACTAAATATGTAAGATAAGCATATGCAACAAGCTCACGGGCAAGGTTGAGTAGGGCTCTTGTTCCGCCAACCTTAACACTTTGGTGCATATATTTTGAGGTTATATCCTCCAAACCGTTAATAAGCCTTGCGACTGCAAATAAAAAGTAGTCAGCAAAGCTGTAAAGCCTGATATCCTTTGCGGCGGTCAGCTCTTTGCTCAAAGAGTAATAATAATCAAACTTAACAAAAATACTGCTTCTTGAATCCTTAACGCCTTTTTCTTTTTTGTTAAGATATTTAAGCAAAAAGAACTCCGCAACACAGCTTGCAATGATAATCAGTATCATAATTAAATTGATTTTATAAATGAGAGCAAGAGAAGTTATAACGCCCGCAATACAAACCAAAAACTGATTGCAGGTGTCAAGAAAATCGGCTGCTGAAGAATAGTAGCTTCTGTAAAACTCCATTGCCCTTTTATTCTTTTCCCTGCCTTCAAGGCTTTCAACATTTATATAATCTTCAATCAGATTTTTATTGAATGCCATAACGGCATAACGCATACGTATGATTCTTGCGCTGCCGTTTAAAAGCTCCTGCATAAAAGGGGTGAGCCATGTTGTTAGCGCAACGAGAACACTCAAAAGCGCAACAACAAAAGTAAGCCTGCCGACTGTTACACCCTCATTGATACAGTCTATCATCGCCTTAGGTATGTAGGCTGTTATAATCGGCTGAAGCACCATAGCAGGAACACGGATAAAAAAGTATAAAAGACTTTTCCTGTCCCATGCAATCCAGTTTTTCAGCATATACTTTAAATTTTCTTTCATTTCTCCTCCGGATATAATTTATTTCTCAACGGTTAAGACGAATATAATAAATAAAATGTCTAAAATTTTTTCTCATTCTTTTGGAATATATACGTTGACTGAGCATTCATAATTTTTATCATAATCTTATATAAAATATTTTACAGTAGTATATTCATATTGTCAATAAAAATTTGGGATATATCCCACTCGATATATCGTAAATTATTTTACAATTTTTTTATCACAATAATATAAAGGGTGGTAAAAATGAAAATTAAAGACGCTGTCGCTCAAAGGATTATAAATCTCTGCAAAGAGCGTAAAATAGCTATTAACGCACTCGGTAATATCAGCGGCGTCAATCCGTCAACGATTTACAGCATGCTTAATACAAAAAGCCGGAATCCAGGCGTTGTGTCACTGCAAAAAATTTGCGACGGCTTGGAAATTTCAATAAGAGAATTCTTTAATGATGATTTATTCAACGATATAGAGCAGGAAATAAAATAAATTCTTTTTCTCAATATAATTATAGCAATACTGTTTTATATTTTCCTGACTTTTTGTGCGGCGCTGTCCGGCTTAGAGCCGTCCTCTCAAATAGATGTGAAAAGATGTATTCAGTTGCATCTCTCCAAGAAAAGCAGTTAGTTATACAATACACAATAAATGTTTGCCATACCTTTTTCAAAAATTTTTTGAATTTTGCGAGATGGGTATTGACAAGAGCCGTCTTTACGAATATACTTGTGTTGTAGTTAGTTACTTAACTACCTAACTAGCAATGAAAGGAGATGCTGTTGTTGAATGTCAATTCAAGCATAGAAAAGCCTATCTTCATTCAGATAGCAGAGCAACTTGAGGACAGGATATTCACGGGTGTGTTTCCCGAAGAAACGCAAATCCCGTCAACGAATGAGATTTCGGCTTTACTCAGTGTCAATCCTCATACCGTCCTGAAAGGAATGAACATACTGGTGGATGAAGAAATCATCTATAAAAAACGAGGTCTTGGTATGTTTGTTATGGCTGGCGCCGTCGAAAAAATACGACAGAAAAGGCAAAGCCGATTTTATGAACAGTATATAGATGCTTTGATTGAAGAAGCGACAAAACTGCAAATGACCAAAGAAGATATTATCTTACTGATAGAAAGGGGTTATCAGAATGGAAGCCATTCAGATTAAAGGTATTACAAAACGATATAAGGATGTCACCGCACTTGACAATGTGTCGCTTTCTTTTGAGTTCGGAAAGATTTACGGGCTCTTAGGTAGAAATGGAGCAGGTAAATCAACGCTTATTAACATTATCTCCAATCGTATTTTTGCAGACCGAGGGGAAATCCTGATTGACGGTATTCCGGCAAAAGAAAATATGGCTGTTCACGATAAAATATTCTGTATGAGCGAAACGGATCTATATGACAGGGATTTGAAGGTAAGTGAACATTTTAAGTGGACAAAGCGTTTTTATGCGGATTTTGACCTGAACAAAGCGCTGGCGCTTTCCGAAAAGTACCATCTTGATGTAAACAAGAGATTTAAGGCTCTATCTAAGGGCTATCAATCTATTTTCAAACTAGTCATCGCACTGTCCCTATCGGTTCCCTACGTCATTTTCGATGAGCCGGTGCTTGGTCTTGACGCAAATCACAGAGAGCTTTTTTACAGTCTGCTCCTGAAAGAATTTGAAGAAGGAGAGCGTACCTTCATCATCGCAACGCATTTAATTGAAGAGGTTTCCAACATTATCGATGAAGTGGTTTTGATTGATAAAGGAAAGGTTCTTCTTCAGGAAAGCGTGGAAGACTTATTGGAAAAAGGGTATAGCATCTCCGGCTCGGCAGCTGAGCTCGAAAACTACTGCGTGGGCAGGAATGTAATCGGAAGCGAGGAACTGGGCGGTCTTAAAATCGCCTATATATTGGGCGAAAAAACTGCCTTACCCAAAGAAAGCAATTTGCAAATTTCTGCAATGAATCTTCAAAAACTGTTTATCAAAATGACTGAGAAAGGCGGCGAAGAAAATGAATAAGCTGACATCTGCTATCTCTTATGGGTGTTTGACCAAAATCAGACCGCTTACGATTTTCTATCTGGTGGAATACGGTTTTTTCGCTTTGATTATGGCGATTGTTGTGCTTTGCACAGGAAATGTTGAGACAAACTCCAGCGGGGCGGAAATGGCGTCGGCTGTGTTTGTAAGCATTATGGGGGCTCTGAGTTTCAAGGAGGACTTTAAGGCGTTTTTACAGAACGGCTTTCCCCGCAGATACATTTTTATTTCAACATTTTGCAGCTTCTTTTTAGTGTCCGCCGCAATGGCTTTGATAGATACCCTGCTCGGGAACGTTCTTCATCATTTTATTAAACACTTCACAATTTTCGGAACGCTTTACGGATACGGGAATCTGCTGACCAACTGGCTTTGGTTGACTTTCGTGTATATGATGTTTTGCAGTATTTTCTATCTGGCGGCATTGGTCGTCAATAAAGTCGGGAAAACAGCCTCACTTTTAATAGGTGTTAGTCTTGCCGGTGTCATTCTGCTGATCGCTGCATTGTTTCGATTGGTATTATCCTCGGAGCTTGTGAGCAGGATTGGAAGACTTGTGCTGAATACCTTTGGGTTTATGAATAACGGAACAGTTAATCTTGTGTACCCTATACTTACATTCATAGTGATAGGTGCTGTTTTCGGACTTGGTTCTTATGTGCTCATACGGCATACAGAACTGAAATAAACATAACGCAATTATTCTTACGCAAGAAAGGCAGCACAGAAAGCATTTCTGCTCTCTGTGCCGCCTTTTGCCTTTGCTGACGACTATTCGGTTGTATTTGAATGATGTTTTCAAATTACTTCCTTATGCGTCGGCAGGGAATCTACCGAGTTTTTTCTATTTTATTAAATCTGTCAATTATCAGCTTCGCTGATATGCCTATCAGAAAGCCTGTTATAAGTCCCGCAATCAAAAGAACGGGCAGATAATATACAATCCTCGCTGTTTTCATAACAAGAGCGGCAACAATTATCTGGCCGGTATTGTGAAAAATTCCGCCGAGCATACTCACGCCAACTTCCGAAAGGCGTGTTTTTTTTGCAAAATACATAACAATAAAACTGAGCAAGCCTCCGCAAAGACTGTATGCAAGACTGTAAGCGTTTCCAAAAGTTAAAGCCGCAAGAAATATTCTTATAACAGCTATTGAAAACGCTTCGGCAGGCTTCATCATATAAATCGCAACAACTACTACAAGATTAGCAAGCCCCAGTTTTACGCCGGGAATACCAAAATCAAAAGGTATAAGGCTCTCAAGGTAACTGAAAGTAAAAGCAAGCGCTACCATCATACCATAGAGGGCAATTTTTTTTGCTCTATTCGCTTTCATAAATTCCCTTTCCTTCGCCTATGACACAGCATCAACCTCGTCTGAATCATTTTCGTTCACTACGGTTATAACTAATTTATGAGGAAGGCAAATAATTGACTCGCCGTTTCTGTTTATTTTCATATGATTTTCGCAAATACCGTCGGGACAGTTTGCCGCTGTCATTTTTGCGTAACCGTCTTTAATGACAAGTGTATTTTCTCCGCCGTTGTCCGTAGTGATTTTGTGTGTTATATCAGTATTAAGAGGCAGAGTCTCAACTATTTTCCCGTCAATCTCAATCTGAACATATGAACCTGCGTTGCCGTTTAAACCATAAAGGAAAAAGAGCATCAGTCCCGCAACGGCAATCACAACGGCAATTAAAATAAAATCCGCCTTTTTCATTGTTTCTGTCCTTCAATATATTTTTCAAATCCCGCACTGTATGTTTTATTATATTCTTTATCCACCCATACAGCCTCAACGCCCTGCATCTTTTCAATCATCTTTTTCCCCTGCTCTATTGTCATATTAAACAGTGTTGTTGACAGAGCATCGCCAAGCGCGCTGTCATCGCATATTACCGAAACGCTTGACATATATTCGCTCGGCATAAGTGTTTCAGTATTGATTATATGACAATATCTTTTACCGTCTACTGTGTAATATCGTTGATAATCACCGCTAGTAACAACAGACAAATCAGTGATTTTTACATTTTCAAGATAATCGTTTGCAGATAAATCGGGATTTTCAATTCCTATATTCCATAAAGTTTTACCGTCATCATTTTTATATCCGAATGTACAGACATTTCCGCCGATGCTTATAGCGGCTGAGGACCAAAGATTTTCTTTTGCCCATCTGCACACCTCACGCACAGCGTAGCCCTTTGCCACAGCGCCGACGTCAAGCTTAATCGCAGGGTCTGAAAAATAAACAGTGCTTTTCTCCCTGTCAATAACAAGACTGTCAATACCGGTATGCTCAGCGGCGGCTTTAAGCTCTTTCATATCGGGGAGCGCCGCCTCGTCGGGATTATCAATACCGCGCTTACGGCTTTGGCTCCATATTGACAAAACAGTACCGAAACAGATATTTGTTCTGCCTGTGCTTAAATCATATACATATTTGCAGTATTCAAGTAAATCAATAATTCTGCCGTCAACCTTAACAGGTCCGTCTTTTGCCTGATTATTAAGAGTATAAAGATTTACAACGTCATCGTATGAATTATATATATCATAGAGTCTGTAATATTCCTCAAGCTTTTTATGAAACTGCTCAAAGTGTTTATCAAAATCCTTTTGACTGTTGTCATAAGCGATAACACTTGAGGCGGTATCAAACAAATCAAAAAAACTTGATGAAAAACGCTCTTTTCCATTATTGCTCAAACTGTCTGTGCAGGAACAGCAGACAAGAGAAAAAGCCAAAGCTAAAATTACACAAAAAGATTTTTTCATAATAGTAAAATTATAACAGAAAGATTATTTTCTTTCAACAAAAAAGAGAGCCTAAGCTCTCTTTTTAAGCTATTGCTGCCTTTGACACGTTTGAAACAATGGAATCAACCGCTATCGTGCAGCCGGCTTTTAAATCAGCGTCTGATGAATAGCCATCCGCTCCAACGATATGCGCAAGTTCAAGCGCTGTTTTTCCTTTTGAAAACATTTCAAACGCAGCCGCCTGTTCATACCACTCTTTATGAATTGACGAGGCTTCTTTAAGAGCATAATCCTCCTTAAGCTCCTTCTTTGTCGGAAACGCACTATCCTCAACCGTAAATTTTCCTTTATTCACAGCGCATTTAGCTTGTGAGGCGTCAATTAAGCATGATGTAATTCTGTCATTTGAATCAAGAGTTACAACAGCATAATTTAAATCGAACTGAAGATTTGTACCATTGCTATTATTGGATTTCTCTGTTGATACGGCAAGACTTAATGTATCCGTTGAAACTGCTCCGAGATCCTGCGCGTTTTTCACCGCGTCAGCAACTGCCTTGGAAATATCAGAAATATTGATTGTGCATCCAGCCTTTAAATCAGCGTCTGAAGCATAACCGTTTCCGCTAACGCATCCCGTAATTTCATCCGCATTCTTTCCCTTAGCAAATGCTTCAAATACAGCTATCTGCTCGTACCACTCTTTTTCAATCGAAGAAGCGCTTTTTAATGAGTAATCTTCCTTCTTCTCAAGTTTTGTTCTTAGATCGGTTACATCTCCGTCATTCTGAGCAAGATCAGGCTTTATCTGCGCCTGGTCAATCTTACAGTCAATGATTTTTCCGTCCGCGTCAACAAGAACACCCGCACAAACCGAATCAATAGTAAGCGTAGTTTCCGTAACATCGGAAATCTTACTGACTACGGAATAACCGGTTTTTGCCGCAGGCGCTCCCGTGTTTTTAACATTTGATGAGTTGCTGCATGCGGCGAAAGACAAAACGAGTAAACAGACAAGACCCGCTGCAACAAGCCTTTTTGGTTTTATCATAATCCTCTCCCCTATACTAATGATGCGTATATAATATAGTATGAAATACAAACTTAAAATATTTTAACTGCTACTCATAAATTTTAATAATCTTTCTCGGGCATTTTTCAACACAAGATCCGCACTGAGTACATTTAGAATAATCAATCTTTGCAATGTTATTTTCAAAAACGATTGCATCCGCAGGGCAGTTTTTCCAGCAAAGTCCACAGGCAATACAGCCCGCGGTGCAGGCATTTCTGACATCCTTGCCCTTTGACAGTGAGGAACACTGTACCCTGTGCTTTGACGCGGCAGGAACTAATTCAATAAGGTCGTGCGGACAAACTTTTAAGCATTTACCGCAGGCGACACAAAGACTTTCATCAACTACTGCCTTTCTGTCTATAATTCTTATAGCCCTACGGTCGCAAACCTTTGCGCACGAACCAAATCCCAGACAACCGAATTTGCACGAATACGGACTTGAGCCGGGCATTTTTGCCGCGTATATACAACTGTCAATACCAAAATAATTATAGTCGGTTTCCCTTTTTTCATAAGTACCGTCGCATTTTACGTACGCAACCATCTTTTCAATGTCGCCGACCTCTTTGCCCATAATTTCAGCTATCTTCTGCGCAACGGTAATCCCCCCTACAGGACAGGCGGATACATCGGCGTCGCCGTTTGCAATGGCTTTGGCAAGGCTGTCACATCCCGCGTATCCGCAGCCGCCGCAATTACTGCCCGGCAGCGCATCACGAACAGCAACCTCAAGCTCATTGACTTCAACGTGAAATACCTTTTCGGCAATACTTAAAACGAGACCGATTATTATACCGAGTATACATAATACGGCAACCGCGATAATAATCTCATTTATGTTCATATTTTCCCTTTCCCTTATGTACTTTATTTAAACATACTGAAACCGTAAAAAGCAATCGACATCAGGCATGCCGTCAAAAGAACCGCAGGTGTTCCCTTAAATGACTCCGGAAAATCGTTTGTTTCAGTCTTTTCACGGATGCCCGCCATAATAACAATCGCAATACAAAATCCAACTGACGTGCCAAGTCCTGTTACAACACTTGTAACAAAATCATTAGCCTGCTGAACATTTGTCAGGGCAGTACCAAGCACAGCGCAGTTTGTTGTGATAAGCGGTAAATATACACCAAGACTCTTATAAAGAGCGGGCGCAGACTTTTTTAAAAACGACTCAACAAGCTGAACAAGAAACGCTATTACCATTATAAACGCAATCGTTTTCAAATATGTTAAATTGAGCTTAACAAGAATATAATCGTAAATCAGGCTTGTAACAGCCGACGAAATTGTAATAACAAATATTACCGCGCCGCCCATACCTGCCGCAGTTTTAATATTCCTGGATACGCCCAAAAACGGACATATGCCTAAAAACTGGCTTAGTACAATATTATTGATAAGGGCAGTAGTAAGGAGGACTAAAAATAAAGTTTTAACCATTATTCTTTACCTCCCTCTTTAAAAGCGCATTCACCGCAGTTGCCGTTGCAGGCGCCTGTCTGCTTAACATGGCGGTTAGCTCCCTTGAGCTTAAGCTTATTCTGAACAGCACATAAAACCGCAAGCACAAAAAACGCACCCGGCGCCATAACAAAAATTGATACAGGCTCAAAGCTCTGCGGCGTTACCTTAATTCCGAAAATTGTACCTGAACCGAGAAGCTCTCTCACAATACCGATTATTGTTAGTCCGATTGTAAAACCGAGACCTATTCCTATCCCGTCAAATATTGAGAGAAGCGGATTGCTTTTAGAGGCATATGTTTCGGCTCTTCCGAAAATAATGCAGTTTACAACAATAAGAGGAATAAAAATTCCGAGATTATCATAAAGCGACGTTAAGTAGGCGTGCATAAGCATTTCAACAATAGTTACAAAGGACGCAATAATAATAATGTAAACGGGCACTCTTACACCGTTTGGAATAACCTTACGCAAAAGTGAGATAAGGAAATTCGACATTACAAGAACAGCCGTTGTTGCAAGCCCCATACCCAAACCGTTTTTGGCGCTTGTTGTTACTGCAAGAGTGGGACACATTCCAAGCATCAAAACGAACGTAGGATTTTCTTTAATAATTCCGTTATAAAGTCTTTCTAAAACAGCTTTCATTTATCTCACTCCCCTTTCAGATTTGTATTATTATCAGCCAGATTTTCATGATAAAACATTATAGCCGCGTTAGCCGCTTCCGTTACCGCATTTGTTGTGATTGTGGCGCCGCTTATTGCGTCAATCTCATTATCGGCGTACGCTCCTGTTTTAGTGTATTTAAGAATTTTGGCAGATTTTCCTGTAAACTGTGATGTAAAGCCGGACTCCGTGCATTTTGAACCGAGACCTGCCGTTTCACTGTGAGATACAATATTAAATCCTGTAATTTCTGAATCAAGTGTAATTCCCAAAGCAATCTGCAAATCCCCGCCGTATCCGCTCGGAGATGTCGCGGCAATTACATATCCTTTAATACTGCCGTTTTTATCTGTTACGGCAAGAGCGTCGTTTATAAAACAACCGTCATAGCCGGCGTTTTTAAGCATTTTATCCGAATTTTCAATTAAATTTTCGGCGTTTTCAATATCCGTAAAATTTTCAGCGTCGGGGTAAACAATTTTGTAAATCTGCTCTCTTGCGTTAATTTCAGCCTGGGTAATAGGTTCCTTTGTAATTTGATTAACTACCGCAAGCGCTGACACCGCAACAAATGTTACCGCAAAAAGAACAAGTGTGTTTATTAAAATACTTGATTTTTTCATAGTTACTCACTGTCTCCTTTCGCTCTCTCACAGCCGAAAGGCCTTGGAATTGTAATCTTTTCTATAATAGGTACAAGAAGATTTCCTATGATAATGGCATATGAAACGCCTTCAGCGGTTGAGCCGAGAGTTCTGAACAGCGCCGTCATAAATCCAATAATTATACCGTAGACAATCTGACCTTTGGAAGTAATCGGACTGGTGACATAATCTGTAGCCATAAAGAACGCTCCCGCAAGAAGACCGCCGGAGAGAATATGACCCGCAAGATATGAAATTGTAACCTCGTTGCCCGTAACAACGTTTATTACAGAAATAAATACAAGTGTTGATAAAATATATGTAAGCGGAATTCTTACTGAAATAACCTTTCTGACAATCAGATATAATCCGCCTATAAGTATGGCAAGCGCTGATACCTCACCGATACAGCCGCCGTGAAAGCCTAAGAAAAGTGTGAGAAAATCGGTGCTTTCACCTGCTTTAAGAAGCGCAAGCGGAGTGGCGCCGGATACACCGTCAACCGTAAAATCATTCATTCGCGATGTGAATGAAATCAGAAGAAAGCACCTTGCCGCAAGCGCGGGATTCATAAAATTCTGACCAAGACCTCCAAAAAGCATTTTAACAGCAATAATAGCGAATACTCCGCCGATAACAGGTATCCACCAAACTGCTGTCGGAGGAAGATTCATGGCAAGGATAAGCCCTGTAACCATCGCGCTGTAATCAAATATAGTTATGGGCTTTTTAGAAATCAGCTCAAATAAAAGCTCGCTCAGAACGCATGCGGCAACGCAGATTAAAATTATAAATAATGCGTTTAATCCGAAACGGTAAACACCAAAAGCAAGAGTGGGAAGAACAGCAACAGCAACATCACGCATAACCGTTTTAGTCGTACTTTTTTCTCTCACGTGCGGTGAAACTGAAACATTATACATAAAACACAATCCTCCCCTTCCTCAGTTTTTTGTACGCATTTCTCGTACTTTGACTTTCCCGAGCTTAAACATCTGTGTAAGCGGAATTTTCGCGGGACATACATATGTGCAGCAACCGCACTCAATACATTCCATGCCGCCGATATTGTCAAATCTTTCAATGTTCTGTGTCTTTACCGCTTTTGCCATCATTTGAGGAACAAGCATTTCAGGACACACCTTTACACATCTTCCGCAATGTATACACGCTGACTCCGTAATTTCGGCAACGTCATCTTTTGAAAATGCAAGAATTGATGATGACGTCTTAACAACGGGAACATCAAGACTGCTCATTGCCATACCCATCATAGGTCCGCCGGAGATAAACTTTACTACATTCTCCTTAGCTCCTCCTGCCGATTCCAAAACGTAACTGTGGCTTACACCGAGCGGAACATCAAGATTGCACGGGGAGTTAACAGCCTCTCCGGTAACAGTCATAACCTTATGTATCAAAGGCATATTTTTGTAAACAGCCTCGTAAATCGCATAACAGCTTGCGGCATTTACAACTACACAGCCTAAATCCGCGGGGAGCATTTTGGAATTAATCCTCCTGCCTGTAATCGCATAAATAAGCTGTCTTTCACCGCCCTGCGGATATTTCGTCCTGAGCGGACAAACGCTTATTTTATCATCGTCCGCTGTCTTTTCCTCAAGAATTCTGATAGCCTCCGGCTTATTGTTTTCAATACCGATAACCGCCCTGGCATTTGGAAGTGCTTTAAGCACCGCCTTGATACCCTTAATTATCCCGTCGCCTCTTTCTATCATCAATCGGTAATCAGACGTAAGATAAGGCTCACACTCCGAGCCGTTAATGATAAGAGTATCAATATCATCTGCGTTTTTAGGCGAAAGCTTGACACCGGTAGGAAAACCCGCGCCGCCTAGACCGACTATGCCCGCGCCCTTAATAATATCAATAACTTCTTCCGCCGATAAGCTGTCAAGCTCTCTGTCTTTACCCAAGCCGTCGACTGACTCATAGGCATTATCATTTTCTATAACTATACAGTCGCACTTACTGCCGTTTACAACAAGTCTTTTTTCAATCGCTTTAACAGTACCCGATACCGAGCTGAAAACCGGTACCGAAATAAATCCTCCCGCCTCAGCAATAAGCTGACCCTTAAGCACTCTGTCACCAACGGCTACGACTGCCTTTGCAGGCGCGCCTATATTCTGGGATAAAGGATAAACCATAATTTTTTCAGCATCTATGCGCTTTATGGGGCAATTTTCGGACAATTCCTTACCCTCATAAGGGTGAACACCTTTTTTAAAAGATTTTTGCTTCATTAATGAATATCCTCCTCGGGAATTTACATATTTCAACATTTTTCATTGTAACATAAACATAGCAAACTATCAATTAAATAATATATATTTTGAGATAATACCGCTTATTTGTATTCATAATTAAATAAAAAAATGACAGTATACGGCAAAAGAGAAAATAATATCCAGACTTAGATGTATACTGTCACTTAATTTAATTATTATTTACTTTTAACTCTGATAACTCTGAGTTTTTTGCCGGTAATCAAAACAATTCATCAAGCAAGATGTAATACCTGAGCTTTTTCTCATCATCACAGTCAACCATTACATTACCAAGTACAATTTCTTCCATAAAAGTCCACCTTATAAATTTAAAAAGTATTTGTTTGATATGAGCTTAAATCCAATCTTTTCATAAATATGAATTGCGTCAGGAGTATTAGCAGTTAATGTAATATCATTAAATCCATGCCGTTTTGCAAACTTAAGTAAATACTTTATTAATTTCTGCTGGTAACCTGCACCACGAAAATCAGGCTTCGTGTACACGCTGACAAGGCAACAATGTCTGCCGTTTTTTTCTGTACATACAGTAATTTGAGGAAGTTCTGAAAGCTCCTCCAGCGCACATATAGCAATCGGCTTATTATCAAAATACATAACGCCAAAAAATATCGACTTATTTAGCTTTTCAATCAAATGTCTTTTTGTTATAACTGCAAAATCATCAGCATAGCAGGAAAAATCATCAGATAAGGTTTTATTCCAATCTTCTATTTGCATTTCAATCCTGAGCCTTGTTATGTCATCAATATTTTCAGGCTGTGCAATTAACATTTTTATCATAACAATATTCTCCTTAATTGTTTTATTCCTCAAACAATGGCTTTACTGTATCACACTCTCTGCAGGGAATGTATACCCACTTATTTGTTTTTTCAATAGTCATTGCGTTCACATTTCCCAAATGCGTATAGCAGTGTGCAAACTGACCTAATATACACGCAAACCTTGTTTTATCCTCGCAATCTTTTGCAATTTTGTTAAGCGTTTTTTCGTTCAGATTATCCAAATAAGCTACAGTTTTTTCTTTCACGCTCTCAAAATACTCAAGCAAAGCCACCTCGCTTACCTGAATATCCGATTTAATGTCAAGTGAGTGCAAGTTTTCCATATGAAATTTCGCGCCCAAATAATTTTCAGGCGTACAATACCAATAATCAAACCAGTATAAAGCGTGATAGATATGTTTCCATAACGGCTGATTATATAACCGACTGTTTAAATCCGCCGTAAGTATTGTCCTTCTGAAATTGTCCATTAACGCTATTGTCCTGTCCCTGATAATATCAATCATACTTTTCATCTCCTGCATTTATATACATATAAATCATCACATTTTAAAGTATAACACCATAAATTATATTGTCAATATAAATAGATTTTGTATAAAAATACAATATTTTTCATTATGTATATAGATTTTTATTATTAATATTTTTAACTATTGACAATTATAAATTACAATTCTATAATATCTGCAAAATTTTAATTTAATACATTAATATGCAAAATCAAACTTAAGAATCAACTTTGTAACAGTAACAAAACATATTGCTTATGCGCTGATTATAAAATTAACGAAGAAGGAAGGTTTTGAAATGAAAAAATCAAAAATTATCAAGTTAGGAGCACTGTTTCTTGCTCTTATGATGTGTGTTTGCTCGTTACAACTAACCGCATTTGCAGCAAACAGCGACCCGTCTCCTTATGAGTACAGATACACAAACTGGTATGCGCGCAGTATTCATAAATATAAGGAAACTGGAAGTTCAAGCAATTATCTTCCCGCAACTTATCTTTTAGAAAAGGACGGCGCGGAATTTGCTACCTACTGTATCGACTTGAGCACAAGCGCTGTAAAAAATACAATGTATAAGCGACTGAACCTTGAGGACGTTACATATTTTAAAGACAGTACAGCTGCCGGAAAGGTGCGTACAATCGTTAATAACGGCTTCTGGCCGGATAATACAAACAGCACGCTTGAAGCCCTTAAAAAAGCAACAGGTAAATCAACCTTAAACGCTGCGGAGGCGCTCTCAGGCACACAATTAGCTATTTGGGAATACGGAAACAGCGGAGATGTAAAAATATCAAGCTATTACAGTCAGTCCGCAAAAATTAACACCTCAGCCTACGGCACATATCAGATGGAAAGCGGAGTCGGAAACGAGCCAAACCCGCACGGCGACCTTAAAAACGGTTACAGCGCAACTACCTATGAAAATATTATGGCGGTTCGTCAGTACCTTCTTAATCTGAGCGAGAAACACGCCCAAAATCCGTCGCCGGATGAAATCATTATCAATAACGACCACTTCCTGACAGGTTATAATATTGTATCCGCAAGCCGTTCAAGCACCGGCGGATATGAAGTAACAATTTCATTCACATTAGAAAGCACAAGCACCACAGGTAATCTAATATTAACCGCGTCGCAAAACGGTAGTGAAATATACAGAGAAAACTTAAATAATATCGCAAATACGGGCAATACTTACACAATATCATTAAAAACAAACGACGTACAAAATGATATTAAGCTTTCGCTAAACGGTACTCAAAATATTTCTAACGGCGTTTATTTCTATCAGGCTGACAGTCATACAACCTCACAAAGCTTTGTGGGCAGAGGTTCCGGAAGCACTCACGTAAATGCCGAAACTTCAATCAGCCTTAAGGAAATAAGCGCGGGAGTTACCTTGAACGTAAAAGGCAAAAACGGTGAAACTATAGAAGGTTCAACATTTGAATTATATGATAAGGAAACAGGCAAATCTGCCGGCTCTTACACAACCGATAAAAACGGAAAAATAAAGGTTGACTTATTAAATCCCGAACACGAATATTACTTTGTTGAAACAAAAACTGCTGATGGATATAAATCCAATAACGGCTCATCTAACCACTACGATGTTAAGTCAAACGGTTATGTCAATGTAACAAACGATTACGATGTCGGAGGTCTTACTGTCAGCAAGACTGTCGCAGGTAATAAGACTGACGAGCATTTTTCGTTCAGCATTACTCTTGACGGCGCAACAGCTTCACTCGCAAATATTGATAAAATTTTCGGTGATGAAATTGTTTTAAATGCTGATTACAGCAATAAAGACTGCGTTAGCGCAAGCGGAGATAAGTTCCACAATCAAAAGATTACTTTTAAACGTACTTCGGACAAAATATATATCGCTGATATTTTCCTGGCAGGCGGTGAAAGCGCAACCATTTCAGGTGTACCTGCCGGAATGTCATATATGCTTAAAGAAACTGATTCTAAAGGGTATGACGCAAACAGTGATATTAAGGGTAATATAGTAAGTGATATTAACAAAACAGCGGACTTTACAAATAAAAAATATGATTTGGGAAGTCTGACTGTGGATAAAACCGTTATCGGTATTCCGACAAACGAGCATTTTTCATTTAGCATTACTCTTGACGGGGAAACCGAAGAGATTGTTAATATTGATAAAATTTTTGGTGATAAAATTGTTTCAAACGCAAATTGGTCAGACGACAGTAATGAAACTCTTCATCCTAAGACAGTTACATTCACCCGCAATGAAAGCGGAAAATATATTGCCGAAATCTCCCTTGCGGACAGCGAAAGCGTGACCTTGTCCGAAATCCCTGCCGGAATGTCGTATACGGTTACGGAAAGCAATTCAATGGGATATGAGTCAAGCGGTGAAGTTTCAGGCAAGATAGAAAACGGAGTTGAAAGCACGGCAAGTTTTGTTAATACGCTGTATAGCTTAAACAGTCTGACAGTAAATAAAACTGTTGTAGGTAACCAGACTGATGAGCATTTTTCGTTCAATATTACTCTTGACAGTAAAACTGAGGATCTTGTTAATATTGATAAAGTTTTCGGCGATGAAGTTGCATTGAAAGCAGACTGGAACGGAGCAACTTGTACCGACAACGACGGAATGTCTATCCATACGGAAACAATCACCTTCACCCGCAATGAAAGCGGAAAATATGTTGGCGTTATTACTTTAGCAGGCGGTGAAAGTGTAACTATTTCAGGCATACCTGCGGGAATATCATATACGGTTACGGAAAACGAAACCGAGAATTACAAATCCAGCGGTGATGTTACCGGAAAAATAAGCAGTGATATTGAAAACACAGCCGATTTTGTAAACACGTTTATTGATAAAGCAACAGTAAACAACAGCGTAAACGATAACGGTAATAATAACGGTAACAATAACAGTAACAATAAAAACAATACTGCCTCAAACGCAAATGTAAGCAATAATTCAAAAGATAATTTGAACAACAAAGCAAATGGCAATAATACAGATAACCGCACAAACTCAAACAAATTGACCGATTACACAAAAACCAAATCACCGTCAACAGGTAATTATTCTTCCGAAATATTAATGTGGTCGATTGCCATTTCCTCTCTCTTCGGAATTGTCGCTTATATTTCAGTATACAAAAAGAAACAGTTAAATAAATAAGTTTTATAACTGAATTATGTTTATGTAAAATCTTGCCCCTGTAATGCACAGCAAAATGTCTTTACAGGGGTATTCAATATTAAACATTGCAAACAAGAAAAGCCTATTTTTAGAAATAAAATATTTTATTTTTAAACCTTAAAAACTACAAAAGCCAAACTGATTTATCTTTTTTTATACTTTTTTATTGTCAAAATTTTTCAATATTAAAAACAAATACACGTCATAAACTATATTTGCAAGTGTGAGAAATGATTTTTGTTAAGCAAATTTCATTTTTCATTCTTGCAATAAACAGTAAAAGAGGTGTATTCAAATGTCAAGCAATAAGAATGTAGTTCCAGAGGCTAAGGAAGCTCTTAACAGATTCAAGATGGAAGCTGCTGCAGAGGTTGGTGTTAACCTTAAGAACGGTTACAATGGTGACCTTACTTCAAAGCAGGCAGGTTCAGTAGGCGGCCAGATGGTTAAGAAGATGATTAAGTCTTACGAGGAAGGTATGAAATAAGTAAAGCTTTAGCTTTATTTTTTCATTTCTTTCTTATTTTGAGTTTAAAACTCAAATTTAATTGCGTGAATGGCAATAAAGAAGCTCCGATATAACAAGTATCGGAGCTTTGATTTTATTTTACAGTAAAGCTGAATATATCAGTATTACTTAAAAGAAGATACATTTTATTATTAATATATGTCTGAAACCTTCTTGACATAAAAATTCCCTCCTGATGTTTATTCAAAATCAAGAGGGCTCTTTTTTCTATTGTCCATTTTTTACAGACTTGTTCACTTTTAACCGTGCTTTCTATTATTGTTTATTTTGTCTTAAATTTTTAAAAAATCCTGTAAGCAAATCTGAACATTCCTCTTCCATTATACCGGATATAATTTCAGGCTTATGGTTATATGGTATAGAATTAAAATCCGCAACCGAGCCAAATGATCCCGCCTTTTTATCAAATGCGCCGAAATAAACTCTTTTTATTCTTGCGTTTATAATCGCTCCGGCACACATCGGACAAGGCTCAAGCGTAACATAAATATCACACTGCCACAATCTCCATCCGCCGAGCTTTTTACAGGCATTTCCGATCGCCTCAAGCTCCGCATGGTAAAGCGCGTTTTTACCTGTTTCCCGTCTGTTTCTTCCCTCGCCGACTATCTCATTATCCTTGACAACAACGGCGCCGACGGGTACCTCTTTCTCAATCGCGCTGAGCTTAGCAAGCTCAATCGCCCTTTTCATAAAAATATCATTCATTTTATATTTTAGTAACGGTCTGCGCTGTAATAAATATTAATATAAAAAGCGGAATAATCATCCACGGGAAAAGGAATGATATAAACTTCTGCCCTGTTGTCAGTACGCAGTCGCATTTGCTTTTTTGTTTAATCAACTCTTTTTTCATCAACAAATAAACGCCTGAAATTATGCCTATAACCAACCACAGAAGGTAGATAACGACTGCAACTTTTGACGAAATTTTTTCGCTTACCGCATAATTCAATGTAAGCTGAACAACTGACATACCGTTATTAAATGCATGAATAAAAACTGCGGGAACAATGCTGTCAGTTCTGACAGTAATAAAACCGAGAACAAGTCCGATTACAAAAGCAAAAATAAACTGAACAGCATTACCGTGAAGAATACCGAAAATGATACTTACGGCAACTACAGCAAAGCCGTTGCCGTATTTTTTCAAAAGCTGAAGAGAACAGCATCTCATAGCAAATTCCTCACAAATTGCGGGAACGATTGCAAGGGCGATAAGATTCATAACACAAGCAAAGATTGAATCAGGCTGTGAAACATCATTTGACTTTAGTTTTAATCCTAATACCGTTTCAAAAAATACGACTATATACGATACTACTATCTGACACACGCAGCAGCAAGCCATACCAAAGCAAATCCACGCAAACGCCCTTGAAGCTTTAAGTTTGTTTGACGGAATAACAGGTGAAATATACCTTTTTTTGTTTATAAGAGCAACTAAACCAAACGGAACCGCAACCGAAGCAAAGGACACGCCTATTATTGTAAAGGCACTCTGAAAAACAGGGTTATTCATATAAAGTTCATTAAGCCCAAAGGCATAAAGGAAAGTATTTGCCAATAATTGAACTGCGAGATAGGCAATAATTGCGCAGCCTAATGAAAGGCTTATCATTCTTATTTCGCGCTTTTCCTGTTTAATTCTTAGTTTCTTATAATATTCTCTTTGTACTGCCTCATTAACATCACTGTTGTTTCCAAACGGGTTATAATAGTATTGAGACATTTTATCAATCCTTTTCCTCTTCCTGCATAAAGAAGTCCGCGAAATAAGGTAATCCGCTTATCCAGTCACAATAAGTGTGCCATTCCGCGAGTTTATGATTTCTCCTTGCGTAATAAATATTGCATAGATTTTCATAATTGAGCGTACACGTCCTCATCTGATTATATGAACTCGGAAGGAGCTGTATAATAGTATACCAAAGTTCCTTATCCTTGGTTTCAACATAACGAAGCCTTAAATTCTCAAGAACATCAATCAGCTTTACCATAGCTTTGACGCCTTCCTCGTTCATATGGTCAACCGAAAAATCGGAAAGCTCAAACGGTTTGGACGTTATCTTGTGCATAGTTGATGTCGAGTTTGCAACGGTACCCACCTTATATGTATCATATTCCTTCCACCAGTACAAAGGCGCCGTAACATCAACGCTAACTAATATCATTCTGACAAATTTTCTATGGTCTGTACCCGCCTTGCAAAGGCGCTTGGCAAGGCTTAAATCATTTTCACCAAGGACGAAATTCCCGTCCTCATCATAGTATGAATCATATCTTGACCATGAATTCAGAGGATTTCGCGCTCCCCTCATGGCATTATCAAAATTCAATACGCTCGCGCGTTCAATTTTAATCATAATCAGTCTAATTCCTCTGCAATTTTTTTAAGATATGCCTTAAGCTCATCCTTGGTTTCAGGGTGTTTTAAGCCGACTTCAATATTTGCCTGAAGTATACCGAATTTGTTACCCATATCATAGCGCGTACCCTCATAATCAACAGCGACAACACCCTTTTCCCTGGCAAGTGTTTTCATAGCGTCTGTAAGCTGAAGCTCATTACCCGCTCCGAGAGGAGTCTTCTCAAGAATAGCAAATATTTCCGGAGGCATAACAACTCTGCCTAAAATAGAGTAATTAGACATAATTTCTTCCGGTGACGGCTTTTCAATCATATCCGTACACTTAAAGCAATTATCTTCAATATGCTCAACCTCAAGCGAGCAATACTTTGTAATTGCCATTCCCTCAACCTCTTTAACACCTACTGTGCCCTTGCCGTATTTTTCATAAGCGTCGCACAACTGCTTTGTCACAGGAATTTCCGAAATGATAACATCATCTCCGTACAATATGGCAAACGGCTCATCCCCGACAAAGCTCTTTGCGCACAGAACGGCGTGGCCGAGACCTTTCGTTTCTTTCTGACGGATAAAATAAATGTTGCCGAAATCAGAGCACTGCATTACATCGTCATAAATTTTTTTCTTGCTTTCGTTCCCTTTAAGCTTTGCCTCAAGCTCAAAAGCATGGTCAAAATGGTCCTCAATAGCCCCTTTGCCTCTGTTGGTAATAATGAGAACATCCTCTATCCCTGACGCGAAAGCCTCTTCAACTATATACTGAATTGCGGGTTTGTCAACAATGTTAAGCATTTCCTTTGGAACTGCCTTTGACGCAGGAAGTACTCTTGTACCCATACCTGCCGCCGGAATAATCGCTTTTTTTACTTTCATAGTTTTTCCTCCTTATAAACGTGAAATTAAAGATGTTATTAAATCAAGAGCAAGATAAGCAATAATCGGTGAAAAAATGCTTGTTCCGCCCAATTTTCCTAAATATAATTTTCTCATATCTGACTGGGAAAGCGGTAAATCCTCTGACATCGGCATGGTTGAGGTAAAGGAACCGCCGTCTGCTAAATTATTATCCACCTTGTTAAGTACATCAAGTGTTTTTGCTCTGTAAAAGCTGTCGGAAAACATAGCTATTATTAAATGCAGTATAAAATTCGCTCCGATAATTATAAGCATCATCGGCAAAATACTGCGGTATATTTCCGTAAATTGATTAATCAGCTCATTACCCGGATTAGTATAAATGTTCTGATAATTTTCATTTAGAAAGGAAACGAATGCAGCCGCCTCATCGGCAAACAAACCGTTTGCTATAAAACTAACAATTAAATTAAGAGCAAGAAAAATTATTCCCTGTTTATACATTTTTCTGAACAAAAGGTAATACGGTCCGAAAATAAACGCGCTCCAGTTCCAAGACACTTTTTTGTTTTTCAAAAATTTAGGAATAAATTTTTCGGTATTTGTTCTGACAACCGCGGCAACATCGGATAAACTCTTTCCGTCTATAGTACGGGTATCTTTCTCATATTTCTGCCGGGCGGTATTGTTAATATTAAATTCGTTAAAAGGACTGTATTCCTTATATTGAGGATTGTTCTGCCTTGCGCCGCACTGACTGCAAAACGGAGCGTCCCTGTTTATCTCTGCGCCGCATTGAGGGCAAACTGTTTTGCCGTCATCATTTGAATAAGGCTGATGATAATATTCGCTTTCCTGATTAGGACGGCTGTAAGTATTATTTATCCCGTTATCCTCATGCAAATTATCATCCGCTCCATTTGATTCGGCGCCTTTATAATCAAATCCCTCTTTATGTTTATCAAAATTAAAACAATGACCGAGTGAATAATAACATTCCCTATGGTGAGGAGTACCGCAATAAGGACAAATTACTATATCATCTTCGTTATTGAAATTTCTGTCGCAAACAGGGCACTTTTCATTTGAATTAATAAACATTTACTTGTCCTTTCTTTATTTAATTAATTTATTATACATTATATCGGTATAATAAATCAATCTTTTCATTAAAATATTATTAAGCGTTTTTAAAACTTGAAATATAATTGCAGTTTGTATATAATATTTTGTATATAATATTATGAATATAAATTTAACAAATAAAATAAATATTTCTTGGAGAACACAGTATGATTGAATACGAGGAACTCAAATTTAGATTACTTGAATCCGAAAAAACAGTAAAAAATCTTAAGGAAGCTCTTGCAATAGACGTTTTAAAAAAAGAAATTGCAGAGCTTGAAGAAAAAAGCGGTAAACCTGACTTTTGGGATAATATGGAAGAAAGTCAGAAAACGATGCAGAAAATAGGCTCTCTTAAGTCAAAAGTTGCGTCATATGAAAGTGTTAAAAACGATTATGACGATACGCTTGTTATGATTGAACTTGCCGACGAGGAAGAGGATACGGAGCTTCTTGCCGAATGTACGCAGGCGGTTGACGATATTGAGAAAAGGCTTGAAACCCTCACTCTGTCAACTCTTTTGAGCGGAGAGTTTGACAATAACAACGCGCTTCTTACATTCCATGCGGGCGCAGGCGGAACAGAGGCTCAGGACTGGGCTGAAATGCTGTTTAGAATGTATAACCGCTGGGGCGAAAGACACGGCTACAAAGTATCGACTCTTGATTATCTTGACGGTGACGTTGCGGGGATAAAGAGCGCAACTATACTTGTTGAGGGAGAAAATGCCTACGGTTATCTTAAGGGAGAAATGGGAATACACCGGCTTGTCCGTGTTTCACCGTTTGACTCTTCGGGAAGGCGCCACACATCCTTTGCCTCTCTTGAGGTTATGCCTGAAATTGACGATGATGTTGAGGTTGAAATCCGTGAGGAAGACATAAAAATGGACGTTTACCGCGCGTCAGGCGCAGGCGGACAGAAAGTAAATAAAACCTCATCCGCAGTAAGACTTACTCATATTCCGACGGGAATTGTAGTATCATGCCAGATTGAACGCAGTCAGCACCAGAACCGTGAAGTTGCTATGCGTATGCTTAAATCAAAACTTGTTGAAATCAAGGAAAGAGAAAACCTTGAGAGAATTGAGGACATCAAGGGCGACCAGAAAGAAATAGCATGGGGAAGCCAGATACGTTCATACGTATTTATGCCGTACACAATGGCTAAGGACCACAGAACAGGCTTTGAAATGGGTAACATAAACGCGGTTATGGACGGTGAAATCGACGGTTTTATAAATGCGTATTTAAAAATGAAATCTGTTGAGGGAGCTGAAAATCAATAATGCCTGAAATACTTGATATTACAACACTGCAGGGTTTTTCATTAAGGCTGGTTATTGCGATTGTTTTAGGATTTATCGTAGGTCTTGAAAGGCAGTGGACAAAGCATCAGGCAGGAATTCTTACTAATGTTATTGTGTGCGTCGGAGCTTACTCATATTCCGCGTTTTCCTATATTGCTCATGACTCAAACGTTGATATAACGCGTATTGCGGCGCAGGTGGTTTGCGGAATAGGTTTTTTAGGCGCGGGTCTTATTCTTCGCGACGGTACAAACATTAGAGGACTTTCAACAGCCGCAACTATTTGGACAACTGCCGCGATAGGTATATTGTGTACCGCGTCAAACATATTGTTTTCCATAACAGTCGCCTTCGCGATTGTATTATTGCATTTGGTACTGCACCCGCTTTCTACTTATATTGATAAAAGAAAAAGTTACAATAAGCAACGGGAAAGCAGAGCTGAATGTCTTTATAAAATTTCCATAAAATGCACTGAGGAAAGCGAAACGGATATACGCTCGCATTTGGTTAAAACTATAAGAAATAAAAATGATATTTTACTCCATAATTTGGAAAGCGTTACCACTGACGATTCAAACGTTAAAATCCGCGCGTACGTAACTACCGCAAAGAAAAACGATGAAATTGTTGAAAATCTGTTAATTCATATCGGCAAAGATCCGGGTATCATTTCGGCAGGCTGGAAAATAGACAATTAATTACCACAAATAATAAAATCTCCTTTGACAAAAATAAGTCAAGGGGGATTTTATTATGAAAAAAATCATATTATCAATCATGTGTATTGCTTTACTGGCAGGATGTTCAGCAACTAAAAATGATACTGCGCAAAGTACGTCTGACAGTACCGAAAATACAACAAATGTAGCCGAAACCACTGTCGAAATTACGGGAGTCAACACCAAAAACTACAGCAATGAAAAGGTTGTATGGGGACCCGGAAGAGCGCAAAATCACGCACGTCCCGCAGATCCTGTGGCTTTGCAGAAAAAATATGAAAAGCTTGGCGCGCATTTCATTATGAATGATGAAAAATTTATATGCCTCACATTTGACGAGGGATACGAAAACGGTTATACTCCGGCGATTTTGGATACTCTTAAGGAAAAAGGAGTAAAGGCGGTTTTCTTTGTAACATACGACTTTGTAAAGGATAATCCTGAATTAATTGAGCGTATGATTGACGAAGGACATATTATCGGAAACCACACCTACCGCCATTACACTCTTGATGAGGTTTCCGAGCAGGAGGCAACGGAGGAGATTGCTTTTCTTGATAACTATATGAAAGATGTTTTTAAATACAGGATGACCCTTTTCCGTTTCCCTAAAGGTGAATTCAGTGAAAAAACATTAGCGCTTGCAGACGCACTCGGATACAAAAGCATTTTCTGGTCCTTTGCATACGCGGACTGGGACACACAAAATCCGGCGGACAAAAACGAGGCATTTAAAACAATAACGGAAAATACGCATAACGGAGAAATAATGCTTCTTCACGCCGTAAGCGCAACAAACGCGGAAATATTGCCCGAAGTTATTGACGAGGTACGCAATCAAGGTTATCAGTTTACGGTTGAAATTTAATGTTATTATTTACAATTTTGTAAATTTTCAAATTTGGTATTGTTATAAATAATGTACTATTATATAATATAAGCATTATAAAATAATTATTATAATGGCATTTTTGTATGGATTTTAAAACTACCATTTTTGAAAGTGAGAGAAAAGTATGCTTTTTTCAAGGGATATAGGCATTGACCTTGGCACTTCAAATACGCTGATTTGTGATAAAAAAGGACGCATTATCATAAGAGAGCCAAGCGTAGTTGCCGTTGATGTAAAATCAAAAAGAGTCCTCGCTACAGGTGACGAGGCTAAGGCAATGATTGGCAGAACTCCCGGCTCAATCATTGCCGTTCGCCCGCTTCAGGACGGCGTTATTGCCGACTTTGATATGACCTCCGATATGCTCAGGAATTTTATCTACCGTTCAAGCAAAAGAAATCTTTTTACAAGAACAAGAGTGGTTATAAGTATTCCAAGCAATGTTACAGAGGTTGAAAGACGCGCCGTAGAGGACGCTGTACGCTCCGCGGGAGCACAGGATGTTGAACTTATTGAGGAACCGATGGCGGCGGCGCTCGGAGTAGGTCTGCCCGTATATGACGCCACAGGCTCAATGGTCGTTGATATCGGAGGCGGCACCTGCGATATTGCCGTTATCAGTCTCGGAGGTATAGCTGCGTGTAAGAGCATAAAGGTAGGAGGAGACGCTCTTGACGAGGCTATAATTAATTATCTCAAAAAAGAACATGATTTGCTTATCGGAACAAATACAGCTGAAGACATAAAATTGAAAATCGGCTCGGCATCCGAATATGACGGAGAGGGCGCTATGGAGGTAAGAGGCAGAAATGTAATTAACGGACTGCCTAAAAGCGCAGAAATTACTTCGGCTGAAATCCGCGGCGTTCTTGCCGAACCTGTATCGGAAATTATTTCTGCAATCAAGGAAACACTTGAGGTAACACTGCCTGAGCTTGCCGCTGACATTATTGACAAGGGAATTTATCTCACAGGCGGTTCGAGCAAGTTAAGAGGACTTTCGGATTTAATTTCAAATGAAACAAAAATTGCAGTACATATACCGGAAAATCCTATGGACTGCGTTGCAATCGGAACATCAATAAAACTCAGAAGGGCAATATAAGAGATGAAAAATCTTTTTAACAGCAGTCGTTTTAAGTTAATAGCCGTAATTATTGCCTTGATGCTGACAGGTATGTTTTTCGCCGCCGTAAACGGTCACGGCGAAACTGCGCAGTCAAGCGTTATAGGCACAATATTCACTCCCGCGCACTTGGTTGCGGACAAGCTGTCCGACGGCATTGACAAAATTGTCGGCAACGCAAAAGGTAATGCGCAATACGAACAGAAAATCGACGAACTGCAAAAGGAGCTTGGGAATTTACAGGATAAGCTTGCCGACTACAACAATTTAAAATCTCAGAATGAGCTTTACAAAGAAGCGCTTGAACTAAAGGAGGAAAATCCGGATTTCAAATATCTTGAGGTTTCCGTCACAGGACTCGACAGCGCAAACCCATACTGTTCATTCACTGTCAGCAAGGGCAGTATAAGCGGTATCAAGGACGGTGACGCTGTGCTTTACGGCAAATACCTTGTAGGTATTGTTAAAAAAACATATCCTACATACAGCGTTGTGTGCTCAATAATTGATCCAGACTTCAGCGTATCGGCATACGACATTAACACAAAAGAGCTCAGCTACGTTACAGGTGATGCGGAGCTTGCTAAAAACGGATACTGTAAATTTGAAAACCTTGACTCATCAACCAAAATTTCTTACGGCTCAATCATCGCAACTGCGGGTATCAGCTCAACTATGCCGAGAAACATAATAATAGGTACCGTGAGGGACATTGAAGATGAAACTACAAATATTTCAACCTATGCCGTTGTAGAGCCGGGAACAGACATTAAAAAACTTGATAAATGTCTTGTTTTGACAGGCTTTACCGCCGAAAGCGAGGCGGAATGATGGAACTGACAAGAAAGCAAAAAACATTCAAATATCTTTGCTTTTGTCTTATTATCCTGCTTGCGGATTTACTCCAAAACACCATGGGTCTGTTCCCGCAGATTTCCGGAGCAAGATGTTTTCTCCTCCTGCCTGTTGCAGTTATTCTGGCTGTCGGGGAGGACATTTTAGGCGGTGCTCTGCTCGGCTTGTTCGCAGGGCTGTTATGGGATTTATCCGCTGCTGTTCATTTAGGATTTAATTGTATTTACATTACGGTTATATGCCTTTTGTCATCTGCCCTTGTATCCTATATTGCACGAGACACATTTATCACAAACATGATCTCAGCCGGTTTTTCAATTATTCTTTACTGCATTGTTTACTGGCTGTGCTTTATTGTAATAAGGGGTGTTGAATCGGGAGAAATGACGTTATTTACCTTTTATCTGCCGTGTGCAATTTATACGGCGGTACTTTCCCCTGTTTTATGGTTAATACTTACGCCTGTTAAAAAACGTCTTAATTATGAAAATAAGCAGAATTTATAAAAGTGATTAAAAAAGGAGGTATGCAAAGTGAAAATCAGATATAAAAGCAGCAGAAGTATTATCGCTCTTGCGCTGATTATCGTATCGATTTTAGGCTTTGCGGTAAACCTCTACAACATACAAATACGCGACAATGAATACTACTTAAAACAAAATAATACCGTTGATACCTATATTGTTCCCATAGAGGCGGCACGCGGTGAAATTGTTGACAGAAACGGTAATTCGCTCGTTACAAACAGACAAGGAAACTCTATAATTTTAAACGCTGTTTATTTCCCGTCTTCAGAGGATAATGAGAAGCGAAACAGAATTATTTATAACCTTATCAAGCTGTTTGAAGCAAGCAAAGAGGAATATGCACAGAATCTTCCGCTCAAATTTGATAAGTCGGGTAAAATTCAGTTTACTGATGACGAGCAGGCGATTTCTACTATGAAAAGCGCCGATATGCTCAATCTTCAGCCCTATGCCACAGCGCAAAACTGCTATGACGCAGTTATTGAGAAATACGAAATTGAGGGATATGATAAGGAAACCGCTCTTAAAATCGGGAATATAAGATACGAACTCACAAGGCTCCTTTTCTCATATGAAAACCCTGTTACGATAGCAGATGACGTAAGCGACGAAACAGTGGCTAAAATTAAGGAGGACAAAACAACATATCTCGGAGCCGACGTACAGGTTGTTGCATACAGGGAGTATGTTGATTCAACCATTGCTCCTCACATTCTCGGTACTGTCAGAAAAATCAACGCTGAGGAATATGAAGAAAAAAAGCAGGACGGTTATAACATCACAGACCAGATAGGTGAATCGGGCATTGAACAGGCAATGGAAACAGAACTGCGAGGCGTTCCGGGAGAGCTTACCGTTACTGTTGACAAAGATGGAAATATTACAGAGGAAGTAACAAAAAAGCCTGTTCAGGGCAATACCGTTGTACTTACCATTGACAGGGACTTGCAGGTGCTTGCTCAAAAGAAACTTAAAGAAATATGTGACAAGGTAGACATCTCCTCTTCCGCCGGGGCTGTTGTAGTTGAGGACTGCAACAGCGGTGAAATTCTTACCGCGGCATCATACCCTACATATGATTTGAACGATTACTACAAGAAATACAAGCAGCTTTCCTCAAACCCCCGTAATCCGCTTTGGAGCAGGTTTGCGCTCGGTACATACGCTCCGGGCTCTACTTTTAAGCCCGTAACTGCCTGCGCGGCGCTTGAATCGGGCATCATTAATAATCAGACCACTTACGTCTGCGAGGGAAAAAAGGATTTTTTCGGTCAACCGTTTCAATGCCTTAACAAGATTGCGCACGGCTCTGAAAATGTCAGAACCGCTCTTAGAGATTCTTGTAATATGTTCTTTTACAACTGCGCGTTAGATGTGGGTATAGACAAAGTCGACGAATACGCAACAGCATTTGGTTTAGGTCAGAAAACAGGAATTGAAATATCTGAATCGGCAGGTAATCTTTCCTCGCCTGAAAACAGGGAAAACGCCGGCGGAATTTGGCATATAGGTGACACAATGCTTACCGCAATCGGTATGAGTGATAATCTGTTCACTCCGCTTCAGCTTACAAATTACTGCTCTACGGTTGCAAACGGCGGCACAAGATATGAAGTTCATCTTGTTAAATCAATAATTCGGGCGTCAAGCGGTATTGTTAATGAAAAAAGCAAAGTTGTTGCGGATACATTAGAGCTTAGCAAAAATACGCTTGATAATGTCCATCAGGGTATGCGGATGGTCGCAACAAGCGGAGGACCGAGTCTTATATTTAATCAGCTCGATACAAACGTCGGCTGTAAAACCGGTACGTCAGAGATAATTGTTAACGGAATTAAAAGAAATAACGGTTTTCTTATAACATACGCACCGTATGAAAATCCTGAGATTGCTGTTTGCTCAGTTGTTGAGCTTGCCGGCTCGGGAAGTGAAACGGCGGAAATCACATCGGAGATAGTCAAATACTGGTACCAAAATAATACAGACGCTAAAGCAAACCAAAAAACGGGCACATTGTTATAAATATTAATTTTTTTATATAATAGTTGAACACATTATAAATTTATGTTAATATACATACGTAAATTTATTTAAGGGTTTAATATAATCGGAGGTAATTTATGAATATTGCGCTTATCGCTCACGACGCAAAAAAGGAACTGCTTGTACAGTTTTGCATTGCCTACTGTGGAATTATCAGCCGTCATGACGTTTGTGCAACAGGCACAACGGGTAAACTCGTTGCGGAGGCTACAGGCTTAAAAATTAATTGCTTTCTTTCCGGAAGTCAGGGAGGCGGGCAGCAAATTGCAAGCCGAATTGCCTGCAATGAAATTGATTTGCTGATTTTCTTCCGCGACCCGCTCTCACCAAAACCGCATGAACCTAATGATAATGATTTGCTTAGGCTGTGCGACGTACACAATATTCCGTATGCGACTAATATTGCAACCGGAGAGGCTCTTATCAGGGGCGTTGAGCGTGGTGACTTTGAGTGGAGAGAGATTGTAAATCCAAGACATAACCCATCAAAGTGATAAAAATTATGGGTGAGCGAAGACTTTTTTATTAAGTCTAAAGGCTCACCCATTTTCTTAAATAAATATTTATCGGAGGTAATTATGGCACTTGTCACAAAAGCCGTTAAAGGAACAAAAGATGTTCTGCCAAAGGATGTATATAAAAATCAGTATATAGAAGCTACCGCCCTCGACATTGCCGAAAAATTCGGATATAAGGAAATCCGTACTCCTTCATTTGAGCATACGGAGCTTTTTCAGCGCGGTGTCGGCGACACAACAGACGTTGTTCAAAAGGAAATGTATACCTTTGACGACAAAGGCGGACGTTCAATAACACTCAGACCTGAAGGAACGGCAGGCGTTGTACGTTCATATCTTGAAAACGGACTGTGTAATGAAACGCTTCCCCAAAAAATATGCTACATAGATTCCTGTTTCAGATATGAAAAGCCTCAGGCGGGAAGGTTAAGAGAGTTTCATCAATTCGGTGTTGAGTGTTTAGGCACAGCATCACCGCTTGCAGACGCTGAGCTTATTGCTTTGGGGACATCTATTTTAGATACGCTTCAGGTCAAGGATTTAAGCCTTGAAATCAATTCGATAGGCTGCCCGACCTGCCGGGCGGAATACCACAAAGCACTCAAGGAATATTTTTTGTCACGCAAGGACAAGCTTTGCCAAACCTGCAGAGAAAGACTTGACAGAAACCCTATGCGTATTCTTGACTGCAAAAGCCCGGTATGCTCTGAAATTGCAAAGGACGCTCCAGTTGTTATTGATTATCTCTGCGATGAGTGCAAAGAGCATTTTGAAAAGGTCCAGGAATACCTAAAAGCAATGAATATTGAATATACCGTAAATCCAAAAATCGTAAGAGGTCTGGATTACTATACAAAAACAGTCTTTGAATTTATATCAAAATCAATTGGAGCGCAAGGTACTGTCTGCGCAGGAGGACGATACGATGGACTTGTTGACGAACTCGGCGGGCAAAAAACACCTTCGCTCGGATTTGCTATGGGAATCGAAAGGCTTATTCTTTTAATGGAAACGCAAAACGCGCCGTTCCCGGACGAAAATGTGCCTGATCTTTTTGTAGTTGCGCTCGGCGACAAAGCAACGCTTAAAGCAGTTGAAATCGTAAAGGATATGAGAGCCGAGGGCTTTACCGCTCTGCTCGACCTCAATCAGCGTTCGGTAAGGGCACAGATGAAATACGCGGATAAGCTGAATGCGAAATTCAATATTGTTATCGGCGACAATGAGGTAGAAACCGGTGTTGCTAAACTTAAAAATATGACAACGGGCGAGGAAACCGAAATCGCGCTTGAAACCTTTGTAAGCGGATTTTATAATATTTCCCTTTCCGAGCAGCTTGCCGATCTTGAGATTAACGGTGAAGAATTCGATTTCGCTTCGCTTTTTGGAGTAAATGAGGAGTAATTATGACAGAATCAATTAAAGGATTAAAAAGAACAAATTATTGCGGTGAGCTTAGACTCTCTGACACCGGCAAAGAGGTTACGCTCTTCGGCTGGTGCCAAAGACAGCGTGATCTCGGAAATCTTATTTTCATTGATTTAAGGGACAGAACGGGAATTATTCAGCTCTCCTTTAATGATACAACAGACAGAGAAATCTTTTCAAAGGCTCAGTCGGTAAGGTCTGAATACGTCGTTGCCGCCATAGGAAAGGTATGCGAGCGTGAAAGCAAAAACAAGGAAATTCCGACCGGAGAAATAGAAATAAACGTCAAGGAATTCCGCATTATTTCAAAATCCCAAACCCCTCCGTTTGAAATTGCAAATTCAAAAAGGGTCGGAGAGGAGACAACCTTAAAGTACCGCTATCTGAATCTAAGAAATCAAAAGCTTACACAAAATATTTTAATGCGGCACAAAATAGCAAAAATCGCAAGAGAATACTTTTATGATAATGATTTTATTGAAATTGAAACACCGATGATGATAAAATCAACACCCGAAGGTGCAAGGGACTACGTTGTACCGTCACGTGTTCACAATGGTAAATTTTACGCTCTTCCACAATCCCCTCAGATTTACAAGCAGCTTTGTATGGTAGCGGGATTTGACCGTTACATTCAGCTTGCGCGCTGTTTCAGAGATGAGGATTTAAGAGCGGACAGACAGCCTGAATTCACTCAAATCGACCTTGAAATGTCCTTTGTAGACACAGAGGATATTATGGAAATGGCAGAGGGTTTTATTTCAAAGCTGATGAAAGACACGGTCGGCGTGGATATTCCTATGCCTCTGCCCCGCATGACATTTGCGCAGGCGATGGAAAAATACGGTTCGGACAAACCCGATACACGTTTTGATATGCTGATTAACGACATAACCGAATGGGCCGGCAAGACGGATTTTACCGTATTCAAAAACGCTGTTGCTGACGGAGGTTCGGTCAAAGCCATTGTTGCAAAAAATTCCGCCTCCACCTATACGAGAAAAAAAATTGACAAATTGACCGAACACGCTAAGGGTATAGGAGCAAAGGGACTTGCCTACATACGCTGGGCTGAAGACGAGCCGTCCTGCTCCTTTAACAAATTTCTTAAAAACGGCGAACTTGATGCGCTCATTGCCGAACTTAACGCAGAAAAGGGCGACTGCGTATTTATCATTTCCGGCAAAACATCAATCACTCAGTCGGTTCTCGGCGCTCTCAGACTTATTATTGCAAAAGAGCTTGATATAATTCCTAAGGGCAAATGGAATTACCTTTGGATTACCGAAATGCCTTTCTTTGAGCAGGATGAGGAAACGGGAGAATGGGTTGCAATGCACCACCCGTTTACAATGCCTATGGAGGAATGTATCGAATATCTTGATACCGATAAAGGAAAAGTACGAGCAAAGGCGTTTGACCTTGTATTAAACGGTACGGAGCTTTCTTCAGGCTCAATGAGAATTACAGATTGCAATTTGCAGAATAAAATGTTTGAACTTCTCGGAATGGAAAAAGAAGAAATTGACGCAAAATTCGGTTTTCTTGTTGAAGCGTATCACTACGCATCCCCTCCTCACGGCGGTATGGGAATCGGTCTTGACCGCCTTGCAATGATTATCTGCGGGGCGGACAGTTTAAGAGATGTTACGGCATTTCCAAAGGTACAGAATGCGAGCGAACTTATGAGCGGAGCTCCGAGCGTTATTGATGATATTCAGCTTAAGGAACTCGGAATCAATATTTCAGCCTTGGAGGGAGATAATGAGCAGTAACTTTTTTGCAATGGTTAATCGTATGAAGCTTATCGACAGATGGGCATTGATGAGAAACACTTCCAAGGAAAACATTGCAGAGCACAGTCACTCGGTTGCTGTTATTGCCCACGCGTTGGCGCTAATCGGAAATAAAAAATTCGGCAAAAGCTATAATCCCGAGCGCGTCTGCCTGCTGGCGCTTTATCACGATACGACCGAGGTTATAACGGGAGATATGCCCACTCCCGTAAAATATTACAACAGCGACATAAAAAATGTTTATAAGGATATTGAACGTACTGCCGGAAAAAGACTCCTTTCAATGCTGCCGGATGAATTCAAAAGCGATTATATCCCCTTGTTTGAAAAGCAAGAAAAAGATAAAGAACTTTGGCATCTTGTAAAAGCGGCTGATAAAATCAGCGCGCTTATAAAATGTATTGAAGAACGCCGAATGGGTAATCTTGAGTTTGAAAAAGCGTTAGAGGCACAGGAAAAAATCATTGATGAAATACAGCTTGACGAGGTTAAGTACTTTAAAGAGAATTTCCTTGACGGATATTATTTAACTCTTGACGAACATACAAAATAGATAAAATAAGGACTTGTTATTGCATTTGTAACAAGTCCTTATTTTGTGCATATTATACAATATAAATGTCATAATTAAATAATTTATGTAATTCGATTGTGATTTATACACAAATTTAATATATTTTTTATTTATAAAGGTATTGACATTTGAAATTATAGTGCTATAATGTGTGCAACATAAAACGAAAGGAGAGAGACTTATGCTCAGACTTCTTATGAAATGCGCAAGAATTCTTGCAGAGTGCGACAAATCTTATGTTAAAAAGTAAAAAAAACGGAGATACAAACAAGCTTAATAAAAAATAAGGATTCCGTAAAGCAATTAACTTTCGGAATCCTTATTTTTTCTGAAAAACTGCAATATCCATAATTAGTATTTCATAAATTATTATATAACAAAATTAAACCGAAGAGGGATACTAATGCACTTTATCAGCTATAACAGAGCCGGCGCAGTTAAATACGCTGAAAAATGGGCAAAATCAAGAAACAGTATGTATATGAATTTTGACGGTATGGGAGGCGACTGCACAAACTTTGCGTCACAATGCCTGTTCGCGGGAGCAGGCGTTATGAATTATGAAAAGGATGTCGGTTGGTACTATAACTCCCCTGACGACAGAGCAGCGGCGTGGTCCGGCGCAGAATATTTTAGAAAATTTATGCTCAACAATAAAAGGGAAGGACCGTTTGCAGTCGCCGTTCCGATAAATAAACTTGAAACCGGCGATTTCATATCACTCTATAACGGCACAAATTATTATCACACGCTGATTGTTACGGGTTTTTCCGATGAAACACCATTGGTTTGCGCGCATACAGGCGACTCGTATATGAGAAATTTAAATACATATCATTACTCTTCCGCGCAGGGCATACACATACTCGGCGCAAACAAATACTGATAATTATATACCCCGCAGATAAATATGTCCGCGGGGCGTTTATTATTTCATTACAACCGTTACAACTGACATTGCCGGAACTGAAACATTAATTTCTCCTGCATTTCCTGATAAGGTTTTTTCAAGGTCACAATCCGCGCTTGTTGTATATACAGAATACGGGGCGGCACTTTCAAGAGCGGTTTTCTTATCTGCATCAGTATTATTTACATAAACGACTACTGTGCTGTTATCCTTATTGACAAAAGCGCAGCTTGCAAGCGAGTCATCGCCCGAACTGCAGGCAATTCTTGTTGCACCCTCCTCAATAAACTTAGAAAAATTGCCGAGGCACCAGAGTCTTTTTGATGTCTGTATGTCCTTGTGATTATCAGGATTAAGATAAATAAGTCCGTCAGGATAAGTATCATAAGAGCATGCTGTCCACCAGTCCCATTCCTTAGCGTTAAGAATTGTAAGATCATCAACAATAACCTTTGCCATAGCAACACCGTAATCAATCGTAAGACCGCTTGTGCCGTTTTCCTCTTTTGAGATAAGGTCATACACACCTGTATTTTGATCATTTGCCATCTGGCAATACTCTGTGCAGGCAATATCGTATTGTGAATACTTATCCGAAAGGTATTGTGCTGCCTCCTGCTTTGTTTTAGACGAAGACCAGTATGAGTGCATACCTATTGTATCAAAATAATTTCTGAGTTTTTTGTTTTTTAAAACATATTTCACTCCCCTGCCGAGTATACAGTCAATGTATGATGCGCAGGTTGTACCCTCACCCTCTATGGCGCCTGATTCAAACATAGAAACCTTGCAGCCTGATTCATCGACCTTTGAGCCCGCAAATTTGTCAACCATTGCATTATATACTGCCGCCGAGTCTGTTTTTGAGTAATAGCATCCCTCCTGCTTAGCGGAGTATGAGCCGTCATCATTAAACCACGCGCGCCACATATACTGCGGTTCATTTATAGGCGAAACATTTGTTACTCTGTAACCTTCACTCAAAAAATAATCCGCGCTGTTATAACAGAAATCGGCGAATTCATCATAATTTGACGCATCAATATTGCTTACCCACGGTGCGTTTTCGTCTTTATCAGCAGAGGAATAAGCAGCCGTGTTTTCAGTAAGGCTCACCGGCGGACTGTTGCAAAACAGTGTAACTCTTAAATCGTTTCCCGCCAATCTTTTTGCCGTTTTAAGACAGTTTTGAGCGTCCTTGTCGGCTGAAAAATCATATGAACCGTCTGCCTGCAAAAAACATTCTGTCCTTCTGTTTTCAGCTATAATATGATTGTCGTTTTTTGAGCCCGCTCCGAGATTATATCTGTAAATATTCAGTCCTATCCCTTTTTCACTGTCATAGAGATAGGATAGGATTTCATCTCGGTTTTCCCATTTACCGATATCCTGACTCCACCAGCACCCCGAAGCGCCGAAACCGTTCATTGTTTGATACGTAACGGTATCATCAATCACCGTTCTGCCCGTTGAGATATTTTGATTTACCGCGTCGCTTTGCCTGTAAGTACGCTTTTCAACAATACCGCAAACGCCGAAAATATAGTATGCCGTAAATCCTATAACAGCAGCCAAAACAACAATCACAATACTCAGAATTATTTTAGACTTTTTGCTCTTAGCCATATATTTCTCACCCTAAAAAGTACGGGCGGCAAAAGCCGCCCTGTAATATTTTATTTATACACCTGAATAAGCGTTAAATCCGCCGTCAACAGCAATGTTTACGCCGGTAATAAAGCCGGAATATGCCTCGTCGCAAAGGAAAAGGAGTGTTCCTGAAAGCTCTTCGGGCTCGCCGAATCTGTCCATAGGCGTAGCCGCAAGGATTTTGCCTGTTCTTTCTGTCGGAGTTCCGTCCTCGTTCCAAAGAAGAGAAGCGTTCTGCTTTGTTGAAAAGAAACCCGGAGCAATCGCATTAACGCGTATGCCAAGCGGCGCAAAGTGAACTGCCATCCACTCGGTAAAATTCTTGACCGCAGCCTTAGCCGCGCTGTACGCGGGAATACGTGTAAGAGGACGGTAAGCATTCATTGATGTAATCATAATAATTGTACCGTTTTCTTTTTCCGCCATATCTTTTGCAAATACCTGTGTCGGAATAAGCGTACCTAAGAAATTGAGGTTAAATACAAAGCTGATACCGTCAGGGTCAAGGTCAAAAAAGGTTTTGATGTTTTCGTCTTTTTTAATAAGATCTATTTTTTCAAGCGTATCCTTTGTTGTTGAACCCTTTGGGTTGTTGCCGCCCGCGCCGTTAAGAAGGATGTCACATGTACCGAGCTTTTCATTAATCTCTTCCCTTGCCTTTTCCATTGACTCTGGTTCAAGCACATTACATCCTACGGCAATACCTTGTCCGCCCGCCGCGTTTATTTCATCTGCGCATTTCTGCGCTGCCTCTTTATTAAGGTCGAGCACTGCCACCTTACAGCCCTGCTGAGCGAGAGTTTTTGCAAATGCGCCGCATAAAACTCCGCCTCCGCCTGTAACTACCGCAACTCTTCCTTTTAAGTTTTCGTGTTTAAACATTTTATTTTTCCTTTCTGCTTTTCTCTACCGCTTCCCACAGTCCGTTCAAATAGCTTACGCCTAACGCCCTGTCAAAAAGGCCGTATCCCGGACGGGCAACCTCGCCCCAAATCATTCTTCCATGGTCGGGACGGACATAACCGTCAAATCCGACCTCCTGCAAAGCCTTAACAATTTCATACATATCAAGTGAACCCGCGCTGCTTTCGTGGGCAGTTTCGTTAAACCACTGATTGTTAATTGAAACATTGCGCAGATGGGCAAAGTAAATTCTGTCCCCAGCCGTCTTGATAATTTCAACCATATCATTATCGGGGCTTGCGCCAAGTGAGCCTGTGCAAAGCGTTATGCCGTTATACTTACTCGGTACCATACTGAGAAGCCTCTCGATTGAATCCTTGCCGGTAATAATTCTCGGCAGACCGAAAATAGGCCATGGCGGATCATCTGGGTGAATGGCCATCTTAACATCACATTCCTCGCATACAGGCATAATCGCCTCAAGAAAATATTTGAGGTTTGCCCATAAATCCTCTGCCGTGATGTCTTTATATTTTTCAAACAGTTCTTTGATTTCGCCCATACGCTCGGTTTCCCAGCCCGGCATTGCGTAACCGTTTGAATTATCATCAATCTCTTTGAACATATCCTCTGGTGATTTGCCCTCAACCTGCTTTCCGTCATAGCAGAGGCAGGTAGAACCATCCGGAAGAGGCATATAAAGGTCCGTTCTTGTCCAGTCAAATACAGGCATAAAATTATAACATATAACCTTTACTCCAACCTTGGCAAGATTGCGTATAGATGTTTTATAATTCTCAATCAACCTTTCACGAGTCGGCAGACCGAGCTTTATATCTTCGTGAACATTTACACTTTCAATACATTCCATTGTAAGACCCGCTGAAGTAATCTCATCATACATTTTCTGCACGTCTTCCATTTCCCATGCTTCACCAGCAGGGAGATAGTGAAGCGCGGGAACAACACCGACTACTCCCGGAATCTGTTTGATTTGGTCAAGAGATATTGTATCCTTCTCGGCGCCAAACCAGCGGAAAGTCATTTGCATATTACTACCTCCTTAAGTGTTACTTAAATTATTTTCGGTGAGGGGCTTGCCCCGTTATTCAGCGGGGATTGAATCACGCCCGCTGATTCCAAAAATAGAACCCGCCGACTTATTGGCGGGGAACATTTTGCCTAAGCTATATTTTACCATAACACTTAATCCCTTTCAAGATTAATGTATTATTTTCTTCTTATAATATATGATGAAGTCATAACACATTTATCCTCGTCCATTTTATGCTTTTGCGTTTTATTGATTATCTCAAAACCGTCGAATTGCTCCTGCTCCTGATATTTAAGTTTTCTTTCTGCAAGCTCAAGAAGTTCTTTATCGGTAAGTGTTTTTGATGATGAGGTTAAAAAGCGTTCCTCATATTCTGTTATTCCGATCGGAAGGACAATACCTTTTACAGTAAGATATTTTTCACTCTGTTGTGAAATTTCTCCCGTTTCCTTTTTCAAATAAAGCGGAATGTCCAAAGAAAAAAAATGAATTCTTTTGTATGTTCTGATTTCTTTAACAGCTATATCTTTCTGCTCCCTGTAGGCAACCACCTCAAGTTCTTTTCTGAATACGTTAATGCCTTTCAGCTTATCCTTGTCGCCGTCTTTGTCTGCAAGCCTTGTTTCATTAATTTCAACTCTCGCCGTAGTGCCGATTTTATTTATATGTACCCAGGAAAGATCGTCAAACTCACTCATCATATCCCAGCAGATTGCATCTCTTTCAACACTGCTCCACATAACGCCACGCTTTAAATTATGATTTTCAAGATATGACGAAATTGATGTTTCGCTTATTCTGTCATTTCCGACAATTTCAACATTCCAGACAAAACAGCTTAAAAAGGAAATTATCACAACAAAGGCAAGCATACCTACAAAAAATCCGATACGGTTTTTAAGCGGTAAAAGAATAATGGGAAGTCCTCTTTTTTTTATAATTCTGACCTTCCCGCCGTGTCGGAAAGCGTATCTGTGGAGCTTTTTATAAGTTTTAAGATTGCAGTATGCAACAAAACCCTCGTCAGTACGACGGACATCCCTGATTTCAATACCGTCGGAAAAACACTCAGTGAGAAAATTTTCGGAAAATCCTCCCGTGAAAGAAAACTTCACATATCCATACATCCATCTGAAAAGACCTATCAAGAGGAAAACTCCATTGAAATAATATTTCCCTCTACAACAGCGCCTTCACGAGTAAACGAATTAATACGCAAGTCATCACCCAAAAACGTAATTATCTGAGATCCGAGACTGACGATAATCTTGTCGCTTGAATATTCCACTATACTCTGCAAACCGTCAACAAGACATTCCCTGCCTGCCATTTCAAGGCGCGGCTTTCCGAAAAAATAATCGTATGATTCCGGCATAACCTTTTCTTTAAATTTAACCTTTTTCATTTTATCACCAATACTATGTTTATGCACGCTATGATAATAAAAGAATTAAGGTTAAAATATAATTAACTCCCTATATTGTATTGCATATTGTATAGGGAGTATTGATTTTAATTATTCTGTTTTTCAGTATGCTCTTTTGCCTGCGCCATAAGCTTCAGGGTTTCACTCAGCGTTTCAAGATTCGACTCGTCGTTTGACAGTTTAACTGCAATATACGGTTTTTTGCCTGCCGAAAGAGTGACTCTTCCTTTCATAAAAGCATTTAATATTGCAACAGTTTTAATATCGACCTCTTTTGAATAAAAAAGCAGCGAGCCGTTTCTCTGAATAATTTCATTGATATTAAGATAGATAGCCGTATTACGCAATAGGGCAATTTCAATAAGCCCCCATACGGCTGACGGGGGAGAACCGAACCGGTCTGTAAGCTCGTCATAAACATCATTTGCGTCAGCGTCATTTTTGATATTAGCAATTCTCTTATACATTGAAAGGCGCTGTGAGGTTGAAACAATATAATTTTCGGGAATATGAGCGTCTATCGCAACATCTATAAGACATTCCTTCTCCTCCGTTTCTTCCTCCTTAAGCTCGCCCTTTTCCATAGAAACCGCCTCTTCAAGAAGTTTAAGGTACATGTCATAGCCGACAGCTTCCATATGACCGTGCTGCTTGTTACCGAGCAGTGAGCCTGCACCTCGTATTTCAAGGTCGCGCATAGCAATTTTAAAGCCCGAACCGAACTCTGTATATTCCCTAATTGCCTCAAGACGTCTTGTTGCAATATCGGTCAGCTCTTTACCGCGGGTAAATGTAAAATAAGCATACGCCCGTCTTGACGATCTGCCGACTCTGCCTCTTATCTGGTGAAGCTGGGCAAGCCCCATACGATCTGCATTTTCAACAATAAGGGTATTGCAATTAGGAACATCAACACCTGTTTCAATAATAGTCGTACAGACAAGAATATCTATCTCACCGTTTAAAAGCCGGTTCCAAACCGCAGAAAGCTGTTCCTCAGTCATTCTGCCGTGACCGATCCCCACCTTTGCCTGAGGCAGTGCTTTTTTAATCTGCATTGCTTTATGCTCAATAGTTTCAATGTTATTATGGAGATAATAGCACTGTCCGCCTCTGTTGATTTCCCTTTCCATTGCCTCAATAACAATATCGTTATCATATTCAACAACATACGTCTGTACAGGCAGTCTTTCGCCGGGCGCCTCTTCAAGCAGGCTCATATCACGTATTCCGCTCATAGCCATATTAAGAGTACGAGGAATAGGAGTAGCGGACAAAGTAAGAACATCAACTCTCGGAAATTTCTCCTTTATTTTTTCCTTTTGGGCAACACCGAAGCGCTGTTCCTCATCGACTATAAGAAGTCCCAAATCTTTAAATTTAATATCTTTTCCGAGAAGTTTATGAGTACCGATAAGCACATCGACATTGCCTTCGGAAAGTCTTTTTAAAATTTCCTTTTGCTTTGGCAGAGTAACAAAGCGTGAAATCATTTCAACATTGACGGCAAAGGGTTCAAAGCGCTTAAGTGCTGTCTGAAAGTGCTGCATTGCGAGCACAGTTGTAGGTACTAAAATTGCGCATTGCTTTCCCTCGGTAACACATTTGAACACAGCTCTGAGCGCAACCTCCGTTTTACCGAATCCGACATCACCGCAAAGGAGTCTGTCCATAGGCGCTTCTTTCTCCATATCGCGTTTGATTTCATCACTGCATCTGAGCTGATCCTCGGTTTCATCAAATTCAAATCTCAGCTCAAAGTCACGCTGAAGGTCACTGTCCTCCATAAATGCGTGACCCTTTGTACTCATTCGCTTTGCGTAAAGGGCTATTAATTCCTTCGCCATATCCTTAACGGAGGAACGTACTTTTGCTTTGGTCTTTTTCCATTCGGTTGAACCGAGGCGGTTGATTTTAACTTTTGCGTCTTCCCTCGGACCGATATATTTTGAAACCAAATCAAGCTGGGTTACGGGAACATATAAAATGTCACCCTTAGCGTAGCTGATTTTAATATAATCCTTTTTTACCTTGTTAATTTCAAGAGCATTAATACCTTCAAATATACCTATACCATGAATATTGTGAACAATATAGTCCCCGACATTAAGCTCGTCAAGAGAATGAAAAGCATTTTTTGAAGAAACTTTTTTGCTCTTTTTACCACCCTGCGATGACATTGAATATGTCATCAGCGCAAACTTTATTTGTGAAAACTGAAATCCGGCAGGCATTGCGCCTGTGATAACATTGATTGTCTTCTGTTGAAATTCTGTCGGACGCTTTTCATAAAATACGGCGTCATAGCCCATATCTCTTATGTCGTCGGCAAGGGCTTTACCCGCTCTCGAAGTACCTGCCATAATACAAACGGTGTAACCGCTGTTAACAAGTCCGAAAAGCTCATCCTTAAGCTGTGAAAGCGTACCGTTCCATGCGTTAAAGTTCTGAATGGTAAAATTCGCAAGATGTTTTACAGGCGTATCAAAACTTCCGCGCGGGAGCGAATCCATATAAACCGCGTTGTATTTTTCATATATATCTGTAAGCTCGGAAAAATTCAGGCTGAATTTATCAAGTCCCCTGCAAAGTGTTCCGTCCTCAATAAACCATTTAAGCTCCTCAATGTCAAGGCGTTCCTGTTTCCGGCATTTTTCCTTAACTCTCGCGCTTTCCACTACAAAAAGCCTGCCCTCGAAATAATCAAAGACGCCTGTTGAGTTATAACAGAGCGGAAGGTATTTGTCAAGGCAGTTGAGAGTGACGGAATTTTTCAGCTTATCACAATCGTCATAAAGCTTTTCTCTTGCTTTGATTGCCTTGCCCTTTAAACCTTTTGCAAGCTCTTCTATTTTTTTTACAAGTCTATCCGCGCTTTCAAAAAGAACTTCATTTGCGGGAGTAATCCGAATCGTATCAAGGCTTTTGTTTCTTCTTTGAGTATCTATATCAAATGAGGAAATTGTATCTACATTATCGCCCCACATCTCAATTCTTACAGGCTCATCAAGATACGGAGGAAAAACATCAATTATACCTCCCCTTACCGCGAACTGGCTTGTGCCGTTTACCTGGTCATATCTTACATAACCGGCAAAAGTAAGCCTTTCCACCAGATTTTTAATATCAAGCTCATCATTTACGGAAATTGAAAAGCTCCTTTTTTCAAGCTCACGGGGAGGCATTGTATACTGGCACGCAGCATTTACAGACATAACGACAGCAGAAAAATCGCCCTCTATAATTCTTGACAACACACCGAGCCTTATATGCTCAAACTCTCTGCTCACACCCGCTACCTCTACAAAGGTAAACTCCCTTGACGGATAGAGCAAAACACCCTCCTGAAGCTGTGAAAGACACTCCTGTACCTTAACGGCGGCTGCTTCATCGGGAGTGATAACAAACGCTTTTTCCCCCTTCTCGCACAGTGAATGAATAAGAAAACACTTTGCGACATCGGAAAGACCTATTGCCCCAACAGGAGCGCTGATGGTATCAATGCTCGTGCTGAGGCCGGTAAAATCATTGCTTTTATTAAATTCTTTAGAAAAACAGGACATATCCTCTGCCCCTTTAGGAGTTATACAAATTCATTGCCTTGTCAATTTCACCGCTGACTATGAGGCGAAGCGCCTTTGTTGTATTTTCAAGCGCTGATTTCAAATCAGTTTCCTGCTCTTTTGGAAATCTTCCGAGCACCCACGATACAAGGTCATATTCGGGATTCGGCTTTTTTCCAACGCCTATTTTAATTCGCGGAAATTCCTCACTTGAAAGATGCGAAATTATACTCTTAATCCCGTTATGCCCGCCGGCAGAACCTTTGCGTCTTATTCTTGTCTGCCCGACGTCAAGCGAAATATCGTCATATACTATTATAACATTTTCAGGCGGTATTTTGTAAAATTTCACAGCCTCGCCTATCGCTTCACCGCTGTTATTCATCATGGTCTGCGGTTTCATAACAAGGCATCTTTTACCGCTGATTACAGTGTCGCTTACAAGCGCATGATGTCTGAGCTTTTTTATGTCAAAACCCTCTTCAATCGCAAGCAGGTCTATTGCAAGAAAACCTGCGTTATGCCTCGTCATCTCATACTTTGTGCCGGGATTTCCAAGCCCAGCAATAATGTAATCATATGATGAATTATTAAACTGTTTCTTCTTGTTCAGAAACATCATTCTCTTCCTCGACCGTAATTTTTATTTCATCTGCGCGCTTGCCGTCAACCGACATTACAAGCGCGGTTAATCCCTCACAGGTAAAGCTGTCCTCAACCTGCGGAATTTTGTCAATATTCTTCATTATCCAGCCGTTGACTGTTGAAATTTCCTTTTCCTCAATATTGATACCGAAAAATTCATAAAAATCGTCTATAGACATACTGCCTTGAACGATATACTCTTTTTCTCCAATCTGCTCAATATCATTTTGAACCTCATCGTGTTCGTCCCATATTTCACCGACAAGCTCCTCTAAAATATCCTCAAGCGTCACTATACCCTCAGTCCCGCCGAATTCGTCAATAACAACAGCAAGGTGCGTTTTATTTTTCTGGAAAATTCTCAGAAGCTTTGAAATCTTTGTATCGGGAGATACTGCGGGTACAGGTTTCAGTACCGTGCGAAGCGATTTTAAATTGCGCTTTCTTGCGCTCTCAAAATCCCTGTGGTGAATTACGCCCACAATATTATCTATATCATTAATATACACGGGCAGACGGCTGAAATTTGTTGAATTGAACACACGTTCAATTTCACCAAACGGTGCGTATTTATCAACAGCTTCAACATCAACGCGCGGTACTAAAATATCCCCGACGTCAATATCGTCAAATTCAATCGACGAACGAATCAGCTCGCTTTCATTTTCGTCAATCTCACCGCCGGTGTGAGCCTCGTCAACATATGTTTTAAGCTCCTCCTCGGTAACGGTATCCGCCTTACCCGTTTTAAAAATCTTATTCATCAGCTTTTTCCAGCCTCTGAAAAAGAAATTAAGCGGTGTGAAAATGATAATAAAAAATCTAATTGCAGGCGTAATTGCAATCGCAACCGTTTCAGCTTTTTCCTTTGCAAAGGTTTTCGGCGTAACCTCACCGAAGATAAGTACAACAATCGTCATAACTATTGTAGATACAGTCGCGCCGAGATCACTGTTATCCCCCAATAATCCTGTAAAAAAGAGAGTTGCAAGCGATGTGCAGGCAATATTCACAATATTATTACCGATTAAGACTGTGGACAAAACAACATCATAGTTTTCTGACAGTTCAAGCGCTTTTTCAATCTTTTTGACCGACTTCTTATTGCTCATCATCGCTTTCAGCTTAACACGGTTGAGTGATGAAAACGCTGTTTCCGCGCCTGAAAAAAAAGAGCTGAACAGCACAAGAACCACCATAGCGCACAGTATGCCGGTATTCATAAAATAATCTCTCCTTAAAAATTACGAATATAACTGCAAAAAAGCGTGCAAAGCTCAACCCTGCACGCTGTTACGCAATTTTTACTCTGTTTTTTCAAATTCACTGAATAGTCTTTCCTCGTCAGGAATTTCATAATTATACATATTTTCGTCCTTGATATGATTAGCAATAAACTTGTCACGGTCAAAAAGTTCTTCTGCCTTAACCTTCCAAGCCTTTGCGGCATCTATCGTTTTATCAAACAGAGCGTTCGCGCTCTCAGGATGCTCCATCTCAGTTGAGTAAGCCCCTGTTTCGCTTACCATTTTGCTTATAGCGCCCGGATTATCAAGCACGGGACACGGACGCAGCATATTGTTATTAAACGGCTGATTTTTCTTATATGCCATAAATATCGGACTCTTGAGCGCATCAAGAACAGAACATTCCTTGATGTTTACATTTGAATAATGCACAAACGCACACGGCTCGCAGTCGCCGTTTGCATTGATATGAAAATAGTGGCGGCCGCCTGCTATACAACCTTGAACATACTCGCCGTCATTCCAAAAATCAAGAGCGAATATAGGCTTTGTATGCCTCCATTCGTGCATCTTTTTATACATTGTTGCCCTCTGTTCGGGAGATACCATAAGATCTGTTACAGCGCCGTTACCGGTAGGCATATATGTAAAGAACCACGCAAACATTACACCCTGGTCAATAAGCCAATCCATATATTCGTCAGACGATAAAACATCTGTGTTTTTGCTTGTATAGCACAGAGAAGCGCCGAAAGGTATTCCCCTGTCCTTAAGACGTTTCATTGCAGCAGTGCATTTTTTAAATGTACCTTCACCACGGCGGAAATCATTATCCTCCTCATAACCCTCAATGGAAAATGCGGGCAGGAAATTGCCGACCTCTCCGATTTCATCGGCAAAACTGTCGTCAATAAGAGTTCCGTTTGTGAAACTCATAAAGATACAGTCGGGATTTTCACGGCAAAGGCGCATTAAATCAGTTCTTCTAATAGTAGGCTCACCGCCTGTGTAAAGAAACATATATGTTCCGAGCTCCTTAGCCTCGGAAATAATCCTTGCGAGAGTATCATAATCAAGCTGGCTGTTTTTGCCGTATTCCGCAGCCCAGCAGCCCTTACATTTTAAATTGCAGGCAGCGGTGGGGTCCATCAGAATTCCCCACGGCACATTACAGTCATTTTCTTCGATTGCCTTCATTCTTTTTGAATAACTGTTTATTGCCACATTCAGCGCAGGGGGCACAAGCTTTTCAACAACATTAATATCAGTATCGCAAATAAGCTTTTTTGCAAAAATCATCCAGTTGTTATCGGGATCGTCAAGTACCTTATGAAGTCCTGCGTATGTACTCCTGTTTACTTTTTTAACATCAGCCATTTCAAGCAGTTTTAAAATTTTAGGCGCATTATTGAAGAAATCCTTACGCGCATATTTAATAGCGTTTTTAATCGCTATTGTCATTGCTGTCTCTTTAATAGATTTCATAAAAATCCTCTCTTATTCATCCATATCAGGATACCAAATAATTTCCATACACACTTAATGAAAATATATTCCTTTTAAATTAAAATGTCAAGTGTAATTTTTATAAGTTTATCTATAGTTAAAATCTAATCTGAAATTTTAAACGATATATTCTGTCGGTTTTATTTTTATATATATCGTTGCAATGCGCTCCCCAGCTGTCATATCCTCCGATGCCCTGCTGTCTTGCAATTAAGCGAACGACCGTTTTATTATATTCAGGTAAATCTTTTTTATGCCAAGCGTTTTCCACTTCTTTCGGCAGGTAGTGGCACACATTAAGCTCCATCTGCGGCTGCGCAATTACCGAAAATACTTTTTTCTTTCCTATAATAGTCGCGTATCTTACGCCTGTTCTGTTTCCACATTCCTGCGGCTTAAGATAATCAACCCACATATCATTTACAGTTGTGTTGTAAACGCCTATTCTTGTACCGTTGCAACGGTCAATATAGTTCTCCTCGGGTCCTCTTCCCAGATATGTTACCTCTTCAAAATCCTTTGGAAGCTCAAAGAGTACTGAAACCTCCGGAATTTCAGGCAGCGTATCGTCTGGTGAAAACTGAAGGTCAACCTCCATTCCCTTTGACGTGATAGTATAAACAACAACCGCTTTACATTCAGGCTGAGTGCAGACAACTGCGCTGCAGGTTACAATAACTTTTTTATCCCCCTCCAAAATTTTATAATTTTGAATAGACCACTTTGTGTTGTTAAATATGCCGGGAGTATCTCCGGCATCTCTCCAGCAGCCGAGCCTTGAGCCTACCCTGCTTCCTCTGTCATTGTCAGTGAGCGCCCGCCAGAAATTAAGCCTCATAGGAGCCTGCAAAAGTTCTTCTCCGCCAACCTTGATAGAATAAAGCTGGTTTCTCTCTCTTCTTTCAAACCGGATATTTACATCGTCTGAAATAATTTTAAGTGAGCCGTATGTATCGTTTACAATAAGCGGCGCGTCTGTTTCCAGCTCGTCATACGTATTTTCAAACTCATTTATGACAAACTGTTCATATGCAATAATATGCCCCTTACCGCACCAAGATGTATCCTCTTTTGTTCTGAATTCCAAATCAAGATAACATTCGGTACCCGTAACCCTGCTGAGCTCTAAGTCAACAATGCCTTTTTCATTAGGAGCAATATCCACATTGGTTACGCCTTCGCAGAGAACGCCCTTGTCGGAACTCTGTTTCCAGTAAAGCTCAAACTTATTAAGGTTTGTAAACATAAATTTGTTTTTGATTTCAATAACGCCTTTTTGCGCATCAACAGCATTGAAATCAACATTCTGGTAAAGTTTTTTTATCTCTGCAAGCTTAGGCGTAGGTCTTCTGTCGCCAAAAAGCAAACCGTTCCCGCAAAAATGTCCGTCGTGAGGATTTTCTCCGAAATCTCCGCCGTAAGCAAGATATTCAACTCCGTTTTCATCTGTAGTTAAAATACTCTGGTCAACCCAGTCCCAGACAAAACCTCCCTGAAGGCAGGGGTATTTATCCCAAAGCCTTGTATATTCATCTGTAGACCCGCATGAATTGCCCATTGCGTGTGTATACTCGCAAAGTATAAACGGTCTGCCGTCACGCTGGGTAAGAGCATATTCCTCACATTGCTCAGGCTTTGCGTACATCTTTGACTGAACATCCGAAAGCTCCTTTTCATCCGGAGCGCGGTCACATTCAAAATGAACAAAGCGTGTTTTGTCAATCTTTTTAAGATAATTATACATCTTCTTCGGAATTTCACCGCCGAGAGACTCGTTGCCGAGTGACCAGCACACAACAGACGTAACATTCTTATCACGGTTATATGTCGCCTTTATACGCTCCATACATGCCTTTTCCCACTCTGGACGCGATGCGGGAAGCTGGGGACAGCCGATAATTGTTGACCAGCCTGTACCGTGAGTTTCCATATTATTTTCATCAATGACATAAAGACCGTATTCGTCGCAAAGCTCTAAAAATCTCGGACAGTTAGGATAGTGGGATGTGCGCACGGCATTCATATTTGCTTTTTTCATCATCTCTATATCATAGCGCATAACCTCTTCTGTTATATATCTGCCCGTCTTGCAGTCAAACTCATGGCGGTTAGTGCCTTTAAACACAACTCTCCTGCCGTTTACGCGAATGATTCCCTCTTTGATTTCTACAGTTCTGAAACCGATTTTTTGGCTTATATACTCAATGGGAACTCCGTTGTTTTTAAGCGTTAAAACAACGGTATAAAGATACGGATTTTCCGCCGACCAAGTCTTGACGTCAGCTACAATCGCCTTGAGCATTGTGTTATGGTCCTCGTCAGCATACTGAGTATCAAGGGCAACCGTTTCCCCGTCCGCGTCAATAATACTCATGTCTATACTGAGGCTCTCATAAGTTCCGTTAGTTTTGACAAGCACCTGTGCATAACCGTCGCTAAGGGTTATATCAGGCTGCGCCGTAACCGTAAAGTCCCTGATATATTCTTTTTCCGTCGTATAAATATAGACATCACGGAAAATTCCGCCGAGACGCCACATATCCTGACATTCAAGCCAAGAGCCTGTGCACCAGCGGTAAACCTCAACGCCTATCGTATTTGAGCCTTCGGCAAGATATTTGGTAATGTCAAATTCACTGCGGTGGAAGGTCGATTCAGAATATCCTATTCTTTCTCCGTTTATGTACAGATAAAATGCCGATTCAACGCCCTCAAAACAGATAACCACTCTTTTTGAAAGCAACTTTTGACTGACATTGATTTTCTTAAGATAACAACCTACCGGATTATGCTTTGTAGGAGCGTTAGGGGGGCAAATATCCTCACTGCCCTCCCATGGATAACGCACATTACAGTACTGGCTCTGGTCGTAACCCTGCATTTGCCATGAACATGGAACAGTAACAGTATCCCAGTTATGTGAATCATAATGAGGCTGCGCGAAATCTGTCGGCTTGTATGCGTAATTTTTATAGAGCTTAAATCTCCATTTTCCGTTTAACAGCTTACAGCGTGATGAGGCATAACGGTCTGCCCTTTTTGCCTCCTCAAAGCTGTCATACGGCATAAAGGTCGCGTGCTGCGGCAGCTTGTTTACGCCTACAATTTCAGGATTCGACTGCCATTCCGTATATCCGTCAATAAAGTTTCTCTCCATAGCTTTTTCTCCAAATCAAATTATCTTCTGTGAACCATTCCCTCGCGAAAGCCCTCTTGCTTAAAACATACTCCTACACTTCTGAGGAGAATTACAAAATCAAGCTTAAGCGACCAGTTATCACAATATAACTTATCATATTTAACCTTTTTCATAAGTGAAATTTCGTCTCTGCCGTTTATTTGAGCCATACCCGTAAGACCGGGTCTGAAACGGTAAACACCGTATTCAAGTCTCAGCCTGTGAGCCCGCATTTCAGAAGAAATTAACGGTCTCGGTCCAACAAAGCTCATATCTCCCTTAAGAATATTCCAAAGCTGAGGCAGTTCATCAAGGCTTGTTTTTCTTAAAAATCTGCCTACTTTGGTAATATACTGCTCCGGATTTTCAAGCTGACCCGTAGCCACATTCGGCGTATTATTCCTCATTGTCTGAAATTTATAAATCCTAAACGGTTTTCCCCTCCTGCCCCTTCTCACATGAGAAAAGAAAACACTTGTATTCGGCGTAAGCAGGTTTGCTATACAAATTATCAGAAACAACGGGGAAAGAACAATTAAAGCAACAAATGCCATTACAATATCAAAGAGCCTTTTTATCTTAGTAGGCCCGAAATATTTTTTTAATTTCCGCTTCATTTTAACGTCCCTGTTATTATTTCTTAATATAAAGTCAATATAGTGTATTGAATTTTATTGATTATACCACATATAATTCCAATATGCAATTTTTTTATAATAATTTTAAATAGTATTGCCAAAAAAGTTTTTATTATATATAATAGATAACATAATTTTAAAAGGAAGTGTTTTTATGAAAAAGGCAGTCGGCTTATTGTTATGCGCTGTTATGATTTGTTTAAGCCTTACAGCCTGCTCGGGACCCAACGCTGATATGACCGAGGAAAATATAACTGAAACTGTTGAAACAGTTGAAACCGCTTTAAAAGAATTTGATACTGAAAGTCTTAACAAATATGTTGATTCACCAACGCTTTCAGTTATTCTCGGATACGCGGAAAAGCATGAACAGTTTGCAGAGCTCGGAAGAGCCATATTCGGAAATCTTGAAATGGAAATATCAAATATTGATATTAATAATAAAACTGTTACTGTTTGCGTCAGCAACAAGAATCTGGCTGAAACGGCAGGCGCATTTGCGCAAAATCTCAAGTCGGAATATTCCACATTCCAGCTTCTTTCAAAGCTAAGCGATGATTTGTTTTTAGATACAAACCTTAAACAGCTGTGCGAAGATATTGAAAACGCGGAAATGCTTCCCGATGCCGTTGAAATGACGCTTAATATTGAGCAGGATAAGAAAAATCTTGTCTTGAGTTTCAATGATGACGCGGAAAATGCTGTATCAGGCGGCGCCCTTTCTGCAATTAAAGGAATTTACAGTAATAATAACTTCTAAAATTTTAGTGACATTATTAATATTTTATGTTAAAATACTGTTCGGTATTATTTTTCGAGGTGTGATTTATGGCAAATAAATTTGTAACCGCTCTATTTGGAGACTATTCAAAAAAAGAGGTAAAACGAGTTAAAAAAACATCTAACAAAGTACTTGCGTTAGAAGAAAAGTATCAGGCGATGAATGATAAGGAGTTGACTGCGCAGACGGCGGTTTTAAAAGAACGTCTTGCAAACGGCGAAACCCTTGATGACATACTCCCGGACGCCTTTGCCGTATGCCGCGAGGCAGCTTGGCGCGTGCTCGGTATGAAACATTTTGAGGTTCAGGTTATCGGCGGTATAGTTCTTCATCAAGGAAGAATTGCCGAAATGAAAACAGGTGAAGGCAAAACACTTGTTGCCACTCTGCCCGCTTATCTCAACGCGCTTACAGGCGAGGGCGTTCATATTGTAACAGTCAACGACTACCTTGCAAAGCGTGACTCGGAATGGATGGGTAAGCTTTACCGTTTTCTCGGACTTAAAGTCGGTCTTATAATTCACGAAAAGACAAATGAACAAAGACAGGAAGCATATAATGCCGATATAACATACGGCACAAATAACGAAATGGGCTTTGACTATCTTCGTGACAATATGGTTCAATATAAGGAACAAAAAGTACAGAGAGGACACAAATTTGCAATCGTTGATGAGGTTGACTCAATTCTTATTGATGAGGCGCGTACTCCGCTTATCATAAGCGGTAAGGGCGAGCAGTCAACAGACCTTTACAGACAGGCAAATGCTTTTGCAAAAACACTTAAAATGGTAAAGGTTGCTAAAATGGACGAAAAGCAGGATACGGAATCCACATATGACGGCGACTATATCGTTGACGAAAAAGCAAAGACAGCCACTCTTACGCAGGACGGTGTTAAAAAGGCTGAGGCATATTTTAATGTAGAAAACCTTATGGAAATGGAAAATTCAACTCTCCTTCACCATATCAATCAGGCCATTAAAGCAAACGGCGTAATGAGAAGGGATATTGACTACGTTGTAACAGACGGCCAGGTTAAAATTGTTGACGAATTTACGGGCCGTATTATGGAAGGCAGAAGATATAACGAAGGTCTGCATCAAGCTATTGAGGCAAAAGAGGGTGTTAAGGTTGAGCACGAGAGCAAAACTCTTGCCACGATAACTTTCCAAAATTATTTCCGACTTTACAAAAAGCTGTCGGGTATGACCGGTACGGCTCTTACCGAGGCACCCGAATTCTCCGAAATCTACAAGCTCGATGTTGTTGAAATTCCTACAAACAAACCGCTCGCAAGAATTGACCATCCCGATGTTATTTTCCAGACGGAAAGAGCAAAATTCTATAACGCTATTGAACAGATTAAAAAATGCCATGAAAAAGGACAGCCTGTACTTGTAGGTACAATCAGCATTGAAAAGAGCGAGCTTCTTTCCAAAATGCTTAAAAAAGCTAAAGTACCCCATAATGTTTTAAACGCAAAAAACCATGAGCGTGAGGCTGAAATAATTGCTCAGGCAGGCAAGCTCGGCGCGGTAACCATTGCAACAAATATGGCAGGGCGCGGTACTGATATAATGCTTGGCGGTAATGCCGAATATCTCGCTAAATCAGAAATGAGGAGAATGCAGTTTACGGATGAGCTTATTGCCGAGGCGACAGGCTTTGCCGAAACCGATGATGAGGAAATTCTCAACGCGCGGAAAACTTTCCAGGAATTAGAGGCAAAATATAAAAATGAGATAAAAGAGGAAGCCGACAAGGTACGCGAGGCAGGCGGACTGTTCATTCTCGGTACAGAACGCCACGATTCAAGGCGTATTGACAATCAGCTCAGAGGACGTTCCGGACGTCAGGGAGACCCCGGTGAAAGCCAGTTTTATCTATCCTGCGAGGACGACCTTATGCGGCTCTTCGGCGGCGAGAGAATGCAGATGATGATGGGCAGGCTTTCCGATGACGAGAATATGCCTATTGAATCAAAAATGATTTCAAGAACAGTTGAGTCATCACAGAAAAAAGTCGAGGGCAGGAACTTCGGTATTCGTAAAAATACGCTTCAGTATGACGATGTTATGAACCGTCAGAGACAGCTTATCTATCAGCAGAGAGATCAAGTGCTTGACGGCATTGACCTTTCAGACAAAATCCTTTCTATGCTTGACACTAATATAGAAGAAAATGTAAAAAATTATTTTGCAGGCGACAATAAAGCAGACTGGAATGTTTCCGGTCTTAAGGAAAAATATAAGGGCTGGCTGACAACTGATGATGACTTTGAGGATTCCGAGCTTCTCTCAGTTGAGGAAACTATTGAAACGCTTACTGACAGAGGTCACAAGGTACTCGAAGAAAAGCGCGGACTTTTAGGCGACGAGATGTTCCAGGACTTTGAAAGAATGGTGCTCTTAAGAAATGTTGACACACTTTGGATGGACCATATCGACGCCATGGATGACCTTAAGCAGGGTATCGGTCTCAGAGCCTATGCTCAGCAGGACCCTGTAGTTGCTTTCCGTATGGAATCATATGATATGTTTGACGAAATGACAGCGACTATTCGTGAAAACACAGTGCGCATGATGCTTACAATTATGCCGAGAAGACGTGAGGATGTTGAGAGAAAAGCAGTTGCAAAGGTAACCGCAACCTCCTCCGGCGGCGACGATACTGTTAAATCAACTCCTGTGCGCAAAGGTAAAAAGATAGGCCCTAACGACCCGTGTCCGTGCGGCTCGGGCAAAAAGTACAAAAAATGCTGCGGCGCACCCGGTAAGGAAAATTAACAGCACTAAGCAAAAGACTGTTTCACCATTTTGATGAAACAGTCTTTTTATAATGTTTTTAACACGATATTAAATAACTTTCAGTTATGAATAAAATTATAAAAATGAACAGTGAAAATATTTATTCGTCTGACATCTGAGCACTTAAAGTTCAAATATTTATCTTTATTAACTCAATAATACTATTTTGTAATATTATCCGTTGTAATGAGGTTTACGCCGTTTTCAACAAGCTTATCAAGGAGAGCTGTATCATTAATTGTCCATGCGCCGAGCTCAAGTCCCTCGTCAATACATTTTTTAATCATACCGCTTTCAAAGTTTTTCTCCTTTTCGCCGTTGAAGTCAATACCGCAGTTTTCAAGTGACTTTGCAAGCTCAATATCCTCTTCTCCGATTTTCTGGACAAGGAAGTAAACGGGAACATCTGTAAGCTCTCTAATCTTTTCAAGATTTTCAAAATGGAAGGATATGTAAACCGACTCTACTCCATATTGATTTACAAGGTCTACGACCTGGTCATAATGCTCGGTATTCTTTTTCCCCTTAAGTTCAATAACCGCAGTCATACCGTAATCTTTGCAAATCTTTAGATAATCCTCAAGAGAGCAGAATTTTAGGCCGGTATAGTTTTCAATATTTGAGCCGTTGTCAACAGTCTGCGTCATAAGCTCGTCATATGTTTTCTTTTCAATCCACTCCGTTTTGTCCATCATACGATATGTATTTGTATCATGGGACACAACCCAGACGCCGTCGGCAGTTCTGTAAATATCGCACTCAGCGCCCCAAAATCCTGCTTTGCCCGCCTCCTCAAATGCAGGGGCGGTATTTTCAGGCGCAACTGCGCGATAACCTCTGTGTGCAACGAGAGTCACCTGCTGTTCGGTTTTCATAAGCTGATAATCCGGCGTTTTACAGTACCAGTTAAGCGCGCAAACTCCTGCAATAATAACAAGAATCAATAACGCGCACAAAACCGAAAGCGTAATGACAACAATTTTTTTCTTTTTTGACCACTTTTTCTTTTCCCTTGCTGAATTACTCATTTGATTCCTCTCCTTTGCTTTCGGGAAATTTTATAACCTTTGAGTCCTCAGTACAGAATCTGCCTGTGAAATCCCATTCTCCTCTGATTCCTTTAGCTGCCGCGCCCAAACAGAAATGAAGCTGTGCAATACCGAAATCAATGCTTTTTTCAGAATACGGTTCGTCTACTTTAGCGGAAATTACTCCGTTTTCATAGCTGAACTGAACCGGCCTGCTGTTTGTGCTTGACGGTGCTTTTTCAACAAGTTTCATTGCGTATTCATAATAAGGCGGGAGCTTTTCATCGCAAACCTCAAACATTTTCTGATAAGGCTTACTATTCTTATGAGTAACCTTATACATTACCTTTTCCTTTGAGCTTAACTTGTCCTTTACATTTCCGATAACAATCAGGCCGTAAAGCCTTGTTTCCTTCGGCAAATCAAGCATGGCAAGGATTTTGTTTTCATCATATGTTCCGCTGACCCAACAGGTACCGAGTCCGTGATAAGTACACTGAAGAACAATCGTTTCACCGTAATAACCCGCTTTGATTCTTGTCCGTTCCGAATCATCACCGCATACGGCAACTGCCGAAAACTTACCCGTGAATATTGTAAAGGCTGAGGTTGCGTCTTCAATAAACTTAAATTCAAGCTCAGCCTTTTTATTAACAATATCAACTAAATCCCTGATAACCTGCATAGTATCGCCGTCAAGCGCGTACGGTCTGTATGTTCTCCTTGAACGGCGCATATCTATTGCTTTTATATATTCTTCATTTGTCATATTCAACATCCTGTCATTTCATTTTCATTATAAGTATAACATACTTATATTTCAAACTCAACATTGTAATTTTTTATCCACACGTATATCTGATATATATATGCCAGTACCTGGGGAGCCTGCATAAGCTGACCGTACCACGGCTCAGTCATTGAATCCGGATTTTCCATTAATTCTTTAACTCCGCTTACACTCAGCATATCCGACAGGGCGCACGTTTTATCATCAAGCGCCTGCTGTGCAAGCCTGCATACACAATCAAAATAAACAGGATTGTGCGTCTTTGGATAAGGACTCTTTTTACGCCACGCTATTTCATACGGTAAATCATTTTCAAACGCCTTGCGCAGAATACCCTTTTCTCTGCCGTCAAGCGCCTTTATTCCCCACGGCATATTATAAGCGTATTCAACAAGCCGGTAATCGCAAAACGGCACACGCACCTCAAGCGATGACTCCATACTCATAACGTCCTTTCTTGCAAGAAGCGTCTGCATAAACCAGTTGAGATTCAGAATAAACATCTCCCTCATTCTCTTTTCAAGCGTACTGTCGCTTTCAAGATACGAGGTCATTGAAACTGTTTTATTATATGCTTCACGCATATAATCCTCCCCGTTTTTAAGAAATCCCTGTTTCAAAATATTACGCCTTGAAACCGTTGACCTTGACCAAGGAAAGCACTCTTCAAAAAGAATTTCCTTTCTGTGGTACCAGGGATAACCGCCGAAAATTTCGTCGGCGCATTCGCCGGAAAGGCAAACTGTAAAGTTCTTTTTTACCTCCTTGCAAAAAAGCAAAAGCGATGAGTCTACATCGGCAAAGCCCGGTACGCATCTTGCGATTGCCGCCTCCTTAAGAGCATATGCAACATCGCTGTTATCAAGCACAACATTATGATGTTCAGAGCCGATTGCTTGCGAAATCAGTCCTATATAATCAGAATCCTTATTAGGCTGGAACAGGCTTTTTTTGAAATATTTATCATTGTCAGTATAATCAACGGAATAAGTATTCAACACATCATTGCTTTTTCTATAATAATCCGTTGCAACCTTTGAAATAATAGAAGAATCAAGTCCTCCGCTTAAAAAGGTTGCAAGGGGTACATCTGATACAAGCTGTCTTTCAATGGAGTCTTTAACGAGAAAATAGGTATGTTCAACCGCCTCATCAGCCGTTTCAGTATTCTCCTTTGCTTCAAGATTCCAATACTGTGAAATTTTTATTTTACCGTCTTTATATGTCAGATAATGGGCAGGGGGCAGCTCTGATATATCCTTGAAAATAGCCTTGCCCACTGTCTTTGCGGGGCCGAGCATAAATATTTCATTCAGTCCCTCCTCATTTACAACAGGCTTTATCTGTGGAATACACAAAAGACTGCTTATTCTGCTCGCGAAGGCAAAAAGTTCGTTTTTCTTTGAATAAAAACACGGTTTAACGCCTATCCTGTCGCGTGCAATAAAAAGACTGTTTTCCTTTTCATTGTAAACAGCATATGCAAAAATACCGTTAAGCTTTTTTACGCTTTCCTCCTTCCATTTATCAAAAGCCTTAAGAACAACCTCAGTATCACAGTGGCTGTCAAACTTATAGCCTGATGAAATAAGCTCGTTTCTGACCTCAGATGTGTTATAAATCTCGCCGTTATATACAATTATATATTTTCCGAACCGCATCGGCTGGGAGCCGTTTTCAACATCAATTACGGAAAGACGGCGGTGGATAAGCGCTGTATCGGAGGTAATATACTCTCCCCTTGCGTCAGGGCCCCTCATTTTCAGCGTTTTGCTTATACTCTCAATAAGCGGTTTTTCATTTCTTAAATCTATGGATGGCGTTAATATTCCCGCAATTCCGCACATAAAATCACCTCACATTTATTATATGCCGTCATATTCATTTTGCGCTATAAGGTGAAATAAAGCTGATTTATCAAACACAAGAAAAAATTGAAAAAGCACAGCCGTTATATGCTGTGCCTTTATACTTTCTTTTTTCCTTTTATATAAACCTCTAATATCTGCGGACTTTTTTCCTTAAGGACATTTTTATCAAGTACTATAAAATCGGCGCGTTCGCCTTCCTTAAGAACGGTACAGCGTGCGTGGGTTATATCATAATAAACCATATCGTTGATTAGAGGAATAACGTATCCGCCGTTTAAATCCACCACCCTTGCATCATCATAACAAATCGGTGTGTTATATCCTAAATATACAATTTCCTTTCCGTTTATTACCATAACGGAATATATATCGTTACCCTCATTCAGAGAAATAAAATTTGCATTGGTAAAAACAGTGGTCATAATAACACTCCGTTTCTATTTTACTTCAAGCAAATAATAATATAAAAGTATGAATTTGTCAAATTATGAAAATCAAGGCTGCCCTACCTTGCGTAAGACAGCCTCTTATTACAATTATTTAATTTCATCTGCCAGCTTTTCAAGCGCGGAAATATCGGCGGGCTTAAGAGTTGTTTTAATTGTGACGGTATCGCCGACAAAGGTGATATTTTTCATCTGCTCAAATTCAGCCTTCATTGTCCGCGCAGCGCTCGGAGCCCACGAGCCGTTTTCGACAAAAGCAACTTTTCTGTTCTGAAAAGCCTTGCTCTTAAGATGGTGAATAAAATCAGCCATAGGGGCAAACACGCCCGCGTCATAGCTTGACGCCATACATAACAGAGTGCTGTGGCGGAATGCGTCCTCAACACACTCTGCAATATCATCTCTTGACAGGTCTGCAATAGCGACTCTCGGGCAGCCTTTTGACTCAAGCATTTCTTTCATTTTCACAGCCGCCTTTGCTGTATTACCGTGAATTGACGCATAAGCAATAAATACTCCCTCGTCTTCCGGTTCATATGATGACCATGTATTGTATAACTCAAGCACCTGCGGGATAGTATCTGTAAGAATAGGTCCGTGAAGAGGACAGATTGTTTTTATATCAAGAGCCGCCGCCTTTTTCAAAACAGCCTGAACCTGAGCGCCGTACTTGCCGACGATATTGAAATAATATCTCCTCGCCTCACATGACCAGCCCTCGTCAGCGTCGATTGCGCCGAATTTGCCGAATGCGTCGGCAGAGAAAAGCACCTTCTCACTGCTCTCATATGAAATCATAACCTCCGGCCAGTGAACCATAGGCGCCATAACAAATGTAAGCGTATGCTTTCCAAGTTCAAGTGTATCGCCCTCATTTTCAGCGATAACCTGCTCATCATTAATATCAACAAACTGCGGCATCATAGCCTTCGCTCTTGCAGAGCAGATAACCTTAATCTCAGGGTACAGGTCAATAACAGTCTTGATATTTGCGGAATGGTCAGGTTCAAGATGCTGAATTACAAGATAATCGGGTTTTCTGCCGCCGAGAACCGATTTAAGATTATTAAGCCACTGCTCGCTTACAATTTCATCTGCCGTATCCATAATTGCAATTTTATCATCAAGAATTACATATGAGTTATACGCCATTCCGTTTGGAACTATATACTGACTTTCAAAAAGGTCAAGATCATAAACACTTGCGCCGATATATTTTATATTTTCGGAAATTTCAACCTTCATAGTATTCAACTCCTCCTTTGTTTTCTACAAGCCATATTATCACAACTTAAAAACTTATGCAATATATAAACTTAAATTAATGATTAATGATGACAGGAAAAAGTATATAATTTTAATTGATAATTATAACAGAGCAAAAAATAAAGGCGTGCCCATCACACCTTTATTTTTGGATAAATTTAATAATATTATGTATTAATCAGCAAAATATCTCTTGAGAAGCCCTTCAAATGCCTTGCCGTGTCTTGCCTCGTCTCTTGCCATTTCATGAACTGAATCGTGAATTGCGTCAAGACCTGCCTCCTTAGCCATTCTTGCAAGCTGGGTTTTGCCCTGTGTTGCGCCGTTTTCAGCGGCAACTCTCATCTCAAGATTCTTCTTTGTGGAATCCGTAACAACCTCGCCGAGCATTTCAGCAAACTTAGCAGCGTGTTCTGCCTCTTCATAAGCAGCCTTTTCCCAGTAAAGACCGATTTCGGGATAGCCCTCTCTGAATGCTACTCTTGACATAGCAAGATACATACCTACCTCTGAGCATTCACCGTTAAAATTGTCGCGGAGACCCTGAACAATTTCCTCGCTTACGCCGTCAATAATACCAACAGCGTGCTCCGCTGCCCAGGTGGTTTCTCCTTCTGCCTTTGCCTCCATCTTTGCACCGCAGATAGGGCAAACATCAATCGGTTCGTCACTTTCATATCCGCATACGGGACAAAAATATTTCTTTGCCATTTTAATTACTCCTTTTAATAATTTTTATTTTTACAACAGCTGCATAAACCGCTGTAATAAACATCTCTTTGCCTGATTTCAAAGCCGTCTAAACACGGCAGTTTCTCCTCAGAACATCTAAAATCAAATATTTTACCGCAGCTTTCACATATAAAATGACCGTGAAAATCCGTGTCGGCATCATATCTTATTTTTTCATTATCAATTTTCACGGGAATAAGCAGCCCGCGTTTTGTCAAAGCGCTCAAACAGTTGTACACTGTAGTCTTTGAAAAAGAGGGATGCTCCTTTGTTACCTGATTATACACAGTATCAACATCAGGATGAATATGATTTTCAGCAAGGAATTTATATACCGCTATACGCTGCGGTGTTGCTTTAATTCCCTTTTCTTTAAAAAGGTCAGTAATCTCCCTTGTTTTCAAAATACCACCACTTTGTAATCAATTCTAATTTGTAATGATTACAATTTAATTATATATTATTTCCATTATTTGTCAATACCTTTTTATACATTACCAGAATTTATTATTTTCCTCGCTGTATTCAAATCCTGCTGCTGAAAGCTTTTCACACAATTCGCTTTTATCAATATTCATATCCACGCACAGCTCATCAAGATTAGAATAAAAATCTCTCAGCTTAAGATTAACGGCGCTCACAAGCATAAACGGATCTTCCGGAAGCTGCATAATATTCACCCGCTTTGAGAATTATATATAAATAATCTAACATAATAAAATAATAATTTCAACAAAATTTAATATTGATTAATTACATAATATGTGCGATAATATTATGTAATTTTACAGGCACAGGTGAGAATATGACTGATTATAAAAAACTTGCAGACTTGCTTTTTCCGAATATGGACAAGACACCTGAATATTATGAGAACTTTTATCCTGAAAGAAATCTGAAGGAGGGCGCAAGAGTTACAAGACTTGCTCCGAGTCCGACAGGCTTTCTCCATTTCGGTAATCTTTTTACAGGTATGGCGGCTTATAAAACAGCAAAGTCAACAGACGGCATTTTCTATGTCAGAGTTGAGGATACAGACCAAAAGAGAAAGATCGACGGCGCTATCGAAACTATGCTTGAAGGATTAAAGGCATACGGCGTAACCGCTGACGAAGGTGTTATGACAGACGGCTCCCAAAAAGGTAATTACGGTCCTTATGTTCAAAGCCAACGCGTAGAAATTTATCACACTTACGCAAAGTATCTTGTTGAACAGGGACTTGCTTACCCATGCTTTTGCTCAACAGAGGAGCTTGACTATATACGCGCAAAACAGGAAAACGAAGATATAAAAGGCTATTACGGCAAATATGCAAAGTGCCGTGATTTAAGCTATGACGAAATAAAAGCTAATATTGACGCAGGAAAAACGTGGACTCTTAGGCTCAAATCTCCCGGTGATATTAACAAAAAATGCTTTTTTGATGATATGATTAAAGGAAAAATAGAGATGCCTGAAAATGTCATTGACATTGTTTTGTTAAAGACTGACGGTATCCCCACATATCACTTTGCCCACGTAATTGACGACCATCTTATGCGCACAACTCACGTTACACGCGGTGACGAATGGATTGCGTCGGTTCCGCTTCATCTTCAGCTTTTCCGTGCGCTCGACTTCAAGCCTGTTAAATACGCGCACATTGCTCCTATTATGAAAGAGGAAAACGGCGGAAAGCGCAAGCTATCAAAGCGTAAGGACCCGGAGGCTGCCGTTACATATTACAAGCAGGAAGGATTTCCCTGCGCGGCGGTAAATGAATATATGATGACGATTATGAACTCAAACTTTGAGGACTGGAGGAAAGCAAACAAAGAGGCGGATATTGACGATTTTCCGTTTAATCTCAAGAAAATGTCTGTTTCAGGCGCGCTTTTTGATACAGCTAAGCTAACCGACGTTTCAAAAAACGTTATCAGTACAATGAGCGCGGAAGAAGTCTTTGAACTTTCATACGAATGGGCAAAAGAATATAACGCCGCACTTGCGGGATTATATGAAAAGGACAAGTCCTATGCCGCTGCTGTACTTAACATTGACAGGGGCAATAAAAAGCCGAGAAAGGATATAGCAAAGTGGTCCGACATTCCGGAATACATCAGTTATATGTATGACGAAACTTTCGAGGAAAATTATGAGCTTACAGGTAATGCAACACCAGAGCTCGCAATTAAGATATTAACGCTTTATAAAGATATTGTCGACACCAGCGATGACAAGGACACCTGGTTTAGCAAAATCAAGGAAATATGCGCGCCTGTCGGATGTACACCGAATGTAAAAGAATTTAAGCAAAATCCCGATGCGTTTGCAGGCCATGTCGGCGATGTATCAACAGTAATCCGTGTTGCGCTTACGGGAAGGACAAACACACCCGACCTTTACGCAATCACGGCACTGCTCGGCAAGGAAAGAGTAAGAAACAGAATTGAAAGAGCAATCAGGCACTATGAGGAGGTAAAATGATGGCTGAAATTATTAATAATGACGAGGAAATCAAAAATTCAAATTTTATACACGATTTCATTGACGAGGATCTAGCAGAAGGCAGATACAGCAAAATTCAAACACGTTTTCCTCCCGAGCCTAACGGCTATCTGCACATAGGCCACGCAAAAGCTATATGTATTAATTTCGGCGTTAAAAACAAATATAACGGCGTATGTAATTTAAGGCTTGATGACACAAACCCGACAAAAGAGGACACTGAATATGTTGACGCAATTATGGAGGACATTAAGTGGCTCGGCTTTGACTGGGACAATGTTTACTATGCGTCCGACTACTTTGATTTTCTCTATGAATGCGCTGTTAAACTGATTAAAAAAGGCAAGGCGTTTGTATGCGAGCTGACGCCCGAACAACAGCGAGAATACAGGGGTACGCTTACAGAGCCCGGTAAAAACTCTCCGTACAGAGACAGGAGCGTTGAGGAAAATCTTAATTTATTCCAAAGAATGACTAACGGTGAATTTCCCGAAGGTTCAATGGTATTAAGAGCAAAAATTGATATGGCGTCGCCTAACCTCAATATGCGTGACCCTATTATTTACAGAATTATGTACGCGCATCACCACAGAACAGGTGACAAATGGTGCGTATATCCTATGTATGATTTTGCACATCCTCTTTCAGACGCGTATGAGCGTGTAACCCATTCGCTCTGCTCTCTTGAATTTGAAAATCACAGGCCCCTGTATGACTGGTTTGTAAACGAACTTATTGAGTGGGAAAAACCCCGTCAGATTGAGTTTGCAAGAATGAATCTCAACTATACGCTCACATCAAAAAGAAAGTGTCTCAAGCTTGTTGAGGACAATATTGTATCAGGCTGGGATGATCCGAGAATGGCTACTCTCAGCGGAATGAGAAGAAGAGGCTATCCCGCTGAGGCTATACGTGATTTTTGTGAAAGAATAGGCGTTTCAAAGGCTTACAGCGTAATTGACTTTGCTCTTCTTGAAGCTTGCGTGCGTGATAATCTCGGCGAAAATTCACCAAGGGCAATGGCTGTTATTGACCCTGTTAAGCTTGTAATCGACAACTATCCCGATGACAAAACAGAGGATATTGAGTGCGAGTACCATCCCGACCACCCTGAATATGGCTCAAGAATGATACCGTTTTCAAAAGAGCTGTGGATTGAAAAAAATGACTTTATGATTGAGCCGATAAAAAAATACAGACGCCTTTTTGTAGGCAATGAAGTACGGCTTTACAAAGCATACTTTGTCACCTGCACAGGTTATGACCTTGATGAAAACGGCGAAGTTTGCTGTGTTCACTGCACCTATGACCCAGAAACATTAGGTGGTGACGCGCCTGACGGAAGGAAAGTTAAGGGTACAATACACTGGGTATCGGCAAAGGACAACTGTCCTGCTCAAATCAGACTTTATGAAAGACTTTTTAATGTTGAAAATCCAAGCAATGAAGAGGGCGTAAGCTCTTTTGAGGATAACCTCAATCCGCAGTCACTTATCGTCGCAGACGGATATGTTGAAAAAGCGCTTGCTGACTGCAGTGTAGGTTCAAAATATCAGTTTATGAGAAACGGTTATTTCTGCAAAGACAAGGATTCAACAAACGATATGCCTGTATTTAACAGAACCGTTGCGCTTCGTGATGGGTTTAAAATTGAAAAAAAGGGCTGATACAAAATATTTTAAGCAAATCAGGTGACAAATTTGAGTATAAGAAACGACATAAAAAATATAGCGATTATTGCCCACGTTGACCACGGAAAAACCACTCTTGTTGACGAAATGCTTCATCAAAGCGGTATCTTCCGTGACAACGAAGAGGTTGCGGAAAGAGTAATGGACTCCAACGATTTGGAGAGAGAACGGGGTATTACAATACTTTCAAAAAATACCTCTATACATTATAAAGATACAAAAATTAATATTGTTGACACTCCGGGGCATGCTGATTTCGGCGGAGAGGTTGAGCGTATTCTGACAATGGTTGACGGTGTTCTGCTGCTTGTTGACGCATTTGAGGGCTGTATGCCCCAAACCCGCTTTGTGCTTAAAAAGGCTCTCGGATTACATAAAAAACCGCTTGTTGTTGTAAACAAGGTTGACCGCGAGGGCGCAAGACCGGAAGAAGTGGTTGACGAGGTGCTTGACCTTTTCATCGAGCTGGGCGCTGATGATGAGCAGATTGAATTCCCTGTTGTCTATGCGTCAGCAAGAAACGGGTATTCAAGCCTTGATCCAAATTCACGCGAGGGAGATATGCGTCCGCTCCTTGACGCTATTTTGGAACATATTCCGTCACCCGAAGGTGATATGGACGGTCCTGCGCAGATTCTGTTTTCATCTCTTGAATACGATGATTATGTAGGACGTATCGGCGTAGGACGTGTCGAGAGGGGTACCGTTAAGGTAAATACCCCGTACGTTCTTTGCAAGCAGGACAAGACGCAGGAAAATGTTAAATTTTCTAAAATGTATCAATTTGAGGGACTCAAAAGAATTGACTGCCGGGAGGCAAAATTCGGAGATCTTATATGCGTTGCAGGTATTGCGGACCTTAATATAGGTGAAACCGCCTGTGACCCCGATTGTATTGAACCGCTTGAATTTGTAAAAATAGACGAACCAACAATTTCAATGAACTTTATTGTAAACGACTCGCCTTTTGCGGGCAGAGAGGGAAAATATGTAACCTCGAGAAACCTCCGTGACAGGCTGTTCAAAGAAGTTGAAACAAATGTTTCAATGAGAGTTGAGGAAACAGATTCTATGGATACCTTTAAGGTATCGGGCAGGGGTGAGCTTCACCTGTCAATTCTTATTGAAACTATGAGGAGAGAAAATTATGAATTTCAGGTTTCCCGTCCGCAGGTAATTCTAAAAAAGGACAAGGACGGCAGAACGCTTGAGCCTGTTGAGCTTGCAATTATTGAAGTGCCGGAAGAATATGTAGGCACTGTTATGGAAAAACTATGCTCACGCAAAGGCGAAATTGACAATATGGACACACGCTCAACGGGTATGACCCACCTTGAAATCAAAATCCCGTCACGGGGACTTATCGGATACCGCAGTGAATTTCTTACCGACACAAACGGAAACGGAATTATGAATCAGCTCTTTGCAGGCTACGAGGAATATAAAGGCGATATAGCTACAAGAAACCACGGTTCTATCGTTGTTCACGAAACGGGAACAACAACAGGTTATGGACTTTGGAACACTCAGGACAGAGGCAAGCTTTTTGTCGGACCCGGAGTTGAGGTTTACGAGGGTATGATAGTAGGCGAATGTTCAAAAGACGAAGATATTGTTTGCAACGTGTGCAAAAAAAAGCATGTTACCAACACAAGAGCAAGTGGTTCCGACGAAGCGCTTAAGCTTGTACCGCCCACTGTTCTTTCACTTGAACAGAGTATGGAATTTCTCGCGGACGATGAACTTTTAGAGGTAACTCCGAAATCAATAAGGCTGAGAAAAACAATTCTAGATAAATCATTAAGACTCAAGGCTGAAAGCAGAAAAAAATAATTAAAATTAAAAGGGGTGTGATTATATGAACGGTTTATATTTTCACATTCCTTTTTGCCGTTCCAAGTGCCCTTACTGTGATTTTTACAGCATTAAATACGAAAGTACGCTTGCTGAAGAATATATAAAAAGAGTGCTTGACGAGATGAGAAAATATAACGGCTGTTTTGACACAATTTATTTCGGAGGAGGAACGCCGTCAATCATTGAAAGCAGACTTATAGGAAATATAATTGAGGCTGCAAAAAATCAGTTTGAAATCTCTGATAACTGCGAAATTACTGTTGAATGTAATCCGTCGTCCGTTACCGAAAGGCTTTTTGAAGATTATGCAGGCTTTGGAGTAAACAGAATAAGTCTTGGTATGCAAAGCGCAAAAAACGAAGAGCGTTTCGCGCTCGGCAGGGCCGCAGGTCAATATGAAATTGAAAGAACTGTTAAAAATGCAAAAAAATCGGGCATAACAAATATCAGCCTTGATATTATGCTGGGCACACCAAAGCAGACGCTTGAAAGCCTTGATGAAACATTTGAATTTATTGAAAGAATGAACGTCACTCACATAAGCGCATATTTGCTTAAAATCGAGGAAAACACAAAATTTTTTGAAATGAGAGACAAACTTCCGCTTCCTGACGAGGATACCGTCTGCGATATGTATTTAAAAACAATTACCGCTTTAAGCGCTCTCGGATTTAAGCAGTATGAAATAAGTAATTTTTCAAAACCAGGCTTTGAAAGCAGACATAATTTGAAATACTGGGAGCTTGGGGAATATCTTGGTATCGGCGCATCCGCGCATTCATTTTGGAACGGCAGACGTTTTTACTATGACAAAAATTTTAATATCATTAATGACGGCGAGGGCGGGACGTCTGAGGAAAAAATAATGCTTGGTCTGAGACTTAATAAGGGCGTAGACAAATATCTGATTAAAAAAAATTACAGCCATTTTATAAAAGCGGGGCTGATGACGGAAACAGACAAATCCGTTTCGCTTACACCTCAGGGTATGCTTGTTTCAAATTATATAATCAGCGAATTAATTTAAAAAATTTTGATAAAAAAACTCCTTTCGTACATAATAGTTTTGAAAGGAGTTTTTATTATGCCTGATATGTTTAATCTCACACCGCAGATGCAGGATTATTTTAATTCACTCCCTGAAATAGTACAGGAAACTATTATTCAAAGCGGTGCAAAAATAAATTCACTTGACGATTTAAAAGCAATCGTAAAAGGTACAACAGATAATGAGCAGTAATAAAAAGGAAAAACCGCAGCAGACTATTAACAGCTTGAATAACTATAATGTGCCTGCTGATACTCGTAAAAAGAGAAAAAGCTACAAGGATAAGTACGAACTTGACCCCGGCATAACAAACAAGTACGGCAGTTGGGTATCTAATCCCACTGTGCAACCCGACGATAAAACGGAAATGGGCGTACCGATTCCCGACAAGCTGAATACGGAATTTTCAAAGGAATACCAAGAGGAAAACAAGCTGTAAAAAACTGTCCCGAAAATTATCCGGGACAGTTTTTTTATTCATTATCAAAATTATTCGATTTATCGGTATTATCGTCCGATTCTTCTGTATGAGAATTATCATCGTATACCGACGGCTCCTCTTCCTTCGTTTCTGAAGTTTGGGCAGACGTTTCGGGGGTATAATACTGAGGTTCGGTCTGTTGAACAGGCTGTTCATGTTCATAATTTTGCGCTGAATTTTGCGGTTCATAATAGTAACCGCCGTCCTCCTGATAAGACTGAACAGGAGAAGTATATTGCTCAGACTGCTCAATAGGACTGAAATCAGGATTATAAAACGTCCCGTTAATGTTTACATAATTTTGTTCAGGAGTATTATACGGCTGATACTGTATATTTTGATAAGTATTATTATTTTGCGTGTAATAATTTTGCTGGTTATTATTCTGATTAAATCCGTTATACTTCATAATCCGCTCTTCTTCAGAGAGAAAATCATCCTCGGTGATTCTTCCTTCGGCAATCGCTCTCAAACGGAAATTCTCATAATAGAGCGCCTTAGCGGTTTCAATATAGGGTAAAGTATAAATTCCTGCTAAGCCAAAGGTAATTGCGGTAAGCAAATACCATGGAATAAAGCTGAGGTCGAAAACAAACAGTTCTGTGCGGTTGCCCTTAATTATTTTCTTTGACAGCTTAATTGCCTCGCTCGGCTTAAGATTAGGATAATCATACATAATCTGTAGCGAGAAGTATGCGCTGTAGCTGAATATAATTCCGGGAATAATAAACAACAGTGAAAGAGCAAATGTCAGCAAGCCGACTAAAATTATTAAAACAAATTTTTTTAAAAACGTATCATTAAAGGTATTTTTAAAAATACCCGAAAATTCCCCGCCGAAATTAAAATGCTCATTAGAGTTTCTTCTGATAAGCGCTACATACATTCCGGCAAGCGTTACAGTAAGGGGAATGAAAACCAAAGCAATAATATTTGAAAGCATACCAAGTCCTGCAAATGCAAACGGAATTACATTCGTATAAATTGTTGCAGGTCTGTCCGCGGCTCCGATTATACTTTGTAAGGCGCTGTCATTAGCAGACTTTGAATTAAGCTCAAAGTTTTCAATCGGGTTTTCCCCGTCGTAATAGAAATCATCATCGTCGTCATTATAATATTCATCATCGTCGTCATCATAATTATAATCAAAATAATTTCCGAAATCACCGTAATTATAATCATCAGACCGGCTGTTATTATAATTATTGATACTGTTAATTTCATTTACAAAACTGAACGTAACAGAAATACCGCCTGTAAGAACAGAAACCACAAAGGTGATTATAAACAAATAAAACACCTTGCCTTTGATTATCTGTCGAGCCTGAGATTTAACGAGTGATCTGTTGATTTTATTCATAAAACGCACTCCCTTTTCATCTAAAATTAAAATACAAGCTTTTCCTCAATGAATGACGCAATTTTTTCAATAGGTATTCTTACCTGTTCCATTGTATCACGGTCGCGGACGGTTACGCAGCCGTCCTCCTCGGATTCAAAATCATAAGTGATACAATAAGGTGTGCCGATTTCATCCTGACGACGGTATCTTTTGCCGATTGAACCCGTTTCGTCAAAATCTGTCATAAATTTTTTGCTTAAATCGTCACAGATACCCATAGCCTTGTCAGACAATTTTTTTGATAACGGCAGAACCGCCGCTTTATACGGAGCTATTACAGGGCTGAGATGAAGAACAACTCTTGTATCGTTCTTCTCAGCGTCAATAACCTCTTCATCATATGCCTCGCACAGGAGAGCCAGTACGGTTCTGTCAAGGCCATAGGTTGATTCAATAATATACGGAATATATTTTTCATTCGTGACTGGGTCAAGATAATCCATTTTCTGACCGCTGTACTCCTGATGCCTTGTAAGGTCAAAATCAGTTCTGTTATGCGTACCGTTGATTTCTCCCCAGCCGAACGGGAAAAGAAATTCAATATCACACGCCGCTTTTGCATAATGGGCAAGCTTTTCATGGTCGTGAAAACGAAGATGCTCGGCAGGAATACCTAAATCCTCAAAATATTTTTTGCCGTATTCCTTAAAATAATCATAAAGTTCGGTATCGGTTCCCTCTTTGCAGAAAGTCTGAAATTCCATTTGCTCAAACTCTATTGTCCTGAAAGTAAAGTTACCCGGCGTAATTTCATTTCTGAAAGCCTTGCCTATCTGTCCTATACTAAACGGAAGCTTTGCTCTCATAGTACGCTGAACATTTACATAGTTCACATATTCACCCTGCGCGTTTTCGGGACGAAGATAAATAATACTCTTACTGTCGTTTGTTACGCCCCTGTATGTCTGAAACATAAGGTTAAACTCTCTTATATCGGTAAAGTTATGCTTACCGCAGTTAGGACACGGAATACTGTTGTCCTTAATATATTGGAACATCTCCTCTTTAGTCATACCATCCGCATGAGCATCCGGATTAAAATCGTCAATAAGATTATCTGCTCTGTGGCGCATTTTACATTCCTTGCAGTCTAAAAGAGGATCGGAAAAGGATGCGACATGACCGCTTGCCTCCCATACACGCGGGTGCATAAGAATATCCGCGTCTACCTCATAACTGTTTTTTCTTTCCTGGATAAATCTTTTTCTCCAGGTATCCTTAACATTATTTTTAAGCCTTGTTCCGAGCGGGCCGTAATCCCATGTGTTGGCAAGACCTCCGTAAATATCACTTCCCGGGAAAATAAAACCTCTGCCCTTACAAAGCGCAACTATTTTTTCCATTGTTTTTTCAGTATTAAGCATATGTTTAAACCTCCGATAGAATGCTTTATTACTTTTATCATTTTACTATGTTTTATATTATAAGTCAATAAAAGGGTATTGATTAATTATTAATCAATACCCTTTTATTAATCATATAACACTTTTACCAACCAAGTCTGACAATTTCGATTGTGCATGATCCGGTGCCGTATCTGTAGCACGCCGCGTGTCCTTCAGGTGTGAATATATCAATTCTTCCGACAGTAGAAAGTCCGGAGCCTCCGCGGTCAACAACAGTATAGTTTGTTCCGTCAACACTTATAACTGTTCCGAGCGGCAGCCAGTTACACGCAACATAGTATGGATTTGACATACCGTTGCTGATACGGTTTCCGCTTGCGGTAATACCTCTTGAATTGCCGTTACATGTGGCGCACGCGCAGTAATGAGTGTATCTTCCGCTGATTTTCTGACCGACAGTGTAACCGTTTCTTGAGGTCACGCCGTTAGACTTAACACTGCTTTTTTTTACTTCAGCCTTTTTAGTACCAACCTTAACCACCTTATTTACAGGAGATTTAACGGTCTTTCGGCTGATTTCAGATTTACTGCTTTGCTTGCCGTTTATATACTTAACCTTGTATGAAACCTCTTCCTCACCCTTAACGCCTAGTGTAACAACCTTTTGATTGCCTGAGTACATAGAGGAATCTTTTTTTGTTATTGTCTTAAACGCAATATTTTCTTTTTCTGTTACCGTTTTATATTCGACACGGTAAACGGCAACGGTCATATTTGCTTTAAGCTCGGTATCAAGGGCAGGCTTTGTATAGTCATCCTTACCGAGTGTTACTTGAGCAAGCGACAACAAATCAGCAACTGTTCCCTTGTAAATCGCGTATTTTACTGACTTTCCGTCAGCTTTAAGCGTTACGGATTTTGCGGACATTATGGATATTACCATACCATCCTTGACTTTATCGGTAAGCTTATAATTTATTTTGTCTTTCGGAGAAACTGTGATTCCAAGACTTTTGAGAGCCTCGCCTACCGTATCTTCATATAATGTGTAGGTTCTGATTGCTCCGTCAAACTCAACATTAATGCTGTTTTCCTTGTCAATCTTAATTGTTCCTCCCTCGCCTGCCGTAAAATTGCTGATGTCAATTTTATCGCTATCGGACAAGGTAATATTTGCTTGTGACAGGATTTCGATTGGTTCCGTTTCATTCGTTGTAATTACGATTGCATCATTGCTGTCAACAACAATCTCTACATTATACTGGCTTATAAGACCCGCAAAAGCGGTTGTAGCAAAGATTGCAACAGCGAGAACAAAAGCAATTACTGCTATCAGGACGGCTTTACTAAAACCTTTAAGTCCCTTAGCATCAGATTGGTTAATCATCTTAATCTCCTTTGTTGTTGTCGGAAACATTAGGGCTATTCAAATTTGTTCCCTATGTCAGCGGAGAAAGACTCCGCCAAACAGAAGAATTACTTTCTGCTTTACCGTTATTATTGCCGAACGTCTGACATTATAGTCACAAGTGCATAAGATGTCAACAAATTTACTTGAATTATTCTGTGCATTTTGCACAATCAATTAACTTTTAATCTGTTATAAAAATATTTTTTTCACTATATCTTGTGGTCATAAAATTTAATGCTTTACCGTGTGATAATATTTTTTTGTAAAAAGTTTAGAAATCGGCAAAATTAATTTTACAATTTGTAACATTTTAATTTTTGAATAATTCAAAATACAATATATTGTTATATTAAATATATATTTAAGAATATATAACAATATACAGGCGTTAATTTTTTGCTAAATTAAAAACCGCTTTATACAGTAATAAAAAGAATCTATACAGCATATGCCATATAGATTCTAGTATATTATTATATATTATATTATTTAAAACTATATATATTTATTCATATTTCTTTTGACTGAGCTTATACTGCTTAAAAGAGCCGAAAAACGACAAGGCGGTTATAATTACACCCAATACGGCTGATAGAGCAAAAGCGCCCTTAACAGATACTGACAGCGCGTTAGCATATAACTGCGGTGAAAGCATAGGGCTACAGCCAACATTAAAAATCAGACCTGAAATACCTATTAAGGCGAGCGATAAACCAAGCGCGGTAAAAGCAGAATACAAAGCCCTTTTTAAATCACTTTTTTGGCTGAAAATAATTAACATCATGGCAACCGAAAAAATAATAAAGAGCATACCGACTGACGCATACTTACTGTACGATCTGTTTACTTTATCCGCAAACGCTATTGCCGAACCGGCATTTTTAATACCAAAACAATCGGAGAAAACCTCCGCCGCGTAAACGGCAGTACTATGAATTATATTCTTATCATATGATATATTATTGCCTTTAAGATATTCAATACAAAGATTTTCAAAGACTTCAACTAAATTACCGCTGTAAAGAGTTGAATCGTCACCGGCAAATAATCTTAAAACAGCAGTATTGCTTGAAGGAATATTATTTTCAAGAACAGCTTCAAAAACCCTGGAGGGTATACTGCTTTTAGCAGATATAACCTCTATACGGTTTTTAAAATTATCAACACATTCATTGTAAACGGACTTTGATGAAAAGGTAATCGACATATAGTTCTTATTACACAATGTATATTTTATGATTTCCGCGCCTGAAAACAAAATTCCGCCGGTAACAATTAAAACCGAAAGTAAAAGAGAGATAATTTTCCTTGCTTTTCTCAAACTCATAAAATCCCTCCTATTCAGTTATATGTATACCGCTTGTCATAATACAGGTAATGACAAGATATTCGTTAGTAATTCCCATTTTATCACTATTATCCGTATATAATACAAGAGCTCTTCCGACACCGTCGCCCTGTTTTTTTACAAGCGACAAATCATTAATAGTATTAATTTTTGTAATTTCATACGTAAAACCGCCGTAATGAGTATTAATATTTAATGTATCGCCGTCGGACATTGATTTAAGAAAATTTGCATCAGCCTTATAGCAAGAAGCGGCAACCGTACCTGTTTCGCCAAACAACCTGCTGTCGCCTGAAATATTCATCTTCCCCATTGCGTTTACATCATTAGCATCATAGATAAGCGGCATTTTCACACCTTTTGCCTCAATTTCTCCAATAACAGTATTTGGGGCGATAGTCGGTATATCTCTTTTACTGATTTCGCTTTTACCCAGCTTAATCGGCTCAGCCTCAATAATTTTTGCTTTTTCGTAATCAGATATACTCACATAGTTATCAGTAAAAGGAAATTCATCTGAAAAAACAGACAATACTGCAAAAAACAGAGCGGACATAATTACCGCAATTATTACAGGAATAATTATTCCGTTTTTTACTAATCTCTTTTTAAAATGCTCCATTTATACTACCTTCAATATTATCTGTTTACGTTCTGCGAATTAAGGGCATTCTGCAAAACTCCTGTCTTTTTCTTCTTAGGCTTATAAGCGGGAGGATTTTTTAATTTTTTGGTAAGGCTGTTTTTCTTTTGCATAATTTTATTTATTTCGTGAACAGGACCTGACATATAATCTGACATATACTTATCAGCTGTTTCCATAAGAACGGGGTCATTTTTCATCTCGCCCAAAATAGTTACGCCGATAATGTCTTGAACCTCATTTGTACCATCCTCGTAAACTTCATTAAGCATTTTAAACAGCCTTTTTATTTCGGAGTCCGTGCCGTTTGTAATAACGTCAATAACTCTTTGTGTACCCGACTGCATAAAAAATGTTTCAGGAAGAAATTCACCGTACCGGGCAATATTTTCTTTAATCAAATCCTTCATATCGGGATAAAGGGTTCCGAATCGGTTAGCAAGAGAATCCGTATCGTAACTTGTTACACCGTTTTTCGCCTTGGTTCTTGATACCGCCTTAGGCATCTTAACCTTATTTAAATCAACCTTTTTTCTTGAATTAAATAAGGACAAAAGCTCATCTTGAATTTCATTTGCAAGTGACTTTGCGTCACGTTCATTATAATTCTCTGTATCAAAAAGACTGCGTGATATCGTATTGAATTCAGCGTTTTCCGAATTATCATACGCACATTCAAACGCCATAATGCTTGTGCTTTTATCATATACTACTTTGTAAATACCTTTTTCACCGGAAAATGTAATATCTGTATCAGTCCCGCTCTGTTTTCTGAAACCGAGTTCGTCATTAGCGCCTTCAAGCTGCCTTTCAATTAATCTGAATACTTCGCTTATTTCCATAATTTAACTCCCGTTTTAATAATCATATAATTAATCGCATATCGATTTAATATACCCAATCTATCGTATTATAACATTCATCAGCAGATTTGTCACTAATTTTTATTTATTATTTATATTTTTAATTATGATATTTTTAATTATGTTGATTATTCAAAGCTGTTATGATAAAATATTATGAATAATATTTGGAGAATGATAATCTATGGAGAATAAATTAACACTCGGCGTCATTTTCGGCGGTGTATCCTCCGAGCATGACATAAGCTGTATTTCAGCAAAAGGAATTGTGTCAAATCTTGATTACGACAAATATAATGTTCTGCTTATAGGCATTGCCAAAGACGGCAGATGGTATCTTTACAATGACAGTATTGACCTTCTTCCCGAAGATAAATGGATTTATTCAAAAAGTCTTGTACCCGCTTTTATTTCTCCCGATACGTCTGTTCACGGAATAATCACATCAAAAGGTGAAATTATAAAACTTGATGTTGTTTTTCCTGTCCTTCACGGCAAAAACGGTGAGGACGGAACTGTACAGGGACTGCTCCAGCTTGCTCAAATTCCTTTTGTCGGCTGCGATGCAACCTCATCGGGCGTATGTATGGATAAAGCGGTTGCAAACGCTGTCGCTGACGCTTTTGAAATTCCACAGGCAAAATGGTGCGCGGTCACACAGTATGAGTACAAAGAAAACACAGACAAATTTCTTGACAGCGCAATAGAAAAACTCGGTCTTCCTATTTTTGTCAAACCCGCAAATGCAGGTTCTTCAGTAGGAATATCAAAGGCCCGCGATAAACAAGAGCTTGTAAGCGCAATGGAAATTGCGTTTAAAGAAGATAAAAAGGCTGTTCTTGAACAGTTTATTGACGGCTATGAGGTAGAGTGTGCAGTTATGGGAAATAATAAGCCGATTGCCGCCCAGGTAGGACAGATTGTAGCCGCCTCGGAATTTTATGACTTTGACGCTAAATATAACAACCCTCAATCTCAACTGCATATTCCGGCGGAAATTCCGCAGGAAAAGAGAGATGAGGTTAAAGAGATGGCGGTTAAAGCTTATAAGGCCCTCGGCTGTGAAGGAATGTCTAGAGTTGATTTCTTCGTAACTAAAGATAACGGTAGGGTTTTATTAAACGAGGTAAATACAATCCCGGGTCAGACGCCTATCAGTATGTACCCAAAGCTTTTTGAGGCGGAAGGTATATCTTACAGAGAGCTTATAGACAGACTCATTAACCTTGCTCTTGAAAGAGGTGGCAAAATCTGATGGACAAAAGACCTATCGGTGTTTTTGACTCAGGACTGGGTGGACTTTCGGCAGTAAAGGCTATAATAAAATACCTTCCAAATGAGGATATAGTTTATTTTGGAGATACGGGCAGAGTTCCTTACGGTACACGAAGCGAAAAAACAATCGAGCTTTATGCCAAAGAAGATATTGCTTTTCTGGAGCAATTCAACTGCAAACTGATTATGGCGGCATGCGGCACTGTTTCGTCAGTTGCAAAAAATGCAATTTCAAAGGTTAAGGAGCCTTTTGTAGAGGTGGTTACACCCGCATCAAAGGCAGCAGTCAAAAAAACGAGGAACAATAAAATAGGAATAATGGGAACTTCTGCAACGATTAACAGCGGAGCATACGTTAAGGCAGTTAAAAAACTTAATCCCGAAATAACCGTAAGCGGAGTTTCCTGCCCTATGCTTGTATCGCTTGTAGAAAACGATTGGATTGACAGTGACAATAAAATTGCGTTTGAAATCATTAAGCGTTACATTAAACCGCTAATTGAAAATGAGGTTGACACAATCATACTCGGATGCACTCATTTTCCTCACCTTGCGCCGATTATTTCAAAGGTTGCCGGCGATGATGTAATACTCATAGACACAGGATATGAAGCTGTTATGGAGGCGAAGGCGGTTTTACAAAATGAAGGACTTTTGAACGACACATCACATAAAGGCGAGGCAAACTATTACATATCTGACAAAACTCAAAATTTTTCAGATATAGCGCATACACTATTAGGAATGGATATTTCGGACAGAGCAAGCTTTGTTGACCTCAACAATTTTAAGTCTGTTTGAATGTATAGCTTATGAACAAAATACTTTTAGAAATAAAAGGTACTCAGCGTATTGATAATCAGCAGGACAAGATAGAGCTTACAACTGTAGGCACCCTGGAAGAAACGGCTGATGCCTACATAATTAAGTATACGGAGGAGCAGGAGCCCCCGAAAGCGCCGCTTAATGTCTGCATTAAAATTTGCAAAAACGAAAAGTCAGTTGAAATGACACGTTCGGGCGCGTTTAATTCCTGCCTTATAATTGAAAAATCAAAGCGTAATCTTTGTCATTACGGCACTGAATACGGCGATATATTAATGGGCATATCGGGTCATACGATTGAGGGAGAATATATTAAGGAAAAAGGTAAATTTATCTTTTCATATGATATTGATATGAACGGCGCCCTTGTTTCAAGAAATGAGGTCAGAATAAGTTTCAGAAAAAACCGGGAGTAAAAGGAATGTCAAAAATAGTTAATAAAACCGAAAATTTATTAAAAGAGAAAATCACTGACGCAATTATTTCTGCCATTGAGGCAGGAGAACTGCCCCGGGCGGATATACCTCAGTTTATTATTGAGATGCCGTCAAATAAAGCAAACGGCGATTATTCGTCAAACGCCGCAATGGCAGGCGCAAAAAGCTTTAAAAAAGCGCCGAGAATGATTGCGCAGAGTATTGCAGACCATATTGATTTAAGCGGCACTCTGTTTGAAAGGCTTGAAATTGCGGGACCGGGATTTTTAAATTTTTTCCTTTCGCAAAAATATTACAGTGAAATATTAAAAGACGTCTTTGCCCGCGGTGAGGATTACGGTAAATCCGACTACGGCAAGGGTAAAAGAGTGCTTGTTGAATTTGTATCGGCTAATCCCACAGGTCCCATGCACATCGGAAACGCAAGGGGCGGCGCAATCGGCGACTGCCTTGCTTCTGTACTTGACTGGGCGGGCTATGAAGTAAGCCGTGAATTTTATGTAAACGACGCGGGAAATCAAATTGAAAAATTTGCAACCTCTCTTGAGGTAAGATATCTTCAGCATTTCAAAGATAATATAGAAATGCCCGAGGACGCATATCACGGCTCCGATATTACCGAACACGCTGAAAACTTTATAAGTGAATACGGCGATAAATACGTCGGCTCATCTTCAGAGGAAAGAAGAAAGGCTCTTGTAGACTATGCTCTTCCCAAAAACATAGCAGGGCTTGAAAGGGATCTCGGAAGATACAGAATCACATATGATAAATGGTTCAGAGAATCAACCCTTCACAATGACGGCTCTGTTGAAAAAATTATTGAGGCGCTCAAGGAAAAAGGCGTTACTTATGAACAAGACGATGCTTTATGGTTCAAAGCATCAAAATTTGGCAATGATAAAGATATAGTGCTTATCCGCGCGAATGGACTGCCGACATATATAGTGCCTGATATTGCATATCATTATAATAAACTCGTTACACGCGGATACGATAAGGCAATCGACGTTTTAGGCGCAGACCATCACGGCTATGTCCCGAGAATGAAAGCGGCTCTTACCGCCCTCGGACTTGACGCTGACAGACTTGACGCAGTAATTATGCAGATGGTTCGGCTTGTGCGCGACGGAGAAACTATAAAACTTTCAAAGCGTTCGGGCAAAGCGATAACACTAAATACCCTTATAGACGAAGTTCCTCTTGACGCGGCAAGATTTTTCTTTAATCTGCGCGAGCCCAACTCGCACTTTGATTTTGATTTGGAGCTTGCGGCAAAACAGTCAAGTGAAAATCCCGTATATTATGTTCAGTACGCTCACGCGCGTATCTGCTCGATTTTAAAAAAGGCTCAGGAGCAAAATATTGAACTCAGAACTCCCTCCGACGAAGAATTGCTTTTACTCAACAGTGATGAAGAAAGGGATCTAATCAGGCACCTGTCATCGCTTACAGGTGAAATCGTTTCGTCGGCAAAGGCATATGACCCCGCAAAAATTACCCACTATGTTGTTGAACTCGCAACACTTTTCCACAAGTTTTACAACGCTCAAAGAGTAATGTGCGATAATGAGGGCTTAACGCAGGCAAGGCTGTACCTTTGCCGCGCTGTTAAGGACACAATTAAAAATATTTTAACTATGCTTAAGATTACAACTCCCGAGGTAATGTAAGGAAGGAAAATAATGGCGCAAATCAAGAGCAAGGTACTTCACAAGGTCGGAAACAGACTGTTTAAGTACATCTATAAAGACCCAAAAAAGAATATGCTAAAGCTCGTTAAAATAGGCAAAGCCGTCACGGGTAATATGTACCCTGAAAGTACGTTTACAACACCTATACAAATTATTTCCGACGAGAAAAATGTATGGCATCAGTTTCTTTTCAGAGGTATTGATGAAATTGATTCCGACTTTCTTCGCAGAGCCGTTTTGACTTTCGGTATTGATTTAGGATTAATCGGCACCTCAACGCTGAGGAAAAGACGTGACGAGGAGCATTGCAATATTCCCTGGGTTGTGCTTATTGACCCGACATCCGCCTGCAATCTGAAATGCAAAGGCTGCTGGGCGGCTGAATACGGGCATAAATCAAATCTTTCACTTGACGATATGCGCAAAATCATCAGAGAAAGCAAAGAACTCGGCACGCATTTCTTTATGTTCACAGGCGGCGAGCCGCTTATAAAAAAGGATGAAATCCTTACTCTTGCAAAAGAAAACAGTGACTGCCTGTTTCTCGCTTTCACTAACGGAACACTTGTTGACGACAAATTCTGTGAAGATTTAAAAAGCTGCGGAAATTTCGGACTCGCACTTTCAATCGAAGGAAATGAAGAGACGAATGACGCAAGAAGAGGTGGCGGCGCTTATCAGAAAACGATAGACGCTATGAAACTTTTGAAAAAGCACAAGTGCCTTTTTGGCACGTCTGTCTGCTATACAAGCCAGAATTATGATGCTGTTACCTCCGACGAATTTTATGATTTAATGATTGAAAACGGCGCAAGGTACGCATGGTATTTTCACTATATGCCGGTAGGGAGCGACGCTGATACCAAGCTTCTTTTGACGCCAGAACAGAGAGAATATGTTTACCGTTCTATCCGTGAAAAAAGAAATTCAAAAACCGGCAAGCCGATTTTTACGGTCGATTTTCAAAATGACGCCGAATTTGTAGGAGGCTGTATTGCGGGCGGAAGAAATTATTTTCACGTTAATTCCGAGGGCGATGTCGAGCCATGCGTGTTTATTCATTACTCGGATTCAAATATAAGAGAAAAGAGCGTTCTTGAATGTTTAAAGGCGCCCCTATTCCACGAGTATTATAAAGGACAGCCATTTAATGACAATATGCTTCGTCCCTGCCCGATGCTCGAAAATCCGCAGGCGCTGAGAAGTATTGTAAAAAAATCGGGCGCAAAATCAACTAATTTGAAGAAAGAGGAAAGCGCTGACGAGCTTTGCTCAAAATGTGACAATTACGCAAAACTCTGGGCGCCAAAGGCAAAGGAAATCTGGGAGGAAAGGGAACGCTTTAAACCGTTTACACAGTATTACAGAGATACGCCTGAGGGTATCGCCGAGCTTAATAAAAAATGACAGTAATAAAGGCAGTACACATTTAATCTGTACTGCCTTTATTTTCTTTGTCGAGCGTTATATTGTTTTTTCTTGCAATAGTATATGCCGTAAGCTGAACGACTACCGCGCTTAAAACAGGATTAAAAAGCGGTATCGTATCATCATAGGTAATTGCAGTTATATCTTCATCATTTATATTTTGAGGGATGATTTTAATACATTTTTCAACCGATTTAACAAGGATATTATAAAAATTTTCATTAGAGGCAAAGCCTATTATATTATTTTTTCCGCCTTTTATAAAACTAATCTCTCCAATCGGAACCGCACTTATATCCTTATTAAAAGCAAATGACAGAGCATATGCGCCGTAAACGGCAGTTGCAAAATCAACATTTGCTCCTGCAAGCGTCAAATTTTCACTGCTGATTTTCTCGGCGGTCTGTCTGATAATATACTCCTGTTCAAGAATATGCTTTATTTTTTCGCTCAGCGATTCAAGCATTTTAGTAGCAATCTTGACATAAAGCTCCGTTATTATCTGGTTTTTCTCCCCGAAATAAAGGGCGAGCATGGACAGCGCGATAAATCTTAAAGTATAGCCAGCCGTTGAAATTTTGGCGTTTTCGTCAATGCCGAGACTTACTGCGGGACTGTTTTCAGGCATAAAATTGAAAATTCCGATTGCTTTCGCGGAATTTTCCTTTATTCTTTTTAAGGCAAGCCTGCACTGATCATTATTCCCGCTGCCGACTATCAGCACAAGAGTGTTTTTATCCAAAACGGGATTTGAAAAATTAAATTCCGAAAGCAGAATGGGAATACAGGGAATATCTACAAGCACCTCAAAGTTATATGCGCCCGCAAGAACACAGCCGTAATCCGTACTGTTTCCTGTAATGTACACTCTTTTTATTTTTTCTATTTTTATTTTAAGGAAATCAAAATCAATTTTTTCGGCGACAATATATTTTTCCAGAAATCTGCGGACAAGTTCAGGCTGAGTAAAAATTTCCTTTCTCATAAAATCGGGAAAAGAGCCCTTGTCAGCACTCGGTAATGCGTGAACCGGTTTCTTTTTCTTTTTAATAAAAAATCTTGTGTTACTCTTCATAATTTATCCCTTAATCAGCTTAGCGACAATTACAGACATATCATCCCTGTGCCTTGCGTCACTGTGAGCTACAGCAAAATCAAGTATCTCATGGGCTCTGTCATTAGGGCTGTCACTGTCATCATAGCGTAAAAATTCATCAAGCAGCTCCTCGCCTATATCGGTTATCCCGTCGCTCATCATAATGATTTCATCTCCAACATTAAGAACGGTTGTCCGCTTTGCAAATTCAATCCCTCTTAAAATTCCTGCCGGCATTGACGAGAGCTCGCATTTTGTAAAAGAATTGTTTTTTACAACATATGACCTCGGCGCTCCCGCCTTGTAAAATTCGCACTTGCCTGTAAACAAATCAACACAGGCGCAGTCAAGAGTAGCAAGGCTTTCTTCGCTGCTTTTAACAAGGAGCGCGCTGTTTACAACCTTAAGTGAAGAATCAAAGCCGAATCCTGCGGAAAGCAGTTTTGACAGCAATCCTGCCCCCATTGCGCCGTCAAGAGCCGCTCGTCCGCCCTTTCCCATACCGTCGCTGATAATAAATATCATATGACCTCTTGAATCATTGATAGCCTTAACCGTATCACCGCAAAGCTTGCCCTCCGCGCAATACTGTGCAAATCCAAAGCTCATTTTAAAATTCGGTCTTTCAATTACTGTCAGCATCAGATTTGAACCCGAGAGGTTTGTCCTGCTTTTCTCAAAATCCCGTCCGCAGATTTTTGCCATCTCATTTTTAATTTTGGGACTGTCAAGCCCCTTAGTCTTGGAGGATGCTAAAATCTCAATCCTCATACGGTCATATTTGTCTATAATAACTGAAATATTTTCGGGGTAAATATCATATTCGCCAAGCATACGCCTTATCTTTCCCGCCGATTTAAAATCAAATATCTCAGCGTCGTCAAATTCAAACGCCAAATCCCCCAGCATATCGGAAATAGAAAAGAACTGGTCCGCGGCTACCATTCTGAGCTCGCTTTCCATAGGTTCAATCCTTCCAAGCTCGTTTATTCTTTCACGGACGTCACGCACACTTTCACTTACCTGGGCAAGCGCTGATGACGCAAATCGGAGCCTTACAACAAGACTTTGCCTTAAACTGCCGTCAGGTGCAATATCAGCTCCGCTTTCAAAATAATCCGATATTTTTTCATTTAATACATCGGGAAGGAGCAGCATAATTAACGATGCAATAACACTTTCTATTACACAGCAGACAGAAAATGCTCCCATATTTGCCGCAACAGCAAAAAACACCATTGACAGCGAAAAACTGATTGCAATAGCAATACTTGATACTGAAATAAAAAGCCCCGCCGCCAAAGCGGAAAATGCGTAAGCGCCTAAAAGAAACATACTGTTTTCCCGGCTGATACCCAGCGCAAACCCCAGACAAAGAGCAATTATCAAGCTCCGGCTTTGTGAGCCGAAGCGCACTGTTATAAGTATTGCCAAAATTGCAATAATTCTTGCGGGTGAAACTCCTTTAATTTCAATAAAGGAAAGCCCTGCGAGCAGCGCCGATACCGAAACAAGAAGACAGGTTGTATCGGCGATTGAAAGAGCCTTATATTTTAACCTCTTAAAATTGCAGTGAACTGCTCTGAAAAAGAAAAATGATGCGCCGAGAGCCAGCACCGACTCGCCGAGCGTCAACGCATATTCTCCTATAATATCACCGTTTCTGAGGTTCATAACAATACCTGTTGAGGCTACGGATAAAAATGATACAAGCATAGGAAGATAAATCTCTTTTCTTGCATTAAAAAGATTTATTGCAAATGTACCAAGAGATGCAATAATCACTGCGCTGAAATAGCGCAGCGCATCCGTACTGTCGCAAAAGACTATGTAACCTACCCCCGCGCCTACGGCTGAAAACAAAAAGTTTTTCTTGTTTGAAACGGTTATAAGTGAAATCGCAAACGGGCAGCTCCCTCCTACTACCGATGAAAAGCTCAGCACAAACGCCAGAATTAACCAAACAGCGCGTTTTGCAAATTCCTTCAAAATAAATTTGTATGAATTTTTAATTTTTAACTTCTCTTTAACCTGCATTATTTATCCTTCCGCATCACACCCCTTTATCACTCATAACATTATATTTTACAAACAACGCAAAAATTGTAAAAAAAGACAGGCTGTTAAAAATAGCCTGTCAAATTCTTTTAAAAATATTTTATTTGGATTTCTTTTTTCGGTTTCTCAATACTATCATAAATATCATACCGATTATTCCGCCTGCCGCATTCATCATTAAGTCGGTCATTGTATCAACCAAACCGAGGTAGCCGTATTCATTGTTATACTTTGACAAATCAAACATTACTGTTTCTTCTCCTGCCCTCGCAAGCTGAAGATTTGTCCCGTGAAGCGTGTCCATAAAATATTCGTAAAATTCCCAGCCGACAGCAATAGAAAGCGCAAACATCAGTGAAAATATTGATGCAAGCGTTGCGGCGCACTGTCCTTTCTTTCTTTGGATAATGCAGGCAAAGTCATAACCGAATATTGCGCACACCGCTCCCGATAATACGTGCATAAAATTATCAAACCATAAAAGCCTGTCAAAAAATCCAAAATAGGAACCGATAACAATACCTATAAATATAATAAGATTCAGCATAGTCTGGCTGAGCGGAGGCACCTCCTCAATAAAGCTTCCGTTGCCGAATATCTGAAACATATCCCAAAGGTGAGTAAAAATAAAGCAAAATACACTTTCAAATCCCATTACAATATCGCCTGTTACAAAAGAGTATATTGCACAGATAATCATAGAAATACGTACAACAATCCAAAAAGCAAGCTGTCCTTTAGGTATCTGATTAATGGGATCCTTTTTAATTTTATATGCCACTGCGCCACCTCCGAAATTAAATACTTTCTTATTCTACCATAGATATTTAAAATGTCAAATTATTAAATAATAATAAACTATTTTATGATTATGTAGAATTAGCAAATCTATTTTGCTATAATCGTCAAGGTGAAATTACACATTATGATAGTATATCCAATATAGTGTGTTTTATAAAAATTACGGGGGAATAATTAATGATAGAATACACCACAAAATATGATGTTAAAAAAACAATGTACGAAAAGTTTGCCGATTCTGCCGCTCAAAATGCGGATTCGCCCTGCTTTTACTACTATAAAAATACTATAAGCTGGAAAAAGGCTGAGGAAATGGTTGACCTTTGCGCTGCGGCGCTCGTTGCAAACGGTGTCAGAAAGGGTGACAGAGTCATTATATGCGCGCCTAATATGCCTCAGTGTATTACAGCGATTTACGCCGTTAATAAAATCGGCGCTATTGCGTCAATGCTCCATCCGCTTTCAGTTAAATCCGAAGCTGAATACGCGGTTAATCTCGTAGGGGCAAAATTCGCTTTTTGTTTTGATGTTTCCGAAAAATCATTTCAGGGTATGAAAAATCTTACACTCGTCCGCTGCAAGACAGCAGGATATTTTCCTAAAACACCTTACGGACTTATAGCAAATCAGGTTTACAAGAAAAAGATTAAGGGCAAAACCGCTCCTGCTACCGAAGTGAGAAAAAACATTGAGTGGTCGGAATTTCTTAACGAGGGCAAAAAGTTCCTTAATGAAGGCAATACTGTTGAAATTGCATCCGACCCGCTTGCTGTCGCGGCAATTATGATGACAGGCGGCACAACAGGTAACCCAAAGGGTGTTCAGCTGACAAGCGAAGCTATAAACAATCTTTCCTACCAGCTTGTTGACGTCGTTGAAACTGTGCTTAAAATGAAAACAGACGCAAAAACCGATACAATGCTCACTGCTCTTCCTGTTTTCCACGGTTTTGGATTTGCGCTTTGTATGCACGTGTCAATATGCACCGGTATGCCGCAGGCATTATTCCCTCAGTTTGACGCGAAAATGTGTTCAGACGCAATTAAAAAATACCGTATCAATTATGTATTCGGCGTACCTGATTTCTTTGAAAAAGTTTATAAGGCAGGCTATCTCAAGGGAATTGATATGTCTAATATGAAACTTATCGGCTCAGGCGGCGATGTTGTTCCGTATTCTCTCACGGAAAAAATGGATAGACTTCTTAACGATAACGGAGCAAAATGCCACTTTGTATCGGGCTATGGTCTTACCGAGTGTGTAACCGTATGTTCATTCACAGACCCAAAACGCGAGGCGCCCCAGGGCTGTATAGGCATCCCCTGTTACAATATTCAGGCTATGACAGTTAAACCGGGTACTACCGAGGAGGTCAAGGGTGAGGACGGAGAGCTTTGCATCTATGGTCCTACTCTTATGGAAGGTTATTATCATGACCCTGATGAAACCTCAAAGGTATTAGTTAAGCATGACGACGGCAGAGTATGGCTTCATACCGGCGATATGTGTTTTATCGAACAGGCAACAGGCGACATATACTACCGTCAGCGTCTTAAGAGAGTATATAAAATAAGCGGTTATCTTGTTTACCCTTCGTTCATTGAAGAGGCTTACAGAGCAATGGCGGAAATTTATGACTGCTGTGTAATCGGCACAGGTGATGAAGGTAAAACCCAGCTTAAACTCTTTGTAGTAAAAAACAAGAAATATAAAAATGATGATGAAAATGAACTTATAAAAAAGATTATTAACTTTGGCATGCAGAACCTTTCAAAATGGTCTGTACCAAAGGAAATAGTTTTTATTGATGAACTTCCGAGAACTAAAATCGGTAAAGTCGACTTTAAGGTTCTTAAATAATAGTAAAGCGGAGAGCAATGCTCTCCGCTTTACTATTAACATTTTTATTAACCGAATTTTTTATTTATGTAAGCTGAAATAAGGTATACCGTATTATCAATACCCAGACGTGAAACATCAATAGACAAATCATAGGTAGCGGCGTCTCCCCATTTATTATCGCAATAAAAATTGTGAAAACGGGCTCTCTTTCTGTCCACTGACTTAATCTCCTTCATTGCGTTTTTCTCGCTGACGCCGTATTGTTTAACAACTCTTTCACGCCTGAAATCATCACTTGCATGAAGAAAAACTGTTAAAAGATTTGGGTTTTCTCTTAAAATATAATCAGCGCATCTGCCGACAATAATACAGCTTCCCTCGCTTGCTACTTTTCTTATTGTATCAAACTGATACTGAAAAACCTGATCCTCCAGCGTGCCGTGTGTATTTGTTAATGACGCAAAACCGTCTGTTGAAACACTATAAAGGAAACTGCTCGTCGGCCTTTCATCATAAAAGGAAAAGAGGTTTTCGTCAAAACCGCTGTCCTTGGCGGCGCGTTTAATTATTTCCTTGTCATAATACGCAACATTTAAATTTTCCGACAGCTTTGTCGCAATCTCATGAGCGCCGCAGCCAAACTGTCTTCCGATTGATATAACGTAATTTTTCATAATAAAACCTCCTTTTTACATATATATTCTATCATATTTTCATTTACCTTGCAATTTATTCTTTTTTCAAGTACAATCAAATTATGAAAAATATTTTATTCTATAACAAAAAGGCAAAGAATTTCGAGGAAGCCTTACCGGTAGGAAACGGGCGTATCGGAGGTCTTGTATTTGGCAATCTTAAAAAGGAGAGGATTGCATTAAACGAAGATACTCTTTGGTCCGGATACCCTAAGAACTATAACAAGAACAGTTCTTACAAACACCTTGAAGACACAAGAAAAGCCATTTTTGAAAAGAATTACAAAAGAGCAAAGGATATTATTAACAGAGAAATGCACGGCCACTGGTCAGACTCATATCTCCCCTTTGGTGATTTGATTATCGAGTACCTTGACGCACCAAAAAATAATTACAGAAGAAGTCTTGATATATCAACGGGCATAGCAACTGTTGAAACGACCGGGTTCAAGGAAACCGTTTTTGTTTCATATCCCGCACAGCTTATGATTATAAATATTCACTCTGATTCAGGAGTAAGCTTTAAAGTTAAGCTTGACAGCCGGCTTGAGCATATCAGTGAGTGCGTTGAGGACAGTCTTATACTTAAAGGTAAAGCGCCTGAAATATGTATGCCCCCTTATTATAACAGGGGCAAGGGTATTGTACAGGGCATAGACGGTATGGACTTCAGCGGTGTGGTAAAAGTCCTTGGTAACGCTGTATTCGGCAGAAATTATATTGAGGTAAAAAACCAACGTGATACTACTCTGCTGGTTTCTCTTGCCACATCATTTGTTGATTTTAAATCAATGCCCACAGCTAATATAAGAAGAAAAACCTTTTCCTTTTTTGAAAACACCAAACCATATGAATCGCTTTTGGCCGAGCACACAGCAGACTTTTCCGCTTTGTTTAACAGAGTTGAGTTTGAGCTTGCAGGCTCGCGGGACGATCTCCCTACAGATAAGCGCATAAAAATGATGGCGAGGAAGGGCGGAGATAACGGACTTATCGCGCTCCTTTTTCAGTATGGAAGGTATCTCACGATTTCAGCGTCGAGAAAAGGCACAACCGCTATGAATTTGCAGGGTATCTGGAACACTCATTTGCGAGCGCCGTGGTCATCTAACTACACAATGAACATCAACACTCAAATGAACTACTGGTGCACGGATATTGCAAATCTTTCGGAATGCTTTGATCCGCTCCTTGACCTTGCAAAAAAGCTAAGCGTCAACGGTGTTGAAACCGCAAAGGAATATTATAACTGCTCCGGCTACTGCGCTCATCACAACAGCGATATATGGGGTATGACATGTCCGGCGGGTTATCCTGAAGGTGACGGTGACTCATCACAATACGCGCCGTGGTGTACAAGCGCGCCATGGATACTTAATCAGCTTTACGAGCATTATCTGTATACCGAGGACAAGGCGTACAAGGATAGGCTAATACCGCTGTTTAAAGGTTGTCTTGATTTTTACAATGACTTTCTGATTGAAAAGGACGGCGAGCTTGTGACCTGTCCTTCAATCAGTCCCGAAAACAATTACAGGGATAAAGGCGTTTCTGTTGCTGTTACATATATGCCGTCAATGGACAGAGAAATACTTTTTGATTTCTTTGAAAACTGCCGAGAACTCGGATTTGACGCCCCGCATATAGAACAGGTAAAACCGGCGTCAGACGGAAGAATACCCGAATGGGCAGAAGAGTTTGAAGAAACCGAAATTGAACACAGACACGTTAGTCATCTTTACTGTATTTATCCGTCACGCTTTACACAGAGCGAAGAACTGAAAAAAGCCGCCGAAAAATCGCTTGAAAAGAGAGGCTTTGGCGGCACGGGATGGTCGCTCGGCTGGAAAATCTGCTTATGGGCAAGACTCAAAAACGGAGAAAACGCCCTAAGACTTATTAAACAACAGCTGACATATATTAATCCGAAAAGCAAGATAAATAAAGGCGGTGGCTCGTATCCTAATCTTTTTGACGCTCACCCTCCGTTTCAAATTGACGGAAACTTTGCGGTGACGGCAGGAATTGCGGAAATGCTGAAAAACGAATCACTGCCAAAGGAATGGTCCGGCAGAATAAAAGGTATCAAAACCTATGGCGGAAATGAAATATCATATTCCTTTAAAAATGGAAAAAGAATATAAAAAAGGTGTGAGTTTTCGGCTCACACCTTTATATTTATTACAGGTGATATATAATATCGTCACTCTTCCAGTTAAAAAATAAAATTCCTATAATAAGTGTTGCGACCGAAATTACCAGCGCATACACAAACAGCTTCCAGCTCATTATCTGTCCATACAAGACGCAATGCCTGAAAAGCTCAATCATTGAATAAAGAGGATTGATTTTAATAACTACCTGAATCCAGTGAGTAGTAATCGTTTTAAGATGATAAATTATCGGTACCATATAGAAAAGAAGCTGGCACATAACATCCCAGATGTATTCAACATCTCTGAAATAAACGCTCACAACAGAAAGAATTAAACCAACACCTGTGCTGAATATTAAAAGCAAAAGCATCGGTACCCAGCAAAGCAGTGCATAACCGTTAATCTCAAGCTTTGAGCCTCCGCTGATTCCAGTCAGCTTAAAGAATATCCATACCGATATAAGGCATAGCAGAGATATTGCAAAGGTAACGAAATTGCTGAAAATCGCTGACAGAGGATACATATATTTAGGCACATACACTTTTTTAATAATAGCCTGATTTCTTCTGAAAGAGGACAGCGCCTGCTTAGTCGAGGAAGTAAAAAAGCTGAAAAGAAGCCTGCCTGTAAAAAGATAAACAGGATAACATATAAATAAGTCGTTTTTCTTGCCGAATATTCCGCCGAACACAACAGACAAAACTATCATATTCAAAAGCGGCTGTAAAAAGCTCCACAAAATTCCGAGCCATGAATTACGGTATTTAAGCTTAACATTTTTCGCCGTAAGCTCTTTTAATAAATTTTTATATTTTTTAAACATCTCAACATCATGGTTAAGAGCTGTATTTTTAATCCCCACAAAAGCACCTCTTTTGCCTTTAAAAAATTATAGCTCATATTATATCACATAAGATATTTTTTTTCAACTTATCTGAATATATCCGCAATATCAAGTGCGGTTTTCCTTGCGGACATATTGCCGTCTATCACATAATCGGCGGCATCCAAATATTTTGACTTTCGTTCTTCATAAAGGGCTTTCGCCTTTTCCCTGTCCTGAAAAAGAGGTCTTGTTTTTGAATTCCCTATACGCCGGCATATAATATCAAAATCAGCGTCAAGCAATACAATTTTTCCGTTTTGTTTTAATACGTCAACATTCCTCTTAAAAGTGAGGGCACCTCCGCCCGTTGACACGACGCAGTTTTTCATATTTGAAATACTCTTGCAACATTCAAACTCCAAATCGCGGAAAAATTCTTCCCCGTGAACCGTAAATATTGCTTTAATCGCTATGCCCTGTTCCTTTTCAATCATCTCATCAGTATCAATAAATTTTCTGCCCATAATCTTGGCAAGCTCCATACCTACAGTAGTTTTTCCGCTTCCCATAAATCCGCAAAGAATAATGTTCATTACTTCTTCATTTCTCTTTCTGTAATTTTAATAACTTCCCTTACCTGCTCCATAGTGAATTTGACCCCGAGCCAAATTTCCTGAGCAACAGCCGCCTGCCACACCAGCATAGGCAGACCGTTTGAAAATTTTGTGCCAGTCTCCTGCGCGTATTTCAAAAGCATGGTTTCCATAGGATTATATATAGCGTCAAATACAGCCTTACAGCTCTGCACTTTTTCCTTCGGTAATACACAGGCATTAACATTAGGAAACATTCCGACAGGCGTTCCGTTAATAAGAACATCATATCCGCCGGAAACTTTATCAAGCGTAATGACATCAACCGTTTTATTGAGCTTTTCAAAAATCTCTTTTTTTATCTGATTTGCGGCATCGACGTCTGCGTCACGCACAGCGATTGTAAGCTCTGCTCCGGCGAGCGCGCTTTCAAACGCAAACATTCTTGAAACACCTCCGCTGCCGCAAAGAAGAACATTTCCCTTAAGCTCAATGCCTGCCGTTTCAAGCGCTCGAATAAAACCAAAGCAGTCTGTATTATAGCCTGTTAAAACACCGTCATTGTTGTCAACAGTATTAACCGCGCCGAAAAGCTCTGCTCTTTTTGAAAGCTTATCAAGAAAAGGAATAATAGCCGTTTTATGTGGAATAGTTACATTAAAGCCTCTGAATTTTTTGAGTGTTTCTATACCTTGTGAAAAGCTGTTCGGATTTATTTCCTTAAGCTCATATGACGCATCAATACCATTAATTTTGAAAAGCTCCCTATGTATAACAGGTGACATTGAATGTCCCAAAGGGAAACCGGTAAGTCCGAATTTTTCCATTTATATTACCTCTGTTAAAAAAATTTATTGACAATTTAATAGGAATTATATAATATGATAATAACATAACATATTAACATTAACAACTACTTTTTGGGGTGAATCATTATGGTATTTGAAAAAATCAAAGCTATTCTTTCCGAACAGCTTGATATTGACGAGGATAGTATAACTACCGAAAGTCTTATTGTCGAGGATTTGGGAGCAGACAGCCTTGACGCTATAGACATTGTAATGTCCGTTGAGGATGAGTTCGGCATCGAGGTTCCCGATGAAATAGTAGAAAAAATGGAAAGTGTAAACGACATAATAACTTATGTTGAAAACAATATATAGCCGTTTATTTTTAATATATAACATCAAAAGCAAAAGTCTATACATCATTGACTTTAAAAAATAAATAAAGTAAAATAAAAGCAGGGTAATACCTGCTTTTATTATTTTAATAACGATAACCGACTGCCTGTAAATACCGGCAGTAGTTTGAGGGGAGTAAATAATTATGTCTGAAAAGTATATTATGGCTCTGGACCAGGGAACAACATCCTCACGCGCTATTATATTCAACAAGAAAGGCGAAATTATTGCCAAGGCGCAAAACGAATTTACTCAGTATTATCCTGAAAACGGCTGGGTTGAACATGACCCTATGGAAATTTTATTTTCACAAATAAGCGCTATCCTTTCATGTTTAAGACTTGAAAAAGTTAATCCTGAAGATATTGCCGGTATAGGTATAACCAACCAAAGAGAAACTACAATAGTATGGGATAAAGAAACAGGCAAGCCTGTATGCAACGCAATTGTATGGCAATGCCGCAGAACCGCAAAGTATTGTGAAGAGCTGAAAGCGGAAGGTCTCGGCGACTACATTAAAGAAACCACAGGTCTTTTAATTGACGCATATTTCAGCGCAACAAAAATAAAATGGATTCTTGACAATGTTGAGGGCGCAAGAGAGAGGGCAGAAAAAGGCGAGCTTCTCTTTGGCACTGTTGACACCTGGCTTATATGGAATTTGACAAACGGCAAGGTTCATGTGACCGACTATTCAAACGCATGCCGAACAATGCTTTTTGATATTGAAAAGCTTTGCTGGGATCCGTTTCTTTGTGAAAAGCTCGGAATACCGATGAGTATGCTGCCCGAGGTTAAACCGTCAAGCTGTATTTACGGCAAAACGGCAAAAATCACAGGTATTGAGGATATTGCCGGCGTTCCGATAGCCGGCGCTATCGGAGACCAGCCGAGCGCATTATTCGGTCAGGGCTGCTTTAGCGCGGGTCAGGCAAAAAATACCTACGGCACAGGCTGTTTCCTTTTAATGAATACGGGAAACAAAAGTGTAAGCTCCCGTTCAAATCTTCTTTCGGGTATTGCGTGGGGTATCGGAGATAAAATAACATATGCACTGGAGGGTTCAGCTTTCAACGCGGGTTCTGTTATCAAATGGCTAAGGGATGAGCTTGAGCTTATTCATTCGGCGCCTGAATGTGACGAGCTTGCAGCGGAGGTTGAGGATTCAAACGGTCTTTATTTCGTACCGGCATTTACGGGACTCGGCGCTCCTTACTGGGATATGTATGCACGGGGTATTATGATAGGACTTACACGCGGTGTAAACAAAAAACACATCTGCCGCGCAGTGCTGGAAAGCATTACATATCAAATGACTGATTTGCTTGAGGCAATGATGAGCGATTCGGATATTATTCTTAAAGACCTGAGGGTTGACGGCGGCGCGTCGGTATCCGATATAATGATGCAGATACAGGCTGATATGACAGGAGTCACAGTAAACAGACCTAAAAATATTGAAACAACTGCTTTAGGCGCCGCATACTGCGCAGGACTGGCAACGGGAGTATGGGAAAGCATGGAGGAAATTGAGGCAAACCGTCAGGTTGATAAGATATTCATTCCGTCTATGGAAACTTCATTGAGAAACAAAAAGTATTCCGACTGGAAACGCGCGGTTGAACGCTCGCGCAACTGGGCAGGATAATAAAATAAAAAGGAGTTGCTTTTATTATGGGTAAGGTAATATGTCCATGGGATTTAATTACAGACTTTGTAACAGACGCGTTTATAGGCTATGGTGTTCCAAAAGAGGATGCAAAAATATGCACCGACGTTTTGCTCGAATCTGACAGACGCGGTATTGAAAGCCACGGCTGTAACAGATTTAAACCGATTTATCTTGACAGAATCAAGGCAGGAATTCAGAACCCTGTAACAAATTTTGAAATTATTAAGAAAACACCGACAACGGCTGTCGTTGACGGACATAACGGAATGGGCCAGGTTATCGGATACAGGTCAATGCAAATGGCTATTGACAAAGCTAAGAAATACGGTATGGGTATGGTGGCAGTGCGTAATTCATGCCACTACGGTATCGCGGGCTATTATGCCACAATGGCTGCCAAGCAGGGCTGTATAGGCATTACAGGCACAAACGCAAGGCCTTCGGTTGCTCCGACCTTTGGCGTTGAGGGTATGTTCGGCACAAATCCGCTCACAATCGGAATTCCTACTGATGAGGATTTTGATTTTGTTATTGACTGCGCCACATCTATAACACAAAACGGTAAAATTGAATACTATGAAAGAATAGGCGAGAATGTTCATCCCGGAACGATAATCGGCAGAGACGGCCAGCCGATTGAAGGAGATTCAGGCATTGCCCTTAAAAAAATTCGTCAGGGAGAGGCTGCTCTTACAACTCTCGGCGGTATTGGTGAATCTCTCGGCGGGTATAAGGGTTACGGATACGCAATGGTGATTGAACTTCTTTCCGCAATTCTTCAGGACGGAAGCTACGGCAAGGAGCTTGACGGAAAAGATGAAAACGGAAATATCAGACCATATCATCTCGGTCACTTCTTCATAGCGATTGACACAAACCACTTCCTCGGAGAAGAGCTGACAAGAAAAAAAGCAGGAGAAATTCTCCGTTCTGTCCGTAATTCAGAAAAGGCCCCCGGCTGCGAAAAAATATATACCGCCGGTGAAAAGGAATGGAATATTTGGCAGGAGAGAAAAGACAGCGGAGTTCCTATTAACGAATCGGTGCAAAAGGAAATTATAGCCGTTCGTGACGAGCTCGGTCTGACACAATATAAATTCCCTTGGGAGAAATAAATTAATTTACAGAGGTATTTGCAAAATGGATTATCGTAAAGAATCATTAAAACTGCACGGTGAGTGGAAAGGCAAGCTGGAGGTAACAGCGAGAGCTAAAGTTAATGACAAAGACTCCCTTTCGCTTGCGTATACTCCGGGAGTTGCCGAGCCGTGTCTTGCAATTCAAAAGGACTATAAAAAAAGCTGGGAGCTTACACGCCGCTGGAATATGGTTGCCGTTATCACAGACGGAACCGCTGTACTCGGTTTGGGTGATATAGGCCCGGAGGCGGGTATGCCTGTAATGGAGGGAAAATGCGTACTTTTTAAAGAATTCGGTGATGTTGACGCGTTTCCGCTCTGTGTGCGCACAAAAAATGTTGATGAGTTTGTTGAAACCGTTTATAACATCAGCGGCTCTTTCGGCGGAATAAATCTTGAGGACATAGCCGCTCCACGCTGCTTTGAAATTGAGGAAAAGCTCAAGGAAAGATGTGACATACCTATTTTTCACGATGACCAGCACGGAACCGCCGTTGTTGTTTCCGCCGCATTGATAAACGCAACAAAGCTGACAGGCAAAGCTCTTTCGGACTGTAAAGCCGTTATCAACGGCTCTGGCGCCGCCGGTATTGCTATTGCAAAACTGCTTATGACACTCGGTCTCCGCGACGTTATACTTTGCGACCGAACAGGCGCTATTTATGAGGGCAGGGAAAACCTCAATCCCTCAAAGGAAAATATCGCCAAAGTAACTAACAGAGAAATGACCAAAGGCTCGCTTGCAGACGCTGTTAAAGGGACGGATATTTTTATCGGAGTGTCCGCTCCGGGAGTTCTTACTCAGGATATGATTAAGACAATGAACAGCGACCCGATTGTCCTTGCCATGGCAAATCCCACACCGGAAATTATGCCCGACGAGGCAAAGGCGGCAGGCGCAAAAATTGTGGGAACAGGACGTTCCGACTTCCCGAATCAAATCAACAATGTTGTTGCATTCCCCGGTATCTTCCGCGGCGCGCTGGATGTAAGAGCCAGCGCTATTACCGAAAATATGAAAATAGCCGCAGCGTACGCCATTGCGTCACTTGTTGACGAGGATAAACTTACACCCGACTATATTCTTCCGTACGCATTTGATGAAAGAATAAAGGATACGGTTGCCAAAGCTGTTGCCGATGCGGCAATCAAGGACGGCGTCGCCGGATTATAGCATTACATTATAATATAATAAGTATTATTAAAAACCACTTTGCTGATAAAGCAAGGTGGTTTTAGTTTGTATATAATTTACATATTAGGAAATTCATATAAATAAGACCCGCCCGATGTTATAAATATAGACAAAAGTTTATTAAAAGGCGTTTTTTTGTCAATAGTTTTGATAAAAGTTTGTTAAATTGTTACAAATATGACAAAAAGATTACAAAATCGTTGTTGAGCATTGCCATAGATTACGAAACTTCTTTTATGATAAAATGCAACATATTTCAGGCAAATGGTATTATTCTTTTGTAAAAACCATTTGTTAAAGGAGGATTTATGAAAAAATTATTTAAAAACAGCATTGTAACCTTTTTGTTAACTTTTATTATATTAGCCGTATTTCCGACAACGGTATTCGCACAGAATTTTGTACCAAGGCTGACAGCTCCTCAGGGTGAGCCGTACTACACAGGTGAGCTTAACGCCTACTCCCAAACAGGTTACGGTATGCCAAACTGTGTCGCTTACGCGTTTGGCAGAATTTATGAGCTTAACGGGGATAGACCGCTTATTGACCACGGCAACGCGGGAGAGTGGTGGTTTATCAACAAATCAAACAATTACTATGATTACGGTAAAGAACCTAAGCTCGGAGCAATAGCCTGCTGGTCAGGACACGTTGCGGTAGTTGAAGATATTGCGCAAGACGGAGCAATAACCGTTTCGGAATCGCACTGGGGAGGAAACTACTTTAACACAAATGTTTATTATGATATGTCCTCTCACTACGGTCAGTACTTTTACGGCTACATTTACGCATATAATGAGCCCGAGGAGAAAACGCCTGTTGAGGAAGAGCCGAAAAAACAGCGCTCTTATAAAATGGAGGAACAATATTTTGAGCCTCAGGAAAAAACATGCTTTACCGCTCTTGAATTTTCACAGAGCAACAACACTATCATGAATCCAAAAATAAACTGTCTGCTTAATAAATAACATTATATAAAATAGCGGTGTCTTAATGTCACCGCTATTAATTTATTTCCAAAAGATGAATTTTTTACGTTTTTAGGAAAAAACTATTGACAAATTATAAAAATGGATATACTATTATAGCAGGATTAGCACTCGCATACTTAGAGTGCTAACATCATAAATGACACGGAGAGGTGTGGAAAGGATGATCAGCGAAAGACGTTTGGCAATACTCAATCTGATAATTGAGCATTATCTGCGCACAGGCGAGCCGATGGGATCAAAAACTCTGTGCCGGCTTCTTCCCTATTCTGTTTCCAGCGCCACTATCAGAAACGAGATGGCATACCTCTCTGACCTCGGGTATCTTGAACAAAGACATACAAGCGGTGGACGTATTCCGAGCAAGGCATCATACAGATATTACATTGACAGTCTTATGGTACCAAAGGATATGTCCAAATATGACAAGCAAAAAATAAGCGAAGCGCTTTCGGTAAACGCAGGAGATCCCGAACGACTGTTATCCGACGCGGCAAGACTCCTTGCGCAATACACACATTGTATCGGTTTTTGCTGCGGTATTGAGGATCCGCTTGACTGCATACAGGGTGTTGATTTAATTCCCGCGGGCAAGTCAAAAGCAATGCTTGTTATGCTGACTGTCGGCAGTAAGATTAAATCCTCTCTTATCAACATTTCCTGCCCCGTTAATGAAGATTTCAGGTTTTTATTCTATGAGGTAATGAACAGACTGTTTATAGGAACGCCATTGACAGAGGTAAATCTATCTCTCGTTCAACGCTCCGTTTTAATCGCCGGGGAAAGGGTATTTGACCTTTTGCCCGTTCTGACATCATTATGTTCGCTTTGCAACGAGGCATCGCAGAGCAAGCTTATACTTGAAGGTGAAACAAACCTGCTTTCTCATGAAGAGCTTGGAAACGATGTCCACAAAATTCTATCTTTCCTTGCGGACAAGGAAAAAATGATTGAATTTTCAAAATATTTTGCAAAAACAAATATTAACCGTACAGTTTTTATCGGTGACGAAAATCCACTGTTTGAATTGAAAAACACATCAACCTTTATATCAAAATTCACATACGGCAACAATCAGACAGCAACACTTGGAATAATCGGTTCAATGAGAATTGATTACAAAACAATTATTCCATGCGCAGAATATATATTTAATAAAGTAGACTCTCTACTCTCAAAAGGAGGCACAAAATGAGTAAAAAGAAAACAGAAATAAAGGATGAGGAAAAAAAAGAAAAGAAAGAACCCGAACAGGAGGAAAAGGCAGAAGAAGAAATAAATCCTCTTGAAAAAGAACTCTCCGATACTAAAGACCAGCTCTTAAGAGTTACTGCGGAATACGCTAACTTCCGCAAACGCTCCGAAAAGGAAAAAAACGAGAGTTTTGCCTTTGCGACAGCTAAAACAGTTTCGGAAATTCTATCGGCTATTGACAATCTTGAAAGAGCCTTGTCAAACGAGCAGGAGGATTATGAAGGACTTAAGAAGGGTGTTCAGATGACCTACGACGGTCTTATGGCATCGCTTGAAAAGCTTGGCGTTACAGCCTACGGTGAAAGCGGTGAACAGTTTGACCCGAATCTCCACAATGCAGTAATGCACGTTGAGGATGACAACTTGGAATCAAATGTAATCATAGACGTTTTCCAAAAAGGCTATAAAATAAAAGACAAGGTTGTAAGACCCGCAATGGTCAAAACAGCCAACTAAATTATAATTAATATAGGAGGACTAATTATGTCAAAGATTATCGGTATTGATTTAGGTACAACAAACAGCTGTGTAAGCGTAATTGAAGGCGGTGAAGCAGTAGTTATCACAAACGCGGAAGGCGCAAGAACCACCCCGTCTGTAGTTGCTTTTTCAAAAGACGGAGAAAGAATGGTGGGCAATGTTGCAAAGCGCCAGGCAATCACGAATCCAGAAAGAACAATCTCTTCAATTAAGAGACACATGGGCTCTGATTACAAGGTAACTATCGACGGCAAGGCTTACACTCCTCAGGAAATTTCAGCTATTATTCTTCAAAAACTTAAGGCTGACGCAGAGTCATATCTCGGTGAAACAGTAACCGAGGCTGTTATTACAGTCCCAGCATATTTCACAGACGCTCAGCGTCAGGCAACAAAGGACGCAGGCAAAATAGCAGGTCTTGATGTAAAAAGAATTATCAACGAGCCTACTGCCGCTGCGCTTGCTTTCGGCATTGACAAGGAGGACGACCAGAAGGTAATGGTATACGACCTTGGCGGCGGAACATTTGATGTATCAATTATCGAAATGGGCGACGGCGTACAGGAGGTACTTGCAACAGCGGGTAATAACCGTCTTGGCGGCGACGATTTTGATAAAAAGATTATGGACTGGATTGTTGCCGAATTTAAAAAGGACAACGGCATTGACCTTTCAGGTGACAAGATGGCAATGCAGAGAGTAAAAGAAGCAGCCGAAAAAGCAAAAATCGACCTTTCGGGTATGACTACAGCGCAGATTTCCCTTCCGTTCATCACGGCAGACGCAACAGGTCCTAAACACCTTGAGCTTACACTTTCAAGAGCTAAGTTCAATGAAATGACAGCAGACCTTGTTGAGGCTACTATGGGACCTGTCCGTCAGGCAATGAGCGACTCGGGTCTTTCAATGAACGATATTGACAAGGTGCTTCTCGTAGGCGGTTCAACAAGAATCCCGGCAGTTCAGGAGGCTATTCAGAAGTTCAGCGGTAAAGAACCGTTCAAGGGAATCAACCCTGACGAGTGCGTTGCTATGGGCGCGGCTCTTCAGGGCGGAGTTCTCGGCGGTGATGTTAAAGGACTCCTTCTTCTTGACGTAACTCCCCTTTCACTCGGTATTGAAACTATGGGTGGAATCAACACCGTCATTATTGAAAGAAACACAACTATCCCCACAAAGAAGAGCCAGATTTTCTCTACTGCAGCCGATAATCAGACATCGGTAGAGGTTCATGTTCTTCAGGGAGAAAGAGAGTTTGCAAAGGATAACAAAACGCTCGGTATGTTCCACCTCGACGGTATTCTTCCTGCAAGACGCGGTGTTCCGCAGATTGAAGTTACCTTTGATATTGACGCAAACGGTATTGTACACGTATCGGCAAAGGATCTCGGCACAGGCAAAGAACAGCATATATCCATCACCGCATCATCAAATATGAGCAAGGAGGATATTGACAAAGCTGTTAAAGAGGCAGAGCAGTTTGCAGAAGAGGATAAGAAAAAGAGAGAGGCAATCGACCTTAGAAATAATGCTGACCAGATGGTATACCAGACAGAAAAGCTCCTTTCTGAAGAGGGAGATAAATTCTCCGCCGATGATAAATCTGCTCTTCAGACAAAGACAGACGCTTTGAAAGAGGCTCTCAAGGGTGATAATCTTGACGCAATCAAGACAGCTCAGGAGGATTTACAGAGCAAGTTCTATGAAGTGTCACAGAAACTTTATGAGGCAGCACAGGCGGCAGGCGCTGATCCGAACGCCGCAGGAGCAGGCTTTGACCCGAACCAGGCAGGCGGAGGTGCAGATTCAGGCTATACAGACGCTGATTACACAGAGGTTGACGACAACTAATTAATAATATATAATTATCAGCTATAAGCACATACAGGCTCTCCTGTGTGTGCTTATATAAAGTTACTTACAGATTGGGGGCATTATATTGCCTGAGGAAAAAAGAGACTATTACGAAGTTCTCGGCGTAAGCAAGAACGCAAGCGACGATGAAATAAAAAAAGCATACAGAAAAACAGCAAAAAAATATCACCCCGACCTTAACCCTGATAATGCGGAGGCAGAGGCAAAATTCAAGGAATGTAACGAGGCTTACGAGGTTTTGTCCGACCCGCAGAAAAAAGCGCGTTATGACCAGTTCGGCTTTGCGGGTGTTGACCCTAATTACGGAGCGGGTCAAGGCGGAGCTGGATTTGGAGGCTTCGGTTTTGACGGCGACATTGATTTGGGGGATATTTTCTCCTCCTTCTTCGGCGGAGGCGGCTTTGGCGGCGGAAGAAATCCGAACGCTCCCCAAAGGGGACGCGACTTACAAACCTCTGTCAGCCTTACATTTGAGGAGGCGGCAAAGGGCTGTAAAAAAACTGTTGAAGTTATGCGCGTTATGGATTGCAGCGAATGCGGCGGAACGGGAGCAGCAAAGGGCACTTCGCCTACCACCTGCCCCGAATGCCAAGGCAGAGGTGTAATAAATATTCAGCAAAGAAGTCCGTTCGGCGTTATGACGACACAGAAAACATGTACGCGCTGCGGCGGCAGCGGAAAAATCATTACATCCCCATGCCACAAATGCAACGGCAAGGGCAAGGTACGTACAAAGAAAAAAATTGATATTAATATTCCGGCAGGTATTGACAATAATCAGATTGTCAATGTAAGAGGTTTCGGTAACACAGGAGCTAACGGAGGTCCGGCAGGCGACCTCAAGGTGGCTGTAAGCATTAAAAAGCATCCTTACTTTAACCGCGACGGCTATGACGTATGGGTTGACAGACATATTTCATTTGTTCAGGCAACGCTCGGTGCTGAAATTCAGGTGCCTACTCTTGACGGGGACGTCAAGCTGAACGTACCGTCCGGTACTCAACCGGGAGAGGTATTTACTCTCAAGGGCAACAAGGGAATACAAAGGCTCAACGGTCTCGGCAAGGGCGAGGAATATGTAAGAATTGTTGTTGATGTTCCGAAGAGCGTTACAGACGAGCAAAGGGAGCTTTTAAAACAGTTTGATAAAAACTATATTCCGCCGAAAAATAAGGAAGGCTTTTTTGATAAATTTAAGAAGAAATAAGTATTTAAAAGCAGGATTGAATTTTATTCAATCCTGCTTTATATTTTGATCTTTACATATTTAATAATTGAGCTTATCATTAAAGAGCATAAGATGTTAGGATTATAAAAAATGTTACTGATATAATTAACTTAACAGAAAGGAATGTGATTATGGATTGGACGCAAGGCTTGCAAAATGCAATTGATTATATTGAAGAGCATTTGACAGATAAATTGGATTTTGAAATTATATCCACTCAGTCGGGTTTTTCAAATTTTTATTTTCAAAGAATTTTTAATATCCTTTGTAACTGCTCACTCGGTGAATATATCAGAAAACGCAGACTTACTCTTGCCGGTAACGAGCTTGCCGTAACGAATGCAAAGGTAATCGATATTGCTTTAAAGTACGGATACGATTCACCTGAAAGCTTTACAAGAGCATTTTCAAAATTTCACGGAATCACTCCATCCGAGGCAAAGAAGAATAATTCAATTCTGAAATCATTTTCGCGTCTTTCTGTTGAAATAAAACTAAAAGGCGGTAATATTATGGATTACAAAATTTGTAAAAAGAAATCATTTAAAATACTTGAAAAAGTAAGCCACCAAAGTATTGATGATGCAAAGAATAAAATCACAATCCCGGATTTCTGGACCCAGTCACATCAAGACGGAACAGTTACAAAGCTGCTTGATCTGACAACTGACAGAACAAATATTTTTGGCGTGTGCTACGGAAATACACCAAATGACCAAAAAACATTTGATTATTCAATCGCTGTTATGTGTAATGATGATACCAAAATACCGACAGGCTTTAAGGTCAATAAAATCCCCGCACGCACTTGGGCGGTATTTGAATGTATCGGTCCAATGCCAAAAGCTATTCAGGATACATGGCATAAAATATGCGCAGAGTTTTTCCCGACTGCAAACTATGTGCCGACATATGAAATGGATATTGAGGTATATTCCGTAGGCGATATGTCATCTCCTGATTACAGAAGTAAAATATGGGTACCGGTTAAAGAAAAATAGTATTTTTAAGGGGCACCTCACTTTCGTGAGACAGCCCCTTTCAACATGCTGTAAATTAAATTTTCATTTATAAATCATCCGCGTCCTGAACCGGCTGTTCAAGCTCATCATTATAGTACATATCTTTAGGAATACCCGTATAACTGCCGTCAGTATCACTGTTTACCATATCAGGACTGAGGTAAGACGTCAAATCAATAATAGGCTTTTTGTTTTGATTTTTTTTATTATCCTTTTTTTTCATAAAAATCACCCCCGCAATTATTTTTTACAGAGGCGCAACTATTATTTATAATTTTTCTACATCAATATGTGATATTTTTTCAAGAAATTGTTTAGGACTGATAATTTCTCCCATCTCACTGTACTCGTCCATATTCATATTGAAATTATTAATAAATATAGGAACATCATTATATTCAACGTCAATATGAAGAAGCGCGGCATCGGACATAACCGTTTTGGCATCACAAGTATTAACATCGTAAAACTTTTTGACAACCGTTTCGTTGTTCCTTACATACTCAAGAGTAACATTTCTAAGTGACTTTGAAACTGAGATATATCTTATTTCCTCTTTGGAAAGCGTAAGCGCCATAGGCATTTGAGCGACAGCCTTGCATGCGCCTGAATTCACAAAAAACTCGTTAATAAAAATTGATTCTAATTTGCTTGTATCATCAGGCACGATTATTGCAAGAATATACTTGTTGAGTTTTTTGCCGTAAATTCCTTTCATAAACTCTTTAAAATAATACTGCCCTTCGGCAATCTTCTCAGCAAATTCATGATAAAAAGGAATATTAGGCGATGGACTCAACGACGGCATTGTAAAGGTTTTAAAATCATCACTGTCCCTTGCCTTTACGAGAATATTATTATTTGTAATTATCATAGGAACGGTTTTTGCCATTGTGCCACCTCATAAACTCAACTTAAACAGTATCGTCTTTATCTTTATTATTTTACTACATACTATGCCTTAAATCAATAAAATTTAAAATTTTAAAAAATATGATGAAATGCCAAATAATATATGGTACAATATTAAAAACCCATCTTATTTTGGGGCTAATGCTATGCTAAAAAACGAGAGGAGAACATCATATGTCTAACCAAAATGAAATTGACGATATATTAAATGAACTCAAAAGCAAAAAAGGGCCGGAAGGCAAAGATAAAAATAATAATGAATTTTTTAATTCATTTTCTCCGCAAAAAAATGAAAAGCCTGAAACTGACGATATATTTTCAAATATGAGTCTTAAGGAAAAGCAGGCGCCGGATACATCAGACAACAACTTTGATTTAATCAGCAAACCTAAGGATGATTCTTCAAACGAAATATATACAGACGGTAACGGCGGTAAGGGTTCCGGCAAAAACAGTAAAAAAATTATTATTATCACTGTTGCCGTAATTGTTATAATAGCCATTATTGCGGCGGCTTTTGCTATAGTAAAAAACAAGAACAAGGAGCCTGAAACTACAGCTCCTACAACTACCGCTCAAACTACAACTAAGGCAGTTGCCAAAATAGTTAATCCGCTCACAGGTGAAGAATCGTATAACGAAAAAGCGGTCGGTAAAAGACCTGTTGCCTGTGTTGTTGAAAATTCTTATCCGTCAAGACCGCAATGGGGTATTGATGACAGCAAACAATCACCCGACATAATCCTTGAAGGTGAGGTTGAAGGCGGAGAAACAAGAATGCTTTGGTTTTATGCCGACTATACCTCCCTGCCCGATCAGATAGGCCCTATGCGCAGCGCAAGACCGCCGTATATCAGATTTTCAGAGTTGTTTGATTCAATCTTTATTCACTGGGGTCAAAGCTCTACAAGGGACAATTACATCGGAGCCGATACCGTTTTCAGAACAGACAATGTTGACCATATAAATCAGATGACCTATGGCGGCAGCCTCGCTCTGTTCGGAAGGGATCCGTCAAGAGGCGTATCATCAGAGCATACGGGTGTATTATACGGCGCTAAACTTGCTCAGGCTGTTAAAGAAGCTGAATTCAGAACAGATATTGATAAATCAAGTTTCACTCAGCTTAAATTCAATGAAAAGGAACAGGCTGTAGGTAATACTGAATGCAGCTCGTTCTCATTTACGTTCTCCTCAAGAACAAAAACAAGAGACTGGACATATGACGCAAACGACAAAATGTACCATTGCTCCGACTACCTTACAGACGTTGCAAGAAAAAATTTGCTTGTGCTTTATGACAATACGGAATATGTCACTAAATATAATTATAAGGGCTCCGGAAAATCCGAAACCTATTGTGATTATAAACTTGCCGGAGGAAACGGAAAACTTCTTAGCGCAGGAACTGTAACCGACATCAAATGGTCTGTAGAAAACGGAATTCTTTCCATAAAAGATTTAAACGGTAAAGACATAAGCCTTAATAAAGGAAATACCTGGATAGGCTATGGTTCAGCAAATAACGGAGGCTCGGACAAAAATAATACACCGTCGGAAAACACATCGGAGCAAAATTAATAGCATAAAAGAAAAAAATCACCTGTGGATACAGGTGATTTTTTTGTTTATTTCATTTTAAATAATTTACTGTATTAACTACCTTTTTGTTTTTCACATACACGCGCGGTACACGGTGCGAAATCCGGCAAGGAAGCTCATAGTTAAACGAATGAGCAAGCCCGGATACCTCCTCCATTGTAAGCTTTGCATTACCGTCGGTTCCTACCAGCGTGACCTCATCTTCTATATTAACATCCGGAATATCCGTAATATCAACCATAAACTGATCCATACAAACTCTGCCGATAATTTTTGCATATTTTCCTTTAATAATAACTCTTCCCTTATTCGTAAGACAGCGCGGATATCCGTCGGCATAGCCAACAGGAATAGTTGCCACAACGGTTTCTCTTTCTGTTTTATATGTACCTCCGTATGAGATTTCCCTGCCCGCTTCTAATGTTTTTATATGGCTGACATGCGTTTTCCACTCCAATGCGGGCTTAATATCGAGCAGTGATTTATCAACCTCGTCTGACGGATAAAGTCCGTAGATAACGATTCCCGCGCGCACCATATCAAGCATATCGTCAAACACCATGATACCTGCTGAATTATTAATATGCTTAATCGGTATATTTATTTCCCTTTCAGCGAGCATTAAAGCAAAAACGTCAAACAACTCTCTCTGCTTTACAGCTTTGGACAAATCCTTTTCATCCGCGGATGCAAAATGAGAAAACAGACCCTCTGCCTGAATATTCGGCAGACGGGTTATTTTTTTGCAGGTATCTGCGCTTTCTTCATTAACCTGAAAGCCGATTCTGCTCATTCCCGTGTCAACACAGAAATGAAACACAGAAACCTTACCCTGTCTTACCGCCTCGTCAGACAGCGCCTTCGCCGTGTCATATGAAAAAATAGGAATACGAATATCATTTTTAACTACGTCAAAATACTGCTTAGGGGACACATAACCGAGAACAAGAACCGGTTTTTTTATCCCCGAATTAATAAGCTCCAAAGCCTCATCAACGCACGCTACACCGAAAAAGTCACATTTGTCCTCAATAAGTCTGCTGACGGGAACGGCGCCGTGGCCGTAGGCATCCGCTTTAATAACGGCAAGGAACTTTGCTCTTGAATCAACTTTTTTCAGTATATTATTAATATTATATTCAATTTTATCTAAATCAATTTTTGCATATGTTCTTTGATACATTATTCCGCCTCTGTGTACTTGACTTGTTTAAAATATATTTTAATACCGAAACCTGCAAAAGTAAAGTTAAAGTTAAAATAAACCATTATAAAAGAAAAGAAGGCCGGAACTGCAAATCCGACCTTCCCCTCTCTGTTATTACAAACTATGGAGGACCATGATTTGAAACGGTGCGGCCCGTTTCAAGTCTATATGTATTATAGTGGATATTGCATAATTTGTCAATAGATTTGTTAAAATTTTTTATATAATTTTACGAGTTTGTTTTTAAGTAACGCCATAAATTTTTTATAGTGTCATTTTTTGGACTAACTAAAAGCGTAAATTGACTTAGAACATTTGTTTGTATAATATATAGTGTATACGCATGATATTTCGTATGAAATTAAATTGAAAGAAGGCGGTAATATGACTATTAATGAACTTGCCCGTGAGTATGAAATACAGTACAGAGTTATCTGCGCAAAAATGGACGGGCTCAAACCATTGCTCAGCGTTTACTCAGGGGAGGACCATTTGCTCCTGAGAAGAAAGCTGAAAATATACTATGATATGGCTTGTGAATGTAAAAGAATAGCATCTTTGCTTTCACACTATTATGATAAGGAGGAGCAGCATGATTGATTTTGTCGAAGAATTTATGGGCGTTTCTAAGCAAGCTGACATCGACGGATTTGACGAGCAGAGAATACTTGTAAAGTCTATGTCAAAGGTTTTGCCTTTAATAATAAAAAACGAACTCACCGAACGCCAAAATCTTTGTTTGAGAATGTTTTATGTTTACGGTAAAAATCAGGTGGAAATCGCAAGAGATTTAAAACTTTCGCAACCGACGGTCAGCAGGCATATTTCCACGGCTAAAGCGATTGTAAATAAATGTCTTGCTTACTGTTATTATTCAGTAAAACAGGCAAACGAACAGTGGCTGAAAATAGAATAATCAGCCGCTGTTCTATACCACAACTGATACAGCAACGGCTGTTTTAAAGGACGAATCCACCGTTGCCAACAATTGAAAACGCACCTCACAGTGTAATAAGAGCATAACATAACAATGTTTGCCCTTATCACATTATTCTATGAGGCGCGTTTGCTTTTTGTTCAAATCGTACACATACCGTAACCATACGCTTAAAAGAAAAATTACATAATTAAAGCAGTGATTAAAAGCATTACCGCATATATTACAGGCTGATGCGCTATATAAAACCAAAGACTGTTTCTTCCTACAAATCCAAATAATTTGCTGTGTTTTTTATACATAGTATCCGGGAGCTTTTCATCAGCTGCAAGCTTACCTATAAAACAGCCGAAGAAAAACATAAATATCCACGGGATTACGGGAAAATAATCCGCACTGTAAAAGCTGTTATTATGAAATCCGAGAGGAGCGAGAAAATTATACTGATAAATACTGTCAGGCAGGCTGACAAGTCCAAAGCAAAGCTTACCTCCCTCAATGCCGTAAAGGAACAAAAATAAAACAAGCGAAATCACGGCGCCGAGTCTGTAGTCAATTTTTTTAAATACCGGCATCAGTATTCCCGTAATTATCATACAGACGCCGAGACAATGCAGAATTCCGAAATAAATCTCTGTGCCCTCAAAGCCGAGAAGAGGCATAATCACGACGGTTACAAGAGTAATAAGCATACCGCAGGCGAAAACTATTATTCCGCGTCTGATGCTGTTTCTTGAAAGCCTTGAGCACATACCCGATATAATAATAAACGCCGCCCAGAAAAACGGCTGAACAACGCAAAGCGCGTCAAAAACATTATATCCCCAAGAAAGTCCGAGTACATCACCGACATCTAAAAAAGCATGATGAAAAATCATACATATTATTGCAAAGCCCCTGATTTCATCAAGCATATGGATTCTCTTCTTGTTTTCAATCATGAAGTTATCACCTTTTCCTTTTCCGTGAATATTGTACCATAATTGTTTTATATTGTATATAACAAAAAAATATGATATAATTATTAGCCGAGGTGTTAAGTATGAAAGAATTTGCCGAAAAGATTGAGGGGACTGCTGTTACAACTGTAACTGCGGCTAATACGGCAAAGGCGGTTAAATCGGGAAGTCTTGATGTATTTGCCACTCCTATGATGCTTGCTCTTATGGAAGAGGCTTCCTGTATTGCCTGCGCACCGCTCCTTGACGAGAATGAGACAACCGTGGGCACATGTGTGTCAATAAATCACAGCAAAGCAAGCGGTATAGGAGAAGTAATTACGGCATATGCCTTGCTTGAAAGCGTTGACGGCAGGAAGCTGACTTTTTCAGTACAGGCAAAGGATGAAAGCGATAACATTATCGGCAAAGGAAAAATTGAAAGATTTGTAGTGCTTAAAAACAAATTTTTGAAAAGGATAAACGGCGTATGAGATACAGTGCAGTAATTTTTGATTTTGACGGAACTATATGCGACACCGGTGAAGGAATACTTAAAAGCGCAAAATACGCATTAGATTCATTCGGCTATGAAACACCTGATTATAATGAGCTAACTTATTTTATCGGTCCTCCGTTGCTTATAACCTTTCAGGAGAAATTCGGCGCTGACCCGTCAAAGGCAGACGAGCTTGTAAAGAAATTCCGTGAACGATACACCAACAAGGGAGTTTTCGAGAGCAGGCTTTATGACGGTATTAAAGAGCTTTTGATTTCTCTTAAAAGAAACAATATCAAAATCGGCATAGCATCTTCAAAACCCCAGGATTACATTGAAACTCTGCTTGACCATTTTGGAATAAAATCATATTTTGACGTTATTTGCGGTGTAACTTTTACTGCCGACTGCGAGGCAAAAGCAAATATTATTGCAAGGTGCCAGAAACAGCTCGGCGTTGCCGGAAACATTTGCCTTGTGGCAGGCGACAAAAAATATGACATTGAGGGGGCCAAGGCTGATATAATTGACTCTGTCGGTGTTTTATGGGGATACGGAACAAAATTTGAACTTATTGAGGCAGGCGCAAAATTTATTGCCGAAAAACTTGAGGACATTGAATCAATCGTCCTTGGCTTTTATGAACAAACAGAAGAAATACAAGGAATATTTAACGGAAATATCATAAATGTCCACACTGACAAAATCACCCTTGTTGACGGAACGGAGGCAGTGCGTGAGGTTGTAGACCATCCGGGAGGAGTTGCGATAGTCTCGCTTACCGACAATAACGAAATTATTTTGGTAAGACAATTTAGATATCCGTATAAGGAAACAATATATGAGATTCCCGCCGGTAAACTTGAAGCCGGTGAAAATCCGAGAGATGCGGCGTTACGCGAATTCAGCGAAGAATGCGGCGCAAGCGCCGAAAAATTTGAACCTTTCGGCGAAATTTACCCGACGCCCGGTTACTGCGGTGAAATAATCCGCCTTTTCTATGCGGCGGGTCTGACATTCGGCGAACAGAACCTAGACGCGGACGAATATTTAGACGTGGTAAAAATGCCGTTTAACGAATGTATTTCAAAAATAATGAACGGTGAAATCAAGGATGCCAAAACAGTTATAGGTATTCTTAAATTAAAGGAATTAATGAAATTATGACGGCTTATCTTGACAATTCGGCGACAACAAAGCCATGCATAGAATGTGCGGACGCGGTAGCAAATATGCTTCTTAACAACTGGGGAAACCCCTCAAGCCTTCACAATTTAGGCATAAACGCTATGAAAGAAATTATAACGGCAAGGTCTGTTATAGCAGATTCTCTCAGCGTCAGCAGTGAGGAAATCATATTTACTTCAGGCGGTACCGAAGCAAACAATCTTGCTTTGTTCGGAGCAGTTAAAGCAAGAAAACGGCTTGGAAAAAGAATTGTTACAACAGCTGTTGAACACGAAAGCGTTCTACAGTCTGCACAGGAACTTGAAAAGCAGGGCTTTGAGGTGATTTATCTTAAGCCCGATGCAACAGGAAATATCACAAAGGAGCAGCTTTTTGACGTTGTAAACAAGGAAACTATTCTTGTTTCAATGATGTATATTAACAACGAGGTTGGCACTATTATGCCTGTGGATGCGCTGAAACGCGCTGTCAAAAAGGCTGACTCTCCCGCTCTTATTCATATTGACTGCGTTCAGGCTTACGGAAAGGTGAGTATTAACGCAAAAAAACTCGGCGCTGATTTAATAAGTGTATCGGCGCACAAGATACACGGACCAAAAGGAATCGGCGCTCTTTATATAAATAAAGAGGCTAACCTCACTGACCAAAACTTTGCTCAATCCTTTGGCGGAGAGCAGGAAAAAAGGATTCGTCCCGGGACTGAAAGCTCACCGCTTATCGCAGGCTTCAGCGCTGCCGTAAGGGCGCTTTCTAATATAAATGAACAAAAAAAGCTGATTAACGGGCTTAATATTTACGCAAGAGAACAGTTGTCAAAAATTGACGGTATCCGTTTCAACAATAATGAAAACGCATCGCCTTACATTATTAATATATATATTCCCACATTTATGAGAAGCCAAACTATATTGCAGGAGCTTTCGTCAAACTACAATGTTTATGTCAGCAACGGTTCAGCGTGCGCCAAAGGTAAAAAAAGCCATGTACTAAACGCAATGGGGCTTGATGGCGAAACGATTGACAAAAGTATAAGAATAAGCTTTTGCAGATACAATACAAAAGAAGAGATAGACCTCTTTGTTAATGCAATAAAAGACTTAATTAAAAATCACCCTTTGGAGAAAATATGAAAGAAATTATACTTATAAAAAACGGCGAGCTTGCCCTCAAGGGACTAAACAGAAATACCTTTGAGGATATACTTGTTAAAAATATGAAAAAAAAGCTTTCGGATTTAGGACGCTTTGAATTTACAAAAAGCCAGTCAACAATTATGGTTGACCCTGTTGATAATGATATTGACCTTGACGATGCGGTTGAGCGGCTGTCAAAGGTGTTCGGTATTGCCGCCCTTTCACGTGCCTGCGTATGCGAAAAGGATTTTGATATTATTAAGCAGACAACTGCCGAATATCTTTATGAACAGCTTGAGGACGCAAAAACCTTTAAGGTTGAGGCAAAACGCTCAGATAAAAAGTTTCCGCTTAAATCGCCTGAAATATGCAGAGAAACAGGCGGATATATCCTTTCAAAATTCCATAATCTTAAAGTTGATGTTCATAATCCCGATATTATTGTTACTGTTGAAGTGCGTGACAAGTATGCGTTTGTACGCGGCAACAACATAAAAGGTGCGGGCGGTATGCCGACAGGCACAAGCGGCAGAGCGGGTATTCTTATCAGCGGAGGTATTGACTCGCCGGTTGCCGCATATATGATGGCAAAAAGGGGAATTGAGCTTTGCGCCATTCACTTTGCATCTCCACCCTATACCTCAGAGCTTGCCGAAATGAAAGTTATGGAGCTGCTTAAAAGAGTTGCAAAATATTCAGGCGTAATTACAACGTATGTTGTGCCCTTTACAAAAATACAAGAAGCAATCCGCGACCTTTGTCCCGAGGAATATTTCACCATAATTATGAGAAGAATTATGATGATGATTTCTCAAAAAATAGCCCTTAATCAAAACTGCAGCGCGCTTATCACCGGCGAAAGCGTAGGTCAGGTCGCAAGCCAGACAATATATGCTCTTGCCTGCACGGACTGCGCTGTTGACATGCCTGTTTTCAGACCTTGTATAGGTATGGATAAGGAGGAAATCATTGCGCTGTCAAGGAAAATTGACACCTTTGAAACCTCTATACAACCATATGAGGACTGCTGCACGGTATTCACTCCAAAACATCCAAAAACAAGACCTCATATTGATGATGTTATCAATGCAGAAAAGAATATTGAAAACATTGATGAACTTATAACAGATGCAATAAATAACGCTAAAAAGGTGATTATCAAATAATGAGCGAAGAGAAAGATGATATTGAAAAAATCCTTTCGGAATTTAAGAAGCAAAAGAAAAGCAAAGAACGGTCGCCCGTTTTACCATTAGAACCTCCTAAACGAAGGGAGGAATACATTGATTTTTCAAAGCCCGAAGAAAAAGAAAAAACACCGAATAATAAGCCTAAAAAACGCAAAAACACTCCCGAAGAGTCAGAACGGCTGAAGGCAGAAAAAAGAACAAAATCGGCTCAAAAAAAAGAAAAAGCCAAAAGCTTTTTTAAAAATCTTAAAAAATCTGTATTTAATAAAAGAAATTTAATTATACTTATTTCAATCGCAGGAGTTGTTGCGGTTGCTTTTTGTATAAAATACGCAGTTGAACAGTCAAAAGGAGCGTATCTTAAACCATATAGGGAAAAATACCCTGACACAGAGTTTCAGGTTGGTATGCTTGAAAAATACTGTGATATAATAGGTCAAACACCCGACGCTGTCGGATATATTGAAATACCTGAAATTAATTTAAGCACCGCCGTAAGCGCCGATAAAAAGATGTTCCCGAACGCGCAGAGCTGTACTGACGGCGCAGAGCAGTTTAACTATGTCGTGTATCTCAATGACAACAGCCTTGAAAATATTTATTCAAGCGCTCAGGCGTATAATAATTCAAACGGGTATATTCTTTACTCAGACTTGTACAGTGACTATAACTTTAAGGTTGTCGGCGCGTTCTACACAAATACAAAGGCAGAGGATGACGGCGGGTATATTTTCCCGTATAATGTCACCGAAGAGATGACGCCTGACTCCGAGCGGGAATATATTTCAAAGCTTGAAAGCAGGTTTATTTACAGTACGGGTATTAATATAACAAGACGGGATAAAATGCTCACTATCTCCTGCCCTACAAATTACCGTAAAAACTTTCGTTTTGTTGTAATAGGTATACTGCGTGAAAACACAAACATCAAATTGACCGCAAAAGAAAAAACCAATATTCACTACCAGCAGGTAATATACGATGAAACGGGAACAGACAATCCATACAAATACGCAGCAAAATGGTATCCCGAAATAATTTTAACGGATGAAGAGGGGAACGAAAAAACGGTTCAAAAAACTATAAAGGATTATGAATAACAAAAGCCGCTGAACAAATCAGCGGCTTAATTTTATAGGTTTTTATTTAGTTTTGGGGAGGCTCGTAATCAAAGTTAGAAGCATTATATCCAAAATATTTTTCAACTATAGGAGTAAACTCGTCAGCGTCATTATACTCAGGGCTCTTTAACTCATAGATAGCCTCATTAAACGCCTCGTCATACCAATCCCATTTTTTAAACGAATATACATAGCTGACTGTATCAAGTTCGTTATCAAGCGCCTTAAGACCGTCCCTGCCGTCAGCGACATTATAGCTGAACTCATCAATGATAATAACATCAATAATTCCTGCCTTTAAATCAGCGATTGCGCTTTTAGCGTCCTTATATTCTTTAACATTTTTCATACCATCCTTAATAACGGCATTCTTTTCAAGAGCCGCCTTTGCCGTGTCTGTGACAACTCCCGCTTTTGCGCCTTTAAGATCAGCGTATGTATTTATTTTGCTGTTTTCGGCAGTTACAGCGATAACTCTGTTATCAATAATATCCTTTGTAAATGTGTGGTCCTTATTGAATGAGCCGGTATTTTTTTCAACCCCGCCGACCATAACATAAGCAATATATTCATTGCCTTCATTATCGGTATACGCGGCATCCTCACCTAATCTATAGTCCTCGTCAACCTGAACAAACTTATAATTTTTATAGTCATTTTTAACATCATTGAAAATCTTACTCATCAGCTCAACATCAAAACCTGTGAGATTACCGTCCTTGTCTTTATAAACAAACGGTTTTTTCTCGGCAGTATAGGCAACGAGTAAAGTTTCGTCCGTAATATTCTCGGCTTTATCTGATGACGAACATCCTGCAAAGCACAACATAACAAACAGTACGCTGAGAAAAACGGCAATTACTTTTTTCATTGTTTTCATAATTATGTATCCTCCCTTTCGGATAACTTAATATTAATTTTATAATATAATAAAGCTAAAGTCAATAGAAAATAAGATAAGTTACATCTTAACGGTTTTAAAAATTGTTTTAATTATAATCATAAAAAAACAAATCCGATATTAAATGATTAAACAGTAACGGAAAAATCAGTTTTGTTTACTTCAGACTTACTTGGTGATTGACAAAATCTGTTCCTGAGTGTAATATATTGTTTTGAACTAAAAATAAACGAGGCGAAGAAATGTTAACTTTAGACAGAATATACACGGCTAAGCGTGTTTTATCAGAGGTTGTAAGGAAAACGGATATGATACCCGCAAAAAACCTCTGCAAAAACGCTGTTGTATATTTAAAAACAGAAAATTTACAGATAACAGGCTCATTTAAGATAAGAGGCTCGTACTTTAAAATAAGCCAGCTTTCAGATGAGGAAAAGGCAAAGGGCGTTATCGCCTGTTCCGCAGGAAATCATGCCCAGGGAGTAGCTCTTGCCGCAACAAAAAACAAAATTAAATCCCTTATATGCCTGCCGGACGGCGCGCCGATAAGCAAGGTTGAGGCAACAAAGCGATATGGCGCCGAGGTGTGTATGGTCAAGGGCGTATATGACGACGCATACAAAAAGGCGCTGGAATTAAAAGAAGAAAAAGGTTATTCTTTTATCCACCCGTTTGATGATCCCGATGTAATCGCAGGCCAGGGTACTATCGGACTTGAAATTCTTGAACAGCTCCCCGACCTTGACGCGGTAGTTGTGCCAATCGGCGGAGGCGGACTTATCGCGGGTGTTGCCTATGCTATCAAACATATTAATCCCAACTGCAAGGTATACGGAGTTCAGGCATCGGGCGCCCCTTCAATGGAAAAATCAATTAATGACGGAAAGATTGAAACTCTGCCTAAGGTACAGACAATCGCCGACGGTATAGCGGTTAAAACGCCCGGCGCTTTGACCTTTGATTTGGTAAGCAAATATGTTGACGGAATCTGCACTGTCAGCGATGACGAAATTGCGCTTGCAATTCTAACGCTTATGGAGCAGGAAAAACTGATTTCCGAAGGAGCCGGCGCTGTTGCGGTTGCCGCGGTTATGAACGGAAAAATCCCTGACATAGACGGCAAAAAGGTTTGCTGCCTTGTATCTGGAGGTAATATTGACGTTACAATCCTTTCACGTGTTATAGAACGCGGTCTTAAAATGGGCGGAAGAACGGCAAACATTACAATCGCTCTCTCTGACAAGCCGGGTCAGCTTATGGGCGTAAGCCAAATTATTGCACGGCTCGGTGCAAATGTCGTATCTGTAAACTATGACAGCACCGACCTTGATATGAATATCACTGACTGTTATCTCAGAATCGGTGTCGAAACAAGGGATTATCAGCACATAGCTCAGGTTAAGCAGGCACTTAAGGACGCAGGCTTTGAGGTATGCGACTAATAAAAAAATTTCAGAATAAGGAGTAATTTTTATGAAATATGTAGCAACAAATAATGCCCCTGACGCAATCGGCCCCTACTCACAAGCGGTTAAAGCAAACGGTTTTTTGTTTACATCAGGTCAGATTGCCATCAATCCGAAAACAAACACTGTTGAGGCAAAAACCATTGAGGAACAGACTACACAGGTTTGTGAAAATCTTAAGGCTGTTGTTGAAGCATCGGGCGCAACAATGGATAAGGTCATTAAAACCGTATGCTTTTTAGCGGATATAAATGACTTTGCACTTTTTAACGAAATATACGGCAGATATTTCACCTCTAAACCGGCTCGCTCCTGCGTAGCTGTAAAGGATTTGCCTAAGGGCGTCCTCTGTGAAATTGAACTTATCGCCGAATTATAAGACAATTATAATAAAGTGAACCCAGGATATTTATTTTTTATTATATATTATTGATATTTATTGTTAATATATGAAACAAAAGCTCGGCAGAATAACTGTCGAGCTTTTTCAGTTTGAATTGCTAAACTAATGTTAAATGTTTTGCCATTAAATAATCAATTAACGCATTCTCTAATTCATTATACATTTTGTTGAATTTTTACAATTCTTCTAATTTTTTCTTATCTGACCAATTTTTGTTTTTAGCGGAATCATCTTTTGAATAAGAAACAAATTTTTTGCATAAATCCTGTGTGTTTTTATCATCAATACTGATTTTTCCGAAAATTATCTCATCTTGAATTTGATTTGCAGTTTTCCACTTTAAATACGAAATGTTACTAATTTCTTTATATGTTTCTAACGGATAATCATAACCAAATTCATTTTGAACATCTTTATCTGTATAACTATTTATTTCTTTCTGTTTTTCATCAGGAATCTGAATTCCCCGTTGCTTTGCCTCTACAGCTAATGCAAAGGATTCAACCGCTTCTTCTAAAATTTCATCACTATTAGGATTATCATAGATATGTGAATGTTCAAAAAATTCATAACAACAAGCTAAAGATTCTTTTGTTATTTCTTTATCTTTTGCTTTTAAAATAACATCTTCACTGTCGCTTTTTTCCATTGCTCAATAATATCATTCATTTCTATTTCAACAACATTTTCACTGTTTGAACAAGCTGAAAACAATACAACACATAGAATAAATATCATTAAAACTAACGGCTTTTTCATTTTTATCCTTTTGATTCGATTAGTTTGCACTCAATTTCAAATATTTTAATATCACTGTTTTCAATTCTTGCAATAGTCAGCTTAATAGTATCACCCGGCTTTGAATCGGCAAGAATAGATGTCATAACGTCTGTTGACGTCATTGTCTTATCGTTTACGGCAACAATCATATCATACTGCTTAATGTCCTTATTTTTAAGGTCTGATGCCTCTTCAACGCTGTCAATTACCATTGCGCCTTCGGCATCCTTGAAGCCCTTTTCGGCAAGGACCTGAATAATCGCGTTTGAATTATTAAAGTTTGTTATTTGATTATACTGGATACCAAGCTTAGCTCTTCCCTCAACATATCCGACTCTGATAAGACTGTTTGCAGTTTCAACAGCGGTTGATGACGGTACGGAAAAGCCCATGCCCTCATATTCGGTAGACGCAATTTTTGATGAATTTATACCGATAACCTGACCCTGCATATTAAAGAGCGCACCGCCGCTGTTTCCGGGATTAATAGCCGCGTCTGTCTGTATACACTCATTATCATAACCGATATTTGACGAAATCGGCCTTGCAAGCGCAGAAATATATCCGCTTGTTACGGAGTTCATAAATTCAAGACCTCCGGGGCAGCCGATTGCAACTACCTGCTCGCCGACTACAAGCTTATCGCTGTTTGCAAATTCAGCTATCTTCAACCCTGTTTTGTTGATGGAAAGAACACCTATATCTGTCTGACTGTCAAAGCCTACCATAGCGGCGTCAACATTTGTGCCGTCATTAAGGGTAATTGTAAAGCTGTCACCGTCACTGATAACGTGAGCGCAGGTGAGAATATACGTTTTGCCGTTCTGCTCCGACATCAGTACGCCTGAACCCTCTCCGGATTTAATAGGCTCGTTGCTCGAGCCTCCGCTCTGACCGTAGTTATAAAAATAGTTATAAGCATCTGTATGCTGTGAATAAACCGTTATTCCAACACACGATTCTATAGCTTTATCCGCTACGCCCGCAACAGTATAATTATCCTCATTATCCTTTAAAGGAACCTCCTGGCTGTCGTGGGTTTTGGCGGCGTCATCCGCATTCTGTGATTGTGTAGTAGTTTCCTTTTCATCTTTTTCGGGGGATTTTCCTGCTAAACCGGCAGAGAAAACTATACCAGCTACCGCAACAGCAAGACAAATTACAAGTACAATTAAGATTACTTTTGCGGCATTGCTTTTTTTAGGCGGCTTTGGAGCGCCGTTGCCGCCATGGTAGTTATAATCATTATTCTGCTGATAATATCCGTTATCGCGGCCGCTCTGCTGTGAGGAGTTATTATAAGAATAATGATATGTTGTGTTTTCCTCTGTCTGAGGAGGAGTATAATATGTCCCGTTACTGCCTGTCTGATAGTAATCGGGATGCCCCTCATTAGTGTTGTTTGTGTTAAAATCCTTCTTCTCAAAATCATCCATTATTTCTTTTTCTCCTTTTTATAGATGGGACTATACGTTTTAGGAAGCCTGAATATAAACTCTGCAGACGTTTCGTCCTCGCTTACTGCCCAGATACTTCCTCCGTGCATTTCAACCATCATTTTTACTATATAAAGTCCCAAGCCTGCGCCTTTAGCATCAAGACTTCTCGACTTATCAACCTTGTAAAATCTTTCAAACACCTTTGAAAGCTCTTCTTTATTTATACCTATACCGCTGTTCTTAATATGCACCTCAACAAAATCGTTGCTTTCATTCATAGTTACCCGGATATATCCGCCCTCGTTTGTAAACTTAACGGCATTGTCAAATATATTATAGATAACCTGATAAATCATATCCGTATCCGCAACAATATATGTCTGGCGCAAATCCTCAAGCCCTTGAATTTCAATATTCTTTTCCTCAATCTTTTGCTCAAAGGTGAGAAGGATATGAATAATCTGGTCTGAAATATCATAGTTGCTCGGTTTCATCTCAAAGCTGCCAGACTCAATTTTGCTCATATTAAGCATAGCAACAACCAAGCGTGAAAGACGGCGAATTTCGCCGCTGACAATATTAAGATAATAATCTGTTTTTTCTCTCGGAATAGTACCGTCGAGTATACCGTCAATAAATCCGCCTATCGAGGTCATAGGAGTTCTAAGCTCATGAGATACGTTTGATACAAAGCTGCGCCTTGACGACTCAAGCGTATCAAGCGCATCCGCCATATCGTTAAACGCTTTACCAAGCTGTGAAAGCTCATCCTGACCGCTTACTTTAACCCTGTAGGAAAAATCACCCACCGCAAACTGCTTTGCAGCTTTACTCATTTGCTGAAGCGGTCTGACAAAATTTTTGGTTAAATGCCATATACAGATAAACGCGATTAAAAGACAAGCAAAAGCGCTGATTGCAAATATCCTGAAAACAGCCATGGTAAGCGTATCAACATCAGTTTCGGCAGTTGCAAAAACGGAACCGATAATCTGGTTGTTACTGTAAATAGGATACCCTACAATATATGAAAGCTTTCCGCTGACACTGCCCTTGCCGACGTATCCGCCCTCATAAACACTTTTCAGCAGAACATCGCCTACGGTAAATTCATTATGATACGCGCAAGCAGGAAGCTCTCCCATAAACGGAACAGCGCCTGCCTTCTCCTTGCACATAATTATATTACCCTCAACATCGCATACAAATAAATCCGCGTCAATAGAATTTGAAATAATATAAAGCGAACTGCATATCATTTCCTTTTCCACTGTATAATTATTGTTCATATCCTGAACAATAAGGGTTGAATTAACGCTCTCTGAAATTGAACGGGTATTTTCCTTTAAAAGTTTTGTGTTTTCATTTTGGGTATACACATTTACAAGTATTATCAGCGAAGTACCGAGAATGGTCAGCACCACAAGAAAAATAGCGGCAAACAAAATAAAATATTTTGCGAATATATTGTTCTTCAGGTACTGCCCTTTAAGAGTTTCCTTTAAAGACATTTACCCTAATCCTTTGTTTCAAATTTATAACCGACTCCCCAAACAGTCTTGAGCGACCATTTGTCAGAAACGCCTTCAAGCTTTTCACGAAGACGTTTTACATGAACGTCTACCGTACGCGAATCGCCGTAGTAATCAAATCCCCACACCTCGTCAAGAAGCTGGTCGCGGGTATAAACACGGTTGGGATTTGACGCAAAGTGATAGATAAGTTCAAGCTCTTTAGGCGGTGTATCAACAGCTACGCCCTTAACCTTAAGCTCGTAATTAATAATATTTATTTCCAGATTATCGTAAACTACAACCTTTTTGCTGTTGTCATCAGCAGTGTCATTACCGTTTGTTCTTCTCAAAACGGCTTTAACCCTTGCCATAACCTCCTTAGCGTCAAAAGGCTTTGTAACATAATCATCCGCTCCGAGCTCAAGCCCGAGCACCTTATCAAATGTTTCTCCCTTTGCAGTAAGCATAATTATCGGTACACTCGATGTCTTTCTTATTTCACGGCAAACCTGCCACCCGTCCATTTTAGGCAGCATAATATCAAGAAGAACAAGTTCGGGCGTTTTTGACAGAAATGTATTTACAGCCTCCTGACCGTCATTTGCCACAAAAACAGTATAACCGTCGTTTTCAAGATAAAGCTTAAGAAGTTCGCAAATATTAAGGTCATCGTCAACAACAAGAATTTTTGTACTCATTTTGTTTTCTCCTTTTAATTCATTAATGCCGATTTTAGCACAATAAATTGTTGTTTTTTTGTTCTATCGGTAAACAAACTTTAAAAATTTTTAACATTTTTTAAATGGAAAATTACAACTTTTTTACCATAACTTACCTCGTTTTTCACAGCTTTCAACATAATCTATAAACTGCTTTGCACATCTCGGCGATCTTCCTCCTCTGCGGGTTGCCCACTGCTCCGCCGCAAAGCAAAGATGTTCATTGTCAACATCAAGTCCTCTGTCTGCCGCGATTTTCAGCACTATGTCAAGGTATTCCGTCTTGTTTGGATTAAGAAAAGTTATTGTCAAGCCGAATCTGTCCGAAAGGCTTAATTGCTCCTGCATCGTGTCGCCTCTGTTGACGTCATTCTCCCTGTCGGTGAAATTCTCTTTGATAAGATGCCTTCTGTTAGACGTTGCATAAATAAGAGTATTTGACGACTGCTTTCCGGACAACGAACCCTCAAGCGCGGCTTTAAGCTCACTGAATGACGTGTCGTTTGAATCAAAGCTCAAATCATCAATATAGATAATGAATTTCATCGGAGATGAGGCAAGCTGTTCGCGGATTAATCCGAGCTGAGCAACAGAGCTCTTTGATATTTCTATCATTCTCAATCCTTGATTATGATATTCGTTAAGCAGCGCATGAACCGTTGAGCTTTTGCCCGTTCCCCTGTCGCCGTAAAGCAGAACATTGTTTGCAGGGTGTCCCGCTAAAAAGCTCTCGGTGTTATCAATTACCTTTTGCCTCTGCGCCTCATAATTTTTTAAATCATTAAGAGTTATCAAATCAACAGATGTAACAGGGCAAATCTCCCCGTTTCTCCACGTAAACGCTATATGCTTTGCATATTTTCCATATCCGTTTGCCCTGTAATAAGAAATTAACTCATTAATCTGCCTGTCCCAGTTTTTACTAAGGGGAAAAACAGCTTCACCTGTCTCCCAGCAGGGAATGGTCTTTATCATTTCCCTTATGTCCTCATTTGTAACAGTTTCTGAAATATCGCTTGCAGACAGCGAGGAAAGCTGTTCAAGCTTCATAAGGTCGAGCCTTACGGCTTTTAAAATAGATTCAGGCAGTTTTTCACATGTGCCTGCACAAGCCGACTGAGTAAAAATATTGTCATCAGTCAAAATACATTTTGAAATGTACTCTTTAAGCGATTTATTCGCCGATACCGTTTTGAAAAAACCGCTTTGTTTTCTTAATACTTTCTCATCTCCCGCGCTGCAAAGCAAACCGTAAAGCTGTGCAATTACAGGGTCTGTTCTTAAGTCGTAAATACAAAGCGTATCAATATAATACTTGAGTTTTGAAATTTTGTTCACTGCATCACTTCCCAAACTAATTTTACTCTATTTGTTCATAATTTACAAGACAAAATATACTTGACTAATTATTATCAAAGGCATATAATAGTTTGCAACAACACATAATGTGCTAAATTTACATATTTTTGGAGGAAAACAAAATGGCAGACGCTAAGATTTTTTATGAATCAGACTGTAATCTTGATGTCCTTTCAGGTAAAACTGTTGCTATTATCGGTTTTGGCTCACAGGGACATGCGCACGCGCTTAATCTTCATGAGAGCGGTATTAACGTAATCGTAGGTCTTTATGAGGGCTCAAAGTCATGGAAACACGTTGAGGAGCTCGGTCTTAAGGTTATGACAACGGCTGAGGCTACAAAAGCGGCAGACGTTATTATGATACTTACACCGGATGAAAGACAGGCTGCTATATACAAAAAGGATATTGAGCCTAATCTTACAGAGGGCAAAGCTCTTGCATTCGCTCACGGCTTTAACATTCATTTCAAGCAAATCGTACCTCCGTCAAATATTGACGTATTTATGATTGCTCCGAAGGCTCCCGGCCACACAGTACGTTCAGAGTATAAGGAGGGCAAGGGTACTCCTTGTCTTGTAGCTGTATATCAGGACGCTTCAGGTCACTGCCTTGACATAGCTCTTGCATACGGCGCAGGAATCGGCGGCGCACGCGCGGCTATCCTTGAAACAACCTTTAAGTGCGAGACCGAAACCGACCTCTTTGGTGAGCAGGCTGTTCTTTGCGGCGGTGTAACAGCTCTTATGAAAGCAGGCTTTGAAACTCTTGTTGAAGCAGGCTACGATCCGAGAAACGCTTACTTTGAGTGTATCCACGAGATGAAGCTTATCGTTGACCTTATTTATTCAGGCGGTTTCTCAAAGATGAGATATTCAATTTCAAACACAGCCGAGTTCGGTGATTACGAGACAGGAAAGAGACTCATTACCGACGATACTAAGAAGGAAATGAAGAAAATCCTTGAGGAAATTCAGGACGGTACATTCGCGTCCAAGTTCATCACGGAGAGCAACAACGGCTGGGCTCACTTCAAGGCTAAGAGAGAGCTTGAGGCTTCACATCAGCTTGAGGCTGTAGGCGAAAAGATTCGCGCAATGTACAGCTGGAACGGCGAAGACAAATACGCTGAGAAATAATTTTAATATAAAAACGGCAAAAGCACTCGGGTTTTCCGAGTGCTTTTTGCTTATTGTATTAATATCAGTCTTCCGGTATAAACTTTCTGTGAACGGCAGATACAGCTCTGTCCGCATCCTCTGCGTCAATAATTACGGAAATCTTAATTTCTGATGTTGAAATCATTTGGATATTGATATTTGACTCATAAAGGGCTTCAAACATTTTTGACGCTGTGCCGGGATGCGATTCCATACCCGCTCCGACGATTGAAACCTTTGCAACCTCTGTATTGCAAACAATTTTGCATCCGTCAAGCATATCCTCCAAAAGCTCTACGGCAAGCGGTCCGTTATACTTATTTACTGTAAATACAATATCCTTTGTACCGTCCCTGCCGAAGGACTGAAGAATTATATCCACATTTATATTCTTAGCTGAAAGTCTTGAGAAAATTTTAAAAGCGATACCCGGCGTATCCTGTAAATTTAAGATTGAAACAAGTGCAACGTCCTTATCCTTAGTTACACCGCGAATTAACATTTTTTCCATTTTTGCTGCCTCCTTAACAATTGTACCCGGTATTGGATTAAGTGATGAGAGAACCTCAAGCTCTACTCCGTATTTCTTCGCCATTTCAACTGAGCGGTTATTAAGCACCTGAGCGCCGAGAGTCGCCAGCTCAAGCATTTCGTCGTAAGTGATTTCCTTAAGCTTTTTAGCGTTTTCAACTTTTCTCGGGTCTGCTGTATAAACTCCCTCAACATCAGTAAAAATCTGGCATTTGTCCGCCTTTAAAGCTGCGGCAATCGCAACTGCCGAAGTGTCCGAACCGCCTCTGCCTAAGGTTGTTAGATCATCATATCTGTTAATTCCCTGAAAACCTGCAACAACAACAATATTATGCTTTGCAATCTCAGCCTGCAGCCTGTTAGGCTTAATGCTTTTAATTCTCGCCTGTGTGTAAATTGAATTAGTGTTAAAACCTGCCTGCCAGCCTAAAAGACTGATAACAGGGAAACCCAGCTTTTCGATTGCCATTGCAAGAAGTGAAATAGAAATCTGTTCTCCCGCCGTAAGAAGCTGATCCATTTCCCTCTTATGCGCATTCGGATTAATTTCATTAGCTTTAGCAATCAAATCATCGGTTGTGTCGCCCTGGGCGGATACAACAACAATTACGTCATTACCCTGCTTATAGGTATCCGTAACAATACGGGCGACGTTCATAACTCTTTCGGCATTTGCTACCGATGAGCCGCCGAACTTTTGAACAATAAGTCCCATAGTTCAAGTCCTCCTTATTATATATTTAATAGTTTGTAACCTTAATTATATTGATTACCTCAAGACTGCTAAGCCTTTCGGTCAATTCATTTTCTGTCATAATATCAGTAATAAATGCAACCTCATCAGACGGCTGACCTTTTCTTGAAAGGAATTTAACATCCGAAAACGCGGCGTTTACCTGATTACAGGTTGCTTTAGTTCGAACATAAAAAGGCATTTTAATAGCGCTTTTATAATCAACAACATAGTCTTCCTCGCCTGCTCCCCAGCCGAAAATCTTTTTTCTGCCCGTGTGTTTTGCACAGTCGATAATATCGGCAACAACCGCAGAGGCAGTCGGCAATTTCCCTGCACCCGGGCCATAAAAGCAAACGTCGCCGACAGCGTCTCCGCGAACGAGGACGGCATTGAATACGTCCTTGACCGACGCAAGCTGTGAGCCGTTATAAACAACCGCGGGACTTACAAAAGCCGCAATCTGATCATCATTGATATACTTAATCTGACCGAGAAGCTTAATAACACCGTTTGCGGAATTTATATATGAAACATCCTCAAGGGTAATATTTGAAATGCCCTCCGTCGCTACCTGAGACGGGTACACGTGCTTTCCAAAGGCAAGAGAAGCAAGAATACACACCTTTCGGCACGCATCGTGTCCTTCAACGTCCGCTGTCGGATCCTTCTCCGCATAGCCCTTTTCCTGAGCAATTTTAAGCGCGTCTTCAAATGACATACCCTTTTCAATCATCATTGTAAGTATGAAATTAGTAGTACCGTTAAGTATACCTGCAATACCCTCAATATGATTTGCCGCAAGGCACTGTGTAAGCGGTCTGATAATAGGGATACCACCGCCGACAGACGCTTCAATCAGATAATTCGTACCGCTCTCCTCAGCAGCCTGCAGAAGCTCCGGACCCTTTTGAGCAACAAGCTCCTTGTTTGATGTAACTACACTTTTGCCTGATTTTAAAAGTTTCATTGTAAAATCAAAAGCGGGATTTACGCCCCCCATTGTTTCGGCAACAATTTTAATTTCAGGGTCATTTAAAATATCATTAAAATCCTTTGTAAACAAATCCTTATGAGGATCATTCGGGAAATCACGCAAATCAAGAATACGCGCAACCTCCAAAGCCTCTCCTCCTATTTTTTTGGGAATGATACCGCTGTGAGTTTCAATTACCTCAACAACACCGGAACCCACTGTTCCGTATCCCATAACAGCAACCTTCATAATTTAACCTCCAAATACCGACTAATCGCTTAAATGAGCAGACTTTACTCCGTTAACTCCTTTAATATTATCAAGCATCTTCTGCGTGCTTACCGTCATATCGGTTATTCTGACCGTAACAGACACATCGGCAACAGAATTAACGGGAACACTCTGGCTGACGGAAAGCACATTTGCTCCTGCCATATAAAGCTCGTTCATAAGTGCAGAAAGAACGCCTGCGTTATCCTTCAGCTTAGCATTAACTGTCACCGTTTCGTCATTACTGTCCCCATTATATTCAAAAACAGCATCCTTGTACTTATAATATGCACTTCTTGAAATTCCTGCCATTTTTGCGGCCTGTGATGCAGACTCCGCCTCACCGGAGGCAAGATAATTTTTTGCCTCGATAACCTTTGAATAAACAGGCGGAAGAATAGTTGAATTAACAAGATAATAATTAATTTTCTCCATTTTACTGTCCTCCGTGTGTGGACATCTGTTTTACTGTGAAAAACACTTGTAATATATTAGCAAAAAAAAGCTTAAGTATCAAGCCCTAATTTAAAAAATGTAATAATATTTTATTTATTTTTCTTGATAAATATCACCGCTTGAATTATTATAATAATAGAATAATGTTAAATAAAGGAAGTAGGAAAATGATAAATAAGGTAGAAAAAAGAAAAAATGCTATAATAAATGTTGCATTTATTGCAATGATTTTGGGGCTTATCTACATTTTTTTCAAATACTGCTTCACTATCACAGCGCCGTTTTTGCTTTCATTTTTCTTTGCCGTACTGTTACAAAAGCCTCTTAGATGGCTTGATAAAAAGACAAAAAGAAAATGCCATACTTTTTGGTCGATTATACTTGTTATTATATCTCTCCTGATAATTCTCGGACCTGTAATCACAATCATTTCACTGATTGCAAAGGAAGTTATAGGCTTTGCGTCATATCTTATCGGCCAGCTCAATGACTTGCCTGCCTTTCTTGCAACACTTGAAAAGGAGATTTTGGATTTACTAGATTTCCTGCCGGACGGTATTTATACCACAGTATCCGACACAATATCGGATTTCTTCAGCAGGACAATAAATAATTTTGATTTAAACTCGCTCGGAATTGATATGAAGTCGATAACAAACGGGCTTACAACGGGAGTAAGCGGAATTTACAGCGTTGTTAAAAATATTCCTTCCGCGCTTATTGCTATTGTTATCGGAATTGTTGCGTGGATATTCTTCACTAAAGATTATAATTATATTGTAAATTTCATTAAATTACAGCTCCCCGAAGGCAAAAAAAATCTTTTAAGCGAAATCAAGCAGATTTTTTCAAAAACTATTTTAAAGATGATAAGAGCCTACGGGCTTATAATGTTCATTACCTTCTGTGAGCTTTTCCTGGGATTGTCAATTCTTAATCTGACGGGCATTATGAATAACAGCTATGTAGTAATAATAGCTGTTGCAATCGCAATATTTGATATTCTTCCCGTTGCGGGCTCGGGCGGTATACTTATACCGTGGGCTGTTATCAGTTTGGTTCTCGGCAATTTTTCTCAGGCAATAGGGCTGATAGTAATTTATATAATCATATCAATAATACGCCAGTACATTGAGCCTAAGATTGTTGGCTCGTCTCTCGGTGTTCATCCCATTGTAACACTTGCGGGTCTTTACTTCGGACTTAAGCTGTTCGGTTTTCTCGGTATGTTTATTGTACCGATTACCATAATGGCTATTAAAGCGTTTAACGATGCGGGAAGAATTCATTTATATAATTCCCCTAACAGAAATTAGCTTTGGATTTATCCGTACAAACAGCATATGATCCGATTGATTTCGGATTAATATAATATTTTCTATGAGGAGGATTCCATATGGATTCTATCAAAAAGTATGCAGCTGAATTTATCGGCACAATGGTTCTTGTAACGATGGGCTGCGGTACGGCAATGCTTGTCGGCTGTGACGCTGTCAACGGCGGCGGATACATTTTAACCGCATTGGCTTTCGGTCTTTCTATCGTTGCTATGGCTTACTGTGTCGGCAACATTTCAGGCTGTCACATCAACCCTGCCGTTTCTCTCGGCGTACTTATCAGCGGAGGTATGTCTGTAGGAGATTTTATCGGCTATGTAATCGCGCAGTGTCTTGGCGGATTTGCCGGTGCAGGTTTACTTGCAGCTATCTTTAATCTCGGCAATGTAACCGATATGACAGGCGGCTTTGGCTCAAACGGACTTGCCGGAGTAAACGGAAGTATAGCCGCAGGCTTTCTTGTTGAAGCCGTACTGACCTGTATTTTTGTAATGACAATTCTCGGCGTTACATCAAAGAAAGCTAATCACGGCTCTTTCGGCGGTCTTGTTATCGGCCTTACATTAACATTTGTACACATTCTTGGCATAGGCCTTACAGGAACCATCCGTAAACCCTGCAAGGAGTATCGGCCCTGCTGTTGTCGCTGCTATTTCAGGAAACAGCGAGCCTGTTAAAAGCTTATGGGTATTTATTGTTGCTCCGCTTGTAGGCGCCGCTGTTGCCGCTCTTATTTACAAGTTTCTTGAATCAGGTAAAAAAGCCGACTGATATTAACCGCAAAAAATGCAGGTAGTGAAAATCACTACCTGCATTTTTTATTTAAATATCTGTTAAGTATTATTAAAGCCCTGTATTTTCCGCAATATATTTACGGGCTTTTACGGCATACTCAAACGGATTTGCCTTAGCAGGGTCCTGCTCTGCCTCAACAACTACCCAGCCCTCGTAATTATTCTCTGCAAGAATATCAAATATCGGCTTAAAATCAACGTCACCGTCACCGGGTACTGTAAACACGCCTGCTCTTACTGCATCAAGAAAGGACATATGATTAGGAACTACCTGGTTGTTGTAAACATCAAGCCTTACATCCTTAAGATGAACATGTTTAATTCTGTTTACATATTTTTTAAGCACGGGAACGGGATCAATACCCGCAAAGGTCAGATGTCCCGAATCGAAAAGAAGATAAACAAGGTCGGGATCGGTAAGCTCCATAAGCTTGTCGATTTCCTCTACCGTCTGAACTCCCGTGCCCATATGATGATGCACGGTAAAGAACATACCTTTTGACTTTGCATAAGCACCCATTTCATTAAAGCCTTTGGCAACTACGGCCCACTCCTCATCGGTATAATAAGGCTTTTCATCAAGTATTGATTTGTCAAGACAACCCTGAATAGAATTGCCCTGCTCTGATGCGCCGATAACCTTTGCGCCTAATTTATGAAGCTTATCACAATGAGCCTTGAAAGCCTCAATCGTTTCCTCGTAAGGCTTTGAGGTTAAATAAGATGAGAACCACGCATTACAAATCTGAAGTCCTCTAATATCAAGATACGGCTTTAGAACATCAGGGTCTGACGGATATTTATTTCCGATTTCGGAGCCTTTAAAGCCTGCAAGTGCCATTTCGCTTATGCACTGCTCAAATGTATTTTCCGCGCCGAGATCGGGCATATCGTCATTTGTCCAGCCGATTGGCGCAATAGCAAGTTTTACTTTGTTTGGATCAAGCATTTTTTAATTACCTTTCATAAAATAATAAACTAAAAGACAGAGTATTATGTTTGTGGTGAAATTCAGACATAACAAGTCATAACGCAAAACATAATTTTAATAGTCAAAGGTTTCTTTTATATGTGCCTGCATATCCTCATATGCTGCTGCGACTGTTTCAGATTTTGAAACCTCCGCTACTCCTACTCTCCACCAGGATTCAAATCCCGGAGTCATGGTTTTTGGAAGAACCTTGATGTCAAACAAACACGAAACCGTCTGCTTTTTGGCGTCTTCAAGCGCCGCTCTCAGTTCATCCGAAGTACGGCAGGTATAACCCTTTGCACCGTAACCCTCTGCAATCTTTGCAAAATCAGGGTCAATTTCCGCTCCGTCAAGCATACCTGTCACAGGATTTCTTGCGCGGAATACTGTTCCAAAAGTATCGGTACCTTGATTATTTTGTAGATTTTCAATACAACCCCAGCCCATATTATCAAACAGGCATACATTGATTTTAAGTCCCTCCTGAAGAGAGGTATAAAGCTCACTGTGTCCCATAAGGAAGGAACCGTCACCGCAGAAAGTATAAACCTCCGAGTCAGGCTTAGCCAGCTTTGCGCCCAGCGCTCCGTTGACCTCGTATCCCATATTTGAATAACCGTATTCCATATGATACGTGCCTCTGTTTTTGGGTCTGAAGAGTCTTTGCATATCACCGGGGAGCGAGCCTGCCGAGCCGAGCGCGATTGCGTCATCGGGCATAAACTCGTTTATGATACCCAGCGCAAGCGTCTGATTAAGACCGCCCTCAAGCTCCGTAGAATAATATTTGTCAACAATTGCGTCCCATTCTGCCTTAGCGTTTGCAATTTCATCAGTATAAGCTGTCTTATACCCCTCACAAGAATTTATCAGCGCAGTGATAGTTTCCTTAGCATCGGCAATCACAGCCTCGGCATCCATTTTGAACGCGTCAAACGGACAAATATTTATACCGAGCACCTTTCTGTTTTCATTAAATAGCCACTTTGAAGAGGTGGTAAAATCCGAAAAGCGGGTTCCGACTCCGATAACAAGGTCGGCATCTTTTGCGATAATATTCGCAGCCTTACCGCCTGTTACACCGATACCTCCGAGATTAAGCGGATGTTTCCAGTCAATAATACCCTTGCCTGCCTGTGTTTCACCGATAGGGATGTTATACTTTTCGGCAAATTCCCGCAGTTCTTTTTCAGCCTCACTATATCTTACACCGCCGCCGCAAATGATAATCGGCTTTTTAGCGGATTTGATAAGTTCGGTTGCTCTTTCAAGCTGTGATTTTGATACGGGGCGTCTGTCCATATGCCATACGCGCTTTTGAAGGAAATGGTCGGGATAATCATATGCCTCTCCCTCAACGTCCTGAGGCATTGCAAGGCATACAGCTCCTGTATCGGCAGGGTCTGTCAAAACACGCATAGCGTTAAGACACGCCGTCATAAGCTGTTCGGGTCTGTTGATCCTATCAAAATAGTGGCAAACGCCTTTAAACGCATCGGTTACGGTTCTGCCGTAGTTGTCAAAAAACTCAGCCTGCTGCAAAACAGGATCAGGCTGGCGGCAGGCAAAAGTATCGCCCGGCAGAACAAGAAGAGGAATTCTGTTAGCCGTCGCGCAGCCGCAAGCAGTCACCATATTTGTTGCGCCTGGACCGATAGATGACACACAGGGAATAATTGCTTTTCTGTCCATCTGCTTTGCATAAGCGATAGCGGCAAGAGCCATATTCTGTTCATTCTTGCCCTGATAAAACTTTAAATTATGTCCGCCCTGCTCCAGCGCCTGACCGACGCCGACAACACAACCATGACCGAAAATGCCGAACATTCCGCTTACGAATTTGGTTTCAACACCGTCACATTCAATATACTGATTGTCAAGGAACTTAACAAGCGCCTGTGACATTGTAAGTCTTGTACGTTTCATACTTATGCCTCTATTTCTGAAAGTTTAACCGGTCTGTTCTCCTTAACCGAAAGCTTAGCCGCAAGACCGAGCCGAAGAGCCTCCAAACCGTCATAAACGGTTGTCTTGGTATCGTTTCCGTTAAGAACGCAGTCAATAAATTCTGTCATTTCGTCTGTAAAGGATTTCATATATCTTTCGAGGAAGAAATAAAGCGGCTTATCAGTAACGGCTCCGTTCTCGTCAATAAACTCAACGTGAGTAGGAGTATCGTTTGACGCGCTTGCCTGACCTTTCTTTCCGAAAACCTCAAGTCTCTGGTCATAACCGTAAGCAGCCTTACGGCAGTTGTCAATAACTCCGATTGCTCCGCTCTTGAACTTAAGCGTTACAAGCGCTGTATCAACATCTCCAGCCTCACCGATAGCGGGGTCAACGGTTACCGCAGCATTAGCGTAAACCTCTTCTACCTCTCCGCCGATAAAACGCGCCATATCAAAATCGTGAACCGTCATATCAAGGAAGATACCGCCTGAAACCTTAACGTAAGAAATCGGGGGCGGCTCAGGGTCGCGTGATGTGATTTTAATTGTCTGAAGTTCGCCTAATTTACCCTCGTTTGCGAGATTTTTAATACGTGCGAAGTTATGGTCATAACGGCGGTTAAATCCTATCTGGAGCTTAACCTTTGCCTCGTCGACAGCTTTGATAACCGCCTTGATTTTTTCAATAGTCAAATCAACGGGCTTTTCACAAAAAATATGCTTTCCCGCCTTTGCCGCTTCAATAGCTATATCGGCGTGCGTATCTGTTGAAGAGCAGATAAGAACCGCCTTAATTTCAGGATTATTCAAAATCTCATGATAATCCTCGTAATAATTTTCAATACCAAGCTCCTCGGCAACCTTCTTTGCGCCCTCAACATAAATATCGGAGATTGCAACAATTTCAGCCTGCGGGATATGATATGTAATAGACTTTGCGTGTACCTGACCGATACGTCCGGCGCCAATGATGCCAACCTTAAGTTTTTCCATACATAATACCTCTCATAATAATAAATATCACGGGCTTTGCCCTGTCTTAACAATGATAACATAACAAATTATATAATTCAATAATCTGAATAAACAAATATAAATATTTTTTTATGATATTCTAAAATATTGCATTAGATTTAAAATATATGTATAATATATATACATAACATAAATAAGGAGAAAAGCAAATGACATATACATACACTCCCACAGGCGTTTGCGCGCAGCGGATAACTATTGACATCAATGACGATGAAACAATTAAAAGCATCAGCTTTCTCGGCGGCTGCAACGGAAATCTTCAGGGAATATCGGCGCTTGCAAAGGGCAAAACTCTTGATGAGGTAATAAGCTCGCTTAAAGGAATCAAATGCGGCTTTAAGGCTACCTCCTGTCCGGATCAGCTCGCAAAAGCGCTTGAAGAAATTAAAGAAGAATTATAAAAAGGGGTTAAACTATGTTACGACTCGAAAGCAGAGTTCTTCAGCGTGAATTTAAAGTTCACGAGGAAAACCTTTATGCCTCACAAATAAGAAACACACTTTCAAATATGGACTTCATTCCCGACGGAAACAGTGTGGAATTTTTGTTTCACTTTACTGACGGAACAGAGTTTACGTCAAAGGGACTGAAAGTAACTGACTATAAACAGGAAAGCGGCAAATTGTCCTTTACTTTTGCCGAATGCGAAGGCATTACCGTTACAATGACGCTTTGGCCGGGCAAGGATGGAAACACGCTTAAAAAGCAGATTTCATTTGTACAGACAAGTGAAAAGATTATTGATTATATACTTTTGGAGCATATAGGCATCATTAATTCAAAAACACATTTCTGCGTTCCGACCGATATTGAGGGAAATGAACTGAACGGATTTCACTCCTCGCTGGGTCAGCCGTTTTATATTGACAGTCTTTTCTTCGGCTGTGAATTTCCCGCTACATTTAACTCCATTGTTTTTGGTATCGGCCAGGTAAAATATTATCTCGGCAAAAATATAGACGGTAAGTTTGACTGCCCTGTAACCGTAGTCGGCGGAGCAAAAAGCAACACAATGGTTGATGTACAAAAAGCGTTCTTCAATTATATTGACAGTATTTCTGTTCCTGTTGATTTTCGTCTGCAGTATAACAGCTGGTATGACCATATGCTCAACATAGACGCAGATAATATCGAAAAATCATTCTTTGAGATTGAAAAACAGCTTTCATCAAACTCGATACCTCCGCTTGACGCATATGTAATTGACGACGGCTGGAATGATTATAAGGCTTCCTTTTGGAAATTTAACAAAAAATTCCCAAATCAGCTTTATGACTCATCAATAATCACAAAGCGTCTCGGCTCAAGCCTCGGTCTTTGGATCGGTCCGAGAGGCGGATACAATCATCAGGATAAATTCGCAAAGAAAATCGAAAAAAGCGGTAACGGCGCTTACAACGCGCAGGCAAGGGACATTTGCGTTGCCGATAAAAACTATCAAAAAAACATTGAAAATTTCATACTTAAAGCGACAAGGGATTTTGACCTAGACTACTGGAAATTTGACGGCTTCTGCCTTGGCCCGTGCACTAATCCAAAACATAAGCATATTACAGGCGGAGAAAATGATATGTATTACTTCACAGAAATGTGGGAGGGATGGATTGAAATTTTCAAAAATCTCCGTTATCAAAGAAAAAAGCTGGATAAAAGCATATGGATAAATATGACCTGTTACGTTAATCCATCGCCGTGGTGGCTTCAATATGTAAACAGCATCTGGCTGCAAAACAGTTCGGACATCGGTTTCAGTGAAAACGCTGAGCATCAATCACGTCTTGACAGCGAGATTACCTACCGTGATTCAAGATATTATGAGGCGCTTTGCACAAGAGCGTGGCAGCTTCCGAACAAGTATATATATAATCATGAGCCCATTTACGGCAACTACGCAAAGGTGAATTACACCGACGAAGAATTTGAAAAATACCTCTATTTCAATGCGTGCAGGGGACAGGCGTTAAATGAGCTTCATCTGAGCTATACCAAGTTGAACAAAGCTAAGTGGAGAACGCTTTCAACCGTTTTGAAGTGGCAGAGAAGCAACTATGATATTCTTCAGAACGTAAGCTTTATCGGAGGCAAACCTGACGACAATAATGTTTACGGCTATTTCGGCTGGACAGAAAACGGTGACGGCATAATTGCGCTGAGAAATCCGACTGCCGAAAAAGCTCCGCTTACCCTTACGCTCAACAAGCTTATGGGATGCCCCGAAAATCTGGAAAATGTTAAAAGATACAATGTTTATAACGAAAGCGGAAAAGAGAGTTTTGACAGCTACTCCTACGGTGACAAAATTGACATGACGCTTAAGCCGTTTGAAATTAAAATCTTCCAGTTCGGCAGGGAGGACAGGAGATACGATTATCTTAAAAATACAAATGAATTTACTATCTCCTTTAAATACGGCGGAGAGGAAAACATAGTAATTGCCGAAAATGATGATATGTGTATTTCCGTTGAAAAGGGCCTTATAAACATAAAATGCGATAACCTTTTAATCCGTTCTGACAGCATCATAAGCTCAAACAGCCACAAAATAACAATCGTAAGAGAAAAGAACACAATGGTTAAGCTTTATATTGACAGGCATCTTGACTGCTCAGGTTACAGCGCTGATTCAAAGCCTGAAATATCAACGGAATTTAACAGTAACACAAATGATTTTAATGTTAAAAATAAGGCTACTCCTTATGATGAAATCATAAATCTTAAGGAAATACTAAGTAATGTCGGCAAGAAAAGAAAGAAGATTTGAATATGAAATGTAAAAAATGCGGTTGCGATACCTTAATAAAAACTGACGACTGGTATAAATGCGCTAACTGCGGCGCGGTGATTTTTGATACCGAGGTGCAGCTCGGCGATATTAAGAACCCGACAAAAGAGGTTGAGAACATTGACAAAGACTCCTGCAAAAAAAGCGGAAAGGACGCTAACAAAAACAATAATACAGATGATGCGGAGGAAAAAAGCAAACTCCGTGAGGTAATAGATTTTTGTATTCCTATTGTATTTGCTGTTGTTATAGCAATTCTACTTAAAACCTTCGTTTTCGCAAATGCGGTTGTTCCGACAGGCTCAATGCTCAACACAATTCAGGAAAAGGACAGAATCATAGCAAGCCGTCTTGCCTATATAAACAGCGACCCTGAGCGTTATGATATTATTATATTCAAATATCCCGACGACGAGGAACAGTGCTTTGTAAAGAGAGTCATCGGACTGCCGGGTGAAAAGGTTGAAATTGTAAACGGAGTTGTTTATGTTACAAAAACAGACGGCGAGACAATTCAGCTTGATGACAGTTTTGTTACAAACTGCACTCCCGAAGGTGACTTTGGTCCGTATAAGGTTCCCGAAAACAGTTATTTTATGCTCGGAGATAACAGAAATACAAGCTGGGATTCACGTTACTGGGACAACAAATATGTTCACAAGGATAAAATATTAGGCAAGGTTAAATTCAGATATTACCCTAATTTCAGCAAAATCCAATAAACATTTTCACTTCCCGTCATATGAGAGGCTTGGTTATGAAACAGAATAATTTTGTTCCCACTAAAGAATGGATGGCATACTGTATCGGCGCGTTAGGTCAGGGTATGATTTATGCGATAATGAGTTCATACATTTCAGATTTCTATTTGAATGTACTTAAGGTAACGCCTTTATTTGTACTCCTGCTTATGCTGATTGCAAGAATATGGGATGCAATCAACGACCCGATTATGGGCTTTATTGTTGATCACGTTAATCCCAAAAAAGGTAAAATGCTCCCTTATATACTCTATACACCTATACCCGTTGCGATACTCACAATGCTTTTATTTTTCGCCCCTGATATAAGCGATACAGGTAAAATGATTTACGCAGGCGTTACATATGTATTATGGGGAATGATTTATACGGCATCTGACGTTCCGTTTTGGAGCCTGCCGAATATTATGACTCCTAATGCAGACGAGAGAGGCTCAGTCATATCAAAAGCAAAAACGTCAAACGGAGTCGGTTCTGCCGTACCTATGGCAATATTTATGGTACTTGGATTCATTCTGCCGAAGTTCAATCTTGCAGGTACTCAGCTTGAACAGACAAAGTACACGATTATGGCTCTTGTCAGCTCAATTATCGGCAATATTTTATTTGTCAGGGTTTACTTTAAAGCAAATGAGAGAGTTAAATTACCGCCTCCTCCAAAAAAGGATAAAACCCAGCCGTCATCACTTAAGCTGATTTTAACATGTAAGCCTCTTATGCTGACAGCGTTAATGGGTATTCTTTCAGCGGCAAGATATATGTATCAAGCAGGCGCGGTACACGTCGCAAGATATTCATTTTACATAGGCAGGGATTTAACAGGATTATCCCCTGCCGATACCGAAAACGCGCTTCAGTCAAACATTTCAACGGTATCTACATTATTTTCAGCATGCGCGGCTGTGGGTATGATGGGCGCAATGCTCGCCGTAACACCGCTTATTAAAAAATTCAGTTACAAGCAAATCATTATTGTTACATCTTTAATCGGTTCGGCCGCAAGCTTTGCAATGTGGTTTATAGGATATGATAATTTCTGGGCTTGTATGCCTTGTCTCATTCTTTCAATTATTCCCTGCGGCGCAATTAACGTATGCGCGTCCGCTATGATAGGCGACTGCCTTGATTATATGGAATGGAAAACAGGCACTCGTCTGACAGGTATGGGTTCAGCTATCCAGAGCTTTGTAAACAAATTCGGAAATGCCCTAAGCACATCGTTCATAATTTTAATGTATATTATTGTTGATCTGGACGTATCTTTATTCAGCGCAAACGAAACAGTTAATCCTCTTAATATGAGCGAAACCGTTAGAACAGGTATGTTCAGCATTGTATCACTTATCCCCGCGTTTTCTCTTCTTGTCTGCGTCATTCCTATGTTCTTCTATAATCTTACAGGCGACTTCAAAGAAAAAATGGAAAAGGAGCTCGCTCAGCAGAGAGAGGAAAGAGGTATTAAAATCGGTAAATAAGGGAGAGTAAAATACCGAAATGAATAAAAAAATACTTGCCGCGAGTGTTGCCGTAACTGCCTGCCTTGTAAGCGAAATAGCAGTTCACGGTTATATGGATGTTATGGCAAGGGAAAAGAAAATTAAATCCGTTTTGGGTTATATTTCATCAATAGCGAGCCGTAGCAAAACTGACGATATGATTGCTTTTAACCAAAGTAAACAGAAATGGATAGCGGCTCAGGATACGGAAACCGTATCAATATCCTCAAGGCGCGGCGATCTGCTTAAAGGGTATTTAACTCTTAATAAAATAGAGAGTAAGATTTTTGTATTTTTCGCTCACGGTTACCGCGCAAATCATAACGGCGACCCTGCAAACTTCATGCGGTATTATATTGAAAAGGGGTACAACTTCCTTTCTGTCGACCATGTTGCTCACGGAAACAGCAGCGGAAATTATCTCGGTTTTGATTATTTTGAAAGCGCCGACAGCCTCGACTGGCTCGATTATCTTATCGGCAGATTCGGCAAGAATATCAAAATAATTATTCACGGCGTTTCAATGGGCGGCGCAACCATATGCAAAATGGTTGATAATGTGCCTGAACAGGTTAAGCTTGCGATTGCGGACTGTCCTTACACAAACGCCCTTGAAGAATTTGACTGCACGGTAAAAAGCGTCGGTATCAGACACACAAAGGGTATTCTTAAAATCTTTAACTCAATGAACAAATTCTTTGCGGGATTTGACCTCAATGATACAGACGTCCGTCAGTCCGTTAAAAATTCAAGAGTGCCTATGCTGTTTGTTCACGGCGCATCCGACACATTTGTCCCTACGAAGATGGGCGTTGAGCTTTATGAAATCTGCGGTAATGAAAAGGAGCTTTTCCTTGTGGAAAATGCTGCGCACGCTCAGAGCATAAGAGTTGATGAACAGGGCTATCACCGTAAACTTGATGACTTTATTGAAAAATATTTATAAGGAGAAATTATTATGCCTTTTATTCAAATTAAAACAAATCAGAACATTGCCGACTCTAAATTCATCATTAAATCAGAACTCGGCTCGGCAATAACTGCCATTCCCGGCAAAAGCGAAGGCTGGCTTATGGTTGAAATAAGCGACAAACTCAATATGTATTTCAAAGGCAGCGATGAGCCTTGCGCAATGTTCGAGGTTGCAATATTCGGTAATGCAAATGATGATGCTTATGACGATTTAACAAAGCGGCTGTGTGGCATATCTCAAAAATATCTGGGCGTATCGCCTGACAGAACGTATGTAAAGTATACGGAAATTGAACACTGGGGATATAACGGTTTTAATTTTTAGCTATACAAAAAACAATGACCTGCTGATTAAAGTCAGCAGGTCATTGTTATTTATGCGTGTATTATTTATTAAATTTTCTCTGTACCGCCTTAACAATCTCAACAATCGGAATTACGCATATTGCAAGAAGCATTGAAATACCGTATTCAACCAGGCTGATATGAGCAAAGTCAAACGCGTCTGCAAGAAACGGAATATATATAACCGTGGTTGAAAGCACAAGGCTTAGCAGCATCGCGCCTATAAGATACCAGTTAATACTTCCCATCCTTGCAATAGATTGGCGGCGTGAACGCATATTAAAGGAGTGGAAAATCTCTGACATGGCAAGCGTTAAAAATGCCATTGTCATACCGTTTTGATGAATAAACTCAGGCGAGCCTGTCGCTAATGTAATCCCAAGCTGATTTGTACCGAAGAAATAAGCAAGAAGAGTTAATCCTGTAACCATCAGCCCCTGATAAACAACATCAAAGCCCATTCCGCCGGCAAAAATACCGTCATTTGAATTACGCGGAGCCCGCTTCATAATATCCCTTTCGCCCTTTTCAAGTCCGAGCGCGAGAGCCGGGAAACAATCTGTTATAAGATTAATCCAAAGGAGATGCACCGGCTCAAACAGTACAAAGCCCATAAGGGTCGCAACGAAAATTGAAACAACCTCCGAAAGATTTGACGAGAGCAAAAACTGAATTGAATTTCTGATATTGTCATAAATTCTTCTGCCCTCTTCGACTGCTGAAACGATTGTTGCAAAATTATCGTCGGCAAGCACCATATCAGCAACATTTTTAGTTACGTCGGTTCCTGTTATACCCATACCGACGCCTATATCGGCATTCTTGATTGACGGCGCGTCATTGACTCCGTCGCCCGTCATGGCGGTTATCATATTCTTAGCTTTCCAGGTCTTTACAATTCTCACTTTATGCTCAGGCTGAACGCGCGCATAAACAGAGTATTTTTCAATGTCGTTAATAAAATCATCGTCGCTGATTTTATTAAGCTCTGTGCCTGTAATAGCGCCCGATTCATCATCAATGACGCCAAGTTCTTTGGCAATAGCGACAGCCGTGTCCTTGTGGTCGCCTGTAATCATAATCGGTCTGATTCCTGCTTCACGGCATTTCTTTATTGCGTCAACAACTTCGGGTCTTACGGGATCAATCATACCTGTTAACCCGACATAGCATAATTCATGCTCGAGTTCATCAGGCTCTTCGCTTGTGGGTTTTTCCTTATAAACTCTCATAGCGCAGCAGAGAACACGAAGTGCCTTGTCCGCCATTTCCTTATTCGCAGATAAAATTTCCTGTTTCTTTTTATCAGTCATCGGAATTGTGTTTCCGTTTTCATAATAAGCAGTACAACGTGAGAGAACAACATCGGGCGCGCCTTTGGTATACTGAACATATCCGTGTTCAGACTTATGGACCGTTGACATCATCTTCCTCATTGAGTCAAACGGCGCCTCCGCAACTCTGGGGAAAGATTTTTCCAAATCATATTTCGGCATTTCAAGCTTAGCCGCATATGCAACAAGCGCAGCCTCCGTGGGTTCACCCTTAACCGCGCCGTCCTCCTGAAGCTCGGCGTCACAGCAAAGTGCCATTGCGCAGGCAAGCAGTTTCTCATCAGTGCCTCTGTGTTCAACAACAGTCATCTTGTTCTGTGTGAGCGTACCTGTTTTATCGGAACAGATAATCTGCGTACAGCCGAGCGTTTCAACAGCGGTAAGCTGGCGTATAACCGCATTACGCTTGCTCATTTTTGTAACACCGATTGAAAGCACGATTGTAACAACAGCGGCAAGCCCCTCGGGTATGGCCGCGACTGCAAGTGAAACGGCAACCATAAAGGTATCAAGAACCGAATTAACGGTTACGGAATTTCCGATAATAAGCGAGCGTATAATATCAAATGCAAAAATAAATACGCAAATACCGAGAACTAAAACTGAAAGTATTTTGGATAGCTGAGTAAGTTTAATCTGCAGAGGTGTCTGACCTTCTTCGGCAGTCGTGAGCGCATCGGCAATTTTACCCATTTCGGTGTCCATACCCGCTGCAACAACTACTGCTTTACCGTGTCCGTAAACGACATTTGACCCCATATAGCACATATTTTTTCTGTCTCCGAGCGGTACATCATCGCTTGAATCCAAATCAATAGCGTCAACCTGCTTGTTTACGGGAACAGATTCGCCTGTGAGAGCAGCCTCCTCAATCTTCATTGAGGCACAGGAAATAATACGGCAGTCGGCAGGTACGCTGTCGCCGGCTTCAAGCACAACAATATCACCGACAACCAAATCCTCTGACTTAATATCAGTCAGCTTACCGTCGCGAATAACTTTTGACGTAGCGGCGGCAATCTCCTGCAGAGCCTCAATCGCCTTTTCGGCCTTGCTCTCCTGATAAACACCAAGCACGGCATTGATAAGAACGACCACCAAAATGATTATAACGTCGGCATATCCCTCGCCTTCACCGCCAAGCGTTGCAGTTATTGCGGAAATGACCGCCGCTGCAATAAGAATGATAATCATAGGGTCTGCAAGCTGCTTTAAAAATTTATGAAAAAGAGATTCTTTTTTGCCTTCAGCAAGCTTGTTTTTGCCGTTCTTTTCAAGTCTTGAAGCAGCTTCTGATGACGTTAGACCGTTCTCGTTTGAGCCGACTTCGGTCAATACATCTTCACAATTTTTCAAATATTCCTTCATTGAAATTCTCCTTTTGAGTTTATAAAAATAACTCGCACATAGTATTTTCACTATGTACGAGTCTCATTCTTTAAAACTAAACCAGCCGTAAGGCATGTTGTTGATTTAATTCACACTATGTAAAAATTGCGTGGAACTACTCCCTCAATACGGTATAAATTATACCATATTATGCCAAATAAGTCAACAGACATAAGAACAGCTGTTTGTCTATTAAAAATATATAACAACATAAAATTAGCTATGTTGCCGGCAAAGATATTCACCGAAAAGAAATATTTAAACTCTTGCGACCATTTCGCCGTATTCTTCCTTGCTCTTTTTTATAAAGTCCTCCACCTGCTTAGCGGAAGGCATTGCGTCCGAGCAGGAATGAGCGGAGATAAGAATTGACGCTGACGCTGAGCCGAACTCAAGGCACTCAATAATTTCCTTGCCCTGAAGAAGACTGTAAAGGAATGACGAACCGTATCCGTCGCCTCCGCCAAAGCCCTTGAGCTTAACGGCGGGAAACGGCTTGATTGAGTAAAATTTACCGTCATTTGTATATGCGGTTGAGCCTTCCTTGCCGTGCTTAATTACACAGATTGACGCGCCGAACGACTGCCAGTACTTAGCAGATTCGGGGTCGGACTCCTTAACGCCGACAATGCCCTCTGTCAAATCAAATTCCTCTCTTGAGCCCATAATAATATCTGCATTCTGCGCAACAAGGCTGTAGTATACCGCTATCTCATCCTTAGAGGTCCATGTATATTCACGGTAGTCAATATCAAAAACAATTCTTACATTGTTTTTCTTTGCGAGCATCATTGCTTTTAGACAAGCCTCACGCGACGGAGATTTTGCGAGCGCAGTACCGCTGATAACAATAGCTTTTGCGGACGCTATATAGTCCTCCTTAATATCCTCCGGCGCCATGCAGAAATCGGCAACATTGTCACGATACATAAGGATAGATGACTTTTCTTTAGAGAGAATTTCGGTAAATGTCAGACCGAGACATTCGCCGTTTTTAGCCCTCGTAATCTGACTTGTGTCAATGCCCTCTTTTTCAAAATAATCCACAACAAAATCACCGAACTGGTCGTTGCTCACACATCCGCAAAAGCCGACCTTACAGCCAAGCCTTGCAAGACCTACGGCAATATTTGCGGGCGAGCCGCCGACATACTTGTTAAAATTTGACGACTGACTGAGCGGCATATACATATCAGTCGGGTTAAAGTCAATAGCAATTCTGCCGATAGGAATAAAATCAAGCGGTTTAGTCATATCAAATTCAATATATTTCATAATTTTTACCTCTCGTATTTATGCTTTGTTATCGGTGCCGAAAATGAGAATATGCTTTTTAGCATTCTGATATGCACCCTCAACCTCAGCAGCCTGCAAATCATAGTAACCGTTAATACTGCCATCATTATAGCACTTACGCACCGTGTTTTCAACCATATCAAAGGTTGCGGTAGCAATATTTATTTTTTTAATACCAGTGTGCGAGCATTTTACAAAATCATCGGGGGTAATGCCTGTTCCGCCGTGAAGAACAAGGGGCAGGTCCGTATTCTTCTCAACTTGTTCAAGAATATCGAATCTTAGCTTAGGAGCGCTCTTGTAATTACCGTGAGCGTTGCCGATAGCGATTGCGAGCGCGTCTACTTTGGTTTCAGTCTCAAAGCGAACAGCGTCTTCAACCTTTGTGCAGTTGATTGCAATATCTTCAGAGCCGTCCTCAGAGCCGCCGACGCATCCTATTTCCGCCTCAACAGCCGCATCATATTCCTGCGCCATTGCCATAACCTTTTTAGTCATTTCAATATTTTCATCAAGTTCAAGGTGCGAGCCGTCAAACATAACAGAAGTAAAGCCTAATTCAAGCGCCTGACCGATTTTTTCAAGAGTTTTGCCGTGGTCAAAGTGAACGGCAACAGGAGTGTCGGCATTTTCAGCGGCCGCAACCATTAAAGGCCCGATAACCTCAAGCGGACTTTGCTTTAATCTTACCTCCGCAATCTGAAGAATTACAGGTGCGTTAAGCTCCTTTGCCGCCTTGAGAACGCCTAAAACCATTTCCATATTAGCTACAGAAAATGAACCGACTGCATAATCGCCATCCTGCGCGTCTGCGAGAAGGTCACGCATATTTACAAGCATTTTTCTTACCTCTTTAACAATAATATAAATATAAACAAAACGCGAGTTGACAATAAGCCGAGTTCTGTCGTGGGCAATTATCTATCTCGACGCGGAATTGCTCCCGCGCTCCAGCCATCCTTCAAAGTTATGTGTCGAGCAAACAACCCTTTAGTCGATGTTGCAGCGGATAGGGTTTACATGGCAGGAAATGTCTCCACTTCCTCGGTGAGCTCTTGCCTCGCCTTTCCACCCTTACCTCAATGAGAGGCGGTATATTTCTGTTGCACTTTCCCTAAGGTCACCCTCGGCGGCTGTTAGCCGTTATCCTGCTCTGTGCTGCTCGGACTTTCCTCATATTGCCAAGCAATACGCAATTACCAAGTCAACTCGCATATATATTTTATGTCAACTTAATCCCGATGTCAACATAATTTACAAAATGACGGTTGAAATTAATAATGATATGTAGTAAGATTTCTGTGGAGGTGATGTGATGCCCCGTTTTGAAAATGAAGGCTTTAACCCTGAAAAAAGGAACCGCAATTATGACGCGGACAGAACAGTTCCCGAAAATGAGAATTATTATGGGTATAATCCCGTTGATTTGAATTTTAATAACAGAGAACGCAGTGACAATGTTGTGCGTGATAATCAGAAAAGGCAGGGCGGTATCAATCCCTGCAACGATTTTTCACAGCGCCCTGCAACCGATGACCTTGAACCCCCGCAGCGTTTCAGAAGTGAAACGGCTGATGATTTTATACAAAGCGCAGGTTTTGACAGACAAGAACATTCTAAACAAACCGGCGGTAAAAGAGAACGCCCCCCAAAGCCTAACGGGAAAAGGCCGAAATTACGGCTGTCACTCGGAAAAAGAATACTGATATTTATTATAGTGCTTATACTCATTATGGTCGGCGGTGTTACGGCGGTTATGGGCAGAGTAAACTATAACGATAAGCAGGAAAACAAGTATGTTGCCGCCGATTCTCTTGAAAGCGGTGCAATGGTAAAAAATATTTTACTGCTTGGCGTTGACGCAAGAGCGGGGGAAAATGCCAGTGAAACGCGTTCCGACACAATGATGCTTGTGTCACTTGATATGAAACACCGTTGCATTAAGCTCGTTTCGTTTTTACGTGATACGTGGGTGTATATTCCGGCGCTTGACTATGAGCAAAGGCTCAACGCCGCCTGCTCCTCCGGCGGATACCATGGCGTTGTTGACGCGATAGAGTACAATTTCGGCGTTGATATTGACGGGTACGCTGTTGTTGACTTTGAAATGTTTAAGGTACTTGTTGACAGTCTTGGCGGTGTTGAGGTAGACGTTACCAAGGCAGAGGCGGAAGAGGTAACAAGCCACCCGAACAGGTACGGCGGGGTTACTCTTGATAAAGGGAAGTACAAGCTTTCGGGCGAGCAGGCTCTTGCCTATTGCAGAATAAGAAAAATCGACACCGATTTTGTCAGAACTGAAAGACAGCGCACGGTTATGAGCGCTATCCTCGACAGCGCAAAACATTCAAATCCGTTCAGACTATACAAAATGGCGTTCAAATCCGCGCCTTATATTGAAACAGATTTGAGTAAGGGTGAGCTGATAAAGCTCGCGATGCAGGCAGGAATCTGTATTACAGGCGATATGTGTCAGACAAAGGTTCCTTTTGAGGGAACGTGGAGCTATGAAACAATTCGCGGAAACAGCGTGATAGCTATTGACACAAAAGAAAATAAGGATATGCTAATTGACTATATTTATAATAAAAGTTCAAGCGACATAAAAGCTGATGAAGATACGCCGCAATAAACCGGATAATAAACAGCAAAAGGACACGATAAAACATCGTGTCCTTTTTGATTTTTAACTTATGAAAAAGGGACGGCATTTCTGCCGTCCCTTCCGCATTTGGCTGATTTTTAGAACCAGCCTTCTCCGCCACCAGGAATGCCTTGTTCAATACTTGTTGTGATAACATCAACAGTCTTGAACTCTTCAATCTCAGAGACAGGCTTTGTATAAAGTTCTTTCATATTAAAGTCCTCCTTCTCTAAGAATTAATATGAGAAATCATCAAACGTAGCGTAAACAATCTTAGTTCCGTCCTCGCCATCGCCTTCAGTATATGCAAGGAATGCTCTTGCGGAAATCTTACCTGTTTGCTCAATACGTCCAACATTCAAAGCAAACTGCTCTGAATCTGTAGCGCAGTAGTAAGCTCTGATTGTCTTCTGATTAACATCAGCAAGAGTAAGCTCGTCAACAGCTTTCTCTACATCAATACCGTAAATGAATCCGGCATTTACATATGTGTAACCGTCAACTAATTTACGTGATGCAAGGAATGATGCCTTATACTTACCTTCTGAGCCAATCTTGCTGGTTGAAACAGCAGCTACTACAGGTGTCTCTGTTACAACACCCTTTTCAAATGTAAGCTCAACATCAGAACCTACATAGAAGGTGTAAGTATCGCCGTAACCAACAATAGCATCGTCAATCTTCCAAACTGTTGCGCCGTCAGCGTGAACTGTTACCTTGGTATCATAACCGATACCTGTATTTTTATCGGTTGTTGATGAGTAAGGTGTTGTGATTGTTGCGCCTGTTGCTGTAACAGTATATGTGTTCTCAACGATTCTGTCGTATTTAGCCTGAATTGTTGCGGCAGATGAAAGAGCGGCAATATCTTCATTTGTCATTGACCAGCCCTTAAATGTGTATCCGGCAATAACAGGACCTTCAGGAACTTTGATTTCAGAACCTGAATTTACAGTCTGAGTATCGAAAATGTTGCCGTACATATCTGTAAATACAACAGTAAATTCAGCACTCTCATCGTCCTCCTGGAATACAGGCTCATATGTTGTATTAGCAATAACTTGAGGCTTAAATGTTTCTTCAGTTGATACGATTGTTGAGTTAACCATCCAGCCAACAAATTTTACGCCTTCATTTGGCTTAGCAACAAGAGTGATTTCTGTATCAGGTTTAACATTAAGTGTAACATCTTCATTTGTTACAGGTGTTCCGTTAATCTCTGAAGTACCAAGATCCTTATGAACAACTGTTACCTCATAACCCTTAAGAGCAGGAATTACTTCGCCGCCCTTTGTCTGACCGCACTGCTGGCATTGGAAGGTAGGAGCCTTACCCGGTGCATCATATGTTGCATCGTAACCGGCGTCAGACTGTTGCCATGAACATGAAACTTCCTGTGTGCTCTTACACTGATCATATCTTGTGCACTTAACCTGATGATGCTCACCGTCAGTACCCTGTATAACTTCACCGGTATATTCATGGTGAAGAGCAGGGATTTCATTACCTGCGTCAATCTGTGTACCGCAAACCTGGCACTTTGTAGCGTTTTCCCAGCCTGGAGTTTCGCATGTAGCAGGCTTATTCTTCTCTGTATCAGGAGTAGGTGTATGTGCTTTTGGGTCAGTTGCGTGACCTGGATTAAGCTCCTGGCCGCAAACCTGGCACTTTGTAGCGTCTGCCCAGCCGCCGCCGTTAGGCTCACAAGATGTAGCATCCTTGTTCTTCTCTGTGTTAGGAACAGAGGTACATGTAACCTCAGTTGAAGTTTGACACTCTTCATATCTTACGCACTTTACTGTATGGCTAGTGCCGTTATTATTCGGAGTAATCTCACACTGAGGTGACTCATAGTCGTGACCGAGAGCCTTTGCCTCAGGGTCATCCACTGTGTACTCAGGATTGTCACAAAGACCGTCTTCATTTGAGCATGTGTAAGTTATCTTACCATCCTCTGTGCATGTAGCAGGAGTCTTTACCTGTGTATAGTGGTGCTCATGCTTTACAGGATCAGGACCAGCCTTCTTATCGTACTCTGAATAATCAAGAGCTATAAGACCATATGTCCAGTTATTATCTTCTTTATCAAATGTAAAGAATTTTCTGCTTGAACCACCCATCTGATCTTTATCATATGGAGCGAACTGCGTTACAAGGTAAGTTTTGCTGTTGTCCTTATCTTTTGTAAGATCAATTACATTTTTAAGGTCACAGTCCTGAAGAACTTCAAAACTTAAAGTACAGATAACCATACCGTTCTTACCGTACGGACGCTGGTCAGCACCTACATATGCAGATGCAGGCGGTGTAACATTACATATATACGGGATATAGAACTGTCCCGTTGTAGGATCAGCGTTCATTGCACCGCCATCAGAAGCAGCATCACCATAGAATGAATAACCTCTTGTGATGAATGCCTGTGTTTTTTGTGAATCGCTGCATTTTGCCCACTGGTCTTTTGATTTTGGATTTAACTTATAATAAGCAAAAGCAAGGTAATCAGTATCAATCATACCTTTAAGCTGACCTGAATAAAGCATATCAAAACCGCCGATTTCAAATGTTACGGCGATACGGTCGCCTGCATGAAGGTCAGCAGGGTTCATAAGATGACCTGCAGCCTTTACAGTATCATAATCATAAGCCTGCGAATAACCATAATATTCTCTGTAAATACGATTATCAGCATCACCCTGGTCACTTACTGTAACAGTGAGTACAGGCTTATAATTGCCCATCATATCTTTTGCATCAGAACCCATTTCTAAATCACTTTCCATAGAAACTGCATCTGCCCAAGATAAACCTAAATCGTAAGAATCACTGTTCCAACCATCATATGACTGCTCGCCATGAGGAATCGATTCGTTAGTGGTTGCGTCATAGTTATTGTCGCCCCACCAACCAGTTGGGAGATCGCCACCGACTACATCATCAGCAAAAGCTGAAAAAGGCATTGAAAAAGCGACCATAAGAACAGCAAGAAGACAAGCTAATGCTCTTCTAAAACTCTTTTTCATCGTTAGAATTTCTTCCTTTCATTAGTTTACTTAATAATCAAATCATCATATTTTGACGACAGCGCAAATTTGAAAACAGTTTTGGCATCTTCAGATGTAACACCGCCATCTCCATTTAAATCAAAATATTTTACAAGATTTCCTGTTGCTGCTGCTGAGAACACTAACTTAGCATCTTCAGATGTAACACCGCCATCCTTATTATATTCACAGCAAATCATAGGAATCATTCCCGCCGAAATATCATTTCTTGAAACAATAATTGTTATATTTCTCGGAATTGAATATTCTGAGGAAATAGTTGCGTAATATGTGCCGTCAATCAGATTTTCGATATTAAATGCATTTTTATTTTCCGCGGAATCATAAACAGAGGTTACCGATGTAACTAAATCGGATCTGTCCGAATCCGCATAGACGTCAACAGTATACTCGCCGTAAACAGGCAGATTGTTTGTTGAGCCGTTTGAATCGGTCATAATAACAAGCTCACCGCTTACATCAAATCCGAATATTGGAGTAACATCACAAGTCATCGGATAAAGTGTACCGTTGTAACCGTCAAAGCTGTCGGTTAAAGAATATTCGTCATCATATCCGTCGCCGTAATCAGCCTGCGCAAAAGTCAGATTTGGATTTTGAGATACTGTAATATAATCCCCAGCGTCGCAATCAGAAGCAAAGGTCATCTTTACCGTCGCAATAACCTGCTTTTTCACATTAATAGGGGAACAATCCTCGTTTGTGGAAACAAAGCCGAAGACTATATTGCCGTCTGAAAGGATATAACCCATACTTTCAAACCCTGAATCAGTATCATCTGAAATCAGCGCCGTCGGAGTAGATTCAATACTTACCTGCTCCGTATCATAGGTTGCCGTAACCTCAAACACCGATACTGCGCTCATATCTGACAACATAAAATTTACATCATATGTGCCGGCGGTTAATTTGTTGCCGTCGACTGCAACACCGTCTTGCGCATATGTGCAATAAATTTCCGGAGATTCCCCGCCCAAAGTGCCTGTTTGCGCGTAAGACACTAATGGAATACTGATAAAAACCAGCATGGTTGATACAAAAACTAAAATACCGATAAGAATACTTTTATCGTTTTTTATTTTAGAATTCACAACTCAACCTCCTTTTTTACGGAATTCTCCTTCTTTTTTGACAATAAACTACAGTCTTAAAAGCTGACTGCAGATTATATTATAATATTATAATATAATTTTATATTAAACTATTGATATAATAGATTGATTTCATACTCAATTATCACGGTAATCAATAATTATCAAGTTATTCTTCAAGATATATGACACACCAAGTTAATCGGTAATCATCAATTATATCCGAATTAAATAAGGCACCAACGTGCCAAGCCTAATTAAAGGCTCAGCACATTGATTAATTATTGATTACTGGATTGTAAGTTCAGGTAAAATGCTTCCTGCTGCGAATGCCAATACAACCTTAGCATCATCAGCAGTTACACCACCATCACCATTAAGGTCACAATATGCAGCAAGGTCACCGCTAGATGTAGCGACTGAATAAACAACCTTTGCATCCTCTGCTGTAACACCTGTATCTGTGTTAAAGTCACATGGTACTACAGGAATTACAGCGTCTGCAACATCACTGTCACCGACAATTACAGTAATATCCTTGCGCTCAATAGAATATGTTGATGTAACCTTAGCATAGTAAGTGCCGGGAGCAACGCCAGTAAGCTCGAATGTATTTGTCTTTGCATCCGCGCTATAAACAGATGTTGCCTGAGTTACAAGCTCTTGTCTTGCATCGTCTGAATACAGAGCGACTGTATACTCGCCGTATACAGGAAGACCTGTTGACACTCCCGTTGAATCCTTAGCAATCACAATAGAACCGGTGACTGTATGACCCTCTGAAGGAGTTGCCTCTGTAAGAGCAATTTCTGCTTTCTGGAGATTTGTGTCAGCTGTGTAACAATCTGTTACCTGATCTGTATAATCTTCGGCAGCGGCATCAAAGTAATTTCTTTCCTTATGAGCATAAGCGCCGTTACCTGTTGCGGCAATATCAACCGCAGCGGCAAGAGCTGTTACATAAGCGTTCCATGACTCTTCTGTATAAACTACTTCACCCTCATTTACAAGAGTTCCGTCCTCAGCCCATTTACCGAACTTAGCGTCAGCGGCTGAAGGACCCTTCTCTACCTTTGCAGGTGTAGAAATATCGCCTGACTCGCTATATGTAGCAGGAGTTGCTTTGAGGTTGTCATAAGTGTTGCCTGATGCACACTCAATCTCTGCCTCAAGCTGTGTACCGTTATAACCGCGCTCAACAACCTTGCCCATGTAGAAGTCAAAGAGTCTTACATATTCCTCAACCTGAACAGAAGAAAGTGTTGATTCAGTTTTAACGTCTGTAATTTCAATATTAGGATTATTCTTATATCCGTTATATTCACTAAACGGAACCTTATCAGTCTTAGACACTGTCTGAGTCTGTACAACACCATCATCACCAACCTGAGGCTGACCTGATGATTCATCAATAACAGGTTCCTGAGCATTATACTCAATTATCAATGTATACTTACCCTCAGCACGTTTTGCAAGATTTACCATCTTGTTATAGGTAATAACATCAAAGTTATTGACGTTCATACCGTTTCTGACAAGTGATACCTGTTCAAAAATGTCCTGAGCGATTGATGTATTAACTGATTCGTATACATGCTCAATTACATACTGGAGATGATCGTTAGCCTGTGAGATTGTACCACGGTTATCCTCACCACGTCCGTCATTAGGAACAAGAGCGTATGTGGTTACAGGGAACTTAGCCTTCCAATCTCTGTCAGAGTTAACCTTATTTGAGTTAGAATCACGATATACATACTGTACCTGCTCATAGAGGAGAGCGCCGTTGCCGTCCTGAGCCTGTTTTTCTGTAGGCTTAGCCCATGGAGCACCGTATGTTTCAGTATCCCACTCTGTCTCATAATGAGGAGCGTTTCTAAGCCAGTATTTTCCTACATCTTCTCCGGTACCCTCGATTACCGCGATACCTGCCTTATCCTTACCGTCCTGTACATCAGCTGATGTAAGAGGTACATTTGAGTAGATAGGCATTGTGCAGTTAGCGTCGAAATAGTAAACGCCTTTGACACCGCCGTATGTTACGCCGTTAACTGTTGAACCGCCGAGGTAAGCGTCTGCCTTAACACCTACAGGCATATCAGCCGGTGATGTTGTTACACCGTCATCATTTGAGGTGTACGGCTGGAACGCTCTGTCGCCGTATTCTGTAGCAACAACACTTGTTGTCGCAGTAAGAACAGTCTTGTCTGAAATCTGCTTAGCAGTATCCGGAGTAAGCACTGTTGACTGAGCGGCAAGTGATGCTAAGAGAGCCTCTTTTGCCTGAGTATAAACTTCCGGATCTGTGAAGTCGCTTTCTCTGTAGTTTGCCATAAGTTCAGTAAGCTCATTATACTTGGTATCAAGCGCGTCAGCAGCAGCATTATCGCCGATAACAAGCTTACACTTATCAATAAATCCAGAACCTGTTGAGTTGTAAAGGCAAATATTTACAGGATACTCGCCTGCCTGAACAGGAGTTGAACCGTCATACTTACAGAACTGGGCATACATTGATTTACCCTTAGAAACAGTAATTTTACCAAAGTTGATATAGAAACCGTCCGCCGGACCTCTCATAGAAATCTGTGAAAGGGTTGTATCATAATTTGTACCGCTGCCGGTCTTCATATACATATATTCATAAACGCCGCCGGCGTTCTGATGATAAGCCTGAAGTATACCAGCTGCCTTAGCCTCTTCAAGAGTATAAGCTACATGGTCTCTCTGCTTAAACTGAGCCTTCTGCTCATCCTGAAGTCCGTTAAAGATTTCACCTATTCTGTTTTCATCATAACCGGAGTTATTGTCACCACGGTTCCATGTCTGGCCGTTATCTACAGAATAGTCATAAAGCTCTTTTCTAAGAAGGTCGCCTGTAGCCTTATCCCATACAGGAATAGCGTTTAAGTTGCCTACCTGTACATTACCGTTGGTCATATCATCATGAACTGTCTTTTCGTCATAATAGAACAGACCGTCGATTGATTTATCCGAACCGAATGTGCTATTAGTAGTATTTCTGAATCTTATCTGATAGTTGGCAACAGCGCCGAGATCAGATGTTGCAAGAACTATATATTCAGGATAACCGCAGTTAATCTTGCCGTCAGCAAAATTAGACGTTGTGTATGCGTTATAGCCTTGTACATTCATTGTTTTACCTGCGGAATTATTCTCAAGACCTTCATTAAGCATACCGTTTCTGTCAGAAGGATATACTATCTCCTGCCATGACTTAGCGCCTGTCAGATACTGGTAAGCAGTTGCCTTAAGATCGGAATGGATAATATCGCCATTCACGTCCGTGATGTCATATGTGATAGTTACCTCATATGATGAAGTCGGATCCGCATCACTCGCGGGAGTGTAAATTGTTGATGTCGTAAGCGCCAAAGACTCGCCCGGAGCAATAAGAGTTTCTGAATCAGGCTCCTGAACGCTTGCGTCACCTGAAGTTCCCGTGATTTCCGCAGCTGTTATCGAAATGTAATAACGTGAAAGCTGCTCAACCGAATCGGTCATTCCGTCAACATACGCGTTATTAATACCTGTTACATTGTTAGTAACAATTACATTGCCTTGATAAGTATTACCAGACTGACAACCCTGTATTGAAGGACTCTCAAATTCAGCAGTTGCCATCTTCAGCGCATGCTCAGAAACATTGTTGATTGCATCAGGAATAAAGCTGTTTACCGCCTGGAGCGCAAACATAAGTCCCCTCAGAACTGAGTCAGGATATGTCTTTAAACCTGAAGTACCATAACCGGTGAACTCAACGAAATTGCAAATCAGTTTCTGCAGAACGCCGATATTGTCTCCGTTTGTACCAACGAGAACATCCTTCTGAACAACATCATCAAACGGATGTTTTGTTGTTGCGTCAGGAACAGGAGCGGTAAATGACTGGCCGTCATAACGAGCGCCTAAAAGGCCGTTAAGTAAATCTTTTACAAGATTATAAACTGTCGTTACAATCGGAGTCGTCTGAATAGGCTCAGCAGAGATTATTGAAAGCAGCTGATAAATGAAGTTTGATACTCCGCACATATTAGTGCCGTCGTGAGTGTCGCTAATATTAAGAGCGCCTTCAATTATATCCTTATAAATGAGCTTTTCAGAATTGAATTTTCCGTAGCCTGTGCCCTGAAGAGTACCTGCTACAGGTAAAAGCTTGTTGGCAACAAGGTCAATGTTTTGCCAAATGCTGTTGCTTGTATTGACAAGGCTGTTACCGTCCTTGCCGCAAATACCGAGAAGTGACGCAACGCCCATAGCTCTGTCGTCGCTATTAGCCATATCGTAATCATTGCCGTAATAGCAGATTACCGAGTTGAGAAGATCAAAGAGTGTATTTTCATCACTGACATCTCTTTTCTCAACCTGCCATCTTTCGCCGGATTTATCCGAAACCGGAACATAACCCTGCATTACATAAGTAACGGCGTCACGAGCCATCGGAAGAATTGCATCGTTTAAAGTAGCATGAATTTCCGTATCGATTGTTACAAGGTCATTGTAATTTTTCTCAGGAAGAATGTATGAGAGATATTCTCTTAAGCATACAAAAATTACTGCCTCTGCGTCCTTACATTTATCCCAGTCAGCAGGATGGATAACTCTCTCAAGCTTACCCGGGCCGAGATTAATCTGTCCGATGCAAGCGATGAGCAGCGGAGTCATTGCTTCCTCAAGATTTGATTCGGAAAGCTGTGTTCCGTTACCCTTAGCCTTATAGAAACCGTTAAGAATGTTCTTATCCGTTGTATCAGCGGTATACTGAACAATCTTAAGAGCATTAGCAACAAGAGTATTAGTAATAGATGTAATAGCTTCAGAATCTATTGTAGACGGATTTACAGTTGCCATTGCAGGAACATGAGTATCGCCGACTGCGTCTTTATATATATTGTCTCTGTCAACAAAAATATCCTTAACAGCTGCAACAAGGCAGTCATTTAAACCTGCAACGAGTGAAGAGTAATTTGAATAACCCTCAAAGAATTTATCAAGGTTATCGGTACCCATCTGCATAAAGTAAAGGTTGATAGGACCTGTCTGCATATTGAAACCGTAGTCTGCAAGAGGGCTGTATCTGATTTTGTTGAAGAGAGTAGTCTCATCAATATCAGACCATTTGCCTTCTGCGCCTTCGGCAACAGTACGGTCAAATTCATAGTTGTTCTTAACCCAACTTAAGAATTCATCAGGACTTTTAGCGCCGTATGCCTCATACTCAGCTTCAGCCCACGCGTTAATGTTATCCTGTGAATACATTTGCGCAAGGTTGTTTTTGTCCCAACCGCCCGGGATACCCGGATTTTTGCTGTCAGTTGCCCAATAATAATATACATTATCAAAATTGCTACCGTGACCACGGTCTACGTTGGTATTTACATGAAGAAGCTTAACTGTATCCTTAAGAACTGTCTTCCATGCCATACCGAGCGCCTGATATCCAAAAGTGAATAAGCTGTCATTCGTTGTCAGCTCAATCTTATCATTGCCGTAAGCAAAGAGAAGAATATGACCTTCATAGCCTTCTTCTGATGAATAAATAAGGTTTGGATCATATCCGAGAGCGGAAGCAGCCTGCTTGTAATCCATTTGGTCAGAAGCCATTTTAGCATCAATAAGCTTTTTTCTGGATTCTGAGCTTGTGCCGTCGGGATATGTAACATTAATCTTAATCTTATCAAGAAGTTCGGTTGTCATCTTCTCAAGAAGAACATCGTCAAAAACGAATGTCTTGGCATCAATTTGATTACCGCTTGAGTTCTGACCGCCGCCGTTGTAAGCAATCTTTTCATCCTCTGTAAACCAATTAGTATTGTTAAAGAGAAGTGACTTTACAAGATTGTAAACAAAGTTCGACTGATAGCCGTTGTCAAGATTAAGCGCACCGCCGAGCATTGAATAAATGTCAAGGTTAGCAAGGCTGCCTACCGTACCGAGACTGAAACCTCCGCGAAGGAACTGACCGATAACGTCCTTACCATTATAGTCGGCTGAATTCTTTTGCAGTATAGCAAGAACGCCTCTTATAATATCGCAGGACGAAGTATTCGATCTTCTCATACCGTTGGTAGAACTGAGCTGAATGTTACCCGCGTCACCGAGAAAACTGCCGTAGCTGTCAATTACGCTTGCAAGACTTTCAATCGTTTCCATAATTTCGTCAACGCTATGAGTATAGACCTTGACATTTGCCTTGATAATACCCGCAGCGTTTATGCCGATTTCTCGTTTTGAAGCGTCATAAAAATACAATCCGCTTGAAGGAAGCGCGCCCTTTAAAAGCTTATCAATCTGCGGACCGAAATCAGCGAGCATTCTATCGGCATAGTCAAGAAGAGCCGTTGCCATCTGCTCATCGGAAAGAACGCTCCAAGCAAGGTCGTTATACTCAATGTTTTCATCAGTATAATCCTCTGTAGCAGCAAAAGCATTAAGAACACCCGTAAAGCATGTCATTCCCATAATAATGGCAAGCAGCAAAGCTAACAGTTTATGAGAAAATCGTTTTGCTTTTGTTTTCATTGTATACTTTTTACCTCCTATTTTTTGGTAATTTAGAATAGTTTTAGTGTAAAAGCGCTTGCCCATATTTAGGAAAACATCCTCTGACCATCAGGCAATCTGAATTAGAATGTAGCAAAATAACCCTCAATTAATTTGCCGATTCCGAAATAAGCGCAAAAACGCTCTATAAACACAAAATGATTATCACATATTTTTCAGCAAAAGTCAATAAGTCACAAAAATATAAAACAAATTTGGCAAAATGTCTGAAAAAACGTTGAGAATTTGTTGGTTTTTCACAAATATTTAATGTTTAGTTTATAAATTGTTTACAAAAAATTTACAGTTACATGGAAAAATTGTCTGTGTCAAGGTCTAATCCTTTACTCCCGATTTTCATATGTAAAGTAAAAATAATTTACATTTTTTGCTCTTTTTTTTGGAACATATGTTTGTTTATTCAAGCCTTTCTTCCGGCAATTTTATATACAATTGTTGATTATTATACGATAAGCTACTTTTAGAAAATTATAGAAAAATTAACAATTTGTTCAAAAAATAAAAAAAGTGTTGACTTGTGTTCTATTATTTGGTATAAATAAATTGTATTTGTTCGTACGCGCGTGGGATATTGCGCCCAAAAATCGACATTTTGTGAACAATCTGTTAACATTCTGTTTTTTCGGGAATAATTTTACGCGTGTAAATTTAAACGGCAAGTTCGTTAAATCATATGGTAAAAGGAGAGATTTATATGAAAACGAGCAAAAAACTACTTAGCTTTTTCTTAGCGGTAGTTATGGTTGTCACTACCTGTTCCGTTGGATTTACTGCTTTTGCGCAGGACAACAGGAACAGCATATGGTCAACCTCGAGCGAGGCAGAAGATGCCTTTAATGCTCTAAACGATTTGGCAGACGAATATCTGCCCTCTGTTCTTATGGGCATTGACCTCATAGCTAATCCGATCTATGAAAAGCATGCCAAAGAATTAGGCAAGTCCGCAGATAAGCTTACCGACCAGGAAAAGAAGAATATTGCAGACAATGTTACTCTTCCTGAGATTCTCGGTGCTCTTCAACCGGTACTGCTTAACACGTTGGAAAAAACAAGTAAGAAAGATTTTTTGACTTATTTTTACCAAGAATACTATAACGACAAGATTAATAACCTTAATGATGAAAGTTTTCTTGATAATTATAACTATCTGGACGGCAGAGACGCAGATATGTCATATTACACACTTCTGATGCTCTGTATCAAATATGCAGACAAGTTAGACGGTGAGTCAAAGAAAACACTTGAGGAATGGCGCGACAAGCTCCTTCCGCTTGCAGACCTATATGAACAGGAATACGCTAAAAAAGAATCCTACATAGTAACTGCCGAAACAGTTGCTAAGCGTTATGGGAATTATTCGACAGCGTCCCTGTATGATCTTGAACAGTTTTTCAAGCCTTCAACAGTTGACGGAAAGACTACATATGAGAATGTCTCAGATGAGGAACTGGCCGTTTTTGAGGAGTTGTATAAAATTTACGGCCCTCTTTTTGAAAAATATGCTGATGTGAAGTTTGATTCCCCCGCCAAAGTTATATATCATATTTTTACGGCTAATCAAAGTTATGTCTATCTTTCGATATACTATAATTATATAAATTTGTCAGGAGCAAAGATTACTTTCAACGGCAAAGGCGATTTCTTCGGCAAAGGAGAAGCTAACTATAATATTACGGAAGGTATTACTCCCGATAATTGCGTTTCGCTGCTTGTAAAAGCCGCTGCAGATGACGCAGGTATCTCTGTTGATGAGTTTTATAAAAGCCTCAGCGAAAATTCCGAGCAGGCTAAATCTATGGCAGAGCGATGCGCGGTAACCGCGTTTTATAATCAAATCATAAAGGGCGGCGAACTCTACGCGTATGACGGTCCCTACTATCTTGAAATTATTAAGGGATACGCGATAGATAAAGGATACGTTAAAGATGCCGCTGAAATTGACCGTAAGGTTGCCGATCTGATGCCTGAGGGATGGGGTACAAAGGATTGCGTCCTCACAGATGAACAGCTTGCGGATATGGCTTCTGTTTTAGCTTCCATCAGAGGAACTTCCAACAATTTGGTTTCTTATTATAACGGAGAGAGCGTTTCATTTAATGATAAAAGCGGCGATCAAACATCTGCGGTTATGCCGTCAGTCCTTAAAGATACGGTTGTTACCGAATATCTTAAAATGATTAATGCTCAAACTGCATCGGAAGCAAATAACCATCGTCTCGGCGTTTTTAAAGCTTTTTTGGGTGAAGCAGCTGATAGAAGCCCGCAATATGACAGCGTTGAGTACAGAGCCGTAGGTCTTTCTAAAATGTCTGCGACTACGCTTAGAAAAGGAACTGTCGGTCTTGTAAACGCAGAGGTTGACCCTAAAGCAATGGACGCTTACACCGCTATTAACATCACAGCTAAAATTCAAGAATATTCAAACTATGACGAAATGGCTCAGGATGTTGTAGACGGAAAAATCCAGGGTATGATTTTACCGACAGAAGTTTATAATGAACTTGTTAAAGATACGCGGTTCAAAACCATAACCAAGCGTATAAAAGCCGTATCTTTTTATACCAGAAGCAATAAAGACGAGGCTGGTAACGAACACCTTTTAATTTTGAATTTCGATCCGCAAATCGGTTCTAAAAACGGTAGAGACGAAAAAGGAAATATTCAGCCGCTGACAATAAATGGTTATTTTGCCGAGGCTGAAAATTACGGTTATACCAAGATTATTGCACAGCTCGCCGGAATTAATTCATTGGAAGCATCAAATGTAACAAAAATTGATGAGCTTATTAACATAGACGAGCTGGTTGAAAATGATTTAGCTGCTATAGTTGCCGAATCAGGAGGAGACATAAAAGTTGTTCTCACTCCGGAGCAGGAGGCTATTCTCAACGGCGATTACGACCTTATAGGTCAGGTGGGTACAGATCTTCTCAACACTATACTGAACGATAAAGTTCTTGAGATTTTGGATATGGACCTTATGGGCAAATCCGTAACCGATATTCTCAATAGCTTTCTTGAAACACCTGTTGAGCTCAACGCCGCTCTTAAGGATATATGGGCAAGACTTGTTGATTCTCCTGTTGCAACGCTCTTTGAGCTGATGCCCATACTGGTTGTACTTATTGACGAGCTTGTTGAGCCTGTAATATTCAATAATAACGAAGATAAAGGCCTTCTTTACAGTGTGCTTCAGCAGGGATTACTTGCTACTGCAACAAAAGAGGTTGGCTCTTATATCGGTATTGACCAGCTCCGCTGGGATCTGAACGAGCTTCTTCCCGACTTAATGCACTGGTTATTATACGGTAAAGAGTCAGAGGGCATTGAGTACTATGACCAGGAAACAGTTACTTTCAAAGAGTACAGCGGCAGCGATCTTATTGTAAAGAACTTTAATATTGCCGATCTTAAAGTAAACGACTTTAAAAACTATACTGTTGTTGATACGGAAGGTAATCCTCTCAAAGCAGTAATTGTTGATGACAAAATCACATCATACTTATATATGGATAAATCATACAGCAATGCAGAAGCGTTTACTAATGATTATCCTGATGTTGCATTTAATTGTTCATTCACATACGAAAGCAGCGTTCCTCGTCTTACAGGTATTTATGTTGCCGACAAGGCTCTGCGCGACGCTGAAGTTTCCGACCTTGAAAAAATACTTTCTAATGCTCTTAAAAATGAAACAACAGGCAAGGCGTTAGGCGAGGTTATTACCGAGATCGCCACACTCTTTACAAATGCTGTTGACACATATGTAAATACTCCCGAACTCAGAGACCAGATTAAGTGTGAGCCTTCAGACGCAAACTTTAAAACTGAGAGCAAAGGTCTTAACAACATTTTCGTTGCTATTCCTCAGTTGTTTGACCTCATGGAAAATCTGGCGGCAGATAAATACAGCGTTGATAAAAACGCATGGGTATACTGCTATGACGGAAAAATATTTACAAATGACAGTGGTTATACAAGAAACGCTTCACTTGAAAAATTCAAATCATTCGCGGGAAGCGACAAGAGCGACAGATCGGTTGACATTCTTGATTGTTTCGCCGATATATTTGTCAACGACTGGATTAACGCTGTAATCAGCCTTGTAAATAACACCATCTCAACTGATAATAAAATTACTCAGTCTATACCTATTATAAGCAACCTTCTTGCCGCACTCGGCGGTTTCGGTAAAACAAGTATCATCACCGACGTTATTAACGGTGTGTTCCAGGTTGACCGAAACAGCAAATTCTCATTCACATTTGAAAAGCGCGATAACGGATTTACAGGTCTTTCAAAGGATAATGCTTATTTCTTGCTTTCAAATATAAAAACTCTGATAACCGCGATTGAGAATCTTGTTAATAATTTCGGCAAGGATAACGGCAGCGGAAACGGCAACAGCTCCTCAAGCAGTAACAGCTCAAATAAGAGTCCTGTTTACAAGCCGAAGGCAGCCAAGACTCCCGCCGCTGACAAGAGCAATTACACAAAAGCTGAATTAAGCAATACAACAGATCTTATCAATAATCTCGATAAGATGATTTCATCTCTCCTTTCAGACAGCAGTCTTAACGGATTCAAATTAAACGATACCACTAATATTTTCGCAGGTATAGTTACTTTCTTCTCAAACTATCTCGGCAACGATTGTTATACAGAGCTTGGTAAAGTTTTCAATTCATATGTATTTTATATCACAGGCTCCGAAACACATAAACCTGATTCAAAGGGTAATGTAAATGCCAAGAAAGTTTATACAAACGACTCCCTTACGGGTCTTGTTGTTGAAACCTTCCTGTTAATTGAAAATATTGTTGAAAATCTCCTTTCTGATTTCTATGACACTTATACTCTTGACAACGGAAAGAAAGCTCAGTACAACCTGCTTGTTGAAGCAATCGAGGGTCTCATCTCTCCGGATGCGGTCGGCATAAGACTTGACGGATACGATAAGGTTCAGAAAAAGCTCGCAGACTACAACTGCTGGCATAACGCAGCCGCTCAAACATCAAGAGGCGATTACAAGATTAAGCTTGACTGGGGTATCAAAGCAGGCGATAAGGATGCTTTCTATGACGGTCTTGCGGCTTCATTAAGACTTGTTACATCAATACTTAGTGTTATTTTGATTGACACTAACTGGTACGGCACAGTCGTTTCACCTATTCTCAACGCTCTTTGCGAAAAGAACGGCATTAAAATTGACACAGCCGCTCAGTTTAAGGTAACAAAGGACGGATACCACGATGAGGTTCTCCTCGGTATCATTAAACCGGTTTCAGAATGGTTAAATCTCTTCCTTAACAAGCCGGCTACAACACTTATCAAATCCATTCAGGGTATAGCGGGTCTCCTTGATGACAAGCACGGCGCAACAATCGCATCAATTCTTAAAGGTGCAATATCACCTCTTGTCAATGAGGTTAAAGGTCTGGGTAAGATATTCGCAATAAAGAGTGATGAGCTCTTACCTACATCACTTACTCTTCAAAAAGTAATTAACGACCTTGCTAATAAGCTTAACAAGTATTCAAACACAAACAACATTAAACTCGGTAAGGGTAAATACACATATCCTCTTTCAGGTTCAAACCTTATACCTATTATAAACAGTTATCTCGCAAGCACCGAAATAACGCTTAAACAGATTAACTGGTATAAGCTCAGCACCGCTAAGACTCCTGCCGGAGCTCTTGTATACTTCGTTGAGTACCTGCTTGAGGTATTGCTGGATAACAGCAATCTCGCCGCTCTCGCGGACCTTATCGGCGCGGATATAGTTTCTACAATCATTGATTTAATTAAGGAAAATAAAATTACCGCAAAGGATATTTTATCTCTTCTTAACAGAATCCTTGAAGCAACAGACAGTCCTACACTTGCTTACTGGACATTCTCACAATATCTGCAAAAGGCTGCAATCGGTTTCTATTATCCGGCAGGTGTTACAAAACAGATGGCTGACAATGGTGTTGACAGCCTTGATCAATTAATTTCCGCTATCTTCCCGCTTCTCAGCTCCTTCGGTGTTGACCTCGGCGGTGACAATCTTCAGGCAATTATTGATAAGAACTTGTTTAAAAACAGCTTAGTAACCACAATTGCTACTGCTCTTTACGGAGCGCTTGACGGACTCGATCCAACAATCAAGAATGTTCTCAAGTCGTTTGGTATCGTAACATCCACAAAGGACGTTGCTAAAATACTTACAGATAAGAGCTACGGCAAAACATTCACAGCAGCTGCAAAAACCATTAGATCTCACTCAAGCTGGAAGAATATAAAGAATATAAACTGGGGCTTCAAAGACGGTTCGGAAAAAGCTCAGCAGGGATTTGTAAACGCACTTGCCGCTGTTCTCCGTCCTCTCTACAATGTTCTTAATATCTTTCTTAATGAAGGTACACTTAAGATTAATGAGGCTGCTTACAACATAATCTGCTCGCTCAATGTACCTTACACAGTAAAAATAGTTGAGATTTCAAACGACAAGAAAGCTCCTATTCAGCTCAAGTTCTCATATCGTATGAAGGACGGCGTTCTCAGAATGAAGTTCAGAGAATATGAGGGCAACCGTGAGCGTTCAAGATCATCAGAGCTTAGACTTGATTTCAAATCTCTTAAGAATCTTAAGGACCTTAAGATTGAAGGTACAAACGGTTATAACAGCGCAATCATTCCTCTTCTTGAGGCACTTCAATGTTCAAACATTTCAAGCTACGCAAAGTACAGAAAGGACGTTGCAAAGGCTAAGGATAATCTCCTACTTGATATTTTAAATCCGCTTATCGGCGATTCAAACAGCTCCTTCCTTAACAAGCTTGCCGCTAATCCTATAGATTCGCTCACAAAGCTTCTGCCGAATGTAGCAATGTATCTTGATTCGGATGGTCTTATCCAGCTTGTAAGCAATCTGCTTGCTCCTATAACGGATATTGCAGGATTGACCGGTAAGGGCTCATTCGCTATCGGCGATCTTATTGAGGAACTCCTCGGAGCGCCGCTTCAGGATATGATTATTCCTCTTGTCAACATGATTCTTTCTGGTCTTGACAATCCTTACTTAAGTCAAATCCAGCTTGCTGATATTAACTGGAACGCGCTTATAAGCCTCGGTACCAAGATGAAGTACACAAGTAAGGCAACCGGCGCTAACGGCAAGTACTTAACAGGTAAAAAGGTTGGCAATGTTGATCAAGGCAAGGTACTTATTACTGTTCTTCGTTACATTGCAAATCTCCTTGTAAACAATTCTTCAACACTTAAGAATCTTATCTGCTCAATCGACGCTGTTGCTAAAAACGATATGATTAAATCAATCGTAGCAAGTGTATTCAATACAATAGGAACAGCATCACCAGATCAGATTATTGCCGCCGTATTCTATCTCTTAGACGGTCATCCGCAGAATGCTTTCTGGGATTACACCAGCTATAAGACAGGTACATACAGCTTCTCTTATCCGGAGAATATGGACGTTGACTTCCTTAAGTCACTTCCTCCTATGCTTGACGGATTAATCGGCAGTCTGATTGACCTTAACGAAACAATCAGCAAGGCGCTCTTTAAGGACAGCATTATCAGCAGTCTTGCAACGGGTCTTTACGGTGCAATCGAAGGCGTTAAGATTAATGATAACTTAAATCTTACACAGCTTCTTGCGCAGACAAATATCGACTTCTCAACAAGCAATGTTGCAAACCTTCTTGTTGACGAGAGATACGGACAGAAGTTTGAAAACGCGGCGTCGGTTATTTCTGCTGCGGGCTCATGGGCTAACGTAAACAAAGACTCACTTAAGTGGGGCGTTACAGACAGAGACAGCTTCTTCCACGCACTCGTTGCTGTACTCCGTCCACTCTACGGTGTGCTTGACGTCCTTCTTAACGACGCTTACCTTGGTCTCTTTGATATTGTAAGACTTCCAGGTTCAAACGGTTACTCATCATCAATCGTTCCGCTTATGGAAGCATTCTCAATGTACAACATTAAGACACAGTATCAGTACAGACAGGATATGAGCAAGGAATATGATGCAATTCTTCTTGACATCATTAATCCTCTTTGGGATAAGGTTGAGGATATCCTCGCTGCACCGCTTCAGACAGTAGCTGCAGTTATTCCTAACCTGGCACTCTTCATTGGTAACAACGGACTCTGCCAGATTATCGACAACCTTCTGACTCCTGTATCAGCACTTGTTGACGCAATCAGACCTGTTGTTGATTTGAACTCACTTCTTACAACAATCCTTGATTCGCTTGATGTTGACCTTAACAGCATCCTTTCAAAGATTGGCGTAACAAACTTCTCACTTGACATTTATGACCTTAACAAGACATTAAAGCCGATACTCGGCGCTGACGCAATTATTCCTCTTGTTAACAGCGTCCTCGGTATGATTAAGATTAAGGGTACACCGCTCGGACTTAAACTTAACGATGTTGACTGGTTACAGCTTGCAAGCCACGGTACAACAATCGTAAGTTCTTCACAGGCAGCAACCTTCGGACCGAGAGTATTTGTTCAGGGTGATTCGTCTGAGACATTAATCGCAGTTCTCAGGTACTTAATTAACACAATTAATTCCGGTGACAACTTTGATAAGATAAATTCTCTTATCGGCGGTCTGCTCGGCGACGGCGTATCTGACAGTGTTTCCAATATGATCAGTCAAGTATTGGGAATTCTTCAGAATGATACCGATACGGTTATTTCCCAACTTGTCGAGCTTCTTGAACAAATCGGAAGTTGATAATGTTTAAGCGTTAATAAAGTCAAAACTAATTAAAACAGCCGGCAGATTTTTCTGCCGGCTTGTTTTATATATAAATATTAAAAAATAATGTCTTGTAATATTTAGACAAATTATATATAATAAATCTATATATATATTTGGTGGTGATGTTATGCTTGGACGCTGTGTCAGAGCAAAGGTTGTTAAACCTATCGGCTTCACCGAAGATACAGGATTTACCTACCCTCTCAATTTCGCGTTAATATATGACACGCCTGAGAACGAGTACGCATTTATTCTCGGAATCGACCATGCGGTAAATAATTTTGACGGTAGGATCGTTGCTGTATTAGAGCCGCGGGATAATAGCAAAAATAAAATATGGATACTGTCTTCAAAAAGTTCACGATATATTAATATTGATATTCTTGAAAAAATTAATTTAGAAAGAGATTTTCCGGAATATAAATTAATATGCTTGTATGAAACGAGTTGCGGCGCGATTGTTTACCGCAATATTAACGGCAGTATTCGCTATCTGTTGATAAAAAACAGACGTTCCTCAAACTGGGGCTTCCCTAAAGGCCACCTTGAAAAAGGCGAAACAAAATATGATGCCGCTGTACGTGAGGTTTTGGAGGAAACAGGAATCCATATTAAAATACATTCGGGCTTTGAAGGTTTATCAAAATATAAAATTAAAAATAATATTGACAAAATAGTGTCTATATTTGTAGCTACCACAGACGATACGGGTACCAAAATCCAGGAAGAAGAAATTGACGACTATATCTGGCTTCCATATCAAAGCGCAATGCCTAAACTCAAATTTGAAAATGATAAAAAAATATTAAAAAAAGCAAGAAAATTTTTAGTTAATAATAATTATATTCCGAAATAAGTTTCAATAATATCTGCAAGGAGTTATGATAATGCAAGAAATTTGCCAAACAATACAGGAATTTTTAACAGCTCACGGAATACCGGACTGGCTGGTAGTGTTTATAATCTCTCTTTTCCCCATTCTTGAATGCAGACTCGGAATGTTTACGGCAATCGTGCTGCTGAATATGAATCCCTTTGCAGGCTTTATCATCAGCTTTTTAGGCAACATTCTGCCTATTCCGTTTATTTTGCTGTTAATCAACTGGATATTTGAGCTATTTAAAAAGATACCGGGACTTAAAAATATTGTTTTTCGCCTTGAAGAAAAAACATTAAAAAAACGTGATAAAATTGATAAATACGGGATATGGGGACTTCTGATTTTCGTTGCAATTCCGCTGCCCGGCACGGGAGGCTGGACAGGAGCGCTGCTCGCGTCGCTCCTGCACCTTGATAAGAAAAAGAGCTTTGGAGTAATATCTGTCGGAGTATTTATTGCCGGACTTATTATTACAATACTCAGCTTGATTTTCGGCGCGGTAGTTTTCTGATGAAAAAGGAAGAATCGCTTTTAATTGAAATTTGCAGGGCTTACCTTGATGAATCTGATATTCCGGTATTTGATGAAATTGAATGGCAGGAACTGTTCAGGCTTGCAAAGCACCACAATCTTTTAGGAGTCTGCTGCTGTGTATTAAACAAATCAAAATATAAAGAACTTATACCTAAGGAATTTTTAAACTCTGTTAAAAACAAGTTTTTTGACTATGTGTATATTTACGAATGTCAAAAAAGATGTATGGACGAGGTTGACGCCGTCCTTAAAGCCTCTAAAATACGTTATATCCTTTTTAAAGGAGCGGCACTTAGAAATCTTTACCCTGTTCCTGAAAGCCGTTCTATGGGCGATATAGATCTGCTGATTGACAAGGAAAACAGAAACAGGGTTAAAACGCTGCTTATTAACGCCGGCTTTATATGCACAGAACAAAACGGGCCTGTATATAATTACAGAAAAGACAACGTCATTCTTGAGGTGCATACACAAATTATCAGTGAATTCGGCGGAGCCTTTGATAATGCTTTTGAAAACGCTGTTTTTGACGGATACAAAGGCGTATTGGACAACAATTATCATTTAGCGTACCTGATTGCTCACACCGCTCATCACTTTAAATTTTACGGGGCCGGCATCAGGCATGTACTTGACTTAGCCGTTATGCAAAAAAAACGGGAAATAGATATAAGCAAGGTGCTTGGTATCCTTGAGGGTTTAAACCTGGATAAATTTGCAAAGGTTATTCTTTCCGTATGCGCCGAATGGTTTAACGTCGGTTCAAGATTTATTGATGACACTTCAAAAACACAGCAGTACCTGTGCAGCTGTGGTGTATTTGGAAGTTTGCAGGAAAATATAGGCGCAATAGCCGTGAGAAAGGAAATGGAAAAAAACAAGAGCATTTCCCCGCTTGCGCTTAAGCTTAAACTCGCTTTTCCTCCCTACGAGAAACTTAAAAATATAAACTATATAAAATTTATTGAGGGCAGACCGTGGCTGACGCCGTACGCATGGTGCTACAGAATTTTTTATAACTTGAAAAACAGAAAAAAATTTATGTCCAAAGCAATTAGTGAAATAGATAATAAAAATACGCATGACCTTGCACGGCAGGAGCTTGCATACTTTGAGGAGATAGGACTTTTATGACATTTTTAATTGTATTAGCGGCAATAATAATTATTTCAGTCGTACTATTTGTTTCATGGTTTTTAGTAATGAAGGCAAACGGAAAATGTCCGATTTGCGCAATAAAAAAAATAACTATGCCCCGGAAGATTACTATGGACATCAGCGAAGTCGAAGATTATGATAACGGTGTTGCGAAAACTCCGCCTATGGGCTGGTCAAGCTGGAATACATTTCGTAATCACATCGACCAGGATATGATTATGGAGGTAGCAAAAGCGATGGTTGACAGCGGTCTTGCGGAAGCAGGATATACTTTCATTAATCTTGATGACTGCTGGCAGAGTTCATTACGCGATTCCGACGGTAAATTACAGGGTGATTTGAGAACATTCAGCCGCGGTATACCACAGCTTATTAAGGATATAAACGGTCTTGGACTGAAGGTTGGACTTTATTCGTCAAACGGCAGTCTCACCTGTGAGGATATGCCCGCTTCCCTCGGCAATGAAGATCTTGACGCAAAGACTCTTGCATCGTGGGGATGTGAATTTTTTAAATATGATTTCTGCCACAGCCAGCCTATCAGCGGTGACTGCCCTGCCATTGAAAAAATAGAGCTTAACAGAATTGATGACGCCCAGGCATTTAACTCAACAGAAATTTTAAAGCCCGAGGACGCTGAATTTACGGGTAGAGCTAAAGTAATCAAGCTTTCCGAACTGCCAAGCGGAAAGGCTATAGGTTATATTAATCACGGCGCCGGCTCAGCAACATTCAGAGTGGTAACTCTTCCGAAAGGCAAATACGCTCTTACTGTTGTTCATCAAAAGTTATTCAGAAGAAAATACAGTTATGCCCAGGTCACCGTCAATGGAAAAATTCATGAAATATTCTTCCCTCCGGGAAAGGGCTTCAGCGACTCCGGAAGAACGCAGATTATCGTTGACTTAAAGGACGGCGAGAATATAATTACAATTCAGAATCCTATTGCTACCATCGCCGACTCCTCCTACATACAGTACAAGCGTATGGGCGACGCGCTGAAAAACGCAACTAAGGAATGGGCAAAATTTACTAATACTACTGAAAAACCGATTGTTTATTCCATATGCGAATGGGGTACGGCAAAGCCTTGGGACTGGGGCAAAAAAGCCGGAAATATGTGGCGCACAACACATGACATTTTACCGAGCTGGACAAGCATCTACGCTCTTTACGCATTTACAATCAGGCTTTATAAACACGCGGGACCGGGCGGATGGAACGATCCCGATATGCTTGAGGTCGGAAACGGTAAACTGACCGAAGATGAAAACAGGGCGCATTTCTCACTGTGGTGCATGATGGCATCTCCCCTTATGCTTGGTAATGATATAAGAAAGCTTGTTGACGGAAACAATAACGCTGTTGAAGGCAACCCGGTTCTTAAGATTGTTACAAATAAACAGCTTATTGCGATTGACCAGGATACACTCGGAAAGCCTGCCAAGAGAATTAAAAAGATTACGGGCGTCGATGTTCTTGCAAGACCTCTTTCAAATGGTGATACCGCTCTGTGTCTGTTTAACAAATCTATAAGCAATAAGAGCGTTCATTTGGAATTAAACGAACTGCTCGATGATGAATACTTAAATATGAAACCGTCAGACCGGTACGAATTGCATGACCTTTGGAGCGACGAGAGAAATACGGCGACCGCCGTTTCTGCTTCATTGCCAAAGCACAGTGTTAAGGTTTACAGAATCAAATCATTATAATATGTTAAAAGTATTTTGATAAAAATTAAACCGCCCGCATCTAAAATTATTAGATACGGGCGGTTTTTCCGTCTTTTAAAAGATTATACGCTTATTCGGTTTTTAAAAAATTAATTATATCCTTGTCTTGTATTTGTAAAACCTTTATTATTTTTTTTAATGTTGATATTTTTGTTTTTTCTTCGTTTTCCTCAATTCTTTGCAGCTGCCTTGTGCTTATATTAATTATTTCCGCTAATTGCTCTTGAGTATACCCTTTTTCAAGCCTGTACTTTTTAATCATTTTAATCACCGATTTTATTATGAATTATTTATTATAAATTCACCACGAAATAAAAAGTCGTGTTTTCTCTGCCGTATCTTGACATTTTATGTCGTATTTGATATTATATTTATATGTTATATTATGTAATATTTTTTGAAATATAAAAATCAAACAGATTTTTAAATAAATTAAATAAATATAAATAAATAGTAAAGATAAAATAAAAGCGGTTGACAAAATATATATAATATGATAGATTTAAAAATAAGCTGTGCTATTTCAAATAGCACAGCTAAGTTAGTAAAGTCGACGGGGTTTCCTAATGAAAAATATACTCGAATACATTGAGCAAAGCGCGGAAAAATATCCCGATAAAACCGCTTTCCTTGATAATGAGGAAACGATAACATATAAAGAACTGTCAAAAAGAGCTATGAGCATCGGCACGGCTCTGGCTGAAACAGGCAAAAGAAACTGTCCTATTGCGGTTTATCTGGATAAAAGCGTCAAAACTATCTGCGCTATGTTTGCGGTTGTATACAGCGGTAATTTTTACATTGTTGTCGATACCGAGATGCCGCTCGACAGAGTAAATAAAATTTTCAGCGGTCTTTCTCCCGCAGCAATTATTACAGACGAAGCCCATTTGGAAAATGCAAAGCTCCTTAATGATAAAATATTTATTTATGATAAAGCTGTAAAAACATTTGTTAATCACGGCAAGCTTTCCGAAATACGCAGCAAGCAGATTGATACAGACCCCCTCTATGCCCTCTATACTTCAGGCTCAACAGGTATTCCGAAGGGAGCGGTTCTCAGCCACAGAAATGTTATTTCATATACGGAGTGGTTCGCCTCGGCGTTTGACATTAACAGTGAAACTGTTTTCGGTAATCAGACTCCGTTTTATTTTTCAATGTCTGTATCCGACGTGTATTCAACCGTTAAAGCAGGCGCGACACTATGTATTATACCAAAGGTCTGTTTTTCTTTCCCTGTTAACCTGATAAAGTTTTTAAACGATAATAAGATTAACACCATATACTGGGTACCGTCCGCAATATCAATTATTTCTAATCTTAAGCTGTTCAAATATATAAAGCCCGAATATTTAAAAAAGGTGCTTTTCGCAGGCGAGGTAATGCCGACAAAACAGCTTAATTACTGGATTGACAATCTTGATAAGGACATATTATACGCGAATCTTTACGGACCTACAGAAACAACCGATATTTGCACATATTATGTGCTGGACAGGCATTTTGAAGATGACGAGCCGCTTCCGATAGGACGGCATTGTGATAACTGTGACGTTATGATTATCAACGATAACAATGAGCTTGCCGAAAAGGGTGAAGAGGGTGAGCTTTATGTACGCGGGTCATTTGTAGCCTTTGGATATTACGGCAATGACGAAAAGACAAAAGCCGCATTTGTTCAAAACCCGATAAATAATTATTATCCCGAAACGGTTTACAAAACAGGAGACCTTGTCAAAGAAAACGAAAAAGGCGAAATAATATATATTACTCGCAGGGATTTCCAGATTAAACGTATGGGATACCGTGTTGAGCTTGGAGAAATAGAAACAGCAGCAAATTCGGTTGAAAATATTGACGAGGTCGTTTGCGTATTTGATAAGAAAAATGATAAAATAATCTTAGTTTACCAGGGTAAAAAACTCAGTGCCGAAGATATTTTAAAACATCTCAAATCAAAGCTTCCGGCATATATGATACCCGACAAAATTGAAAAAATCGCTTTGATGCCTCACAACCAAAACGGTAAAATCGACAGAAAAGCCGTTACCGAAATGATGTGTAAAAATTAAAATGATTAAAGGAGAAGAATAAAATGGATGAATTAATTAAAATTTTACAGGACTTAAAGCCCGGCATTGAATTTACAAAGGATACTAAACTTGTTGAAGACAAGATTTTTGATAGTCTCAGTATGATTTCTCTCATTTCGGAAATATCTAATGAATTTGATATTGAAATTTCACCGGTTGACATTGTTCCCGAAAATTTTGCAACAGTTGAAACGCTTTATAATATGATTGAAAGACTCGCTGACGAGGACTAATAAATGACCTACACCTCGTTTGAATTTTTCATAATTTACTTTGGGGCGGCATATGTTCTTTACAGCATTTTACCCAAAAAAGCAAAATGGTGCGTTCTGCTTGCCTCATCTTTGTTTTTTTATTTTATCGCTACCGGCGGTCATATAGAATATATACTGATAAGCTCAATAATAATTTGGTTAGTCGGTATAATTATACAAAAATTTAATGACACATTCGCCGATAAAAAGAAGCTTGTTGCTAAAGAAGAACGTAAAAAGTTAAAGAACAAATATCATAATTATAAATTAATTACGCTTACCGCAGGTATACTTATTAATGCAGCGTTACTGCTTGTTCTTAAGTATGCTAATTTCTTTACAAGCACAATAAATACCCTTTTTTCCGCAAGTCTTCCGGAGCTTTCAATTATCCAGCCTTTAGGCATATCCTTTTATACTCTGCAGGCAATAAGCTATATAACCGACGTTTACCGCGGAAGATACGAGGCTTGTAAAAATCCGTTAAAAATTACATTGTATCTGTCATTTATGCTTACAATAGTTGAGGGCCCTATAGCGCGGTATGATCAGCTTGGAACCCAGCTTGGCGAAGGTAAGAATTTTAATTTTAAAAACCTTATTTTCGGAGCGCAGCTTGTTGTATGGGGTCTGTTTAAAAAAGTGGTTATCGCTGACAGGGCTTCCGACTTTGTTAATAATGTTTTTGACGAAGCAAAATTTAACAGCGGAATAATCGTTGTTTTGGCAATACTTATTTATACTCTCCAGCTATACTGCGACTTCTCTGGAATTATGGATGTTGTAGTAGGTCTTGGCGAGATGATGGGAATTACCCTGCCGGAAAACTTTAAACGACCGTTTTTCGCAAAATCAATCAATGAGTTCTGGCAGAGATGGCATATTACTCTGGGCGCTTTTCTCAGGGACTACATTTTCTATCCGATTTCGCTTTCCAAACCGTTTATGAAACTGAGTAAAAATGCAAGAAATAAATTCAGTCCCTACTATGCAAATCTTATACCGACAGCATTTGCCCTCTTTTTCGTTTGGTTCGCAAATGGTATGTGGCACGGCGCTGCATGGAAATACATTGTTTACGGGCTTTACTATTATGTTCTTATGATGTTGGGGCTTTTTGCCGAACCGCTCAGCGCTAAAGTTTGCAAAAAGCTGAAAATTGAAAGAAAAAGTAAGGGATTTGCATTTTTTCAAACGGTACGCACTTTTATTATCGTAAATTTCGGAATGCTTATATTCAGGGCGGACAGCTTAAAATCCGTTGGAAATGCGGTTAAAGCGATTTTCACCAACCCTAATTTTCAGACACTTTACGTTGGAAGTAAAAACGGACTTGGCCTTGATATTTTAGATTACGTTATTCTTATTTTCGGCACACTGCTTATTTTAATTGTAAGTATCGCTCAGGAAAAAGGAATTCATATTCGCGAGAGGATTTCAAAGCTTCCGTTTGCAGTAAAGTTTATAATTTATATGCTGGCAATTTTAAGTGTTGTTATACTCGGCGCGTATGGCGAACATTATGGCGCTGTGGATTTGTTATACGCTAACTTTTAGGTAAATCATATGGACGAAAAAAGGAAAAAGGAAATTAAAAAATTTATAATAAGCGGTGTTAAGGTAATCAGCTTTATTCTTGTTTTTGTAATATTGATTGAGGTTTTATCGGTTACGGTATTTTCAAAATCAAAGGCAACAACATATAAAAACAAATTTAAGAATGCTTATAATTTCGTTAATGAAGCTGACAACACGATTGATATTATAGGACTCGGAAACAGTGATTTATACTCTGCTCTTGTGCCTGTAAGGCTGTGGGATAAAAAAGGTTATACGTCAACTGTTGTTGCATCCCCCCATCAAACAACATCAATGTGCTACGCTATGCTTAACGAAATACTTAAAAAGCAGTCTCCTAAATTCGTAATTCTTGAAGCGGACATGTTTTACGAGGGTATAAAACTAAACTCGGAAAAAATTAACAGCGCCTCAAACAAAATAAAAAATTTGAACTTTTTTCCGTATATTTCAAATCAATATCTGACAGAGGCAATAGAAAACCAATTCCCCGTATTCCTTCTGCACGACAGATGGAAAAAAATTGCAATGGGCTTTTTAGGCAAAAAGGAAGAAAATAAAAACGACGTTAAAAACAGTAATTTTGACCATGGATATGTTTTCCATAAAAATATAAAAAAGGTTTTCCCTAACAGTAATATGGATTACACAGACGCTGTTGAGGAATTGCCTCAGGACACTGTTATCTATTTAAGCAAAATTACAACATTGTGCAAAAACAATAATATTCAACTTATGATAATTAACGTGCCCACACTTACTTCCTGGTCCTGCGCAAGACATAACGCCGTTAAGGAATACGCCGATAATAACAATATTCCTTATCTTGACTTCAATATGCTTGAGGATTATAAAATAAATTATAAAAGAGATTTTCGTGATAACGGAAACCATATGAACTATTACGGCGCAAAAAAAATCACGAATTATATCGGTAATTATATTAAGGAAAACTATTCCGACATAATTGAAGATAAGAGGGAAAATCCTGACTATTCATCCTGGAACGATGATAAGAAGACATTTATCAGCATTTATAAAATAAAAAAATTTTAACGGCATACATTTAAAGTATTTTTGATTTGGCAATAACATAATTATAAAAAAATCAAATGGTTTTAAAACCATTTGATTTTTTATTTATATATATTAATTTCTCTGAATACTCGGGCGTTTTGCTGTTCGGTAAACTTCTTGGTATCTTGTTTTTACAATTTATTTGTATTTTAATTTTAAAACAAGATTTAAAACATTTTTTGCGGTGCGCTCAAGCTCCGCGCGTGTTATCCCTCCGGGCTTTCCTATAGTTTTAAGTAGTGTTCCGTCCGATTTATATTTCTTATCCGAACGGCTTCCTCCGGGCATAAGCACATCAACCTGCGCACGGACACGGTAAGCATTATCTTTTATTTCAGGAAATTCGGGACTCGCTGATTTTCTCATCCACCAGTCTGTCATAACATTACCCTTATATCCCCACTCTTTTCTGAGAACAGTTGTTACAAGGTCATAATTATAATGGCTCCAAACACCGTTAATTTTATTGTAGCTTGTCATAATGTTAAGCGGTTTACTTTCCTTAATACAAATTTCAAAACCCTTAAGATATATTTCTCTGAGCGCCCGCTGTGACACACGGGAGTCATTTCTTGTACGTCTTGTTTCCTGATTGTTGCAGGCAAAATGTTTTGGGCAGGCAGAAACTCCCGCGCTCTGTATGCCGTTTACATATGCCGCTCCGATTTTTCCCGATATAACAGGGTCTTCTGAAAAATATTCAAAATTTCTTCCGCAAAGCACATTCCTGTGTATATTCATTCCCGGCGCCAGCAGAACATCAGAGCCGTGCTTAACCATTTCAGCTCCCATAACTGCCGTAAGCTCTCTGACCAAGTCACAGTTCCATGTGCTTGCAAGCGCTGTACCGCAGGGAATAAGCGAGGTATACTTTTTAATACGAATACCGGCAGGACCGTCTGTGGTAATTATGGGATTAACACCTTTCTCTCTGAGCGACGGAATAGTACCGCCGAAAGCGCCTGCGTTGCCGACAACGCCGAGCTCGCTGTACATCATACCCTCACCGCGTGTAAGCGCTTCAAGCTCCTCGTTATTTAATTCCGATATAAAATCGTCAAGGGTGATTTTACCTTCTGCCACATCGCCGAGCTTATAGCCCTTATCGCCTTTAAACCCTATTTCATCAGGCAGATTATTTAGTATCCTGTCCCTCAAATACGGTTTTGATACCTCAACTCTTTCTTTTTCCGTAACGAGCTTTCCGTCTTCTTCTTTTACCGTAATCCGCTCAAAGCTGTCCCTGACACCGCAGATTTCGTCAAGCTGTTCAATAATCTTTTCTTCAAGCTGTACTTTCCCCGCAATAATATCGGTACGAACTGAATTCCCGATATAAAATGTATATTCTCCTTTTTCAATTATGTATGCGAATCTTCTTTGCATATCATCAAAACTTGCAATATCATAAAGGGTGCAGGAAAGTGTAAGCTCTTCACTCGCACCGGGGGCAATTTCACTTGATTTGGCAAAAGCAACAAGTCTTCTTGCCTCCTTTGAAAGTCTGCCCTGCGGTGCATTTACATAAAGCTGAATAACCTCCCTGCCTTTAACAGAACCTATATTTTTAACACTGACTGAAAATTCAAAACTGTTTTCCTTTTGCTCAAAGGAAACAGGCGTGATTTCAAAATCGGTATAACTCAGTCCAAAGCCGAACGGATAAAGCGCTTTATGCTTGCAGAAAGTCTCAAAGAATCTGTAACCTACAAAAATATCCTCGGTATAATTATTATAATCCTTGCCTCCGAAATCATGTGAGCTTGGATAATCCTCATAATTTCTCGCAATCGTACACGGCAGCTTACCGCTTGGATTTGCTTTACCTGTTAAAATATTTGCAAGCGCGTTTCCGCTTTCCATACCGCACTGCCATGCGTAAATGACAGCCTTTATCTTATCTGCGTACTTTTCGGTCCATGCCATATCAATAATATTTCCGCAGTTCATTATTACCGCGACACGTTTAAAACTTTCTGTTACAAGGTCAAGCATTTTTATTTCCGAATCCGTAAGATAATAACTGCCTTTTTCAAGATTATTTTCTCTGTCCTCGCCTGCCGCTCTGCCGAGCACTACCAAAGCAATATCACTGTTTTCACCTGCTGATTTAACAACCCTTTCAGAAAGCTCCATTTCGGGGTAATTCATAGGCCAGTGTCCCCAAAAGCCGTGGCTTACGGGGTTTTTTTCTCTCCATGACTCATACAGGTTTAAAAGGGGGGAATAAATTTTGACACCGTTATTCTTCAAACCGTCAATGAGATTTATCTGGTACGGCGCGTTTACATCACCGCCGCTGCCGTAACCGACATAAAAATAATCAAGCTGGCATCTGCCGAACACAGATACTGTGTCACCGTCTTTAATCGGCAGTGCATTGTCCTTGTTTTTAAGCAGAACTATACTTTCCTCCGACGCTTTAAGCGCTGTTTGCGGCATCGGCTCAAAAACCCGTTTATCCCCGTCTACCGTGTTCTCCTCCTGCATAACTCCGCTGCCTGTAATTTTATCAATAAAATTCTGAACAAATGTATCAAATTTCAACTTAATGCTCATATAAATTCCCCTTTTTAATAAGTTATATTCAGTATAGCATATTTACTAACAATATGCTATACTGTAAAAAAAGAAATGAGGGAATGATTATGATAAAAATAAATCTCGCGGGAAACTGGATAATGAAAAACTGTACCGACGGCAAAGAGTATAATGCTGTTATTCCCGGAAGTGATTTTGGTAATCTTATAAAAAACCGCGCAATAAAAAACCCTCTTATCTCCGGCGATGAAAAAGAGGGTATCCGCATAGGTGAAAATGATTTTGAATTTAAGCGTCAATTTACACTTACTGCCGAAGATTTAAAATACAGTCATATAAATTTATTGTGCAAGGGTCTTGATACACTCTGCACCTGTTATATAAACGGCAGAGAGGCATTTAAAAGCAGCAATGCCTTCATTCCGATTGATATTGATATAAAAAATTTTCTCATTGAAGGAGAAAACAGCATATTACTGCATTTTTACTCGGCTGTCAAATACATTAATAAACTTCAAAAGGATAACCCTCTGCCGAAAAACTCTAACGGTATTGACGGCATTGCGTACATAAGAAAACCCTCCTGTCATTTCGGCTGGGACTGGGGCCCCTGTATACCCTACTGCGCCGTGCTTGAAAACATTGAGCTCAAATGCTTTAACAACAGAATTGAAAATATTAAAATAACCCAAACCACTACCAAAGAAAAATCAATAGTTAATGTAACAGCTGACAATGCGGATATAATATCGCTTGTCTGCCCCGACGGCGACGTTTTAACTATTGACGAAAACAACATATTTGAAATTGATAATCCAAAACTGTGGTATACCCGTGAGCTGTCACAAAGAGACAGGCAACCGCTTTATACTGTAATATTTGAAAATGACGAGGAAAAAGTTGAAAGAAAAATAGGTCTGCGCTCGCTTTATCTTGATACAGACAAAGACGAATACGGAAGCAATTTCTGTTTTGTTTTAAACGGTGAGCGGATTTTTGCAAAGGGTGCAAATCTTATACCGTTTTCCGCAATTTATGAGGACAGCGGTAAAAGCGATGTTGATTACTACCTTGACCTTGCTGAAAAGTCAAATTTTAATATTATCAGAGTCTGGGGCGGCGGCAGCTATGCGGACGATTATTTAATAAGTCAATGCGATGAAAGGGGCATACTCGTATGGCAGGATTTCTGTTTTGCCTGCCAAATGTATCCGTTTTATAATAAAGAGTTCACCGACAATGTGCTGGCTGAGGTTAAATCAAATGTCAGCAGACTGACAACACACCCGAGCCTCGCGCTCTGGTGCGGAAACAATGAGCTTGAGGCTATGTTCTCATATCTTCCGCACGGTACAAGGATTATGAAAGCATATGAGGAGTTTTTCTACCACACTCTTCCCGATTTTATAAGTGATTTAACCGACGTGCCATATATCCCGACCTCGCCTGTAGGAAGCGCTTGCTTTAAGGAATATTCAAGCGACAATGTCGGCGATACACATATGTGGAATGTATGGCACGGACTTAAAAAGCTTGACTATTACACAAAGAGATATTCAAGATTTCTCTCTGAATTCGGTCTTGAATCGCTCCCGTCAATGAAGGCTATAAAAACCTTTGCTCCTCCTGAGGAATATGACATTACATCGCCAAGCTTTAACAGGCACCAAAAGTGCGTTGGCGGTAATAAAAAAATGCTTTTTTATCTAACGGAGCTGTTTGATTTCCCTAAGCATTTTGAGGACCTGCCGTACCTTACGGGAATTGTTCAGGCAGAATGTATTAAAAATGCAACCATTCATTTCAGGCAAAATAAAGGCAGATGCAACGGCTCTATCTTTTGGCAGTTTAACGATGTATGGAACTGCCCGAGCTGGTCGTCTGTCGATTTTGAGGGCGTCGCGAAGGCGTTGCAGTATAAGGCAAGAGAGTTTTTCTCCCCGGTAACGGTAAGCTGTAAGAAGGAAAAAGGGAAATCTGTTATATTTGCGCATAACGATACATTAAACGAGGTTAAAATTCATTTAGAATTAAAATTATTTAACCCGGACAAAATTAAAGAATATGATATAAGCCTTTCGCCTAACAGTTTCAAAGCGGTTGATGAAATCAGCGTGAGCAAAAAATCAGTTCTTCAGCTTTGCTTTAACGGTGAAGTTATAACGGAAATATTCACCTCTCCCTCTCGGCTCAAACTGAAAAGGGCAAATATAACGTCGAAACTTGACGGCAATAAGCTTACGCTTAAAAGCGACACCTTTGCATATAACATTTTTATTGACAGTGACGAGCTGCCGAGTGATAATTACTTTTCATTGTCAAAGGGCGAGGAAAAAACAATCAGCTTTGATAAAGCGCCTAACCATTATAATATTACATGCGCGAACAATATTGAATTCAAAAGGTCGCGGATTAAGAAAAAACTGTTTAGATTTTTCTACCGTCTTAAGCCTATGAATATTGCAAATTATTACTATTATACCTTTAACTGAAAAACAGTAAAATACTCTTACAAATTAAACCCCCGCTGGCGCGTGAAATGCCGGCGGGGTTATTAAAATTTGTATTATCAGCACCTCTTATGACGGCTGATATGATAATTATCTTTCGGGATAATCAAGACCTTTGGGCAAGCCTAAAATGTAATCGGAAGAAATATTATAAAACCTGCATAGCTTAATTAAATCCTCTATTTTATATTCTCTTAGCCCCATTTCATATTTTGATATTGCAGACTGTTTAACACCTAATATTTCCGCTAATTGTACTTGCGTAATATCGTTGTCTATTCTTAAATTCTTTAATTTTTCTTTATAATTCATAAAATCACCATAAAAATTATAGCAAATAATCCAAAATGGACTTGACAAATAGTCCGATATGGATTATAATTATTGTTGCCAAACAAACTAAACTTTATAAAACAAGTATGTGAAAATGAAAGCACCCGGCGAAAAATTGTCGAGTGCTTTTACTTTTTATTAATATACTCATAAATTTTAATGTTCCGGTCTAAAATCAGACTTAACTACATTTTTACGTTATTTTATCTTTATTGTATCGCCTGTATCCTCTAATTCCCTGAAGGCAGGACGTTCATAATTTGTTTTATTGGGAGTATGATAAGTGAGCATTAATTTATTGCCCGCCTTGAAAATCATACCATGTCCGCCGTCATTTGTTATAAGCGGAGGAAGATGAATAAATTTACCGTCTATCTCTTTATTATCAGATTTTGCGACGCATTGGGCATATTTGCCTTTTATAAAGGTTGACCAGATTAAAAGTAGCTCTCCGCCTGTTGTTCTGTACATAAACGGTCCGTCCGTTATATAATGTTCGCCCTGCGGTTTTTTATCCGCCCAGTCGGGTGACGAGCCGTGAAACAGGAGTACAGGCTCACTCTGCGCCCTTTTTAAGTTGCTGCTGAGTTTTAATAAGCATACTGTACCGTCAATAATTTGAGTATGTTCGTGACAGAATACGAGATACGGCTCTCCCTTTTTGTCAACATAAAGCGTACCGTCAAGACATTCCATGTCACGCGGTGTAACAGCGCCGTCGGAATACGGCTCAAACGGGCCTAAAGGATTGTCAGCTTTTAAAATAAAGACTCCTCTTAAATTATTTTCCCTTGTAAAAGTTGCAAACATATAATAACTGCCATTGTACCTGTGCACTTCGGGCGCCCAGTTTACTTCTCGGTTAAAGCCGTTTTTCTTTGAATCAAAGCATACGGCAGGCTCGCTCCAGACTTTTAAATCCTTTGATGAATAAACGTCAAAGCCTCCGACATTTCTTCCGAAATCCTTAGCTCTTGTTCCGTAGAGGTAATACGTATCCCCATCTTTTAAAACAAACGGGTCACGAATGTTAATATCACTTAATTTCATAATCCACCTCAAAAATTTAAAGAAATAATTTTTTCAACTAACTCCGCCGTAGGAAAATCAATATAAACCATACCATAATACTTTTCTTTATCAAGCGGATAATTCATAAAACGCGGATTAATATATTTTGAATTATTATACGGCCCCTTTAATCCGCCTGCCGTTGAAAGATAATTTATAATATAAATTTTGTCAAACGCCTCTCTCGCGTCAAGAAACGGCTTGACACACTCGTTCCAGCGGGGTTTTGGCTTATATTTGTATCTGTCCTGAACAATAAACGTCATTTCATTTTCTCCGCTTGTTTTGAGCGTGAGCGGTTCAGGTACAGCCTGAGTCTGCTCTGTCCATTTTGAAAAATCAACGCCTGTGTTCATATGATTATATTCCGCCCTGTCCGCCATTTTGCATCTGCGGATAAGAATTATTTTACCTCTGCACTGCGACAGCAGAGGTGCTCTGTTTTCAAGAAACCATTTATCCCTGTTTTTCAATATATATGTATTAAAAAGATTATCAAAGCATTTTTCCTGCTCTGTGCCGCTGTCATTCTTAAACTGAAAAATAATCGTCTCGCTCGGATTTTCTTTTAAAAACTTATAGCATTGCGAAAGTACATCTCCCATATCCATCTGCCTTGAAAAATGATTTGGAGAGTTAAACGCCTTTGCTATACCGTGAACCATTTTAAGTTCATTTCCTCTTGACTGTACGCGTATATCCAGCCCTCTTATGCCTATACAAAGCTGTTCGTATACAGTAAGGCTCTGACATTTTGAGATATGTGAAAACTGGACATATTTTGTTACACAGTCGTGACTGCCTGCAAGATTTAAACTTAAAACATCCGTTCTGTCGCCAATATCCCTCATCCAGCATTTTAAATTCATACTTATCACCAAAAATACTATATCATTTTTGTATAATAATATCAATTGCAAATATCCGTATTCTATTTTATAATTAAATTATCTATATTATTTTAATGGGAGGAGAAAATGTTAATTTTCAGCGTTAAGGGCAAAATAACAACTGATAATGATAAAACAAATCTTGTACATAAATTTGACGTGCCTTCAGGAATAAAATCCCTCAAAATAAAATACAGCTATTCGCCCAAAAATCTTAATGACCGCGAAAAAGCAGTATCGGTTATAAGAAACTGTTTTGAAAAATATGATGAAAATCTAATCGGCAGACCCGCCGACTACCTCCCTGTTAAAAATCTGATAACCCTGTCGGCAGACTCCTGTGGTGAATACAGAGGAGCGGCACACAGACAGGACAACGAGCAGGAACATATTATCAGCGCCGAATTTGCATCACCCGGCTTTTTAAAAGGTCCCGTAAATGAAGGCGAATGGGATGTTGTCTTGAATGTTCACAGCGTTTCGTGCGATGTGGACTATACTGTTGAAATCGAGGGTGAGGTGGATTAAATGAGTTATCTTCCATGTGAACTGCATTGTCACACGATACACTCCGACGGTGCATTTGAAGTCAGGGAACTTTTGGAAAACGCAAGAGCGGACCACCTTTCACTTATTGCGCTTACTGACCATAATACTTTTTCGGGACACGCCGAGCTTAATGATTCCGTTCTCCCAACTGTCAGAGGAATTGAATGGACGACATATTACGGCCATATGCTTGTTTTGGGAGCAAAGAAATTTGTGGACTGGCGTGACGCCGTACCGACAAATATTGACGAGAAAATAAAGGATGTCAAGGCAGCGGGAGGAATTGTAGGAATTGCTCATCCGTTTCAGATGGGCTCCCCCGTATGCACCGGCGGCAGATGGGAATTCTCGGTAAAAAACTGGAACAATATTGATTATATTGAAATATGGCACGAGGATTTAACGCGCGTTACAAGTGAAAATAAAAAATCTCTCGAGCTATGGACATCACTTCTTGACAAGGGTTATAAAATAGCCGCCTCCTACGGCAGAGACTGGCACAGAAATGAAAACAGCGGACACTACGGATGTACATATATTGACATTGACGGTGAGGTCAACGAAAAAAACGCCGTCCGCGCAATAAGGCTCGGCAAAACAGTAGTGTCTTCGGGTGTAAAATTTTTCTTTAATATCCACAGACACGGAAAAACCTACTCACTCGGCGACACGGTAAGAAAGGGAAATTATACTTTCAGCTTTTTTACGGATTTGCACTCTCGTGAAAAGAACGCGGGTGAGGAGTTTATCAGATACAAGACAATAAAAATTATTACTAACGGCGGTAAAACCGTTCTTGAAACAAGATTTGACGAACGTCACGCAAGACTTGAGCTTGAAAGAGGACACTGGTACAGAGCGGAGCTTTGGGGAAGTGTTGACGGCGATAGCCAACCGCTTGCGGTTACATCGCCCGTTTACTGTGAATAATAAATATAATCCAAATTTAACATAGATTTAACATAAACCATACTGCGTTTTAACCGCAAACCTTTACTATAATTGAGACATTTATATTTGAGGTATATACTATATGACGATATTTGATGTTTTAACATTAATCGGCGGACTGGCATTATTCCTGTTTGGTATGAATGTAATGGGCGACAGTCTTGAGAAAGTCAGCGGCGGTAAGCTCGAAAGCATACTTGAAAAAATGACAGATAACCGTTTTAAAGGTGTTCTGCTTGGTACGGTAGTAACGGCAATCATTCAGTCATCCGGAGCTGTTACCGTTATGGCAGTCGGCTTTGTAAACAGCGGTATTATGGCTCTCAGGCAGGTTATCGGTATCATAATGGGCGCCAATATAGGCACAACTGCTACCGCGTGGATTTTATCACTTACGGGTATTGACGCCGAATCAAGCATATTTCTCCAGCTTCTGAAGCCATCCTCCTTTGCCCCTCTTTTAGCTTTTATAGGTATTATTTTACTTATGTTTTCAAAAGGAGAGAAAAAAAAGAGTGTATCAACCATTCTTTTAGGCTTTGCAATTCTTATGATAGGTATGGATACCATGAGCAGCTCTGTTGAGGGACTCAAGAACGTACCTGAATTTACGGGTATTCTTACAAAGTTTTCTAATCCGATTCTCGGAATTGCGGCTGGTTTTCTTCTTACTACCGTTATGCAAAGCTCCTCCGCCTCTGTCGGCATATTACAGGCGCTTTCAAGCACAGGCTCTGTTACGGTTGCGTCAGCATTTCCGATTATTCTCGGTCAGAATATAGGCTCGTGTACAACAGTTTTGCTCTCCTCCATCGGCGCAAACAAAAACGCTAAACGTGCGGCGGGCGCACATCTTGTGTTTAACATTATCGGCGTTATTTTAGCAAGCATTTTATTTTATGGTTCGAATTTTTTATTCAGTTTACCCTTCTTTGACGATGCGGTAGGTCCGGCAAGCATTGCTGTAATTCACTCTGTATTTAATATATTTACAACAATAGTTCTGTTCCCGTTCGGCACACTCCTTGAAAAGCTGATGTGCTTTATTATCAAGGACGATCCTGATGATAAGAAAAATAATAAAGAAGAAGCCGGACTTGTTGAGGAGCGTTTTCTTTATTCCCCTTCATATGCACTCGACAAGGTTAAGGAAAAATGCAATCAAATGGCACTTCTCGCAAAAACGAATATTTCAATGAGCCTTGATTTTTTAAAGGTATACAGCCGTATCAAAGATGAAAAAATCCAGGAAAATGAAAAGCTTCTTGATCGTTACGAAGACGAGCTTGAAACCTACCTTGTAAAAATCAGCGCTCTTGATTTGAGCGTTGCGGATTCAATGAGACAAAGCAAATATTCACACGCAATCGGAAATTTTGAGCGGATCGGCGACTACGGCGTCAATATCCTTAAAACGAAAAGAAAAATGCATAAGGCAAAAATTCACTTTTCTGATGACGCTAACAGAGAGCTTGACATTATGGGAAAAGCCGTAAAGGAAATCATTGAAAATTCGACCGAGGCGTTTATCAATGATGATTTAGAGCTTGCACAGACTATTGAACCTCTTGAGCAGGTAATTGATAATCTTAAGTCACAGCTTCGCGCAAAACACTCAAAACGTATGAATGACAGCGAATGTACTATTGAAAACGGTATGCTGTTTTTTGATATAATAAATTCCTTTGAGCGTATTGCGGATCACTGTTCAAACCTTGCAGTATGTATAATTGAACTGTCACAAGGCAGTTATCAAACACACAGTTATCTTAAGGGCGTTAAAAATTCGGATAACAGAAGCTATATGAAAAGCTTTGAGGAATATCTTAATAAATACGCAGTCAATTAAGAGGTTTATTTATGGAAAACAAGTATCTTGTATATATTGTTGAGGACGACGCATCAATCCGCGAGCTTGAAATGTATGCGCTTAAAAACGCAAATTTTGAAACTTCCGGTTTTGAGGACGGAGATGCCTTTTTAAAAGCCCTTGCCGTAAAAATTCCGGATATGGTTTTGCTTGATATTATGCTTCCCCGGGATGACGGACTCCAACTCTTAAAACAAATGAGAAATACTCCGCAGTACAGCAACATCCCTGTAGTAATGGTTACGGCAAAAAGCGGTGAAATTGACGCCGTTAAAGGTCTTGACATGGGCGCGGATGATTACATAACAAAACCATTTGGAGTTATGGAACTTGTGTCAAGGGTTAAGGCTATTCTTCGACGCGTTAAAAAGAAGGACAAACCCGTAATAAGCTACAAAAATATTGAGCTTGACGAGAGCAGGCATACGGTACTTGTCAACAAAAATGAAATAGAACTTACATACAAAGAATACGAAATACTAAAGCATCTTATAAGGAATACGGGTATTGTTCTCACCCGCGACAGATTGATGGAAATTGTTTGGGGATACAACTTTGAACAAGGCAACAGAACGGTTGACGTACATATTCAGTCACTAAGAAAAAAGCTCGGCGACGCGGGGGAGCATATTAAAACAATACGCAACGTCGGCTACAAGGTCGGTGATTAAATGACCAAAAAAGCGCTGACAAAAATTCTTGCCTTCGGAATTTCAACTATCGCAATAACCTCAATACTGATTATATCGGTATTTTATTCGGTTTATGAAAATCAGACCGAGGACAAGCTGAATGATGTTATCTGCCTTGTTGAAGCGGAGCTTAAACAATCGGATAATTATGATTTTATTAACAAAGAGATTAATTCGCAAACAAGAATTACTCTTATTTCAGATGACGGAACGGTTCTCGCAGACAGCAGCGAAAATGTATCCCAACTTAAAAACCACCTAAACCGCGAGGAAGTTCAAGAGGCGATTAAAAACGGTACCGGACTGACAGTTCGAAAATCTGAAACTTTAAACGTAAACACATATTACTGCGCTAAGCTGCTTGAAAACGGTAATATACTCAGAGCCTCCACTCAGGCGCAGAGCGTTTTCAGCGTTTTGGGCAGCGCCGCCGTTTATATTGTAATTATAATCGTTTTTGTAATTATCTGTTCGGTTTTCGTAAGCATAGGTATTACAAAAAGCATTGTCAAACCGATTGAGGAGCTTGGCAGAAATTTAAACAAGCTTGATGATTTTAAATCATACAAAGAGCTTGACCCGTTTGTAAACGCGCTGAAAGAGCAGAAAAACAAACAGATTGCTCTTGATAAGCAAAAGAAACAGTTTACTGAAAACGTTTCACACGAGCTTAAAACGCCTCTCACGTCAATCGCGGGCTATGCAGAGCTGATTGAGACGGGAATTGCCCGGGAGCCCGATATAAAACCCTTTGCCTCAACTATCAGAAAGCAGGCGCTGAGACTTGTAAATCTAAGCGAGGATATTATTAAGCTTTCCCAACTTGAGGAAAGCGATAATGAGGATATTTCCTTTTCCTCTGTTGACCTCTTTTCTGTGTGCAAAAGATGTGTTGAGGCGTTGTCAATAAACGCTAAAGCCAAGGGCGTTGAATTACTGCTTGAAGGGGAAAGCGCATTTATAAAGGCAAATAATTCACTCCTTGAAGAGCTTGTATATAACCTTTGTGACAATGCGATAAGATATAATAAAGAAAACGGCATAGTAAAAATAAAAATAAGCTCTAATGACAAATACACCATACTGGTGGTAAGTGATACAGGTATCGGGATTGAAGAAAAATATTACGAGCGTATATTTGAGCGTTTCTTCCGTGTTGACAAGAGCAGAAGCAAAGCGACAGGAGGCACAGGGCTCGGACTGGCAATTGTTAAGCATATTGCATGGATTCACGGAGCAAAGCTCAAAGTTGACAGCGTTTTGGGAGAGGGAACAACAATCTCTGTGCAATTTATAAAATAATATAAAAAATATATTGAAAAAATTTTAATTTTAGTATATTATATAGAAGTAATATACTGCAAAAGGGGAATTTTTATGAAACAGAAATCAAAACTCGGTAAGTTCAACATTTTTTTAACAGTTGTCCTTGTCGTTGTTCTTGTTGCAAACATTGCCGTAATTTACACAAAGAGTATTCCTCTTGTCGAGGAAACAAGCGCGCAAGCCGCCAGTGACGACGCTGCCGTAATTGACGCATTTGTTTCAGGTACATACGGCGGGGTTAATTTCGCAAGCCTTGACGATGTAGCTAAATATTATTCAGAGGCTTATGATAAGACAAAGGCTCAGACAAGAGAATATATTAATGCCGACGGCAGTACCGAAGTATTTTATACAATGCTCGGTGAAGAGGATCTTCAGGTAAAAAATATTATGATTGAGGGCAAGGAAAATTCTATAATTAACAACCTTGTTCCAGGTATTATGGGCGGTCTTTATTCTAAGGGTCTTAACGGTCTTTCCCCGTGCGCTAACCGTAATCCTGAGCTTGACGTAGACGAAAAGGGCGCAAGCATGACAACCAGCCGTCTTGTAGGAGAGGATCTCCGTGAGGCTAATGTAAAGGATAACGGCGACGGCACTATCACACTGCAGCTTCAGCCTATAGCGGTTGATATGTCTGCAAAGGGTATGGACGCTCAGGGTCATTTGTTCAATTCACTTGGTGACATTGCCGGCGTTGTTGACCAAATCAAACCGCTGACATGGGCATCAGGCACTACAAAGGAAAACGTACTTGTAAATTACAGCGGTGGATACGCAACAGTTACAATTAATACCTCATCAGGTCTTATCACAACGGCTGATTACCATATGGAAGCGCACATTTCGGTTAATCACGCTTCTATTGCCGTTCTCAAGGATAAATCTGCTAATCTTCTTGTAACATATGATGTTCATTTCCCCGCGTCAGATAAATATCTTATGGATACAAAACAAATCAAAGTTAAATAAGAAATCAAAAGGCTGTCTTAATGACAGCCTTTTTTGTGGTGTATATATGGACGAAAAAAGGTTTAATGAGCTTTACGGCAGAGCATATGAAAAGGGCTATAAGATTTTCAGCGATTTTCTAAACTTGGAAGAACAAAGCATATTGTCAAATTCTTTTCTCCCCTGCAAAACCTATGGTGGTTACAATACGGCAGAACGTATTGTTGCAGGCTTTGGCGAGGATATAAAAAACTGTGATTTTCCTATAAAATGCCTTGCTGTATCACCTGTTTCCAGAAAATTTGCCGACAATCTTTCACACCGCGACTTTCTCGGTGCGTTAATGAATCTTGGTATAAAAAGAGAAATGCTCGGCGACATTATCGTGTATGATAACTGCGGTTATCTGCTCTGCCTTGAGCAGATTGCGGATTATATTATCAATAATTTAACACAGGTAAGACATACAAATGTTAGTGTAAGGGAAATAGGAAATCTGCCTGTAAACGCCATAAAAGAACCCGAACCCGTTGAACTCGTCGTATCGTCGCTCAGACTTGACGTGCTTGTAAGCGCAGTTTATAAACTGTCGAGAAATAATACGTCAAAGCTCTTTTCGGCAGGAAAAATATTTGTAAACAGCAAACTGACCGAAAACACTTCATATCAGATAAAAGAAAACGATATAATATCTGTAAGAGGATTCGGACGTTTTACTTTTTTAAAACAACTAAGAACAACGAAAAAAGACAGAGTAGTAATTGAGGTAAAAAAATATTGAATACAGAAAACGAAATATATGATAAAAAGGCGCTTTACCTTGCGAGCGGTTTCGCAGTCACGGCAAATATCTTATATAAGAAAAACTATATGAAATGTAAAACTATCAAATAATAAATTAAAGGAGCAGAAAAACTGCTCCTTTTTGTTTTGGTTATATCAGCACGCTTCGATTGAAAGGACATTGAACTCCTTGCCGCTGATTATTTCATAATCGGTTTTATGACAGCGAGGGCAAATACGGCTGTTTTTTGTCATTTCATATTCCTCGCCGCAAATACACCTTGCGCGTGCCGGGATAATAATGAGTTTAAGCTCTGTTTCTTCAAATATACCTCCGAGCCTTGCCGCGTTCCAGCATTCCCTGAAATAATCTGGCAGAACACCCGAAAGCTCGCCGAGCTCAACCGTAACGGCGGATACCTTTTTTAAATCCTGCTCCGCCATAATTTCCTCAATCAAATCAAAAATTTCAAGAACTACTCCAAGCTCGTGCATTATTTATTCCACTCTTTAACTTCATTTCTAAGCCAGTCGCACCATGCGTCAATACCCTCGCCGGTTTTTGCGGAAATGAAGAATATTTTTGCATTTGGATTAAGCTTATGAATACGCTCTGTTACGGCGTCATCGTCAAAATCAAATACCGCTTTTGTATCAATTTTATTGATAAGCACAACGTCAGAAACAGTGAACATAAGCGGATATTTAAGAGGCTTATCGTCACCCTCCGGAACCGAAAGTATCATTGCGTTTTTGCTTGCACCTGTGTCAAACTCCGCAGGGCAGACAAGGTTTCCCACATTTTCAAGCACAACAAGGTCCAAATCATTCGTACCGAATTCCTTAAGTCCCTGCTCTGTCATACCTGCGTCAAGATGGCACATACCCCCTGTATGAAGCTGAATTGACCTTACACCTGTATCAGCAATCGCCTTTGCGTCAACATCGCTGTCAATATCCGCCTCCATAACGCCGATTTTCATTTCATTCTTAAGGTGTGAAACGGTTGCCTTTAAAGTTGAGGTTTTTCCGCTTCCGGGAGAGGACATAAGATTTAAAAGAAAAGTTTTTTCATTTTTAAGCTGAGTTCTTAAGCGGTCCGCCTCTCTGTCATTATTTTCAAAAACGCTCTTTTTAATCTTAATTATTTTGAATTCGTCCATTTAATTAATCCTCTTTATCAGCAAACTTCTTTAAAAATTCATCTCTGTCAAGTCCGCAGTTTCTCGCATAATCATTATTTGGAACAGCCCTTATAACCTCGCCGTTATAGCGTGAAACAATCGCTTCGCACTCCTTACCGCCGATATTGCGTGTTTCAAGCGAGTACACCTCTTTAAGCGGAACCTGTTTTTTTAACGATGATTTTTCCGTTAAAGCGCCTGTCGGACAAAGCTTTACACAAAGTCCGCAGTTCGTACACTTTGTCTGATCAAGCGAAAGCGCAAAGGCAGGCGACACACTTGTCTTAAAGCCTCGTCCCAAAAGACCGACAGCGCTTATATTCATAACCTCTTTACAGGAGCGAACGCAAAGACCGCAAAGGATACATTTTGCAGTGTTGCGCTCAATAAAAGCATTTTCATCACGTGTATATTTCTGAGGCATCTCGCCCGCAAACCTGCCCGGGTCAATATCGTACCTCTGCGCAACCGAGAGCAGTTTGCACTTAAAGTATTCACGGCAGCCGCATTCAAGACAGCGCTGCGCCTCCTTTTGAGCCTGCTCAACTGTCAAACCGAGTGAAACCTCATCAAAATTATCTTTTCTTATATCGGCGTCAATAACAGCTGCAACCTCTCTCGGCTCTGCCTTCCTGTCGGAAACGTCAACCCTGTCATCGTCACGCTTGCTTAAATATTTAGGTGTTAAATCGGGTTCTTCTCCTTTAAGATAAGCGTCAACAATTTTAACGCATCTGTCAGCCTCGCCGATAGCTTCAACCGCGATTGACGCGCCCTTATTTGTAGCGTCGCCTATAGCAAACACTCCGTCAATATTCGTTTCAAATGTATCTTCATCAGCAAATATTGTGCCCCTGTCTGTAAGCTTAACATCAGTAAAATCACTTGAATCAAGCTTTTGACCGATAGCCATAATAACGCTGTCAAGCTCAAGATACTCTGTCTTGCCTTCAATAGCAACAGGTCTTCTTCTGCCCGACGCGTCGGGTTCGCCGAGCTCCATAAGCTGAAGCGTCATTGCGCAGACCCTGCCGTCTTTTTCGTGGATTTCAACAGGATTTGTGAGGAATTTGTATATAACGCCTTCTTCCTTGGACTCCTTAATTTCAATTTCCTCGGCAGGCATTTCCTTTTCGGTTCTGCGGTAAATTATGTATACCTCTTGTGCACCCAGACGTACAGCCGTACGGCAGGCATCCATGGCAGTGTTACCGCCTCCGCAGACTGCCACTCTCTTTCCGATTTCAACAGGCTTATCCTGAATAACACTTCTGAGAAAATCAATACCACCGTAAACTCCCTGTGTATCCTCGCCTTTAACTCGCATAGGAGTTGATTTCCAAGCGCCAGGCGCGAGAATAACGGCGTCATTAACCGACTTAAGCATATCAATGGTAATGTCCCGGCCTAATTTTACGTTATTAACAAATTTTACTCCCGTCTTTTCTATAATGGAAATTTCGCTGTCGAGGATTTCTTTCGGCAGGCGGTACCGGGGAATGCCGTATCTGAGCATACCGCCCATCTTATCCATCATGTCAAAAACCGTTACCTCATGACCGAGTGTTCTTAGATAAAGAGCCGCGGTAAGTCCCGCCGGACCTCCGCCGACAACCGCAACTTTTTTGCCCGTACTCTTTGCAACATCAGGCAAATATGAATCACCCTTTAAATCCAAATCGGCGGCAAAATATTTGAGCTGCGCAATATTTATCGGTTCTTCAACCTTGCCGCGTCTGCACGCCTTTTCACACGGGTGCGGGCAAACTCTGCCGATAGACGCCGGAAGCGGTATTCTCTCCTTAATCAGCTTAAGTGCGTCGTCAAATTTACCGTTGGCAATAAGACCTACATATCCCTGGCAATCGGTATTTGCGGGGCAGGCAAGCTGGCATGGAGCAACACAGTCGCCGTCGTGCGCAGACATTAAAAGCTCCATCGCGATTTTCCTTGACTTAACGACCCTCTCGCTTTCGGTATTGATAACCATTCCGTCAGAAACTTTAGCCGAGCACGAGCGAAGCAGTTTGGCAACTCCCTCTGCTTCCACAACGCACAGACCGCAGGCGCCGTAAACTTCTACTGCCTCATCGTAGCAAAGAGTAGGTATATAAATACCGTTATTCCTTGCCGCCTCTAAAATCGTACTGCCTTCAGGAGCAGTAACCTTTTGACCGTTAATCGTGAGACTAATCATTTTCATATATCTGCTCCTCCTTTATCTTCTTACTACTGCGCCGAATTTGCAGGACTGAATACATTTTCCGCATTTGATACATTTATTAATATCAATAGTGTGCGGGCTTTTAACAGCTCCGGCAATTGCGCCGACAGGACAATTCCTTGCGCAAAGGGTACAACCCTTACACGCAGAGCTGTCAATGGAATATTCAATAAGGCTTGAGCATTCGCCTGCGGGGCAGGTTTTATTCTCAATATGAGCTATGTACTCATCCTTAAAATATTTTATTGTAGTTAAAACAGGGTTGGGCGCTGTCTGTCCCAAACCGCAGAGCGCGCCGTCCTTAATGGCGTAACAAAGCTCTTCCAAAAGCTCTATATCGCCGCTTTTTCCCTTACCTTCGGTAATTCTTGTCAGAATCTCAAGCATTCTTGTTGTACCGATACGGCAGTGAATACACTTGCCGCAGCTTTCCTTTGCAGTAAAATCAAGGAAAAACTTAGCCATACCGACCATACAGGTGCCCTCGTCCATAACGACCATACCGCCTGAGCCCATAATAGCGCCTGTTGCGCCGAGCGCTTTATAATCAATTACCGTATCAATAAGGCTTGCCGGAATACATCCGCCCGACGGTCCGCCCATCTGAACAGCCTTGAACTGCTTATCGCCTTTCATTCCGCCGCCAATATCAAAAATAACATCGCGAAGGGTTTTACCCATAGGGATTTCCACAAGCCCGCTGCGCTTAACCTTACCCGTAACGGCAAACACCTTTGTTCCCTTTGAGTCTTCAGTTCCCATAGCGGCAAATGCCTCTCCGCCGTTATTGATTATCCAGCTGACATTCGCAAAGGTTTCAACATTGTTAATATTTGACGGTTTTCTCCAGTAACCGCTCTGCGCAGGGAATGGCGGTTTTAAACGAGGCATGCCTCTGTGTCCTTCAAGCGACTCAATAAGAGCCGTTTCCTCACCGCAGACAAACGCACCTGCGCCTGCCTTTATTGTCATTTTGCAGGAGAAATCGGTACCGAAAATATTTTCACCGAGGTATCCTGCTTCTGTTGCCTGCTCAATCGCTCTTTCAAGCCTTTTTATTGCAAGCGGATACTCCGCTCTCACATAAACGACTGCGTTTTTTGCTCCTATTGCATAGGCGGCAATAAGCATACCTTCAATAAGATTGTGGGGGTCTGATTCAATCACCGCTCTGTCCATAAAAGCACCGGGATCGCCCTCGTCGGCATTACAGATAAGATATTTATCCTCTCCTTCAGACTGCCTTGCGGCATTCCATTTAAACCATGTGGGAAAGCCCGCGCCTCCTCTGCCTGCAAGCCCCGATGTTTTTATCTCTTCAATAACCTGCTCGGGAGTCATCTCGCATACTGCCTTCTTAAATGCGGTATATCCATCCGCGCCAATAAAATCGTCAATCTCTTCTGGATTGATAATACCGCACCGCCTGAGCGCAATACGCGTCTGCTTTTCTAAAAATTCCTTGTCCTCATCGGAAACGAGCAAATCTGAAATGGCACTTTCATCACCTGTTTTGGCGTACTCCGCAATTTTTGCCGAGTCATTTTCACTTACACGGACAAGGCGCTTTAAACCCTTGCCGTCCTCATAAATATCAACAATCGGCTCAAGGTAGCACATACCTATACAGCCTGCTATTGTAAGCTCTGCGCCGTTTAAATCCTCGTTTAACAGCGCTTTCCTTACCCTTTCAGCACCCGCCGCGATACCGCAGGAGCCTTCACCTATAACGATTTTCATACTACTCACCCTCCCTCAGCTTCTTCAGAATATTCTTTGTTTTTTTAGGAGTAAGCGAGCCGTAGGTGTCCTCGTTAATCATCATAACAGGTGAAAGCGAACAGCATCCGAGACAGGCAACGCACTTTAGCGAGAAAAGTCCGTCCTCTGTCGTTTCGCCGTCGCTTATGCCAAGCTCATCCTCAATAGTCTGCAAAATGAGTTCGCTTGAATTAACATGACACGCAGTACCCTGGCAAAGCATAATAAGATATTTTCCGACAGGGGTAAGACGAAATTGTGTATAAAAAGTTGCAACGCCCATTATTTCACTTTCCGCAATGCCGGTTCTTTCACTTATGTACTTGATTGCAGTCTTAGGCAGATAGCCGTAAATTTCCTGTGTTTTTTGTAAAATTGTAATAAGCGAGCCTTTAACCTCTGCCAAATCATCAAGCACAGGTTTTATAAAACCCAAATCTATTTTTTCAGTCATATATTCTTCTCCAAAATATAATTTATTTTTTTATTTCGAGTTTAACTAACATAATACTAAATTATCCGCCGGCTTTCAATAGTATATTTAAGGAAAAATACCTTTTATTACCTTAATATATATTCCTCAACCGCAATCGCAAGTCCGTCATCTTCGTTTGAACGGGCAAGATATTTTGCAGCCGCCTTACATTCGTCGCTGCCGTTTGCCATTGCAAAGGAAAACTTTGCAAATTCAAGCATAGGTCTGTCATTACCTGCGTCGCCGAAGCTCATACACTCATTGGCGGTTATACCTATAACTTTGCATATACCTTCAAGCGCTCTTCCCTTATCGGCAGATTTAACGGTAGCCTCAAGATTTCCTTTAAAACTGCATGCTGTTGAAAGGTCATATGACAAAAGCTTTTCCTCAAATATTTTATAATACTCATCTTTAACGGAATATAATGTTATCTTTTCCACATCAAGCCCGCCAAGAAACCGCAAAAGAGATTTATGCCCGGTCATTGTTTTAATAACCTCGTCAATAAATTCTTGAGGAAAACCCGTATTGTCAAATAAATTTTCAGTACCAAGCTGATAATGTGATTTACCGTCAACGTAGATTTCAAAAAACACATTGTTTTTTAAAAGATAATCTATAATTTCTCTCGCTATATAGTTTTTAATCAGATTTGAATAAATAATTTTATTCTCGTTCCTGTCAAAAACGCACGCGCCGTTTGAATATATAATATAATCAGTAAACGGTACCTGGCAAATAACATTATCAATCAGGGCAAGGGGTCTGCCTGTGGCAATCGCTATTTTGACGCCCCTGTCATGCGCCTTTTTAAGCGTATTAATTGTCCGCTGTGTTACTGTCAAATGGTCGGCAGACATAAGCGTGCCGTCCAAATCGGTTGCAATCAGCCTAATCAAAATTATTCTTCCTTTCGCTTTATTACATAATATTTTATCATATTATTGTGTAATAATCTATAAAATTAATATAAATATAAATTATAAACAATTCAAATTTTACCTTTAATTTTTCTTTTTTAATGGTACAATATAAAAACAGAAAAGGAAAGATTAAATGAAAAAGTTTTTTAGCGTAATTTTTATTATCATTTTTATGGCCGTCGCTGTCTATGAATATAATTTTTTCACAGGCGGTAAAATTGAACAGAAACTGGAATCTCTGACACCCGCGGGAATAGCTGTCACCCACCTTCAGACACAGCAAAAACCGATCTGCCGAAATACAAAAACTATCGGCAGCGGTCTTTATGACGCTCTGACTGATGATGAAAAAAAGGTGTATGATATTGTGTATGACACATTGATTAATTATAAACCGTCTGTATTCATATATCAGAATGTTAAATCAGACAGAGTATTCGAGCTTGTCAGCCTTGTTATCTCTCAGCACCCTGAAATTTTTTGGTCACGGGGAAACTGTACGTATTCAAACGCCGGTAAACTCATTTTCAATTATCCGTACTCCCGCCGTGAAGCGCAGGAGAAAAAGGAACTGATTGAGAAAAAAGCAAAAGAAATAATTGAAAAAACAGACGTGTCGGGAGATGAATATGAACGCTCCCTTGCTATATTTGATTATATTGTTAAAAACACAAGCTACAACAAAAACGCCGCTGAGAAAATGGATGAATATTTTGAGGCATCAACAATAGAGGGCGTATTTCTTAACGGTGAAGCTGTATGCTCGGGATATTCAAAGGCATATCAGTATCTTTTGTCCCTTGCGGGAATCGACTCAATAACAATTACGGGAAATGCAAGCACGCCGAACGGCAAAAACAGTCACGCCTGGACGGCGCAAAAAATTGACGGTGAAATATATTTTACCGACACCACATGGGGTGACAGTTATGAATTGTCTGTAGACGCTGAGTTTGCAAGCCACGTATATTTTTTAATGAACTCAGATGAAATAGAAAAGACGCATAAGTGCGACAAAATTTTTTCATCAATTAAAAGCGACTCTCAAACTAATAATTATTTTATAAGGCAAGATTTTTACTTTGACAAATTCAGCCTGCCGGTTATAAGGGACAGAATAAAAAACAGTATTGAGCGCGGCGAAGCGGGAATAGAATTAAAATTCACAAATTCCGTGGAATACCAAGCCGCTCAGAAAAGCTTGTTTGACGACCAAAATATATATTATATTCTCAAAACGATTGACATTTTCTCAAAGCAAATTGATACACGCAATATAATTTATAATGTCGACGACACACATAATATCATTACAATTTTCTATTGCAGAAAATAATAATAGTATTATTTTAAAGGACAGCTGTCATCATTCACAGCTGTCCTTTTGATAAAATACTATTCTCTTTTAGCTCTTAGTTCACTAAATGTGAAGAATTGCCGTTGCAAGCCAAAAATAAATTAAAAGCGACAAAGCATCGACTATTGTTGTAATAAACGGAGACGACATAACAGCAGGGTCAAACTTCAATTTCTTCGCAAATATCGGAAGAGTACATCCGACAATTTTCGCAAAAATTATTTCTATAACAAGAGTTAAACTGATTACAAGGTCAACCTTAAATGTTATTCCTTCTGTTTTAAGGAGCAGTCCGTCAACTAACCATACCTTAATAAAGTTAACCACAGCAAGCGAAAGACCGCAGCAGATACCGACACGTATCTCTTTCCATATTACCTTAAAAATATCATTGAGATCAATTTCGTTAAGCGAAAGCGCGCGGATAATAGTTACGCTTGACTGACCGCCCGAATTACCGCCCGTGTCCATAAGCATCGGAATAAACGACGTTAAAATAATCAACGCTGACAACTTATCTTCAAAAGAGGTTATAATCATACCCGTAAACGTCGCGCTGACCATTAACAGCATAAGCCATGGTATCCTTGATTTGAATGTTTCAAAAACACCTATTTTAAGATAAGGCTTTTCGGAGGTGCGCACAATAGCGTTCATCTTATGAATATCCTCGGTATTCTCCTCCTGCAAAACATCCATAGCGTCATCAACTGTAATAATTCCGACAAGCCTGTTTTCCATATCTACAACAGGCAGCGCGAGAAAATTATACTTATCAAAAAGCTTAACTGCCGTTTCTTTATCATCATGAGTATTAACACAAATAGTATTTGTTTCCATAAACTCCTCAATTATGTCCTCATAATCGTGGAGCAGCAGCTCTTTAACAGTTGTAACGCCTATAAGATGCCTTGACTCGTCGGTTACGTAACATGTATATATTGTTTCCTTGTCAACACCCGTGCGTCTTATCCGCTTAAACGCGTCCTCAACAGTATTGCTCTTTTTAAGGTCAACAAACTCCGGAGTCATAATTGATCCCGCGCTGTCTTCCGGATACTTTAAAAGAGTGTTGATTGACGCCCTTGTCTGAGAGTCCGTGTTTTTTAAAATTCTTTTTACAATGGTAGCGGGCATTTCCTCAATAATATCTACCGTATCATCAAGGTAAAGCTCATCAATTACTTCGCGAAGTTCTGTATCGGAAAACGCCCTTATAATAGCTTCCTGCGTGTCATTATCAAGTTCAACAAAGGTTTCTGCAGCCTCCTCCTTTGGAAGAAGACGGAAAAATAAAATCTGCTCCTCAACCGAAAACTCGTCAAACAGCGACGCTATATCGGCAGGATTTATTTCAGTAAGAATTGACTTAATATCCAAATACCGTTTGCCTTTGTAAAGAGAAGAAATTTCACGTACTATATCCTCTAACTCCATATCTTCCGGATTCATAACTGCACCCCCTTTTTCATATTAAACTCTTATTTGTATTAACCAATAACAGTACCGATTATTCAATCGGGCTGTAAAACGGTTTTTCATCTTTATCGTAAGGATTAACCGCTATTTTTCTTGTAATCAAAAACAGAACAAAAATAACTATAATACCGCCTGCCGCCACAAGCACGGTAATCACAAATTCAGGTCTTTGGTAAAGGCGCGTACCGTCAACAAACGAAACAAAGTCGGGCTGTGCCATTTCCGCCTTTACCTGCTCTGTTGTTTTGTCAACCCGCTTGATATTAAATAAATATTCCCTTGTTTTTCCGTTTGAGGCAGTGCAGGAAAGGGTTATTTTCGGAGTCTGCTCGTTGCTGAGAACAAGCTCAACAGGCGCACAGTACGCATTAATGTCTTTGGTCACCGGCGTAATTGTAAGCTGTGTTAAGTCAGATGGAATATAAAGCTTATATTCCGTATCATCATCATTAAGATGCGGAGATATTTCGCCATATGTACAGTAAACAGAAGAAAGCAAATTGTTGCCGTTTATCTCATAAACAGCAGAATTTAAATATTTAAAGTTATAAATAGTGCTTCCCATTTCATATTCGAGTGTAGCGGTAATTCCGGTCTGATGATTAGTTTCATCATAAGTATATGTTATAAAAATATCCGCGCTACCCGAAACGGCATAGCTTTCAAGCGTAGGAGATTCCTCGTTGTTTTCAAGTATCAAACCGTATTCCTGAACATCGGTTTTAAATCCGCCGTCAATTTCCGCGTTTTTAAAGCTGATTGATACTAATTCGGGAGCGCTGTCCTGCGCCGCAGCCTGAAACGGCGACAATGATAAAAAGATAATTGCCGAACAAATTAGAATCAAACTGATTTTTCCCCTCATAAAACCACCCTTATTCTGAAATAATATAGCTTATACCGTCCTGATTATCCAAAAATTTTTTCACCTTGTTTTTATTTTTTGCGCTGACACTGAATATTATATTACGACTGTCAATACCGTCTGTCTTTTCCTTCCATTCCTCCTGAATTGCCTTTGTGTTATCGGAATTTATGGAAACAGAAATACTTTCAATCAATTTTATTTCATTTCCGAAATCGCTGTAAAGTCTGTTCGCAAGAGGCTTGAACCCGTCTCTGTAACCATCGCCGAGTTCATCGGGCAAATCACATCCTTCCAAAACAAAGACTGTTACGCCCATTGCTTTAACCTCTTCAATTATACTTTTTATATAATTATATACAGAGTCACTGTCCGGATTAAGATACGCGCTTGCGTTATTGTCTCTGTAAAGCTTGCCGTTCATCTTAATACCCGCGGTCAAATCACCCGGGGCAAAAATATTATCTTTGTAGCAATAAATTATTCCGACAGGTAAAATATCATTTTTAATAAACTCGTTAATTGATTCTCCTGCATTACTTGCAAAAGACGATTCCGCTCCGTACATATCAATCGTTGCAAGAGAACTGTTGTACCCGATTGTTCCGTCGTCACGCTTAATGTCAAAAGCTACCGAGGTGAATCCCCCTTTCTGTAACTCATCAAGAACTGCTTCGAGCATTACTCCTCCGTCCATTGACATTGACTCGATTTTTTTGCTTTTAAGCTGAAGGGAAACCGCGCTTATATCATCGCTTACATCATCACTATTCTCTGTAATAGGCATAGCGTTTCGCTCAATATATAAATCCATTACGATATACCCTGCGCTTATAACCGCAAAGCATCCGAGCGCGATAATAAAATATTTCGCGAAAATATTAAGACGTATCCTTGTAAAAAAGGGCTTTTTTTCTTTTTTTCCGGTTCTGCCGTATTTATCAGAGCTGTTGTCTGTCTCAATATACTTGTCGGCAAAACTGATTTTTCTTCCCTTTTCCTGTTCGGTCCATTTTTTATTTCGCTTTTTGTTGTTATAAAAGCGTTTCTTTTTCATAAAACCACCGTTTATACTCTTGCGTTATTCCTAAGGGTCTGAATAGCCTCAGCAGGGTTGTCACTCTTAAAAACAGCCGAGCCAGCAACAAAAACATTCGCGCCTGCCGAGCCAGCAAGACTTACAGTCTTAGTATTTATTCCGCCGTCAACCTGAATATCAATAAGGGGACATTTTTCCCTGAGCTTTTTGATTTTCGGCAACGTACTTTCCAAAAAGCTCTGTCCGCCGAAACCCGGCTCAACAGTCATAACAAGTACCATAGACAGCTTATCAAGATACGGAAAAACTTCCTCAACAGGCGTATCCGGCTTAACGGCAAGACCTGCTTTGCAGCCGCCTGCAATTATTTTATCAATCGTCTTTTGAATATCCGAATCACATTCGGTATGGAAGGTGATAATGTCGGCGCCCGCATGGATAAAATCGTCAATATAAAAATACGGGTCACTAATCATAAGATGAACGTCAAACTCAACGCTGCAAACCTTTTTCATTGCTGTAATGACGGGAGCGCCTATTGAAATGTTAGGAACAAAATGACCGTCCATAACATCAAGATGAATTAAATCCGCTCCGCCCTTTTCGCACTTTTCAAGCTCTGCTTGCAGATTTGCATAATCGGAAGCGAGTATTGACGGTGAAATTTTTATATCCATATTCCATACCTCTGTATTATAGTTATAGTATTATAATATATTTTTTAAATAAAATCAACTTTGACTTGTTTTTGACCTTTTAATGTAGTATCATATATCCGTATTTTATCAAGCTTTTATAGGAGGAACCAAGATGATTCAGGCAAATAATGTTACCGTTCAATTCGGCGGCAGAGTTCTTTTTGAAAGAGTTAACGTTACCTTTTCCGCCGGAAACTGTTATGGTATTATCGGCGCAAACGGCGCAGGTAAATCAACCTTTTTAAAGGTGCTCTCGGGTGAGCTTGAGTCCCAAAAAGGCGAGGTTTTCATTACTCCGGGAGAAAGGCTTTCAGTCTTAAAGCAGGACCATTTCGCTTATGACGAATATGAGGTTATCCGCACAGTATTGATGGGTAATCCGAGACTTATTGAGGTTATGGAGGAAAAGGACGCCCTGTATATGAAGGAGGACTTTTCGGAAGAGGACGGTATAAGAGCGGGCGAGCTTGAGGCGGAATTTGCCGATATGGACGGCTGGAACGCCGAGTCGGACTCAGCTTTTATGCTTAACAAACTTGGTGTACCCGACGAATACCATTATATGAAAATGGCTGAACTTCCGTCCGATATGAAGGTTAAGGTTCTTCTCGCGCAGGCGCTTTTTGGCAATCCCGATATTCTCCTGCTTGACGAGCCTACAAACCACCTTGACCTTTCGGCTATCCGCTGGCTTGAAAATTTCCTTATGGATTTTGAAAATACCGTTATCGTTGTATCGCATGACCGTCACTTTTTAAACAAGGTCTGCACTCATATATGCGATGTTGATTTCGGTAAAATCCAGCTTTATACAGGTAACTACGATTTCTGGTACGAATACACACAGATGCGCCAAAGACAGGCAAGAGACCAGAACAAAAAGAACGAGCAAAAGATTAAAGAGCTTCAGGAATTTATTCAGCGGTTCTCCGCCAACGCCGCTAAATCAAAGCAGGCTACGAGCCGTAAAAAACAGCTTGACGCGCTTGAGATGATTGAGATGCCCGTATCAAGCAGACGTTTTCCATATGTGGATTTTAAGCCGGACAGAGAGTGCGGCAACGACCTTTTGAGGGTTGACCACCTTACAAAAACAATCGGCGACAGAAAGGTGCTTGACGATATTTCCTTTGTCATTCATCCGAGGGAAAAGGTTGCCTTTGTCGGCTCGGACGTAGTGGCAAAAACAACTTTATTTAAAATCATTATGGGTGAAACGGAGCCGGACGAGGGCTCTTTCAAATGGGGCGTAACCACTTCTCAAAGCTACTTCCCGAGCGACAATAGCAAGTATTTTGACGGCGTTGAGCTCACCCTTGTTGACTGGCTTAGGCAGTATACGACTTATACGCTTGAGGCGGATATTCGAGGCTGGCTCGGAAGAATGCTTTTTTCGGGCGAGGAGGCGCTCAAAATGGCAAATGTGCTTTCGGGAGGCGAGCGTGTGCGCTGTATGCTCTGTAAAATGATGCTTTCAGGCGCAAACGTGCTTATCCTTGACGAGCCCACAAACCACCTTGACCTTGAGTCAATTACAGCGCTCAACAACGGACTTATACGTTACCCGGAGACAATCCTGTTCACCTCTCACGACCACCAGTTTGTTCAAACGGTCGCAGACAGAATCATTGAAATTTCAGGCAATACAATCCTTGACCGCAAGGGCACATATGACGAATTCCTTGAGGATTTCAATGAGGAGCAACTTAAGAAATATTAAAACTTATATCATAATAACCGGTTAAATCGGTCTTTATCGCACTATAGATAAACAAAAATAAAAGAGCCAGAATGTGAATGATGTCACATTCTGGCCTTTTATATAATATTTCTTGTTGCTCACATTCATAAAAAATCATTGGAGAGATAGTTTGTAAGGGGATATGTTATTTATGTTTTTATCATATCATGTAAGCAATAAGAAATTTTTGATAATTATTTAATTTGTAATCTTAACTTCTACAATAAGCCATATAATTATTTCCAATTTTACAATAGCACATTTGATACTATTTGTCAATAATATATTTTCACAAAAAGTATTTACATCAAATATATTTTGTGTTAAAATATATTTGATGAGAGGAAGCAGAAAGAATATTGGGACAGAATCAGGACAATTTTAAACGAGGAACAGCAGAAATGCTTGTTTTGTATCTGTTGAGTAAAGAGGACTTGTACGGATACCAGATAACTCAGGCTTTTGCTGAAAAGAGTAATAATGTTTATACAATGCTTGAAGGGTCGCTGTATCCTATCCTTTACCGATTAACCGAGGCAGGATATATCAGCGATTACACCAAGCAGGTAGGCAAACGCCGCACAAGAAGATATTATCATCTTGAGGATAAGGGCAGAGAGTATTATAAAGAAATACTTTCAGATTATGATGCAATTATAAACAGTATCAGTAAAATTCTTGACAGAAATTCGGGGGATGATAATATAAATGAATAAACAGCTTAATAATGATATTAATAAATATATCAAAGATATTAAATCGTATCTGATTTGTGACTATAAAACGCAAAAGAAATTTATGGATGATTTCAAAAATGATGTTTTCAGTTACATAGAGGACAATTCAATCGGTGATATTAATGAAATATACGAACATTTCGGTCCACCGCAGGAAATTGCAAATGGATTTTTTGAAAACGCCGATACTAAAAAAATTAAAAAGAAAATGAATATCAGCAAAACAATTACCATATGTTTTATTGTAGCATTAATTATCTGGGCTACAGGAATAACTGTGTCAGTTGTTGATACTCATAATTCAAATAATATATCTCATACGGAAATATCATATGATATATCTTCAAAGCAAATAACAAATTGATTTAAGGAATGATTATTAATGAAAAAAATTATAGCTTTATTTTGTGCCATGTTAATACTTATATCATTTCCTATAACTGCTTTAGCAAATGATGAAACTGCAATAAGCAGTTATGTTGAGTACTTAGATGACGGAAGTTATATTGTTACAGAGAATGAAACACGCAATATATCTGTAATGGCAACATCTACCAAAAGTCATGTAAAAACATCAACTTATTATAATGCTGATAATGAAAAACTTTGGTCCATAACTTTAACAGGTACATTTACCTATACAGGCAGTTCCGCAACATGTACAAAATCAACCGCCACATATACAATATATAACAGTAGGTGGAAGGTTACTTCCGCAGTTGCATCAAAAAGCGGCAGAAAGGCAGTTGGGGATTTCACTGCAAAACTCTATACTTTAGGAATACCTGTTAAAACAGTTACCCGAACACTTACTATCTCTTGCAGTAATACAGGTGTATGTTCATAATTAAAATATATAATCAAAACAGGCAGTCGGTCGGCTGCCTGTTTTTGCTTTTGTTACATCACATTCTGTATAAAACTTATATTTTTCCAAAAATTATTTATATAGGTAATATGCAATCACATTGACATTTACTTTTTTTGTTGTTATACTAAAAAAGTAATAATATGTCGAGTTGTAACATAATAAAGGTGTGAGAATATGAATAAAAACAGAGTTCAGGTTAAAATCGGTGGTGCAACCTACACAATAGTCAGCGAAGATGATGCGCAGTATGTTGAGGCGCTTGCCGAAGAAATAAATAACGAAATCCGCTCGGTATGCAATTCAAATCCGTCTCTTTCAATAACACAGGCAGCTGTGCTTGTTGCTCTTGACCAGTGTGACGCTTGCAAAAAAGCATCTGCTTCAGCGGACAATCTCCGTGTACAAATCAAGGATTATCTTGAGGAGAGCGCGAGAGCGAAAATGGAAGTTGAGGTCGCAAGACATGAAGTTGAAAGGCTTAACAGAGAAATTTCAAATTTAAGGGATAAGCTTAATAAATAAAGGAATTATATGGAATATGAAATTTTGGCTCCTGCTGGCAGTATGGAGTCTTTGATTGCCGGTGTGCGAAGCGGCGCGAACGCGGTTTACCTTGGCGGTAAACTGTTTAACGCCCGCCGTAATGCCGGCAATTTTAATGATACAGATCTTAAAACGGCTGTCGAATATTGTCACAGGAGGGGTGTTAAAGTTTATTTAACACTCAATATTCTTTTATCGGACGAGGAATTTGAAACTGCGTATAATATGGTTAAAAATGCGCTTTCCTTAGGCGTTGACGCGTTTATAATCCAAGATATCGGTCTGGCAAAAATGATACGCACACATTTTCCTCAGGCGAGACTTCACGGCTCGACCCAGATGAGCATTATGTCACCGTCAGGTGTAAAGTTTGCTGAGAAGCTCGGTTTCAGCAGAGTTGTGCTTGCAAGGGAAATGAGCCTTGAAGAGATTAAAGAAATAAGAAAATGTACGAATTTGGAGCTTGAGCTTTTTGTTCACGGAGCGCTTTGTATGTCTGTTTCGGGTCAATGCTATCTTTCGTCTATGCTCGGCTCACGCAGCGGCAACAGGGGGCTTTGCGCGCAGCCGTGCCGTCTGCCGTTTACTGCAGGCAATAAAGAAAACGAATTTGCTCTGTCCCTCAAGGATTTAAGCCTTATTGAGCATTTAAACGAGCTTGAAGGCATTACCTCGCTTAAAATTGAGGGCAGGATGAAACGACCCGAATATGTAAGCGCGTCTGTTACCGCTGTAAAAAAGGCTATAAACGGCACATACACAAGTACAGACGAGTTTACACTCCGCTCCGTTTTTTCTCGAAGCGGATTTACTGACGGATATTTTACATCAAAGCTTGGCAGTGATATGTTCGGCACAAGACAGAAAGAGGACGTTGTTGCTGCAAATGACGTGCTTAAAAACATCAGTCATAATTACGACAACGAAAATCCTCTGCTTCCGATTGATATTCGTTTTGTATGCAAAAAAAATACGTCCTGTACGCTTACCGCAACGGCGCTCGGAAAAACCGTAACCGTTACCGGAGAGGTTCCCGAAACCGCAATAAATAAGCCTATGACCCCGGACATTCTCAGGCAGAGGCTTTCAAAATTCGGCGCAACACAGTTTTTTGCGAATAATATAGAAATTAATCTTGACGACGGGCTGATTCTCCCCGTTTCAAAAATTAACGAGCTTCGGCGCACGGCGGTAGAAAAAATAGAAGAACTGCCGAAAATATCCGTTATGGCAAAGCCCTTTGAAATACAAAACTATTCTCCTAAAAAATGCGTGCCGTACCTTACCGCGTCATTCAAAAACGCCGGACAGATACCTGAAAGGCACCCTTTCAGGCACATATTTATACCGCTTGATTCTGATACGGATTCTTTTATTGATAACAATGCCGGAGCGGTTCTGCCCCGCGGATTATTCGGTATAGAAAATGAAATCAGATCAAGACTTGAGCATTTAAAAAAAGCAGGTGTCAAAAAAGCTCTCTGCGGTAACCTTGGCTCTTACCATATAGCAAAGGAGCTTGGATTTGAGGTTTTCGGCGATTTCGGGCTTAATATATATAACAGCGAAAGCGCAAGGCAGATTGATAATCCCATTCTCTCCTTTGAGCTTACGCTTGAACAGGCAAATAAGATAAACGCGAACAACACAGGCATAATTGTATATGGGCGCATTCCCCTTATGCTTACGAGAAACTGCCCTGTAAAAACGAGTATCGGTTGTCTAAAATGCGGTAAAAAGGGCATACTTACCGACAGAAAAGGTTATAAATTTCCTGTTATTTGTTCAAACTATCCTTGTGTTGAAATTTTAAATTCCGTCCCCGTTTATATGCTTGACAGAATGAATGAGGTAAAAACGGATTTTGCGCATTTCTGTTTTTCAACAGAATCACAAAGTGATGTTAAAAATATTATCCGTATGTATGAAAAGGGTGAAAAACCTGATTTCAAATATACAAGGGGACTTTATCAGAGAGGTACATTATAATGCTGGTTCTCGCATCAAAATCACCCAGAAGAAAAGAGCTTTTGTCGCTGATTACCGAAGATTTTATTATCAAGACCGCCAACGTAGATGAAAGCCTTCCTGACAATATTGAACCTAATAAAGCAGTTGAATATCTGTCTAAAATAAAGGCGCAACCGTTTAACAACGGTATGGACACAATTATTGGTGCAGACACGGTTGTCGCGGTTGACGGTATTATACTCGGCAAGCCCAAGGACCGAGATGACGCTTATAATATGCTTAAACAACTCAGCGGAAAATACCACAGCGTTTTCACGGGCGTAACGGTTATAAGGCCGGATAAAACAGTTACGTTTTCTGTTGAAACAAGAGTAAAGTTTTTTGATTTAACAGACGACGAAATCAACGAGTACATAGATACGTCCGAGCCGTTTGATAAAGCGGGCGCTTACGGTATTCAGGGCAAGGGCTCCCTGCTTGTTGAAAGAATTGAGGGTGATTATTTTAATGTAGTGGGACTGCCTGTCAGCGCCCTTAAAAAGTATTTATTTTAGGCGATTTCCACAAAAATTTAGACAACATGGTGTAAATTTGGCGGATTTACTATAAAATATTGAAATATGTCTTAAATTTGCTTGAAAAAATGAAATATTAGTGCTATTATTAGGGTAGAGGGAATTAGGGGAATTTTAATTTTACAGTGAGCTTTGGCTCACTATTTTAATCGTTAAATAAGGATAAACAGATTTTATATACTGATTTTGAAAGGAGAAAGGTTATGGCAGCAGATTTACATTGTCATACAAAGTTAAGCGACGGTTCTGTCGGAATTGAAGATTTAATCGTTATTGCGCAAAAAAGCGGAATAGACACTATTGCCATAACTGACCATGATTGTCTCGCAGGTACTGTCAGGGGGCAAGTAATCGGTAAGCGTTACGGGGTTAATGTTATTCCCGGAGTTGAACTTTCGGCATTTGACAGCGAAGCCGGCAAAAAAGTACATATACTTTGCTATCTCGCCGAAAAACCGGACAGGCTTGAGGGGCTTTGCAAGCGCACCTCTGTGGCGAGAAAAAGAGCCGGACAGATTATGATGCTTAAGGTTGCGGCGCGCTTTCCTGTTTCAAACGATTTTATTATTAGTCATGCCTCAGGTTCAACAAATCTTTTTAAACAGCATATTATGCACGCGCTTATGGATGCGGGCTATACAAACGAAATCTTCGGCGACCTCTATCATGCGTTGTTTGACAGCGACAGCGAAACCAATCTTCTCGCTCCCGTTAAATATCCCGAAATAGATGATGTAATCAAGGAAGTCCACGACGCGGGAGGCATAGCCGTTTTAGCTCATCCGTCTTTGTTTGATAACATAAGTGAAATTGACAAATATATTGATCTTGGTCTTGACGGTATTGAGGTTTGGCATCCATCCGCAAGCGATAGGGAAATAGAAACTTTAAGCAATATATGCAAAAAGAACAAGCTTCTTTTAACAGGAGGTTCAGATTTTCACGGTATATACGGAAATAAAACCGTTACAATCGGAAACTGTACCACACCCGACGAGCATATGGACAAACTTTTAGGCTATAAAGCAAAGAAAAAGAGAGCTCTGCGCAAAGCTGAAAAAGAGGCTGCTGTTACTGCTAACGTAAACAAGTAATAAAAACGCTGTGTCGATTACACAGCGTTTTTTACTTATTGACATAATTTTTATTAGATAATATAATATAGTGTATTATTTAATGAATATGGGGAATATGGTGACTGATATGCACAGAAAATTTGCAAAAACCGCACCTTTAGGCTGGAACAGCTGGGACTGTTTCGGAGCGGGCGTTACAGAAAAACAAATTAAAGAAAACGCCGACTATATGTCAAAATATCTTAAACAATACGGCTGGGAATATATCGTTTGTGATATTCAGTGGTATGAGCCAAACGCCAAAAACAATGATTATTTTAATTTTACACCGCTTAATCTTGACGAATACGGCAGAGCCATACCCGCTGAAAACCGTTTTCCGAGTTCAAAAGGCGGTAAAGGATTCAAAGAAATTTCAGACTACTGCCACAGCTTAGGTCTTAAATTCGGAATACATATAATGCGCGGTATTCCGCGTCAGGCGGTTCACGCAAATTTGCCTATAAAAAACAGCAAATATACCGCCCGTCAAGTAGCGCATCATTTCTCCGTCTGCTCATGGAATACTGATATGTACGGTATGATAAACTGTCCGGGTACACAGGACTATTACAATTCGATTATTGAGCTTTATGCCTCATGGGGCGTTGATTTCATCAAATGCGATGATATTTGCGTTACTGAATTCAGGCAGTGGGACAGCCCTTACTCAGCCGATTATGAGATTGAAATGATAAGAAAAGCAATCGATAACTGCGGCAGAGAGATTGTACTTTCTCTTTCCCCCGGTCCCGCTAATATTGAAAACGCCGACCACCTGGCAAAAAACGCTAATATGTGGAGAATGACAGGCGATTTCTGGGATTCCTGGGATAAGCTTTACAATATGTTTGAACGATGCCACATATGGCAGGATAAGGTAAGACCCGGAAATTATCCCGACTGTGATATGCTTCCTCTCGGCAGAATTTCAAAAAACGGTGTCTGCCACGGTCCTCAAAACAGAATGACTCAGTTCACAAAGCCGGAACAGATTACGATGATGAGCCTTTGGGGCATATTCAAAAGTCCGCTTATGATGGGCGGTAATATGCCTGAAAACGATGAGTGGACGCTTTCTCTTCTGACAAATGAAGAATATATGAAAATGCACCGTACTGCGTACGGCGCTCATCAGCATCTGCGAAACGAAAAAAACGGCAAGGGTGATATTATTTGGATTGCAAACGGCAAGAGCTGTAAATATGCCGCTCTTTTCAACACAAGAGATAAGGAACACTCTGTTAAGCTTGACCTTGCTCAAATTCTAATGCCGGATGAAAAATATGCTGTTTACGATATTTGGAACAAAGAGAATTCAGGGGAATTTAAAAATACCTTTAAACCCGTAATTGCTCCCCACGGAGCCGGACTTTATAAAATTGAAACGGTATAAAATCCATTAAAAAGAGGTTGTATCACAAGAGTGATACAGCCTCTTTTATATTACTTGTTATTTGTCTGAAACGGCGGATTTTTTATTTATACCGTTCATAACTATTGTAAACATTACTATACTCATTATTACACAAACGAAATCGGCTGTTGCCTGCGCCCATATAATACCGTTGAGTCCGACAGCTTTATTAAGGATAAACAAAAGCGGTATATAAATTAATCCCTGGCGCCCGATTGACAACAGAAGCGACTGAAAGCCTTTACCCATTCCCTGAAATGCAAAATTAAGTACAAACATAATACCGATAACGGGACCAGGAGTCATTAAAGCAGTTAGCATTTTAACGCCAAGATTTACAACCCGGGCATCATTTATAAACATATTAACCACGTTTTCCCTGAACACAAGGTAAAACAGCATCATTACAGTACCTATAACAATGTTACAGCATATGCTGAAACTTAGACATTTCTTCATTCGAGTATAATTTTTAGCGCCGTAGCAGTATCCGATTAGAGGCTGAACGCCCTGACCTAATCCGATTTGAAGCATAACAACAAGCATATTTGCTTTCATTGCAACGCCCATTGCCGCAACAGCGGTATCACCGTATCCTACCAAAACAATATTTACAATAATATTGCTGACGCTCATTAAGAGATTATTCAGGCTTGCAGGCAGTCCTACATTCACAACGCCCTTTGCGATACCGTTTTTGGCTGAATATCTTTTCGGGGTAATGCTTAAAATACTTTTTCCTCTCAGAAAATAAATGAGGAAAAATACCACACTGAAAACATTTCCGAGAACAGTTGCAATCGCCGCGCCCGCAACACCCATATTAAGACCGAACGGAAGCGTCATTCCAAATAGCTTGTCGCCGCTGTCAAGAATAAATACAGGATCCAGAACAATATTTACAAGCTGACCGAGAACCATACCGAACATTGAAGTTTTTGCCGAGCCCTCTCCGCGTACAAGATTGCAGACGGTGATTGCCGTTACAACAAAAGGCGCGCCTATTGCAACCCACTTAAGATAGTCCTGTGCGTAACCGATTGTATTGTCGCTCGCACCGACAAGATAGAGCAGCGGTTGTTTGAAAATCAGGAAAACTACCCCTGCTATAATTCCTAAAATAATTGCGGTATAAATACAAAAACTGCTGATTGTTTTTACCCGGTCTTTCCTTCCCTCGCCGAGCGAACGGCTTATAAACGCACAACCTCCTACGCCAAACAGATTGCCTATTGCCATAAACAGTAAAAACAGCGGCATTGATACAGATACGGCGGCAACCTGGTTGCTGTCGCCTGTCTGGCCTACAAAAAAGGTATCCGCTAAATTATATACAATATTGATAAGCATACCGAGCATACTCGGCACCGCCATTGTCGCAACCGCTTTCGGCACCTTATAATCTTCAAAAATTCTCGTATTGTCTTTCATTTCCTCATCACATTTCTCATTATATTTTTTCTGATATATTTATAAAATCTTCCATTTTCAGCTTTTCGGCGCGAATGTTTAAATCAAGACCGAGCTCATCAAACACAGCCGAAACTCTGTCCTTAGAAATTCCCATAGTGTTTGAAATACTGTTAAGCGCTGTTTTTCTTCTCTGTGAAAACGCGCACTTTACAACAGTAAAAAATTTTTTCTCGTCCTTTATCTTAAACCTTTGCTCCTTACGGATTTTAAGTCTGATTACAACACTGTCAACCTTAGGGCTCGGCATAAAACTGTCCCTTGAAACATCAAATAAAATTTCACTGTCCGCATAGTAATTAACAGCTGCGGTAACGGCACCGGCAAGCCGTGAGCCAACCTGCGCGCAGAGCCTCTCGCCCGCCTCCTTCTGTACCATAACCACAATCTCATCAATCGGCAGTCTGCTTTCAAGCAGCGTCATAATTACGGGAGATGTGATATAATACGGAAGATTAGCGCATACTTTTACACTGGCACAGTTTTTAAATTTTTCATTTATAAGAACGTTAAGATCGGTTTTCATAACATCAGCATTTATTATTTCAATATTCTCAAACTCTTCAAGAGTCTCATCAAGCACGGGGATAAGCCGTTTGTCAAGCTCTAACGAAACAACGCGTCCCGCCGTTTTACATAATTCCTTTGTAAGCACACCTATACCCGGACCGATTTCAAGCACGCCTGTGCTTTTATCGGCGGATAGGCTCTCTGCCATCTTGGGACAAACGCCGGGATTAATCAAAAAATTCTGTCCGAGCGCCTTTGAAAAAGTAAATCCGTGCTTGCCGAGTATTCTTTTTACAGTGTTATAATCATATAAATCCATAATGCCTGCTCCGTTTAATCGGCAGATTTTTCTTTGACCGCGTGTTATTCTAACACATTAATAAATAGTTTACAATGTTTATCTTGACTTTTTGTATACTTATGATAAAATAATCGTTAGCCGGCTAAAGATAGTCGACTAAATTAACTAAAAAAGGATTTAATTTTATGAAATATAAACGACATAAAAATCCCCCGCCGAAAGATATGATAGGCGCGCGTGTAGTTTGTCTTTCAAAGCTGATACGCCAAACTTTTAACGAGGCTGTTGCCGAACAGGGGCTTTTTTTAGGTCAGCAAGATATTGTTTTCGCGTTGACCGAAAACGAGGGAATAACATTAAGCGATTTGGCAAAAAAACTCGGTGTTTCAAGCGCAACCGCCAGCGTATCTATAAAGAGAATGGAAAAAGCCGGCTTTATAATTAAAAAGGCTGACAAAAACGACGCCAGAATCACACGTCTTTATCCGACCGAAAAGGCAAGGCTTGCGCCTGAAAACATAAAAAACAAAATGGATTCGCTTGAATCAATACTGAAAAAAAATATGACAAAAGAGCAGGTAAACGAGCTTTCATCGCTGCTTGATACTGCTATTCATAATATGACTGGAAAGGGTGAAGAGGAATGATTAAAAAACTTGCAAAATATATGAAAGGCTTATGGGGGCTTGCTGTATTAAGCGCGTCGGGTATGATTATTGAGGCTATCTGCGAGCTTTCAATGCCGTCCTTTGCAAACACTATTTACGAGATGGTCAGCACAACCTCTACGCCCGGCGAAACAAAGCACCAGATAATAAAGTACGGACTGTTTATGCTTTTGCTTGCCGCGATCGGTCTGAGCGGAGGATACACCACAATGAAAACATCTGCCGTCGTCAGCCAGCGTTTTGCCTTCAGGCTCAGAAATGATGTTTATAAAAAAATAAGCAGATTTTCCTTTAAAAATATTGACGCATTTTCAACAGCGTCACTTACAACACGAATGACAAATGACATTACGCTGCTCCAAAACGTACTTATGATGAGTCTGCGTATTCTTGTAAGAGGTCCCGCTCTTTTAGTTGTTGCGGCGGTTTTTGCGTTTAACATTAACGCAAAGCTTTCAATGATACTTGTTTTTCTGCTCCCTGTGATTGCGGTTATCATCGTTCTGATACTGAAATTCGGTTTTCCGATGTTTCAGAAAATGCAAAAACGTGTAGATAACGTGAACAGGGTTGTGCAGGAAAATCTTATAGGAATCAGAGTAGTTAAAGCTTTTGTCCGCGAGAATTACGAAAAAAAGAAATTTCATATCGCCTCCGACGAGCTTGCCGAACAGGGCGCTAAGGCATCGGGACTTATAGTTACGGTAATGCCCGTTATGATGTTTATGTTTAACATAGTCGTAGTTTATGTTTACTACCGCGGAGCTGTTTCGGCAAATGCCGGTGATATGCAGGTAGGACAAATTTCAGTTATTGCATCTTACATTACCCAGGTTCTTATGAACCTAATGATGATTTCAATGATGCTTCTGACGCTTGCAAGAGGTAAGGCCTGCGGCGACCGTGTTGTTGAGGTGCTTGATACCAAAATTGATATAACAAATCCCGAAAATGCTTATATTCCAAACAAAGATGACATCAAGGGTAAAGTTGAATTCAAAAATGTTTCGTTTAAGTATTCTACCATGGACTCAGGGGACAATATACTTGACAATATTTCCTTTACTGCTGAAGCAGGCGAAATAGTCGGTATTGTCGGCGGTACAGGCTGCGGTAAATCCAGCCTTGTAAACCTTATTCCGCGTCTGTATGACGTAACGGGCGGAGAGGTTCTCGTCGACGGTGTTGATGTAAGAAATTATGATATAACGGCTTTGCGCGATTTAATCGGCGTCGTGCTTCAAAAAAATGTGCTTTTCAGCGGAACAATAAGAGATAATATGCGTTGGGGTAAGAAAGACGCGACCGAAGAGGAAATCATTTGCGCGTGCAAATCGGCGCAGGCGGATGAGTTTATTAACGCTCAACCGAACGGATATGACACCGAGCTTTCGCAAGGCGGTCTTAATCTGTCGGGAGGTCAGAAACAGAGGCTCTGTATAGCGAGGGCTATGATTAAAAAACCTAAAATTTTGATTCTCGACGACTCTACAAGCGCTGTTGATACAGCAACCGAGGCAAAAATACGCGAAAGCTTTTATAACGAGCTTTCGGACACTACCGTCTTTATAATTGCGCAGCGTATATCGTCAATTCAAGACGCGGATAAAATCCTTGTCATTGATGACGGTGAAATCAAGGGTATCGGAACTCATAATGAATTGCTGAGCAGCAACGAGATATACCGTGAAATTTATAAAACTCAGCAGAAGGGGGTGCTTGAATAATGCCGCAAATGGGTCCTCCGGGAAAAAGAAATTCCGATTATAAAAAGCCGAAAAACGCTAAGCGAACCTTCGGCAGAATTCTCAAATATATGGGAAAAAGCAAATTCTTTTTAATTATTGTATTCGCCACGCTTATTTTAAGCACTGTTTGTTCTATAGGAGCATCCTATTGCCTTAAGCCCATTCTGAATGATATTGAGGCATCAATCAAGGCGAACAATTTTCTTGATGAAGGCATGCGTGTGCTTATTACAAACCTTGCCATGCTTTCCGCTCTTTACATTGGAGCGGCGGTTTTCAGTTATATTCAAAGCAGGATTATGGTAAAGCTTGCGTACAAAACAACAAATCTTATCAGAAAGGATTTGTTTGACCATATGCAGACTCTGCCGCTGAAATACTTTGATTCAAAAACGCACGGCGAAATAATGAGCCGATTTACAAATGATGTTGACAATGTCCAAATGATGCTTGAACAGTCAATGGTACAGCTTGTATCCTCCGCATTTACCTTTATAGGCATTGTAACTATGATGATTGTTCTCAGCCCGATTTTGTTCGGCGTTGCGGTTATTTTCCTTTTGATTATGATTATCGCTGTTACCGCTATCGGAAGACAGTCAAAAAAATATTTCCGCCTTCAGCAAAAAAATCTCGGCGTAATGAACGGTAAAATTGAGGAATCCATTGAAGGACTTAAGGTTATCAAGGTGTTTAACCACGAGGCACAGGCGGTTAACGAATTTAAGGATACAAACGAAAACTTCCGCAAAGTAGCAACAAACGCAAACTTTTTTTCAGGCATTATGGGTCCTACCTCAATGGGTATAAACAATTCAAGCTACGCGTCAATCGCTTTGGTCGGAGGTGTTTTGGCTTTATCGGGAACACTTGATATAGGCACCTATTTCACCTTCCTCAGCTATTCAAGACAATTTACTCAGCCGATTAACCAGATTGCAAACCAGATGAACACCATCTTTTCGGCTCTTGCGGGCGCTGAAAGAGTATTTGAAATTATGGATATGGAAAGCGAGGTTGACGACGGTACCGTTACTCTCGTTGAGGAAAATAATGTTGAAGGTAAAAAATGGTACTGGCTTGACGGAAACAAAAAAATTGCCGTTGAGGGTAATGTTGTATTTAAAAATGTTGATTTCAGCTATGTTCCCGAAAAACAAGTGCTTAAAAATATAAATCTTTATGCTAAACCGGGACAGAAAATTGCCTTTGTCGGCTCAACGGGCGCCGGTAAAACAACAATCACAAACCTTATCAACCGATTTTATGATATTCAGGACGGCTCCATTACCTATGACGGAATAGACGTAAAGCGTATTAAAAAAGATGATTTGAGAAAAAGCCTTGCCATTGTTCTGCAAGATACGCATATGTTTACAGGTACTGTTATGGATAATATTCGCTACGGCAGGCTCGACGCGACAGACGAAGAATGTATCGAGGCGGCGAAACTCGCCTCCGCTCACTCGTTTATACGGCGCCTTCCTGACGGCTATAACACAATAATTACAGGCGACGGCGGCAATCTCTCACAGGGACAACGACAGCTCCTTGCCATTGCCCGCGCCGCTGTTGCAAATCCTCCCGTTATGATTCTTGATGAGGCAACATCTTCAATCGACACCCGAACAGAGCTTCATATCGAACACGGCATGGATCGGCTTATGATAGGAAGAACCGTATTTGTTATTGCCCACAGACTTTCAACGGTCAGAAACTCAGACGCTATTATGGTACTTGAGCACGGTGAAATTATTGAGCGTGGAAACCATGAGGATTTAATCAATGAAAAGGGCCGATATTACGAACTTTGCACAGGAAAAGCCAAACTAAACTAAATATCAGAAAAAATTTTTTAAAGCTATTTTGTATATGTTTATTATAATGGTAACTTTTCCATACCATAGATTGTGGTGTCAAGTTTTTTCTATAATTTTCTAATAACTTATTTAAAAAAAACCTTTACAATTCAGTTCTTTGGTGTTATAATCTAAACAGATTATGTGAAACTTTAATAAATTATATAAGAGGTGTTATTTATGAAAAAGTTTTTATCTGTTATTCTTGCGGCGATTATGACTGTTTCAGTTTTTGCTGTTTCTCTTATTCCTGCAATGGCTGCTGATTCAGTTAACAGTCCTACAGCAACAACTGCCACTCAAAAAGGTCCTACTATTGAGGTAAACGGCTCTCCTGCAAATTCAGACGTTACTTACACCAAGGACAACGGCAAAAATTCTTATTCATTTAATTATGTGGGCGGCGGTTCTCTTCTCGGATGGGAAAACAACTGCAAACAGTTAGGTCTTGTTGAGGGAGTTGATTACACAGCAAAACAAAACGCAGACGGCTCATATACAATTACTCTTACAAGCGAAAAGGCTCAGGAATATTTTAACAGCAATAAATTAGTTGTTAACGCACTTGTTGATTTTAACGATAATAAGAAAGGACCTACTCTTGAAGTAAACGGTTCTCCGACAGATTCTGACATCACTTATACACAAGATAAGGATAACGATTATTCATTTACTTTCAAATATACAGGTTCCGGTTCTCTTAACGGCTGGACAGATAATTTGAATGACTTAGGTCTTGTTGAAGGTGTTGATTACACAGCAGTACAAAATGCAGACGGCACATTTACAATTACATTTATCAGTGCTCAGGCAAAAGAATACTGGGATAACAACGAAGTAGTTATTAACGCAGTTGTTGACCTCAGTAATGTAACAACAAAGAAGAACGATTCTTCAAAAGCTCCTGCAACCGGTATGTCTTCATCAGTATTAGCAGGCGGTGTTGCTGTTGCTTGTGCAGGTGTAGCTGTTCTTGCGGCAACAAAAAAGAAGTTCTCTAAGTAATTTCTATTAATAAAATGGAAGCCTGTTTACCCATATGGTAAACAGGCTTTTTAATCTTAATCATTAAAAAGGTGATAGACATTGAATGAAAATGAATCAAATGAGAAAAACGGAAACAGCAAATCCGCAAAGCTTATTCTTATTTTCATTATAGTATTTGTCGTTGTTTTCTGCGGAATATATTTCGGCATACAGATTTATTATAATCATTTAGCCGAACCTGCCCATGATGAAATTACGTCGTCGGTTACTACCGCTCCTCAGAAAACTGACAAAACAGCAGAAAACCCTATAGATTTTAAATCTTTACAGGAAAAAAATAATGAAATCTACGCATGGATAAAAATTGACGATACTAATGTTAATTATCCTATTGTACAAAACTCTGTGGACGACTCATTTTACCTTAAGCATATGGCAGAGGATAAAAGCTGGTCAGCAAGCGGCGCAATATATACAGAGCTTATAAATCATAAAGATTTTAATGACTCCTTTACCGTGGTTTACGGTCATAACGGCTACGGCGATACAATGTTTACAACTCTTCATAAATTTGAGGATACTGAATTTTTTGACTCGCATCCTTACTTTTATATTTACACACCTGACAGGAAACTTACTTATCAGGTTGTATCGGCGTTTAAGTATGATGACCGTCATATTATGAATTCCTTTAATTTTGCCGACTTGGAGGTTGTAAAAAACTTTCATGATTTCATACAAAATCCATCATCATCACTAAAAAATGTAAGAATGGATTTAGATGAACAAATTACAGATTCAAGTAAAATTGTTATACTTTCAACATGTATAACTAATCAAAAAAGCAGTAGATATTTAGTATGCGGAGTATTGACAAAAGATGAAAAAACCAGTTGATCCAAATTTAGAAAATTTTGATAATGATGAATTTTTAAATAGCCTTGATAATGATACAACAGATGATATTAACTTCAATGTTGAGGAAGCTTCTCCGACAGATAATATCGATGATTACCACGCATATCAAGGTCACAGAAACCAGGCAGAAATCCAAAATTCATCTGATAATGAAATGACTTTTACTGAAAAGGAACATCATCACCACAGCAGTTCCTCACACCATCATTCGAGTTCACATTCTCACAGCTCACACCATAAAAAGAAAAAATTACCCGTTTCCGCAAAAATAGCAATAGTTATTCTTGTTTTAATCTTATTTCTTGTCATTGTTGTTGTGGGAACAGTTCTGTTTCTTGAATATAAGGGAAAGAGCGACCTAACAAATGTTACAACCCAGACCGATTATGAAGAAAAAATAACTTATAACGGTCACGATTATGTATATAATGACGATATTGTTTCAATAGCGTTTATCGGCGTTGATAAACGTGATTTAGGTCTTGAGAACAATACAGTCGGCACGGCGGGACAAGCGGACGCAAATATAGTCCTTACTGTCGATACTTCAACGGGCAAGGCAAGGGCGCTTGCCATTCCCCGTGATACTATGGTAGAGGTTGACCTTTATTCTGAGAATAATATTTTTCTCAGAAATGAAAAAATGCAGCTCTGTTTAAGCTACGCATACGGTAACGGTACAGATACTTCGGCCCAAAATGTTACAACCTCAATCAGCCGTATTTTATATAATGTTCCTATCAATAAATACTTTGCGCTTGACTTAAACGGAATTGCTCCTATAAACGACGCTGTCGGCGGAGTTACCGTTGAGTCGCTATATGATTTTAAAAATCTCGGCATTAAAAAGGGCGACTCTGTTCATCTTGTCGGCGATTTAACCGAGGCTTATGTCAGAACGAGAGATATGGACAACATTGAAGCGTCTCTTAACAGAACGTCAAGACAGGTTCAATATATCAAAGCTTTTGCCTCACAGCTTGCTCCTGCGGTAATGAACGATTTCAGCATTGTCAGCAAACTTTACAATACCGCGACAAATTACAGCACAACTAACATTTCTCTAACCGAGGCAACCTACCTGGCATCGTTCCTTATTTCAAGAAATATTACCGACTTTGATACAATTACCCTCCAGGGTGAAATGAAGCCGAGTAACAAAACAGAGCATGCGGATTTTGTTTACGCTGAATTTTATCCGGACAAAGATAAGCTTATGCAAACCGTACTTGATACGTTTTACACACAAATTAATTAATTTTATAGGAGTTTTACAATGAACGCAGAAACTAAGAAAACGCTTTCATCATATGCCGTAAAAATAAGAATGGGCATAATAGAAAGCACCTACGGAGCAAAAGCGGGTCATCCCGGCGGAAGTCTTTCATCCGCCGACCTTTTCGCGTATCTATATTTTAAAGAAATGAATATTGACCCGGCAAATCCAAAGGCGCCTGAACGTGACAGGTTTGTACTGTCAAAGGGTCACTGCGCCCCCGGTCTTTACAGCGCGCTTGCGTACAGAGGCTATTTTCCTGTTGAGGATTTACCCACCCTCCGTCATATCGACTCATACCTTCAGGGACACCCTAATATGAATACCGTACCCGGTATTGATATGTCAACAGGTTCACTCGGCCAGGGTATAAGCGCAGCAGTCGGAATGGCTAAAGGCGCAAAATATTTAGGTAAAAACAATATTAATGTCTATACCCTTTTAGGTGACGGAGAAATTGAAGAGGGTCAGGTTTGGGAGGCTATGATGTTTGCAAATCAGTATTGCCTCGACAATCTTTGTGTTATCATTGACAGCAACGGTCTTCAGATAGACGGCGCGTGCGAGGATGTTATGAATGCCGAGCCGATTGATGAAAAACTTAAAGCCTTCGGCTTTGAGGTTATGACAATAAACGGCAACGATTTTGACGAGCTCGAAAGGGCCTTTGATGCTTTTCACAAATGCGACAAGCCATTCGGCATTATAATGAAAACCGTTAAGGGCAAGGGCGTTTCATACATGGAAAATCAAGTTGACTGGCACGGCAAAGCGCCGAATGAACAAGAGTATAACATTGCAATGACTGAGTTAAGAGCCAGGCTTGCGGAAATTGAGGAGGCATAATTATGGCAGATATTAAAAAAATTGCCACTCGCGAAAGCTACGGAAACGCTCTTAAGGAGCTTGCAAACGAGGGCGCCGATAAATTAGTTGTACTTGACGCAGACCTTTCTGCCGCAACAAAAACAGGTATATTTAAAAAGGAATATCCCGAACGCCATATTAACTGCGGTATCGCGGAAGCAAATATGATTTGCGTCGCGGCGGGTATGAGCACAATGGGTCTTGTTCCGTTTGCCTCAAGCTTTGCCATGTTTGCTGCCGGAAGAGCCTTTGAACAGGTCAGAAACACTGTCGGTTATCCGCACCTTAATGTCAAAATAGGCGCTACTCACGCCGGTATTTCTGTAGGCGAGGACGGAGCGTCCCACCAGTGCTGTGAGGATTTTGCTCTTATGAGAGCAATTCCCGGTATGGTTGTTATCTGTCCATCTGATGATGTTGAGGCAAAACAGGCTGTTAAAGCAGCTTATAAATATGACGGACCTGTTTATCTGAGATTCGGCAGACTCGCCGTTCCCGTATTCCACAATGAGGATTACAAATTTGAAATCGGTAAGGGCGAGGTTATCACAGAAGGAAGCGACATTACTGTTATAGCAAACGGACTTATGGTTGCTGAGGCGATTGATGCAGGGAAAATTCTTGCTGAAAAAGGCATAAGCGCAGAAATTATAAATATTGCAACAATAAAACCGCTTGATGAAGAGCTTGTTATTGCATCCGCAAAGAAAACCGGAAAGGTTATCACCGTTGAGGAGCACAATATTATCGGCGGTCTCGGCGAAGCAGTCTGCTCTCTTTTAAGCGAAAAATGCCCTACTCCTGTTAAAAGAATCGGAGTTAACGACGAATTCGGCCACAGCGGTCCGGCTGCCGATTTGCTTAAGCAGTTTGGTCTTTGCTCGGAAAACATTGCTCAAACAGCAGAAAATTTTTTAAAATAGTATTAAGATGATATAAGAAAAAAGTCCCTCTCGGGGCTTTTTTCTCTGAAAGAGTATTAAAGTGGAATTTTATGAATTTATTGAAACTGTTATAAGCTATATTCCGCCGGAATTTGAAAAACTGAGCCGCCTGGCAGAAATTATTTTGCCGTGGATTCTCGGAATATGTACCGCCGCAACCTGCTTTTTCGGTCATACCGTGCATAAATTGTGGAAAGCATTTTTCTTTTTCGATATCGGCTTTATTGTTCCTTTGATTGCTGTTGAGGCGCTGTTTGCTCCAAAGGGAGCTGTATTCTGGGTATGCGTTATCATATGCGCGGGAATAGGTGTAGTTTGTGCCGTTTACTCAAAAAAAATATTTCGTGTACAGCTTTTTATTACCACGCTTATAATGGTCTTTATTTCCGTGCCTTCGTATCTTTCCTTTTTAGGTGATTCCGTCAGCGTTCTCTTAGGATTTATAATTGGTGTTGTTTGCGCAATTTTAAGTATAAAATACAAATATATAATGGTCATAATAACCACATCGTTTTCAGGCTCGTTCATGCTTTTTGATATTCTAGAAAACGTATTAGGATTACCGCATATTATTAAAACAATTTCAGCAATTATAATTGCGTTCATCGGTTTGGCTGTACAATGCTATGTTGAACGTGAGGAACTTAAAGAAACGCACGAGCATTTAAAAAACGCTCTAAACAGCTTAAAACCGCTCCCGAAAAAATTAAAAACAAAATTAAACCAAATAAATAGACGCTGTTAAATAAATTAACAGCCCCTCAGACTGTCGATAAAGTGGTCTGAACCACGCCTAAATAAAAACAGGCATATAAACATTTATATATTTAAAACAAAATATCGTTTAATTTTAAATATACTTTTATATTGTGAAAGCCGCTTGAACATCGAATTCAAGTGGCTTTCGGCATTTTCGCCTTTTGGCAACTCTACCGTACCTTTGTACGCCTACGAATTGCAAAAAGGTAAATTTAGTTCATTTCTCGAAGCTGCCAGTGTCTTTTTATCTAAGCGCGTTGTACATTTCAAAAATATCCTTTTCTGTAAGCGCAACGGGATTTCTGGACATCAGCATCGACATACTCTTTTTGGTAAGCGTTGCAATCTGCTCGTCTGTTATACAGCCTATTTCAGAAAGAGAGGTTCTCATTTTCATTCTCTTTTTCATCGCTGTAATTTCATCAGCCATTTCATAAGGTGAACTGAAACCGCAATCCCTTGCAAATGCTTTTATTCTTCCGTCGCCGTCTGCTTTATCTGCATTAAATTTAATAAAGTAATCAAGCGTGAAAGCGCAAGCCTCGCCGTGAGGAACACCGTAAATATTTGTTAGAGGAAATGAGCAAGCGTGCGAGCCTGTTGTTCTGGGATGACTGAAAGCAACTCCCGCAACGATTGAAGCCTCCGCCATTTTCTCCCTCGCCTGTAAATCGTCCGGATTATTATATGCTCTTTCAAGCCATTCAAAAACAATCCTTGCGCTGTAAACAGAGCAGGATGAACAAACCGGCTGATTAATCGTCGACCAATAGCTCTCAACAGCGTGTGACAGGACATCAAGTCCTGTTGACGCTGTAACCTGAGGAGGAACCGTTAAGGTAAGCTCCGGGTCAACAACCGCAATTTTAGGATACATTACAGGGTCATTCATAGGATTTTTGAGATTAAGACTTAAATCCGTCAAAACAGATATATTCGTTACCTCGGACGCTGTACCCGAAGTTGTGGTAACCGCAATCATAGGAATCGCTTCGTTACCGTCTACTGCTTTTCCTCCCGAATGATAGGAACTGATTACGTCGTCACCCTTTGCGATTGCGCAAGCCGCCTTACAGCAATCCATCGGCGATCCTCCGCCGAGCGCAACTGCAAAATCAGCGTCAAGCTTTCTCATCAGCTTAACACAATTATCAACATTCTCCGTTGTCGGATTAGGTCTAACATCGCTGAATATTCCCTTTATAAGTCCGCCGCTCATTTTTACAAATTCATCGGCAAGTCCGTTTTTTGCAAAGCTCCTTGACGCAACAAGCACCCCTTTTGTGCCGCCTATTTCTTCAATAAAGCTTTTAATATTTTTTCTTTTGCCGTTTCCGAAAATCAGTTTAACAGGCAAATTAAATTCCCACTCCATTTTGACTCCTTAAACATTTTTATATAATAGATATAATAACACTTTTTATTTATATTTTCAACAAACCGTTGTCCAATACCTTCTTTGAGTAATAGGTTTTATATTTACTTTAAACTGTATGAATGGTATAATATTTTTAATAAGAATAATTAAGGAACAGATATAAATATGAATAAGGATATAGAAAAAATTATTTTAACCGAGGACGAGCTTTTGGGTATTGCAAAAAGGCTTGGCAGCCGGATAACAACAGACTTTGCAGGAAAAAATCTTCTTATAGTCGGTATTTTAAAAGGCTCGGTTTATTTTTTGTCCGACCTCACAAGGCATATTGACACGGAATGCAGAATTGATTTTATCCAAGCTTCAAGCTATGGCGGCGATACGGTGTCAAGCGGAGAAATTAAAATTATCAAAGACATACATGATGATCTTACGGGATTTGATGTTCTTCTTGTAGAAGACATACTTGATACAGGCAATACCTTAAAGTATATTTACGATATGCTGTCAAAAAGAAATCCCAAATCAATCTCTATTGCCACCCTTTTAGACAAGCCCTCTCGACGCGAGGCGGACATTAAAGCAGACTATTACGGCGTTAATGTTCCCGACGCGTTTGTCGTAGGCTACGGGCTTGATTACAATCAGTTTTATAGAAATCTGCCGTATATCGGAATTCTGAAGGAAGAAATATATAAAAAATAACAGGCATATTTATGCCGTAAATTATGAGGGATATTATGAAAAAATTTACAGTTATATTATTAAGCTTCGTTTTCTGTTTTGCTTTTTTCGGTTGCGGAGTGGGCAGTAATAATAAGCAAAACAGCAACACAGCATCAACCGTTACCTGTACTGTTACTGTTGAATGTAAAAGCATACTCAGCAATATGGACAGTCTTAAAGCAGGGCATGAAAAATACGTTCCGTCAGACGGATATATTATGAATGAATATTCCGTAACCGTGCCCGACGGAAGCACTGCCTGCGACGCGGTTGTATCCGCTTGCGGCGGAAATGAGATACCTGTCAATATATCAAGCAGCAGTTTCGGCAAATACATTTCAGGCTTTAATAATATTGATGAAAAGGATTGCGGTAATCAGAGCGGCTGGATCTACTATATAAACGGAAAATCACCGTCAGAAGCATGTGACAGTTACACGGTTACAGACGGTGACAGCATTGAATTTTCCTACATTTGCTCATATGATAACTAATATATATATTATGAATTATAAATTTAAAAGGATATTGTCGTTTCTCCTTTTCCTCTGTATTATATTTACTGCGAACATAACTTCCTTCGCAAAAGATACACCAAATGTTAAAAAAATTAAGGAACAAATTAACGGCGCGGCGGCATATCTTACAAATGACATTGAGAGTTACGGCGTTAACGATGCAGTAGATTTTTGTATCCTTGCCGGCTCTGGCGCCGATGTATCGGAATTTTCAAAATCTTTTTTGTCAGATGTGAAAGCAAATCTTGACAGAAACGGCGGAAAAATTGTTTCATCTTACGGTGAAAATCTTACAACATACGCCGCTGTAATTATTGCTCTGATCAGTCTTGGTGAAAACCCCGCGGATTTTAACGGCTGTGATATAACAAAAATATTTATAAAAACGGACCCGTCGGCTGATATAATTACACCTAATTACTACCGCATCGTTATTCAGGCGGCGCTTTGCTGTAAAAATTCAGAAAAATTTTTACAAGCGCTCTGCGACGCATATATCGGCAAATACTATAAAGCGGGCAAAGGTGTTGACTATTTCGGCTTTTCCTGCGACAACACCGCGTATTTTATTGACGCAGTTTGTAACAGCGGGATTCGTTTGGAAAAATATAAAAAAGTTATTAATGACGCAATAGAAGTTCTTGAAAGCTACAGGGTAGACGGCGGTTACTGCTTTAATCCAAAATATGATACAAAACCCAACGCGGATTCAACCGCACTTGCTCTAATGGCGCAATCGTCATATACAGCCTGCTTTGGCAATACCGAAAAAAGTTCTGCTGTTTTAAACGGTATCTATGAAGAACTGTGCGCATTTGAGGGCTCTGATACAGGTGTTTTCACTTATAATAATGCGGACAGCCCTTATGCAACACGGGATGCGCTTATGGCTCTCTCACGCTATTACTCTGTTATGCCAAAACACACAGATCTTTTAAATCAATCATTTGTTTTTGCCATCATTATTATTTTTTCAACTGTCTGCGCTATCGTGTTGGCAGGCATACTTTTATTGCTTAGGAAAAAGAAAAAAAATAAAACGCTGTGAGGTGTTCGTATGAATTACAGTTTTAGCTTTATATATAAAGCAGACGGAAAGGTTAAGAAAACCGATTTGACCAATACTCCCGATTTTTCGGTTCAAACAAAAAACGAAAATAAGCTGACAACGCTTACGCTTAAACCAAAGCGTGAAATTGAATTTATTAAATTTGAAATGTCCATGCCCTTTAAATTTAACAGCAGTCAGCGTATTTTTACAAACGGCTATCAGAGCTGGACTGTATCAAAGGAATATTCACCTAACAGCTCTATGGACGAATTTAATCCCAGAATAATGGGAATTGAAAAAAGAAAGGTCAATCCCTTAGGAATCTGGGGAGCGGGCGATTTAACATTCCATAAATATCCTGAAAAGGCAGGCGTTTTTTACGGTTACTCATATGGATACGTAAGAAACGGCAGCGAGCTTTTTCTTCTCGGCTCTCTCAGCGAAAAAGCCGGATACACTATCATTACCTTTAACTCCTCTGCTGAAACCATTGTAATTGAAAAGGACCTTGAGGGTGTTTCATTTAAAAATGATACGCTTGTTTTGTCGCTTGCTGTTCTCAAGGGTGAATATAATGCTGTATTTGATGAATATTTTGAAATGATGAATATACCCAAGCCGAGAGTTGAAAGAAAATGCGGATATACAACCTGGTATAACTACTATACGAATGTTACGCAGGATATTGTTTCGCGCGACCTTGACGCAATCTCTAAGCTGAATACCAAAATTGACATTTTTCAGATTGACGACGGATATGAGCGGACTGTCGGCGACTGGCTTGAAACAGACAAAAATAAATTTCCAAACGGTATGAAGGACGCGGCAGACAAAATTCATAAGCGGGGAATGCTTGCGGGTCTTTGGCTTGCGCCGTTTGCCGTTACTTTGAAATCACATATTTACAAGCAGCACAAGGACTGGCTCGTTTGTGATAAAAACGGTAAACACCACTACGCCTCACATAACTGGGGCGGATTTTACGCGCTTGATATTTACAATAAAGAGGTAAGAACGTATCTTCAAAAAGTTTTCGACACCGTTTTAAATATCTGGGGATACGATATGGTAAAGCTCGATTTTCTTTACGCCTGCTCGATTATCCCTATTCACGGTAAAAGCCGCGGCGAAATTATGTGTGACGCAATGGAGCTTTTAAGAAAGCTCTGCGGTGATAAAATTATTCTTGGCTGCGGTGTTCCGCTCGCGCCCGCATTCGGTAAAGTTGATTTCTGCCGTATCGGAGCCGATGTAGGTCTTTGCTGGGAGAACAAGGCGTTTTCGCGCGAGGACGTTTCAACACAAAACACGCTTACAAACACCGTGTTTCGCAGGCATCTTGACGGCAGAGCGTTTTTAAATGACCCTGATGTTTTTCTTTTGCGTGATAATAATATAAAAATGCCTCTCAGTAAAAGAAAAATTGTTGCGCAGGTGAACAGTCTGTGCGGTAATCTGCTCTTTGTTTCAGATGATGTTTCAACCTACACCGATGAACAAAAGAGGATATTTATTGACACAATAACCGCGCCCAAGGCTGTTATTAATAACGCTGAATTTATTAAAGATAAAATTATAAAAATTGATTACACTTTAAACGGCATTAACAAAAATTTTGTTTTTGACCTTTCAACAGGACAGAAAATATAGTATAATAAGCTAAATTCTTGACATTTTATATTTTATATGCTTTAATTATAGCGTCATTTCTTAATCTCAGGAGATAATTATGAAAAGAATTTTAACATACGGAACTTTTGACCTTTTACATTACGGTCACATCAGACTTTTACAAAGAGCAAAGGCTTTAGGCGACTATCTTGTAGTTGCGCTTTCAACAGATGAGTTTAACGCGGGAAAGGGTAAAAAGGCATACCATACCTATGAGACAAGGAAAAAAATGCTTGAGGCAATAAGATATGTTGACCTTGTCATTCCCGAAAACTGCTGGGAGCAAAAGCTTGACGACGTAAAGGAATATCATATTGACACAGTTGTTATGGGCGGCGACTGGGCAGGCAGCGACAAATTTGATTATCTCAAGGATTACTGCGAACTTGTATTCCTTGACAGGACTCCGGGTGTTTCAACAACAATGATTAAACACGATCTCGGACTCAAGGAAGCTGTAAACGGTGTAGACCAGCTCCCCGATAAAGATTGATAAAAATAAATAACATTACTATCATTTCCACCGCTGTTTTGCTGCGGTGGATTTTTTGTGTTGACAAAAAGTAAAAATCTTTTCTGCGTGATATTTTTTAATTTAACTAAATTTAACAATTTTGTTTCACGTTGTTTTGTAATCGTTTTTCCTTATTTTTAAACGTAAAAATTACAATTTTGTCTGTGAAACAGACAAATGTCTGTTTTTGCTCATATACATATAATTGTGGTCCTAAAAAATTAAAAATACAATATCTTGTGCTTTTTTTAATTTTTTCTATTGACACAATCCAAAATATTTGGTATTATTATTGCAGTCGAGTCTTTTGATTGTAACTTTTTTGTAATAATTGTTGAGGGGGTTAAAAAATGAAAATAATCAAGCGTAACGGCACAGAAGTTGATTTTGATATTAATAAAATTATTGTTGCCGTTTCAAAGGCAAATGCCGCTTGCAAAAAAGAAGAGCTTTCACCAAGTCAGATTAATGAAATTGCAGAGTACATTGAATTTAAGATTTCAAAGGCAAACCGCGCTCTGTCTGTTGAGGAAATCCAGGATATTGTTGAAAATCAGATTATGGCACAGGGTGCGTTTGAGGTTGCAAGACTTTATGTTAAGTATCGTTACAACCGCACTCTTATAAGAAAAGCAAACACTACCGACAACCAAATTCTTTCACTTATCGAGTGCAACAACGAAGAGGTTAAGCAGGAAAACTCAAATAAAAATCCGACTGTAAATTCCGTTCAGCGTGATTATATGGCGGGCGAGGTTTCAAAAGACATTACTAAGAGAATTCTTCTCCCTCAGGATATTGTTGAGGCGCACGAGAACGGCATTATCCATTTCCATGACGCTGATTATTTTGCACAGCATATGCATAACTGCGATCTTGTTAATCTTGAGGATATGCTCCAAAACGGCACAGTTATCTCCGACACAATGATAGAAAAACCCCACAGCTTTTCTACTGCCTGCAACATCGCTACACAGATTATCGCGCAGGTGGCTTCAAGCCAGTACGGCGGACAATCAATTTCCCTTACACACCTCGCGCCTTTCGTACAAATCAGCCGTGAAAAAATACGCAAGCAGGTTATTGAGGAATCAAACGATTTCGGCGTAAAGCTTGATGAGGAAAAGATTTCCAAGATTACCGAAAACCGCCTCCGCGACGAGATACGCAGAGGTGTCCAGACAATTCAGTATCAGGTTGTTACACTGCTTACAACAAACGGTCAGGCGCCTTTTGTTACAGTATTTATGTATCTTAACGAGGCAAAGAACGAACAGGAAAAGAAAGACCTTGCGCTTATCATCGAGGAAACTCTCAGGCAGAGAATTCAGGGTGTTAAAAACGAAAGCGGCGTATGGATTACTCCTGCATTTCCAAAACTCATTTATGTTCTTGAAGAGGATAATATTAACGAGGATAGCGAGTATTTCTATCTTACAGAGATTGCGGCAAAATGCACGGCAAAGAGAATGGTGCCCGATTATATCAGCGAAAAGGTTATGAAAGATCTTAAGGGCGATGTTTATACCTGTATGGGATGCCGTTCCTTCCTTACTCCTGACAGATTTACCGAGAACAGAGTGGGTAATATCGCAAACGCCAAGAATTATGAAGAAGGTAAACACAAGTATTACGGACGCTTCAATCAGGGCGTTGTAACTCTCAACCTTGTTGATATAGCCTGCTCGTCCGGCGGAGATATGACTAAATTCTGGAAAATATTTGATGACCGTCTTGATCTTTGCCACAGAGCGCTTTTATGCCGTCACAACAGACTTATGGGAACAAAAAGCGACGCAGCTCCTATTCTTTGGCAATATGGCGCTCTTGCAAGACTCAAAAAAGGCGAGACAATCGACAAACTCCTCTTTAACGGATATTCAACAATTTCTCTTGGATATGCCGGCCTTTACGAGTGTACAAAATATATGACAGGAAAATCGCACACAGACGATGAGGGCAAACCCTTTGCTCTTAAGGTTATGCGCTATATGAACGATGCCTGCGCAAAGTGGAAGGCAGAGGAAAATATTGATTACAGCATTTATGGAACTCCGCTTGAATCCACTACATATAAATTTGCAAAATGCCTGCAAAAGCGTTTCGGCATTATCAAGGGTGTAACAGACAGAAACTATATCACAAACTCTTACCATGTTCATGTATCAGAAGAAATCGACGCTTTCACCAAACTCAAATTTGAATCTGAGTTTCAGGCGCTTTCACCCGGCGGTGCAATCTCATATGTTGAGGTTCCGAATATGCAGAACAATATTCCCGCCGTGTTACAGGTAATGAGATTTATCTATGACAATATTATGTATGCTGAGCTTAACACAAAGTCGGATTACTGCCAATGCTGCGGATATGACGGCGAAATTCAGATTGTCGAAAATGAAGACGGAAAGCTCATCTGGAGATGTCCTAAGTGCGGCAACGAGGATCAGGATAAGATGAATGTTGCAAGAAGAACCTGCGGCTACATCGGCACACAGTTCTGGAATCAGGGCAGAACACAGGAAATTAAGGAAAGAGTTTTACACTTATAAGGAGATACCTCCGGGAGTACATCACCCTCGGAGGTTTATTTATATATGAATTACGGTGAAATTAAAAAAAATGATATTGCTAACGGAGAAGGAGTGAGGACCTCCCTTTTCGTTTCGGGATGCAGACATCACTGCAAAAACTGCTTTAATGAACAGACTTGGGATTTCAGCTTTGGCAAACCTTTTTCCGAAGAAACAATCAAGGAAATATTTGATTCCTGCGCTCCCGACTGGGTAAACGGTCTGTCGCTGCTCGGCGGCGAGCCGTTTGAGCCTGAAAACCAAAAAGTCCTTTTGCCGTTTCTGGCTATGTTCAGGGAACATTTTCCTAACAAGGACATATGGTGCTATTCAGGCTTTACGATTGAAGAAATTACGGGTAAGGTAAATTCAAGAGCGCATACTGAAATAAGCGTGGAAATGCTCAAGCTGATTGATGTGCTTGTTGACGGACGCTTTATTGAGGACAAAAAGGATATATCTCTTGTCTTTCGCGGTTCGTCAAACCAACGTGTTATTGATGTAAAAAAAACAATGGACAGTAAAAAACTAACCTTATATTTAAAATAACCGCAAAATTTCTGTTTTTTAAAAGAGATGATTAAAATGTTTGAGTTAAATCAGATTAATGAAAAAAGCTATTATATAAACTGTCCTGCAAAAATCGGAATTTACAAGGCAACTGACACGGACGTTTATCTTATAGACAGCGGAAACGATAAGGACGCCGGCAGAAAAGTACGCAAAATTCTTGACGAAAACGGCTGGAAACTAAGGGGGATAATCAACACTCATTCAAATGCCGACCATATCGGAGGCAATAAATATCTGCAAAATCAAACAGACTGCAAAATTTTTGCCAAAGGTGTTGAAACGGCATTTACAAAATATCCGATTTTGGAGCCTTCGTTTTTATACGGAGGTTATCCATGCAAAGATTTAAGGCATAAATTTCTGCTTGCGGATAAAAGCGACGCGGTTAATATTACCGACGCCGATTTTCCAAAGGAATTAGAAATCATTAATCTTCCCGGTCATTTTTTTGATATGATCGGTATTCGTACTCCTGACAACACAGTGTTCCTCGCCGATTGCGTAAGCAGTGAAAGCACACTTAATAAATATCAGATTTCATTTATATATGATATTGAGGCATATCTGAATACTCTTGATATGGTTGAAAGAATGCAGGCAAAGGTTTTCGTCCCCGCACACGCGGAGGTGACAGATAATATAAAAGGTCTTGTAAAGCTTAACCGTGAAAAGGTCTATGAGATTTCTCAAAAAATTCAAAGTATTCTTAAAACGCCTATGTGCTTTGAGTCGCTTTTAACAAAGATTTTTGACAGTTTTAATCTTTCTATGAATTTTGAACAGTATGCTCTTGTGGGCAGTACGGTACGCTCATATCTGTCATACCTGAAGGACAACGGAAAAATCACAGCCGATTTTGAAAGCAATCAGCTTTTGTGGAAAACTTTATAAGATAAATGTAAATAAGAGTAACAACGGCAATAATGCCCAATGTTGTTACGCTTATTTATATAATATAATAAATTAAGGTACATTTGATTCACAGCGAAATTAATTCACTGTGAATTCTTTTATTTTTAATCAAACTTCCGATAAAAAACGGAGCAATCGGCAAAACAACAGAAAGAACCGCAAATACGCACCGATAGGATAAAAACGGTTTAAGATTGCAAAACAGTTTTTTCATTATACCCACCTGCTTTAAAATATTCTTATATTGTCTCTGATACATCAATAATTTTAATTTGAATAAGAAATTGCTGTTTCATACCGAAAACAATAACCGTTTTTAAAGTCAAGAAATAATACCGTTACTCGACTGTTGTTTACTGTAAATTTTTTAACACATATTATAAAAACATACTTATTTTTATCCGATTTTATTAATAATATATTCTTTTGCTAAGGCAAAAATCTCTCGCATAAGAAAGGTCGGCAGGAGCGCAGTCCTTGTTTTTGATGAAACCGCTTTAACGGATAATCCGTATCGTTTGCAAATTATCTGCGCCCTCTTTTGATGATACATAGAGGTGGCAACAGCTGCCTCTTTTTTCATGCCGAGCTGCGCCATTATTTCAAGTGAGTTTTTGATATTTTCTTCTGTTGAGGAGGATTTGTCCTCTAAAATTAATCTGTCCTTCATTATACCTCTGTCAAGAAGGAGCTGCTGCAGACAAAGCGCCTCTGAAATATTTTCGTCTTTGCCCTGTCCTCCGCTGAGAATCGCGACAGAATCAGGATTTAGTAAAAGAAATTTATATGCAGCGTCAGCCCTTTTTATAAGCTCGGCGCTTGGTTCATTTCCCCTTACTCTGCATCCCAGAACAATAATTACTTGTCCTCTGTCTGCCGTCGTTTTTCCTGCTACATAAATATCTCTCATTTTTAAAACAACAAGCAGGAAAATACAAAGAGCAATAACAGCAGACAGAATTTGATTTGGCGTGTCAAGTCTGTTTATCAGTAAACCAAATAAGACATACAGTGCGCCGAATGCCATCCCTGCAATATTCCCGAAATTAAGCACGCCGTAAAATACTGCGCCCGCAAAAGAAATAAATATCAGTACACCGATAATTACAAAAATAATCTGCATTATTTTTTCGGAACAATTCTGTCCTTGCCCCCCATATACATACGAAGCGCCTCGGGAATAAGAACAGAGCCGTCCTCCTGTAAATTATTTTCAAGAAAAGCAATAAGCATCCTCGGAGGGGCAACAACGGTATTGTTGAGCGTATGAGCAAGATAGTTTCCGTTCTCTCCCTTTACTCTTATTTTAAGCCGTCTTGCCTGTGCGTCCGTAAGATTTGAGCATGAGCCTACTTCAAAATATTTCTTTTGTCTTGGAGACCACGCCTCTACATCTACCGATTTAACTTTTAAATCAGCAAGGTCACCAGAACAGCATTCAAGTGTTCTTACGGGAATATCAAGCGAGCGGAATAAATCAACTGTATTCTGCCACAGCTTATCAAACCACATTTTTGATTCGTCCGGCTTGCAGACAACTACCATTTCCTGCTTTTCAAACTGGTGGATACGGTATACCCCGCGCTCCTCAATTCCGTGTGCGCCCTTTTCCTTGCGGAAACAGGGTGAATATGATGTTAAAGTCTTAGGCAGTTCTGATTCAGGTGTGATTGTATCAATAAACTTACCTATCATTGAGTGCTCCGACGTGCCGATAAGATAAAGGTCCTCGCCCTCAATTTTATACATCATCGCATCCATTTCCTCAAAGCTCATTACGCCTGTAACAACATTTGACCTTATCATAAACGGAGGAACAACGTAGGTAAAGCCCCTGTCAATCATAAAATCTCTGGCATAGCTTATAACCGCGCTGTGAAGCCTTGCAATATCACCCATAAGATAATAAAATCCGTTTCCGGCGACTTTTCCTGCGGATTCAAGATCAATTCCGTCAAATGTTTCCATAATATCCGTATGATAAGGAATTTCATAATCCGGAACTTTGGGTTCTCCGTATCTCTTCACCTCGACATTTTCGCTGTCGTCCTTACCGATAGGTACGGACTCATCAATAATATTAGGAATAGACATCATAATTGACGTAACCTTTTCGTTGAGCTCCTTTTCCTTTACGGCAAGCTCGTCAAGCTCTTTAGCCTGCGCGTTTACCTGCTCTCGGATAGCCATTCCCTCTTCCTTTTTGCCCTTGGACATCAAAGCTCCTATTTCCTTAGAAAGCTTATTTCTGTTTGCGCGGAGTTCATCCGCTCTTGACATAACGGCGCGCCTTTCTTCGTCAAGCTTAACAACTTCGTCGACAAGTGGAAGTTTTTTGTCCTGAAATTTTTTTCTTATGTTTTCCTTTACTATATCGGGATTTTCCCTTACGAATTTTATATCAAGCATATTTACTCTCCTAACTTATTTGCAATTTCCTTTAAATCATCGGCAGAATAAAACTCAATTTCAAGTGTGCCCCTGCCTCTGCCGTTATAAACTTTTACCTTTCTTCCGAGAACCTCTGACAGAGAAATTTCAACCTCATCATAAAAGGAATCACGTCTTCTGCCTACAGAGCGGACTCTTGCGGGTTTGTCGGTAATTTTAGCGAGCCGTTCAACATCACGGACTGTTAAATTGTTTCTGATTATATTGTCAGCCACCTCATAAATCATTGCATCGTTGTCAAATGCAAGAAGAGCTCTTGCGTGACCTGCTGAAATTTCTCCTTTTCTGGTCATATCACGTATGTCCTGCGGTAATTTTAAGAGCCTGAGCGAATTTGCAATCGCAGGGCGCGACTTACCAACTGAAACAGCGACTTCTTCTTGTGTAAAACCACAGCGGTCAATAAGCGCCTGTAAACCCTCCGCCTCTTCAATAGGGTTAAGATCCTCTCTCTGCAGGTTTTCAATGATTGCAATTTCCATTGTTTCAACATCTGAAAGTTCTTTTATGACAACAGGAACCTCCTTTAAACCGGCGATTCTTGACGCTCTCCAACGACGTTCGCCTGCAACAAGCTGATACCCTCCTGAGGGTAAAGGTCTTACAAGAAGAGGCTGCAACACTCCATGCTGTGTAATGCTATCCGCCAACTCCTGTAAAGCGCCTTCATCAAATGTTTTTCTCGGCTGGTCTTTATTTGGAACAATTTCGTTGATTGACAAGGTGTTTGTCGCTGTCATATCATCTACCGAATTTTCGAGCATCAGCGCGTTTAAACCTTTTCCTAAGCCCGATTGTCTTTTAGCCATATTCCACCTCTTATTGTTTCTTTAAAAATTCATCTGTCAGTTTCTTATATGCAAAGCTTGGTTTTGAATATTTTTCATAATAAATTATCGGCTTTCCAAAACTTGGCGCTTCCGCTAATTTAACACTTCGCGGAATACGTGTTTTATACGCTTTTTTAGGGAAAAACTTATCAACTTCGTCCATAACCTGTTGATTAAGCTTAAGCCTGTTATCATACATCGTAAAAATAATTCCCTCAAGCTCTAAATGTTCGTTATAGTTTTGCTTAACCGTGCGTACTGTGCTTATGAGCTGGCTTAACCCTTCTAATGCATAATATTCACACTGTAACGGCACTATCAGCGTATCGGAAGCTGCTAAAGCATTTAAACTAAGCAAGCCAAGACTTGGAGGACAGTCAATAATAATAAAGTCATACTCCATAACAAGCGGTGCCAACGCTCTTTTCAGCGTGGCAAAACGGTTTTCAAGTTCAGCAAGCTCTAGCTCAGCGCCGGCTAAATCCATATTAGCAGGGAGGATGTACAAATTTTTAAATTCAGTTTCAAGAACAACCTCATTTGCCGGAACATCATTTATAAGAACATCATATGCCGATGTTTCAATATTTGATTTGTCAATTCCGACGCCGCTCGTACTGTTGCCCTGAGGGTCAACATCAACTAACAGGGTTTTCTTTCCTTTATTTCCCAGCGCGGCGGCAAAATTGATACAGGTTGTAGTTTTGCCGACTCCGCCTTTTTGGTTAAAAATTGATACGGTTTTACCCATAACAGCACCTCCGTGTTATACATTATACAATATATACATACCGGCGCGCAAGAGGTTTCACGTGAAACAGGGGAAAATTTTTTAAATTTAGTATCAATTTAATTTGGTTATACAATATATAGATGTTTCATGTGAAACAAAAATTATACCTGTTAAAATTTGCCTAAACTTTATTCAATAGTTGTATCTCTAAATACTAATATAAAAACATAGTTTATATGAAATTCTATATATTGTGTTTTGTTTCATATGAAACACAAGGCTCAAATAATTGCTCATAAATGCAGAAAAAACGAGCTTTCGCTCGTTTTTTCCACGTGATGAAAAGAGGAGAATATGTTAAAACGGTTTCCCGTTTTAAGCTGGGTTGGATTTTGCGCCGCCATCGTGCGCATCTTTCGGTATTCTAACTCTGAATTCTATATATTCATCTGTTTCGGTTTTATCGGACACTGCGTCAATCCCTGCGTCTTTCATTGTCTGAATAGCCCGGTTGACGGTATTTACAAATATCCTGACATCTTTAAATATCTTAACTACGTTTCTTCTCGGCTTAATTTTTTTGTCGGTTATTGAGTCTATGTATGCCTCGGTCTGTTCGACATTTAACCCTCTTTCCTTGATAATTTTAAGGGTTGTCCACATATCCCTTTCGGTTTCAAGCCTCAGTAACGCCCTCGCGTGCCGTTCCGTGAGTCCCTCTTTCTCTATAAAATATCTTACATCGACAGGAAGTTTAAGAAGGCGCAGTTTGTTCGACAGGGATGACTGACTTTTTCCGAGCTTTTTTCCGATTTGCTCCTGTGTCATTCCAAAATGGTCAATAAGCTGGCTGATTGCCTGCGCCTCTTCAAAGAAGTCCAAATCGCTTCGCTGTATATTTTCAAGTATTGAAAGCACCGCGCTCGATTCATAATCGCAGTCAATTATTACACAGGGAACAGTTTGAAGATTAGCAAGTATTGACGCCCTTAAACGTCTTTCACCAGCAATAATCTCATAATAGTCGCTGTTATTTATCTGCCTGCACAAAAGAGGCTGAAGCACACCGTTTTCCCTTATTGATTCTGAAAGCGAAAGCATGTCCTCGCTTTTAAACTGCTTTCTTGGCTGATACGGATTAGGTAATAATTTCTCTGTCGGAATCTGAATTATTTGCTCCATCCGCCTCATCTCCTTGACTTTACTATAACATAAAGTTTGCGTGAAAAAAAGGATTTCTCATCGTGAGAAATCCTTAGTCTTCGACATATTATTGTTACATTAGAGCGGGCGGGTGCTTATTTTTTTAGACTTTCTCGGGTATTTTGTCGGTGTGTGCGAAATTTTTCTTACAATAATTATGCTTCTCTCGTCTCCGTTTGAAAGAGTATACTCGTCAAAGCGCAAAAGCTCACCGCCTAAAATTTTTATTGCGTTCTCAGCCTGCTTTAATTCCTGTTTGCCTGTTGAACCTTTTAATGAGATAAAAAGTCCTCCGGGCTTAACAAGAGGCATTCCGTATTCACACAGCACATTCAGCGGTGCAACCGCTCTTGCGACAGCATAATCATATTTTTCACGGTATTCTTCATCTTTGCCAAGCTCTTCTGCGCGATTATGTATAACACTTGCTACTAATCCGGAATTTCTGAGAACGTCCTTGATAAACGCAAGTTTTTTCCCGACGCTGTCCACAAAATCAACTTCAAGCTCCGATTCGGCAATGAGAAGGGGAAGTCCCGGGAATCCCGCGCCTGTCCCGATGTCAATAAGTTTCTGCGCTTTGCTCATTTGCACATATTTCAAAATATACAAACTGTCGGCAAAATGCTTTATAACAATATCGTCAGGCGCTGTAATAGCTGTAAGGTTAACGTGATTATTCCAGCGGACAAGTCTTTCTGCATACGCATCAAATCTGTCAAATCCGTATTGATCAAGATTAATCCCGATTTTTTCAACCTCATTTTTAAGTAAAGCAAAATCAATCATAATGTCTCCAAAATAATGTTAAGCGCAGCAACATCGGCGGGATTAACTCCGCTGATTCGTCCTGCCTGCCCTAAATTTTCCGGTCTTATTTTAGACAGCTTTTCAACTGCTTCGAGCCTAAGTCCTTTCAGGGATTTATAATCAATGTCTTTTGGAATTTTTTTACACTCGATTCGGCGCATTTCCTTGATTTGCTGCTCCTGCCTTGCGATATATCCCTCGTACTTGACCGCAATCTCAACCTGCTCAAAAATCTCTTTCGGCAAATCGGGACGATCATCGTCAATGGGCGTCAAAGCCTTATACGTAACCTGCGGACGCTTGATTAATTCAATCATTTTACATCCTCGTTCAAGGGGAGTCGTTTTGCAGTCAATCAAAATCCGGCGCAAAGAATCTGTCAAAGGAATTGATTTTTCAGTAATACGCTTAAGCTCTGTGTTAAAACATTTTTCCTTAATTAAAAATTTATCATACCTTTCCTTTGAAATCAAGCCTATTTTGTAACCTATAGGAGTTAATCGAAAATCCGCGTTATCTTGTCTAAGAACTAAGCGGTATTCACTCCTGCTTGTCATCATTCTATACGGGTCTGTACAGCCTTTTGTAACAAGGTCGTCAATAAGAGTACCGATATACGAACCGCCCCTGTCAAGAATGAGCGGTTCCTTCCCCTTAATTTTTAACGCCGCGTTTATACCCGCTACAAGCCCCTGCGCCGCCGCCTCCTCATAACCGCTTGAGCCGTTAAACTGACCCGCGCCGTACAGCCCGTTAAATTCATTAAATTCAAGAGTTGCTCTAAGCGCCGTCGGATCAACGCAGTCGTACTCAATAGCATAAGCCGCGCGCATAACCTGTGCGTTTTCAAGTCCCGGTATTGTATGAATAAAATCAAGCTGTACGTCTTCGGGGAGAGAAGATGATAAACCCTGAATATACATTTCCTCAGTATTAAGTCCGCACGGCTCAATAAAAAGCTGATGCCTTTCCTTGTCAGAAAATCTAACGATTTTATCCTCAAAACTCGGACAATAACGAGGACCCTTTCCCTCAATTTTACCTGAATACATAGGGCTCCTGTGAAGATTATCAAGTATTATCCGCTTTGTTTTGTCGTTTGTATATGTTATGTGGCAGGAAACCTTGTTTTTAGGCGGAGTCTTTGTATCAAAACTGAACGGGGTCGTTTCCTCATCACCCGGCTGCTCCTCAAGCTTTGAAAAATCTATTGACCTTCTGTTTATTCTCGGAGGCGTACCTGTTTTAAATCTTCTAAGCGGAATATTAAGTCTTTTAAGCGCTGCCGCCAAATCAGTTGAAGGGAACATTCCGTCAGGTCCGCTTTCATAAGAAATATCACCTATGTATACTCTGCCGCCCAAAAATGTTCCTGTCGCTATAATAACAGCCTTTGCGGTAAAAATTGCTTCAAGCTTTGTTTTTATTTGCCACATTCCGTTTTTAAGTTGCTTAATATCTACAATTTCGCCCTGCCTTATGTCAAGATTGTCCTGTAATTCAAGAGTATGCTTCATACCGGCAGAATATTCGCGTCTGTCAATCTGCGCTCTGAGTGAATGAACAGCCGGTCCCTTTCCTAAATTAAGCATACGCGACTGTAGGCAGTACTTGTCGGCAGCCTTTCCCATCTCTCCGCCAAGAGCGTCTATCTCGCGCACAAGATGACCTTTTGATGTTCCGCCGATTGACGGATTACACGGCATATTGCCAACCCAGTCAAGATTTATAGTAAACACTGCGGTTTTACAACCAAGACGCGCGCAAGCAAGACACGCTTCAATACCCGCATGTCCTGCTCCGATTACTATTACATCATATTCCTGTGAAAAATATTCCATAACCGCACCTTATTTACCCACACAAAATCTGCTGAAAATATTGTTCACAACCTCTTCGGTTGCCTTTTTACCCGTAAGTGAAAGCAGCTCGTCCGCCGCACTGTCTATCATAACATTTATTGCGTCATAGGTAATACCTGCTTTTGCTCCCTCTATCGCCCGGCAAATATAATCATAAGCATTTGATACACAAAGCTTCTGCCGCCGATTCGCGAGGAGCGGCTGAGAAGAGTCAAAACCTTCAACGCCAAGCAGTTCCTTCACCGCCTGCTCTAATTTTTCCGTTCCTTCATTATTTTTTGCGGAAATAAATACTATCTTGTCAAAATGAGCCTTTATCTGTGATAAATCTATCCTGCTCTCCAAATCGGTTTTATTGATAACCGCCACGCACGGCTTGCCCTTACAGCTTTCAATCAGCATCCTGTCATCGTCATTAAGTATATCAGAGCTGTCAAAAACCGCAAGTATGAGAGATGCACTTTTAATTTTATCCATTGCTTTTTTTATACCGATTGATTCAACAATATCTTTGCTCTCTCTGATGCCCGCGGTATCTGATAAATGCAAAACAATGTTACCGAGCCTTACGGAATTTTCAACCACGTCGCGTGTTGTTCCCTCTATATGAGTAACAATACTTTTTTCCGTGCCCGAAAGCATATTCATAAGAGTTGATTTTCCGGCATTAGGTCTGCCGACGATTGCGGTATCAACTCCCTGAGTCATAACTGCACCGTTTTCATAATTTTTAAGCAAATCAAAAAGTGAGGAGGCAGAATTTTGCAGAATTGCCTTAAGGTTATCCTCATCGAGCTCCGGTATTTCCTCGTCCGGATAATCAACCCATGCCGCCATTAATGCGCTGCATCCGATTAGTTCATCAAGCACCTGTGAAATTTTATTGCTCAAAGACCCCTGAAGAAGATTAAACGAGGCTTTCGCCGCCTCCTCGCCCTGCGCCGATATAAGCTCCGCAACACCCTCCGCCTGCGTGAGATCCATTTTTCCGTTTAAAAAAGCGCGTTTAGTAAACTCACCGGGTTGTGCGGGAACAGCTCCGGCAGATAATACTGCCTCCAGAGTTTTTTCAACAATAAAAATTCCCCCGTGAACGGAGAGCTCAACAACATCTTCTCCCGTGTAACTCTTAGGATTTTTGAAAACAAGAGCAACGGCATTATCAAAGCTTTCCCCATCACAGTAAACATTACCGAATTTTGCGGTATATCCTTTAAGTGATGAAAGGGGAGTACCGTCTTTCGATTTAAAAACCTTTTGCGCTGTTTCAATCGCGCTGTCACCGCTGATACGAATAACGCCTATACCGGAAATACTGTTGCCTGTTGCAACTGCCGCAATAGTTTTTGCCATAACAATACTCCTCCTTAACAAAAATTTCCATATCACAAAATGGTGGACAACAACGTCCACCATTTCCGCCAAATAATAATATTATCAGTCCTTGTTGACCTCTATCTTTCCGAATTTTGGAATATCCGCGCGGTCAACCTTTTTTTCACGATTAGGATCAGGCTTTGAAACAGAGGAATTACCGCGATAATTGTCCTTTCTTCCAGAGCGTCCTCCCGAATACCTAACTCCGCCAACAGGCTCGATTAAAACCTTTCTGTCCATACCGTTTCCGACTGAACGCGATGTCGCGCCCTCAACCTCTTGAACCGCTGTATGAATTATTCTTCTTTCATAAGGATTCATAGGTTCAAAGCCGTATCTTCTGCCCGTTCTTACAACATAATTAGCGTTTTTAACGGCAAGCGCCCTGAGCGTTTCCTCTCTCTTTGCCCTGTAGTCGCCGACATTAAGTGTAACGCGAACATATTTGTCTGTTGCTTTTTTGATTGCAAGACTTGTAAGATACTGAAGCGCGTCAAGGGTTTCGCCCCGTCGGCCGATAATAATGCCGTAATCGTCACACTCAATATTAATCTCTACAGTGTCGTCAACTAACTTAGCTGTAACTTTTGCGTCCTTAACCTTAAAGCCGTCTATCATGGTTTTAAGATATGAACATACATAATTCAAATCAATATCACTGTCGTTTATTTTTTCAACCGCAGACTTTTCCTCCTTTACAGGAGCTTTTTTAACAGTTTCGGTTTTCTGAACGGCAGGCTTCTTTTCAGGCGCGGGCTTGTTCTTCTTTTGCTTTGGCTTTTTTTCCTTTTTGCCGTCGTCGTAGCTTGCCTTAACCTGAGCATCACTGCCGCCGAATAAACCGAGAACCTTTTTCTTTGGCATTGTAACTATCTCAATCTTAACGTCAGCCGTCATAGGCGCGTTAAGACCCGTCTTTGCTGCAAGAGTTGCCTCCTCGATAGTTTTACCGGTGCCGATAAATTCCTTTATCATATAATCCTCCGATAATTATTTAATTTTTTTAACATTTTCCTCGCGAGAACGGCGCTCAATAGTGTTTTCAACCATAAGCCTTGCCTGTGTTTTTCTCGGTGGGTATTGTTTAAATATGAATATCTGCTGCAATATTGCAACAATATTTGAAATAATCCAGTAGAAACCGACCGCTGCCGTAACCTTAAACGCAATATAAAAAGAGAAGAAAGGCATCATCAGCATCATCAGCATCATTGAACCCATCTGCTGTGACGCGGCGGGATTGTTCTTCTTCTGAATAAATGTCGAAATCAGGCTTGAACCAAGCGAGGTTACAAGACAAAGTATCGGAATAATAACAATAATTCCGTCCTTCCAGTGCGGAACAGCCGTCATATCAAGTCCAAATAAATTCATGCTTTCGCGGTATTCGGATATAGCCTCACACTTTTCAGGAGTAAATAATTTTGGGAAATTTGTTATAAGCGCTTCTTTATAGGCGTCAAAATTTTCCAAAATATTAAGCTGAAAATAAGTTATTTTAGCATCGGAATCACCGGCAATATTCTGGTAAATCGGATAAATTACATCATAAATTGCCTGTGAATTATCGTTAAAATCGCCTATTCCCAAAACATAGGCGAGCGGATAATAAATAATACCGATAATTCCCATGAGAAATACCATCTGAAAAAGCATCGGTCCGCAGCCCATATTCATAGGGTTATGACCCTCCCTCACATAGAGGTCCTGCATTTCCTGATTTAATTTTGCTCTGTCTCTCGGGTCTGGATATTTGCTCTGAATTTTCTGAATTTTGGGCTGAAGCCTTGTTGTCCTCGCCATAGTTTTTTGCTGTTTTATATTAAGAGGTAAAAGCAAGAGACGAGTTGCAAAGGTAAAGATAACAATCGCAAGGAAATATTGATTGCCCAATAAGTCCATAAGAAAGCCCATACATTTACCGAACAGCCAATACAAAGGCTTAAACACCGAAATACCGTTTGATATGACATTTGTAGCAAGTAAAATACTATTCATTAGTTATCCTCTTTACTTTTTCTTAGGGGGAACAGGATCCCAGCCGCCCTTACAAAAAGGATTACACCTTAAAATCCGCCATACTGCCATAAGGCTGCCCTTAAAAATACCGTGAATCTCAATAGCTTCAATCGCGTATTGCGAGCAGGTCGGAGTATAGCGGCAACTTCCGTGGGAAAATCTGGGGCTAATTGTCATCTGATACGTTTTTATCAGAAATATCATTGCCTTTTTTATAAGCTTTTTCACACAGTACACCCAGCTTTCCGAGCTGCTCCTCCATCTGCTTTTTAACATCCTGCATTTTTACCTGAGCGGTTCTTGTCCTCGCAACGAAAACAATATCATAATATCCGTTGAGCCTGTCCTCATACTCACTGAACGCGGCGCGGATAAGCCTTCTTGCTCTGTTTCGTTTGACTGCGTTGCCTATTTTTTTTCCGCTGGTAATTCCTACTCTTGTTTTAGAAAAATTATTTTTCATTACATACGTAACAAGACAGGAGGCAGCTTCGCTTTTTCCTCTGTAATAGAGGCGGCGAAAATCCTTGTTTTCCTTTAGGGTTGCGCTTTTCACCTAATCACTCCCGTTCGGTAATTAGTAAGAAAGCTTTTTTCTGCCCTTTGCGCGGCGGCGGGCAAGCACCTTTCTGCCGTTTCTTGTTGACATTCTTTTTCTGAAACCGTGTTCCATTTTCGCGTGCCTCTTCTTAGGCTGGAAAGTTCTTTTCATTATTTTCACTCCATTCAAAAGACTAAACTTGTCTTAATCTTTTATATTCTCTGCACGGCATAGTGCAGGCAATTACTAATGTTAAGGATACAACTCCACATTATCGTTTGATATTATATATTAAAGCACAAAGACTTGTCAATAAAAAATTTATTATTCTTGTATTTATTCTTATTATATATTATAATTACACTATATGTTGGGTAAGGTTGTTTTAACCGCAACAAGAGGATATTAAATTTGAAATTTTCAATAAACGAAATATAAATAATGCGGAAAGGTTTTGAATTAATATGCTTGGAATTATCGGCGCAATGGATTTAGAGATTAATGCGATTAAAGAGAAAATTACAAATAAAACCACAACCAAAATAGCCGGACTGGAATATGTGTGCGGTTTTTTGGAAGATGTTATGGTGTGCGTATCGCAATGCTCGCCCGGAAAAGTCAATGCCGCGCTCTGCACTCAGGCAATGATTGATAATTTTGACATTGAAAAAATTATCAATGTCGGCGTCGGATGTTCACTCGCGGAAGATGTTGTAATAAAAAATATTGTTATTGCAACCGATGTCTGCGAGTATGATATTAATATTTCCGCTCTCGGCGAGCCGCTCGGCTTTATTAACGGGTTGAACACAATTAAAATTAAAACCGACAGAGAGCTTTCGGAAAGGCTTGCGCGCGCAGCTATAAACCACGGAGAGAAAATTCACCGCGGAACTATTGCCAGCGGCGACACCTTTATTGCAAAAAACTCACTGAAACAAATGATTGCGTCTGAATTTAACGCGGTTTGCGGAGAAATGGAGGGAGGGGCAATCGGCCACACCTGTGCGGCAAACAATATTCCGTTTGCCGTAATTCGTTCAATCAGCGACGGAGGAGATGAACGTGCGCAGCTTGATTATCCCACATTTAAAAAAATCGCCGCGGACATTTCCGCAGCGATAATTATTGAATATATAAAATCAGAACAAAACCAGCTTGCTTTATTCTAAATAAAGGCTTGTTAAAATATGCTCTTCGGCATTTTCAATAATTGAATGAAGCGCCGTTTTTTCGCTTAAATCGGTACCTGTTCTGGACTTGTCCTCAATAAATACAAAGCGGGCGTCCTCAATCGCCATAGCCGCCGAAACAAGTTCCCTTCCAAGATTGAAATCAAGCTTGAACAGTTCTTTAGGCAAAATTCCCGCTTTTGCCATTGTCAACGCGCCACGGTAAATACAAAGTGTGTAATAATCGTTTATACACTTTCCTGTACTTACATCCTTTGATGTGGCAAGCATTTTCAGCAGTATATTTGACGCCTGCGCAAGAGTCTGTAGTGATGAGCCTTCACCGCTTTCAAAAGCCGATATATACGCAATGTCAACACCGTTTCTGCTGTCGCTGACTCCTAACAGATAATCGGTCGTCACGCCGTAATACTCACTGCATTTTATTACAAAATCAAGGCCGCATTCTCTAATACCCTTTTCATAATGGCTGAGAAGCGCCTGACTGATTCCCAAGTCACTCGCGGCTTTCTTTTGACTTATTCCTCTTTCCTTGCGAAGCCTGGAAAGTATTTCTGCGAATTTTGACAGCTTTTCCGATTTCTGCTGCTTTGTAACCATCTTTTTTTCCAACATGTTTTCCATTAAAATCCCCCGTTTATTACAAATAGTATTATATCACCATATTACTATTTGTAAAGGCGGAGTTTGAATTTGTTAATTTTTTGTAATATTTCGCTTAAAAAGGAGCTTTTTGTAATGAAAACGTACAATGTCTACATTTTCCGCCACGGCCTAACAAAAGGAAACTTAAACGCACAGTATATTGGGCATACGGATTTACCGCTTACTACAGATAGTATATCCGAATTAAAAAACATTAAGGCACACCACCATTACCCTAAGGTTGAGGCGGTATTTTCTTCTCCGCTCAAAAGATGTCTTGACTCCGCCAAAATTATGTTTCCCGAAAACAATGTTCTTGTCATAGACGATTTTATCGAATATAATTTCGGTGAATTTGAGGGACTCACCGCCGATGATTTAAAGGATAACGAGGATTTTAAAAATTGGCTGCGCGGCGGCATTTACGCTTCAACGCCTTACGGAGAGAGCAACGCACAGTTTGCGCAGCGTGTCTGTTTAGCCTTTGAAAAAGTGGTTGACGGCTGTATTAAAACCGCAACAGATAATTTTGCAATCGTAGGACACGCCGGCGTGCTTATGACCATTCTCTCCTGCTACGGATTGCCTGAAGCACCGATGGCGCACTGGCAGATGGACGCGGGATACGGCTACAAACTCAGACTGACGCCGTCGCTGTGGATGCAGGCCAAAAAAATAGAGGTGGCTGATACCTCCCCCATATCTCTTAATGATTTAAAAAATACGCAATAATTACTATCGGCGTTATCATATAACAAAAGCACGAAACAGTTACTGCTTCGTGCTTTTTTGTTTATTATTTGCCCATAGAAATATAATCCGGTCTGTTTTCACTGAGTTTGATATTTGACTTGCCGTAAATAAGCATTTGAAGTTCATATGCGTCTTTAGGAATATCAGCAAGCCATATCCAGTTATTATAGCTTACGGAAAATTTATCTCCGCCGAGGCTGTTTTCTTCTGAAGGAACATTTGCGGTAACAATATTATAATCAAGCCAGTGATCCCTGATGGCAAGATTGCCGATAGATATTAACTCTCTCTTTGTATACCCCGTTTTAGTATACTGCGAAAGCTGATTAACAACCTTAACCGCATCAAGCCTGCCAGAATCCTTCATTTTATTAAACAACTCGTTTAAAACGGTCTTTTGTCTGTCAGCTCTTGCGTTATCAGAGTCAATCTTTCTGATTCTGCAGTAGGCAAGCGCCTGCTCTCCTGTCAGTAAAACCTTTTGCGGATTTCCCTGCTCGTCATACTGTGCCTCGGGCATGGTAACGTGAGCATATCTTACTTGATGATTATTTACTTCATAAACCTCTGCCTGTGTCAATGCGACTTCAACTCCGCCCAAGGCGTCAATGATTTTAGGAAAACTTGCGAAATTAACCACCGCATAATTATCAATAGAAATCTTATAATACCTTTCAAGCGTGTTTATATATGCTTTCATTCCGCCGTATGATGCAGACTCATTAATTTTTCCGTAACGTTCCTCGCCGTTTAATTCATAGTAAACATAGAGATCCCGCAAAACAGACGTCAAATGAATTGTGCCCGAATCAATATTAATGCTTGCGATAATTGCGGAATCTGCTCTTGATGTATCGGTAATTTCCTCCTCGCGCGTATCCTCGCCTATCAAAAGAATATTAAGCACATGTGACGACCTTACAGGATCGCCGTTTTGATACCAATACTTAAGATACTCCTTGTAGCTGTATACGTCGCCGGCGGACTGCTCTTCAATCATAGGAAAATCCTCTTGTAAGAAGTCCATTCCGTCATAATATTCCGTCGCTTTATACGGGTCCTCATTATCATCCGTGACATCGTCTAGCATATTGTTTATGAAAAAAGCTGCGGCAACTCCCGCCGCAACGATAAGAACGGCAAGAATTATAATAATGTTCTTTATAATTTTTCCCTTTTTTGTCTGAAAAAACTTTTCCTTCGGCAAATCCTCCAAAGGCTCTTCAGGGGTAACTGTCTGCTCCCCGTTTGCAATCTGAAGAATATCAACCATATCAGCGTCGTTTTCTTCGGTTTCCTGATTAACGCTGTTTTCCTGCGCAGTGTTTTCCTCTGCTTCGCGGACATCCTCCTTAAACTCCGTCTCCGTCTCATGCTTGATCTCATATGCGCTTTGAGTTTTATCCGAAGACTCGTTTTCGGCATTTTCTTCCTTTAAAGGCTTTTCATCGTCCGGGCTTAAAGTTTCTTCGTTCCCGGGCTTTTGGGGCTTTGTTTTTTCAGGCTCCGCCTTTTTTAATGCCTTTTCCTGTTCTTCTCTACGCTTTTTTACTTCAGAGAGGATATCATCTATGTTGTATGACTCTTTCTCCAAATGCTTTCACTCCTCTTTGCGGGGTTTTTGACATTATACAACAAAAAATGTGAAAATGCTATAAACAAATTGTAAATAACATTATTTAACACATCTTCCAAATCAAAAACTTTTATTATCACAACTGCATTTAATGCTGTAAAGGTAATTTATTCCTGATTTTCGGAAATTGCGTTGCCGGCGTCTTGCTCCTGTACGTCTTCAGTTTCTATTTTATCAACAACTGAAAGCGTCGCAATTCTCTCTCCGTCATTTACTTTCATTACCTTGACTCCTTTTGACGGTCTTTGGAAGGAGGAAATCTGGTCGGCAGGAGTGCGAATAATAATTCCGTCGGAGGAAATCATAATCACGTCGTTTTTATCATTAACCGCCGCAATCATTGCAACCTTGCCGTATTGGGCGGTACGGTAATTAATAAGCCCTTTTCCCGCTCTTGACTGAACACGGTAGTCGGAAAAATCACTCTTTCTGCCGTATCCCGTTTCGGATACGGTTAAAAGGCTGTAGCCCTCGCGCTCAACAGCAAAGCCGACAACATAGTCGCCCTCTCCAAGCTGAATTGCCTTAACTCCTCTTGCCGTTCTGCCTATAAGCCTTGCGTCCTTTTCCATAAAGCAAATGCTCATACCGTCGTGCGTTGCAACAACAAGCTTTCTTTCTCCGTCTGTTATATCAACCCACGAAAGCTCATCGCCCTCATCAAGATTTATTGCAATAATTCCGGTTTTTCTTATGTGGTCATACTGGTTAAGCGCGGTCCTTTTGATAATACCGTTGCGTGTAACCATACACAGATATGCTCTGCTTTCCTCGTGCGGTACCTTTACTATAGCGCTGATTTGTTCGCCGTTTTCAAGCGGAAGAATATTTACAACATTCATTCCTTTGCTGGTACGCGACGCTTCGGGAATTTCATATCCCTTTAACCTGAACACCTTGCCTTTGTTTGTGAAAATAAGAACAAAATCATGAGTTGAACACGTAAACATTGTTTTGGCTACATCCTCTTCGCGTCTGGTCATTCCCATAATACCGCGTCCTCCGCGGTTTTGAGCCTTGTACGTGTCAACAGTTTGTCTTTTTATATAACCCTTTTCCGTAAGAGTAAGTATACATTCCTCAACGGGAATCAAATCCTCGTCATCAACATCGCCGCTAAAGCCTGATATTTCCGTTCTTCTCTCGTCACCGAACTTATCGCCTATCGCCCTTGCTTCATCTTTGATGATGTCGCAGATTCTCTCCTCGTGTGAAAGAATATCATTATAGTCCTTAATTTTTTCGTGTAACTCATTAAGTTCATTTATAATCTTTTCAATTTCAAGACCGGCAAGCTGTCCCAGACGATAAGCAACAATAGCGTTTGCCTGAGGCTCGTCAAAACCAAACTTGTCCATAATCACAAGTTTTGCCTCTGCCTGTCCTCCTTTGCAGGCACGGATTGCCGCAATAACATCGTCAACAATATCAATCGCCTTAGCAAGTCCTTCTAATATATGCGCTCTCTCAAGAGCCTTTTTTAGGTCAAATTCTGTTCTTCTTCTTATTATATCCTTTTGGAAAGAAATATACTTTTCAAGAATTTCTTTAAGGGTAAGAACCTTTGGAACTCCGTCGTCAAGCGCAAGCATAATTGCGCCGAAGGTCACCTGCATATCCGTCATCTTGTAAAGATTATTAAGAACAACCTGGGCGTTTGCATCTCTTTTTATAACTATTTCAATGTGCATACCCCTTCGGTCTGAATAATCCTGAACATCCGCAACGCCCTCAAGACGTTTTTCCTTTACCAAATCGGCTATTCTTGTAATAAGCCTTGCTTTGTTTACACCGTAAGGAATCTCGCTTACAACAATTTTAAAGCGGTCTCCTCTTGACTCAATAATTTCAGCTTTTGCCCTTACATATATTTTACCGCGTCCTGTAGCATACGCCTCTTTGATACCTTTTGCACCCATAATAATTCCGCCTGTCGGAAAATCGGGACCCTTGATATGTTCCATCAGTTCGTCAAGCTGGGCACCGGGATTATCAATAAGGCAGCACATTCCTTCAATGACCTCTTTCATATTGTGCGGAGGAATATTGGTTGCCATACCTACCGCGATACCTGTTGTGCCGTTTACCAACAAATTCGGAAAACGCGCAGGCAGTACCGTAGGTTCCTTGCCCGTGTCGTCAAAGTTAGGCGCAAAATCTACAGTTTCCTTTTTTATATCCTCGAGCATTTTCATTGAAATTTTGCTCATACGGCTTTCGGTATAACGGTAAGCCGCCGGCGGATCTCCGTCAATAGAGCCGAAATTTCCGTGTCCGTCAACAAGTGTGTGCCTCATTGAAAACGGCTGCGCAAGCCTTACCATAGCGTCATAAACGGATGCGTCGCCGTGAGGATGGTAATGACCAAGCACTTCACCGACTGTTGTAGCGCACTTACGGTAAGGATTTGTCGGGTACAGGTTATTGTCATACATTGCATAAAGAATTCGCCTATGTACGGGTTTTAGACCGTCACGTACATCAGGCAGGGCACGCTGAACAATAACGCTCATTGAGTAGTCAAGAAACGCCTTCCTTATCTCCGTGCTGATTTCAACATCTGTGATTTTCTGATTGTCATAACGAATTTCATTATTATCCATTCTTGCTTTCCTCCGATTACGGGTGAAGTCTTTTATTTAATAAACAAATAATTTGAGTTTTGGGCGATAACCTTTTTAACATAATCAAAAAGCTCTGCCGGTATATCCCTTTTCGGTAAAATCTTAACCTCTGTTGCAATAAAGAAATAAAAATATTCCTCTGTTTCATAAATTGCCGACATTATTGAATACGGATATACCGCAACTGTTCCCGCCTGGTTTTCCTGCGGAATGTTTCTTATTTCAATCGACTTATCATTAATCAACGCTTTGTTTTGACACAGATAGGCGCTGTCAAGCGAAAGCAGTTTTTTTACTCTTTTCTCTGGCGCCGCCTTTAACGAATACAAGGTTAAGGCGCATAAGGAAATAACCGTTACCGCAGAAATAATAATCATATTAAGGTTTTTGTAAACAACCGCGTCATAAACGCCTGTCGCAATAAAAAACAAGCACATCAAATAAGAAAAAAATGAAGTTTTGTTTCTCTTCAACTTGAATTTTTCAAATCCGATATAGTCGTCGCGCGTTAGGGAATAAACAAATTCCGCCATTATTTTTTCCCCTCCTCGACCTTAATGTGCGACCTTATGGCATTTAAAATTTCATCAAGCTCGACTGATTTGTATCTTTCCTTGCTTATAACGGCAATCCCTTTGCAGAATGAGGGGAGTATTTTAACATATTTGGGTGTTTCCATAACTGCGAAAATACTTTGCCACGGGGAAAATACCTTTTCGTAACTGTTAATAAGCTCAATACCCTCGTCAAAAATACGCACTGTCTGCTCGCCGTTTAATACAGGCGAGTATTCATATTCTCTTATAACGGTTTTTTTCTCCGCATAAACGCCTAAAAGGGTAAAAACAATCATCAGTCCCGCAAAAAAATATATATAGTAATCTATTTTAAAAAATATGGAAATAACTATTAAAGCGGTAATAAATATTATGGTTATAAGGGTTGAGCGGTTGTTAAGCGAACCCTTTGTTCTTTTATATTTCCAGCCGAGATAATATTCCTCGCCTGTCATTTTAAATGTCAGTTTCATAATTAAACATCAAGATTCTGTACAAATTTCGCGTTTTTCTCAATAAACTCACGTCTCGGCTCAACATTATCCCCCATAAGTATTGAGAAATTTTCAGAGGCTCTCTGCGCGTCCTCAATAGTAACCCTAAGCATGGTTCTGAATTCGGGGTCCATTGTTGTTTCCCATAGCTGTGAAGGATCCATTTCGCCGAGACCTTTGTATCTTTGAATATCACAGTCACCGCCAAACTCGTAAATCTTGCGGTCTCTCTCATCATCGGAAAAGCAATACGCGCTTTTCTTTCCTTTGCTTACTTTAAAAAGGGGAGGCTGCGCAAGATAAACATATCCTTGCTCAATAATCTCCGGCATATAGCGGAAGAAAAATGTTAAAAGCAGTGTGCGGATATGCGCCCCGTCAACATCGGCATCTGCCATAATAATTATTTTATGGTACCTGAGTCTTGTTATATCAAAATCGTCTCCTATACCCGTTCCGAGCGCCATTACTATGGGGAGAAGTTTCTCGTTACTGTAAACCTTATCAACTCTCGCTTTTTCAACATTGAGCATTTTACCCCATAGAGGAAGTATCGCCATATGCTCTCTGTCCCTGCCTTCCTTTGCGGAGCCTCCGGCGGAATCACCCTCAACGATATATATTTCACATTTTGACGGGTCTTTGCTTGTGCAGTCCGCAAGTTTTCCTGGCAGCGAATTACTCTCAAGCGGTGATTTTCTTCTTGCGTTTTCTCTTGCTTTTCTTGCCGCTTCTCTGGCTCTTGACGCGTCAAGAGATTTATTTATAAGCACCTTTGCGACTGCCGGATGTTCTTCAAAGTATGTCATCAGTTTCTCATAAAGCATTGATGAAACAAGTCCGGTAATATCTGTGTTTCCGAGTTTTCCTTTTGTTTGTCCCTCAAACTGCGCTTCTGTGAGTTTAACTGAAATAACCGCGGTTATGCCTTCACGAACATCCTCTCCGCTGAATTTTTTATCGCTGTCTTTAAGTATTCCGAATTTTTTTCCGTAGTCATTAAATACTCTTGTAAGCGCTGTTTTAAATCCTGTTTCGTGGGTACCGCCGTCAATGGTGTTAATATTGTTTGCAAAGGATAAAAGCGTTTCGTTATATGAGTCTGTGTAACAGATTGCAACCTCTGCGCTTCTGTCACCCTTGGTTGTTGAAAGGTGTATAACCTCATCCTGTATCGGATTGAGCCCTCTGCTTGTGTTGATATATTCAACAAAGGAGCGTATACCGCCCTCGTAACAGAATTCTTCTCCTGAATCCTCTACGCCTCTTTTGTCCGTAAGAGTAATTGAAAGACCTGCGTTAAGAAACGCCTGTTCTCTCAAACGCCGCGCGAGAATTTCATAGTCATATTCCGTTGTTTCCTGAAAAATTTCATCGTCAGCCTTAAATCTGATCAGCGTACCGTGTCCTTCTGCGTCGCCGATAATATGTAATTCGTTTACGGGAATTCCTCTTTCAAATTTCTGACTGTAGATGTGACCGTTTTGTGTAACCTCAACCTCAAGCCACTCCGAAAGCGCGTTTACAACAGAAGAGCCTACGCCGTGCAGTCCGCCTGAAACCTTATATCCCGAACCGCCGAATTTACCGCCCGCGTGAAGAACGGTAAGAACAACCGTAACCGCAGGAAGTCCTGTTTTTTCATTAATTCCAACAGGAATACCTCGTCCGTTATCACGCACCTGAATAATATTGTCTGGCAAAATATCACATTCAATATGTGTGCAAACACCCGCAAGCGCTTCATCAATAGAGTTATCGACAATTTCATAAACGAGATGGTGAAGACCTCTCGGTCCCGTTGAGCCGATATACATACCCGGGCGCTTTCTGACAGCCTCAAGACCTTCAAGCACCTGGATATCCTTCGCTGAATATTCTTCGGTTACGACAGTATCAATATCTTCTTCCTCTAAACTGATTTTGTTTTCCTCACTCATAAAATAAAACTCTCCTTATTTGCTCCGCTTAAGAAGTGTTGCCGTATTAAGCGGACAAACATAAATTTTATCTTCACAAACTACAAAACTTTTCGGTAGTTCATAATTTACATAAACAACTCTTTTTTCTCTTTCCGCTTTTGAAAGATAATCACGTGTTGCCTTATTGACCGTTGATGTGTCCATATCAAATATGCCGATAATTTTATCTGTTTTTATAACAGTCTCACCGCCGAGATACAGGTACATCAGATCAAACCTCCGTTTGATATATGAAATGTTTTTCCGTCCTTAAGACGTAAAACCGTGTTCGCGTCACAGCAGGTAATAAACACCTGCCAGTCTTTAATATGATTTAAAATATAATCCTGCCTTGATAGATCAAGCTCGCTCATTACGTCATCAAGAAGGGCAAGGGGCTCATCATCTGTCATTTCTTTTAAAAGACTTGCCTCCGCAAGCTTGAGCGCCAGAACACATGATCTTTGCTGTCCCTGCGAGCCGAAACTTCTTGCGCTTTTCTGATTAATCAGTATTTCCAAATCATCGCGGTGTGGACCGACCGTGGTGATTTTGTTTAATAAATCATTTGCTCTGTTTTTTTCAAAAGCAGAAATAAGATTTTGCTCAATCTCTTTAACGGTAAGATTATTATAATCAAAAGAACCGTTAAAAAATAAATCTATGCTTTCTTTTCCGTTTGAAAGACCGTCAAAAATATCTTTTGCGTACGGTAAAAGAGCCTCGATATATTTACCGCGCTGATAAATAATTTTTGCGCCGATTGACGCTAAATTTCTGTCCCAGATATAAAGCATATCGGAAAGAGAACTGTTTTTTAAAATATCCTTTAAAAGCATATTTCTCTGCATAAGTGCGCGGTTATATTCTTTTAAAACATTTCTGTAATTAAATCTGAGCTGGCACAGAGCATTATCGACAAACTTTCTTCTCAACGAAGGGCCGTCTTTAATCATTGACAGATGAACAGGTGAAAAAATGACTGCTTTTAATTCTTCGCCTAAAACAGACGCCGATTTTTTTTCAACTCCGTTAAGTGTTGCGGTGCGTTTATTTTCAATAAAAATTTCCGCGTTTTGATGTCTGTTTTTATTTTCAAAATCTATTTTAAGTCTTGAAAACTGACGATTGAATGTTATGAGTTCTTTGTCTCTTACGCCTCTGAAACTCTTGCTTCCTGTAAATAAATAAACAGCCTCGATTAAATTTGTCTTTCCCTGCGCGTTTTCACCGTAAATTATATTTATATTGTCAAAACTGAGATTTAGTTTTTCTATATTTCTGAAATTTTCTATTTGAATTGAATTAATTTTCATTTTTAATATGGTAATCTACACTGAAAACCGATACAATGTCGCCCTGTCGTATTTTTTTTCCTCTTGCCGTGCAAATTTCGCCGTTTACTTTAACTGTATTTTCTTGTATAAACGATTTTGCCTGTCCGCCGGTTTGTGCAATACCCGCAAATTTTAAGAGAGAATCAAGTCTGATAAAATCGGTTTTTATAAATATATCTTTATTTTTTCTTTTTGCCGCGCTGACTTTAATTTTCATTTTTAAGCCTCATAGGAAGAACTAAAAATAAAAATCTGTCATCGTTAACAGGCATAATTTTTGCAGGACTTACAGCGCTGTTTAATTCAATCTTAACCTGATCTGTATCCGACGCATTAAGCGCGTCTAAAATAAATTTTGAATTAAATCCTATTTCTACTCTATCTCCGCTCACGTTTGCGTGTGTATAGTCAACAACTCTTCCTAAGCCCGAAACGGTAGAAACGCGCATTTCATCATTTTCAAATAAACATCTTATAGGATTTTTCTTATCGTTTTCTATAACCGGTAGTGTTCTTTCAATGCAATTAACAGCGTCCTCTGTATTAATTAAAACAGTTGTTGAGGCGGTTTTCGGAATTGCGGCGTTATAGTCCAGAAAATCCCCGTCAAGCAGACGACTTATGATACTGTAATCCTCAACATCAAAAACAATATGTCTTTTTCCGACGCTTATGGATACATTTTTGTCATTATCACTGCTCATAAGTTTAATGAGTTCTCTTATTGTTTTTTTAGGTACAATAAAGCTAATATCCTCACCGTCATATTGTACAGTTTCCGTTCTTACTGCCAGACGATAACCGTCCACACCAACAAGTCTTAATTGATTAAGAGTAAGTTCAAACTTAAGTCCGGTATGTACAGGCTTTGATGATTCATTATCAGCAACTGCAAATAAAGTTTGCATAACCATACTGTGCAATACTTTTTCATTTAGAAAAAGAGGATAACCTCCTGAAACAGACGGTAGTTCAGGATAATCATCAGCATCAATACCCATGATATTATATTGAGCCGCGCCGCTTATGATTGAAACAGATGTTCCACTTATGTCAAAAGTAACATTTCCGTCAGGCAGTTTTCTTATAATATCGCTTATAACTTTTGCATTAATTACTATCGCACCCGGTTCGGCAACATTTGCCTGTAAAGTAGTATTAATACCAAATTCAAAATCATAACCAGTAAGACTGAGAGTATCTGAACCGCATTCAATTAAAATACCCTCAATAGTAGGAATGGTTACTTTTGTACTTACCGCCCTCATAACATTAGAGCATGCTTCACTTAATTTTCTTGTGTTACAGGTAAATTTCATAAAATGTATCCTCCGTTTGTTATAGAATATTTATCTTTTAGTATTAGTAATATGGTATGTTAAAATTGTTGAAAACTTTTCAAAGCGCTTTTAACAGGAAAAAAATGATAAATTTTTTTAAATAGTTTAATTGTTGAAAATTTGTTTATATTGTTGAAAAAATATTTTTTTAACAGTATTTGTTAAAAATGTTTTGTGGAAAATGAAAAAAATGTTAAAATTTTTATTCTGTTTTAACATTGCTTATTATATCGTTTATCTGCCTTGCAAGTTTTGAATTTTTTTCAATTTCTTTTTCAATTTGATCTATGTTATACATTACGGTGGAATGGTGTTTATTAAATTCTGCTCCTATATCCTCATAACTCATATTAGTTACTTTTCTGACAACATAAAATGTAATTTTTCTTGCGTGTGATATATTTGCTTTTTGAATTTTACTGTAAATATCTTCCACGGAAATTCCTGTTGTTCTGCTTACCTCTTCAACAATTTTTTGTATTGTCACGGGAAGAGGCTGTGTATCTTCAAGTATTACTTTAATAACACTCTGCGCCAGGGAAATTGTAGGAGTATGATCGTTTATATCGCATAAGGCATACAGTTTTTTTGTAACGCCTTCAAGCTGGCGTATGTTTGATTTAATTTTTTCAGCAATATAACTGACAACATTGTCGGAAATTTGAAAATTAAGAAGTTTTGCTTTTCTTTTAATAATCTCACATCTTGTTTCAAATTCGGGAGGCTGAATGTCAGCTAAAAGCCCGTCTTCAAATCGCGATTTAAGTCTGTCTGTCAACGACTGAATATCGCGGGGAGGACGGTCTGAGGTAAGGACAACCTGTTTTCCGCCGTAAACCAAAGTATCAAAGGTGTGAAAAAATTCTTCCTCGGTTGAAGTTTTTCCCGAAATAAACTGAATATCGTCAATAAGAAAAACGTCAATATTATTTCTGTATTTGTTGTGAAATTCATCAATGGTTTTATTTTGCAGAGCCTGGTAAAATTCATTTGCAAACTGCTCAGCGCGGACATACATAATGTTCATATCCGGAAAATTTTTCTCTACCTCGTGGCATATTGCGTTTAAAATATGTGTTTTTCCGAGACCGGAATTACCGTAAATAAATAAAGGATTATAATTACTGAAATTTGAACCGGCCGAAAGTCTTGAACCGGGATCTGACGCTACGGCTTTTGCGGCGGCATATGCAAATCTGTTGCTCGGACCGACAATAAAATTTTCAAATGTAAATTGTTCGTTTCTGTAATCCTCCAAATGCTTGTCCTGATATGTAGTGTCGGAATTTTTTAATTCATTTTCTTCCTTGCAGATATAATTAATATTAACTTTAAAGCCCATTACATTTTCAAAAGCTTCTTCAATTAAATTTCCGTATTGCGGAATAACAACATCCATATACATAGGTTTCGGAAAACAAAGAGTAACAGTTGACGCTTCAAAGCCTGTAAATTCTATAGTATTAATCCATAGATTATATGCCGTTATATTAACCCTCTGTTTACAATAATCCAAAACCGCCTGCCATATATCGTTAAAAGAGTCCATATTAACCTCCCTGATTTAAAATATAATAAAACATAATATGTATAAATATCCACTATGAAAAACATTATATCAGTTTTTAAGTATTAAATCAATATAAATTAATAAAAATATATATTATTTAAACAGTATATAATATATAAGTCTTGTTAAATATATTTGTTTCAATAAACCTTGTAAAATAAACAAGTGTATTGTATAATTGTTTAAACAGGAGGCGCAATATGAGGATTTTTAAAAACCGCGGGGATATATATTTTTCAAAAATAAATAAAAAGAAATCTGCCGAGCAAAAAATTCTTATTATCGCTCTGGTTGCAATTATTATATTTACATTGATTTTTGTGGTTTTTTTATCCTTCAAATATGATTTCAGCGCAAAAAAGTTTTTTGCTCCCGACAATCCTCAAATAACTCAGGCAGCCGAAGAGGGAGAAAAACCGCTTCCTCAGGTGAGCGGAAAAAATAATTTTATAACACTTGTAAGCAGTGATAAAAATTTACTTTTTGTTATTCTTACACAGGTTGATATGGATAATATTTCATATAAGGTTTGCTCCTTAAAAGCAAGTACGATATGCGACGGCAAAAGCCTTAAGGATATTTTTAAACAGTCGGGTGCGCAAAATGTTAAACAGGCTGTTGAAAGCCTGCTCAGTACAGATTTTGACTATTATATCTGTATGGAAAGAAAACAGTACGCGGACTTTTTTGACGAGCTTGGGGATTTTCATTATCCCATTTCATCAGATATAAAGTTTAAAAGTAACAACGATGACATAAATTATTCGTTAAGACTTGATGCGGGCGAGCAGAAATTAAACGGCTCGCAGGTTATAAATCTGATACGCTATTATCTTGACGAGAAAAACAAGTCCTCATTGTCAAACGATTTGATTTTAAACTGCCTTTCACAGCAGATAAACAGTGATAATTTTGAAAAAAGTGAGGAACTGTTCAGACTCTTCATAACAAATTGCGATACAAATATTACAGTCAGAGATTTTTCATTAGCGGGCGATGATTTAAGAGTTTTAAGTGATTACAGAACAGGAGCGAGTCTGTACAGCGCTCAGGCTGAATATGAAAAAAATTCATTAAGTACGGAAAGTCTGCAAAAAATAAAGGGCTACTTTGTAAAGTAGTTTAGGTGATTTATGGATAAAGAGAGAATTATGAATGCGGTCAGGGAAATTTTAATCGCCGTAGGCGAAAATCCGGACCGTCCGGGGCTTAAGGAAACTCCGTTTCGTGTCGCGAATATGTATGAGGAAATTTTTGCGGGGCTGAGCGAAGACCCTAAAAAGCATTTGAAATTTTTTGACGAAAAGTCAAATGATGAAATGGTTATTGTAAGGGATATTCCTTTTTCGTCAATGTGCGAACATCATCTTTTGCCGTTTGTCGGCAAGGCTCACATTGCGTATATACCGAGTGATAATAAAATTATAGGCTTATCAAAGCTTGCAAGAATTGTGGATAATTTTGCAAAAAAACCGCAAGTGCAGGAAAGACTTACTCATGATATTGCAGATTTTCTCAACGATAACTTAAAGCCCAAAGGCGTGGCGGTTATTATTGAAGCTGAACATATGTGTATGTCGATAAGAGGCGCAAAGGCGTCAGGTTCAAAAACCCAGACATCCGCGCTTAGGGGAATTATGCGTACAGATGCAAGAACACGCGCGGAAGTACTTGCGCTGCTTGATAAATAAAACCGATAAAAATATGACTGAACAAAAAATATGGAATTGCAGGGATAAGAAAATTGAATACGGCAAAAAAATTTTAATCATGGGTATAGTTAATGTTACGCCTGATTCTTTTTCGGACGGCGGGGAACATTTTTTGCCTTGTGACGCCGTAAAACGCGCCGTTGAGCTTGAAAAAGAGGGAGCAGATATTATTGACATCGGCGCTCAGTCGACAAGACCCGGTCATATTCCTGTTTCTGACAAAGAGGAATGGGAGAGGCTGGAGCCTGTTTTAAATGCTTTAAGAGGAAAATTATCCGTTGCCGTATCAGTTGATACGTATTATCCCCTCGTGGCTGAAAACGCTCTTAAATCGGGCGCAGACATTATTAATGATGTAAGCGGTATAGTTTGTCAGAAAATGGCGGAAATCGTCAAAAAAAGGGACGCAGGCTGGATTTTAACGTGTAACGGACCTGCATCACCTTCGGATATAAAAGATTCGTTTAAAAATTTAATTGACGAATGTACCAGTTTCGGTGTTGAAAAAAATCAAATATGTCTTGATATGGGTATCGGTTTCGGTAAAAATTATGATGAAAATATGTCGCTTTTGGCAAACGTCAAAAAATATAAAATTGACGAATACCCGTTGCTGCTTGGAACATCAAGAAAAAGAGTTATCGGGCAGGGAAGTAATCAGGAAAACCCAAAGGAAAGGATTTACGGCAATATTGCGGCAGACACAGCTGCCGTTTTAGGCGGCGTGGATATAATTCGTGTCCACGATGTAAAAAATGAAAAACAGGGCATTTTAATGGCTCAAAATATGAAAGGATATGTGATATTATGATTTGTGTAACAACAAACAATTTGGAAAACGGAATTATTGTTGAATACAAAGGTATTGTAACGGGAGAGGTTGTTTCAGGCGTAAACTTTATCAAAGATTTCGGCGCATCTATCAGAAACTTTGTCGGCGGACGCTCAAGCGGTTATGAGGAGGAGCTTATTAGCGCGCGTGAAAACGCTCTTGCGGAGATGCAGAGCAGAGCCGCAAGTCTCGGCGCAAACGCGGTAGTCGGTGTTGATATCGACTATGAGGTACTCGGTCAGGGCAATATGCTTATGGTGTCAGCAACAGGTACGGCGGTTGTGGTTAAAGATAAATAATGGATAAAATTATAATCAGGGATTTAAAGATATTTGCCTATCACGGAGTTAATCCCGAGGAAAAGCGTGACGGGCAGAATTTTATTTTTGATATTGATTTAAGCGTCAATATGACAAAGGCCTGCTTCAGCGACGATATAATTGATACCGTCAGCTATGCAAAAGTAGTTAAAACCGTCAAACGTGTTGCAACCGAAAAAAAATATGATTTGCTTGAGCGGTTGGCGCAAGTTGAGGCAGACGCAATACTTGAGGAATATCCCGATGTTTTCAGCGTGGATATTACTTTAAAAAAACCCGAAGCCCCGATTAAAGCCGATTTCGGCTGGGTCGGAGTACAAATATCAAGAGAAAGATAGCAAATATGGAATACATACTTAGCGCCGGAACAAATTTGGGAGACAGAAAAGCTAATATCGAAAGGTGCATTGACGCAATAAATCTTCTGCCGTATACAGACGTTATTGATAAATCCGCCATATACGAAACGGAGCCGGTCGGTTATGCAAGGCAGGAAAATTTTTACAACATAATTTTAAAGGTGGAATCAATTTTTGAGCCAAACGAAATGCTCGGTGCATGTCTCGGCATAGAGTCGGGTTTCGGCAGAAAAAGGGCAATCCGATTCGGTCCGAGAATTATTGATATTGATATAATTTTTGCTGAGGATTTAAAAATAGAAAGCAGAAATCTTATCGTTCCTCATCCCAGATACCGCGAGCGTAGATTTATTCTTGAACCGCTTTTGGATATTTTTCCCGACGGTATCATTTACGGAAACGATATTAAGCCGTTTATCAATGAACTTTCGGGTCAGCGAATTAAAAAAATTGTTTGAAAATTTGTAATTAAAAGAAAAAGCAGGAGTCAATCCTGCTTTTTCTTTTACATAAACGAGGCTACTGTGTCGACAAAATCCACAACCTTATCGGCTGTTTTTTTCATTGTTTTTTTAACCGAACTGTTGTCGGTTTTTACAGCGCCCATCATTGCGGCGGCGGAAAAAACAGCAAGGGTTGCGCCCATTACTTTCATTACGTTTGCCGTTGTTTTCTTTTTCATAACAAATTCTCCTCCTGCACTTATCGTGCAGTAATATTATCTGCAAAAACACAAATAATAAATTGATGAAAAAATGTTATTTAAAAATATTATTTCCAAAGCATTTAATTTCAAATCTGTAATTTTTTAAAATTAAAATGGTAATTTATGATAATTTAATATATAATAAAAGTGATAACGAATATGAAAGGATAATAAAATATGGAAAAGGCAAAGGTTTATTTTACTAAAGAGCTTACCCCCGAAAGCGTTGTAAAAATGTTCAGGATTTTAAATAAGAAGTTGCCGGGAAAGGTTGCCGTTAAGGTTCATTCGGGTGAGGAGGGAAATCAGAATTATCTGCGCCCCGAATTTATGAAACCGATGGTGGAATATGTAAACGGCACAATAGTTGAATGTAACACGGCTTATGACGGTGAAAGAAATTCAAGCAAAAAGCATAAAAAACTTCTCGAAAACCACGGATGGAGCAGAATTTTTAATGTTGACCTGTTAGACGAAAACGGACCCGACCTTGAATTAAAAATTCCAAACGGCAAGATATTAAAGCAAAATTTTGTCGGCAGGGATCTTGTAAATTATGATTCAATGCTCGTGTTATCACATTTTAAGGGGCATCCTATGGGCGGATACGGAGGAGCTTTAAAACAGCTTTCAATAGGCTGCGCCTCATCAGAGGGAAAAGCGTGGATTCATTCGGCAGGGAAATTAAAAGACCAGTCTGTGTTGTGGGATAATCTGCCCGAGCAGGACGCTTTTTTAGAGGCAATGGCGGATTCTGCAATGTCCGTTGTCGAATACTTTAAAGGCAATACAGCCTTTATAAATATTATGTGCAATATGTCCGTTGACTGCGATTGCTGTGCCGTCGCAGAAGATCCGTGTATGAAGGACATTGGCATTTTGGCATCGCTTGACCCTGTGGCGATAGATCAGGCGTGTATAGATTTAGTTATAAATTCCGACGATCCGGGAAAGGAGCATCTTTTGGAACGAATTAATTCAAGACACGGCACACATACGATAGATGCAGCAGCCGGGATTGGAGCCGGAACAAAAGAATATGAATTAATAGAAGTTGAATAAAATAAAAGGGTTGAATTTTCAACCCTTCAGCCTGTAGAAAAACCCTAAATCCAATTCCGATTTAGGGTTAAATTTTTAAATATGAGGAAAGCGGAGTAAATCAAAGCGGGAAAGCCGTACGGGAGCGAGGAATTTTGACTATGTGTATGGCAATATCTAATAAATTATGGTATACTGTTCACATTGGAAAGACAAAACATTTTATGGTTTGGATAAAATTATAATGGACAATTCTCAAATAGACACGTTAAACAGAAGAATTGTAGACGGCAGCGGCACAATGGTTTTTGATTTGGAAGAGTTAAATAAAACATTTGACGCTGATTCAAGAAAGCAAAGTCTTGCAAATTCGGAAATCCCTACGAGAGATCTTTACATAAACGGCAAAAAAATAAACAATGAAGAATATTTCACCTCATTGTTAACCGCAATTATAAATACAGGATATACCGGAGAACAGCAAACAAAGCTTGGAGTATGCACAAACCGCGCGGATATGAAAGCATGGCCTACCAACGATGTTATAGGTTACAGCGCTTCGGATACCGATGACGAAATGCAAAGCTCGGCGCTGAATCTGAACGAACCTATGATAATCCAAGCAAAATGCGAGGTTAACGGGGATATATTCTATTGGGGCTACTCAAATAACTGCACAGGCTGGGTAAGCGGAAAAAACGTGGCTGTTTGCCAAACAGAATCGGAGTGGCTTGATTATTGGAAAATCAGTTCAAGCTCAGATGATTTTGTTACTGTTACAGGAAGCAGAATCGTTTTGAATAACGGAATTTCCGAAACGGTAAATGCCATGTTGGGAACATATTTAAAATTAGTGCCCGAGGAGCTTATACCTTTTGATTTAGTTTCAAAAAAGGCGGACAACTATATTGTTTATTTTGCCGGAAGTGATGAAAACGGAAACGCTGTAAAGCAATATGCTGTTTTGGATAAGAGCCTGGAACTTCACAGAGGCTTTTTCCCGTTAACGGAAGAAAACGTGTTGGAAGTTGCGTTTTCATGTATCGGCGACCCTTACGGTTGGGCGGGCATGAACGGTTATATGGACTGTTCGCTTTATACAAGAAGTATTTATAAATGCTTTGGTATTGAACTTCCGAGAAATACAACGTGGCAGGAAAAAACGCCCGATAAATATAAAAACATTTCCGATATGAGTGATGAACAGAAAATCCAATATATTTCAACACTTCCCGCAGGCTCTTTGCTGTATTTTCCGGGGCACACAATGGTTTATTTGGGAATAGACGGCAATAAAAACTTTGTGGTAAGCGATTTGGGTTCGGTTGTTGACGAAGTAGGCGATCTTACGGTGCGCTATGTAAACGCCGTAACGGTAAACTCTTTGGACGTTAGACGCGGCGCCGCTTACGGCGGAACAACATGGCTGCATAATATTACGGGAGTGATTTCATTTGCCGCCCCGATAGACATAAATGATTGTTCGGTGGAAATTGAAAGTAACGAATTTGAATATGACGGTTTTGAAAAGAAACCTCAGGTAACAGTTAAATATAACAATAAGCCCGTTTACGAAGGTGTAAACTATACTGTTGAATATTCAAATAACATTGAAACGGGAGAGGCCTCCGTATGCGTTGAAGGCATAAATAATTTTACCGGAAAATCAATTAAAACCTTTGAAATAAAAGAAATTCTGAAAAATAAAGAAGATAAAGAAAATGTTGAAAATACCGAAAAGGCGCAGAGCAATAACCAAACCGACAGCAAACAGGCAGAGCCTGCCAAAAGCAACGGCAAAAAAAATTATAGCCCGACAAATTTAAAATCACCTTATACCGGTGCTGATAATTACGATTATATTTTGACGCCATGCTTTTGTATAAGTATAACTGCATTATTATCCGCAGCCGGATTTTATGCGGTAAAAAGCAAAAAAAGAAAAAATGATTAATTGAATTTCTGTTGTTTATACAGCAATATTACAGAGCTTTTGCAAAATTTTATATTAAAAGTTATATACCCCGTATGCCGGATAAACGGTATACGGGGTGATTTTTATATATAAACCATTATACTGTTAATATTACACAAAATTTTGGCAAACTTTTCGACAATTTGAAGGGTTGAATTTTAACCCCATTTTACTATCTTTCGGGATAGTCTAATCCCTTAGGCAAGCCTAAAATATAATCAGCTGAAACATTATAATATTTGCAAAGCGTGATTATATGCCTCATTGGAATTTCATTAATACCTCTTTCATAACTGCTGTAATATTGTCGGCTTATTTTTAATATGCCCGCTAAATCGGATTGCTTTAAGTCGTGGTCCTCTCTCAATTCTTTTAATTTTTCATAATATTGCATAAATTATTATTCCTTAATTTGTTAAGTTTTAATAATTATATCATGAATAATAAATTATTCATTGACAGGCATAACATATTATGCTAAAATATACAATGAACAATATGTTGTTCATTGTTGCCAGACAAAACATTAGCGAACAAAAATCAAAAAAGCATGCGCGAAAGCACCCGACGGGTAAAACCGCCGGGTGCCTTTGCTTTTTATGTATAATATATATTAGTCGTTTGCGTGACCTGCCGCGCCGAACACAACGTCAATCTTATGAGCGACAACCTCTTCAATAAGATCTCTCGCAGGAGTAAGGTATTGTCTTGGGTCAAAGTGGGTCGGATTTTCCGAAAAGTGCTTTCTTACAGCGGCGGTCATTGCGATACGAATATCGGAGTCAACATTAATCTTGCAGACAGCCATTGACGCCGCCTTTCTGAGCATTTCCTCAGGGATACCGATAGCGTCGGGCATTTCTCCGCCGTACTTATTAATCATTTTGATATGCTCCTGATTAACTGATGACGCGCCGTGAAGAACAATCGGGAATCCGGGGAGCTTTTTGCCGACCTCTTCAAGAATATCAAATCTGAGCTGAGGCTTCTGTCCGGGCTTGAATTTGTATGCGCCGTGGCTTGTGCCGATAGCAATAGCGAGTGAATCAACGCCTGTTCTTGTTACGAAATCATAAACCTCGGAAGGTCTTGTGTATGACGCAGCTTCAGCATCGACCTGAACGTCATCCTCAACACCCGCAAGTGTGCCGAGCTCTCCCTCAACAACACAGCCGTGAGCGTGAGCGTAGTCAACAACCTTTTTTGTGAGAGCTACATTCTCCTCATAAGGAAGTGACGAGCCGTCAATCATAACTGAGGTGAAACCGCCGTCAATGCAGGATTTACACGTTTCAAAATCCGGACCGTGGTCAAGATGAAGAGCAATAGGAAGACCGGTCTCTTCAGCGGCTGCTTTTACCATAGCGACAAGGTAATCGTGTGACGCGTATTTTCTTGCTCCCGCCGAGCACTGAAGAATTACAGGCGCATTGAGTTTTTTCGCTGCTCTGGTGATACCCTGAACAATCTCCATATTGTTGACATTGAAAGCACCGATAGCGTAACCGCCCTCATATGCTTTCTTAAACATTTCCGTTGTAGTAACTAATGGCATAATTAAATCTCCTATACTTACTTATATTTAGTGTTAAATTTTCACTTGGAATATTATACTACAAATCAAAATAAATATCAACTTAATTATTAAATCAAAAAGCACAAAGCAAATTTCTCCACGCCGGCAGACTTCGGGAAACGGAACCGGATTTACCGTTCGGCAATTCGCAGGCGTACAAAGGTACGGTAGAGTTTGCCAAAAGTTGAAACGACGAAAGCCGCCTGAAGATTGAATTCAGGCGGCTTTATTGATAGTCTGAGAGGCAGTTGCACCTCCCTTTTTGCTATTCCTTATCATTGCTTTCATACGTTATGATTTCCTTAGCAATATATATCGGTCTGTTTTTAGTCTGAATATAGTTTCTGGCGAGATATTCGCCGATTATTCCGATTGTGAAAAGCTGGATACCGCCGAGAAAACTAATGAGAATAACAAGCTGTGTAAAACCGTCTACATTGATATTGCTTGTAAGTTTTCTGATAAAGGTAATTACCGCGTAAACCACGCTGAAAAGCGTTGCGACAGAGCCTAAAACAGACGCAAATTTAAGAGGCGCTGTTGAAAAGGCAATTATGCCCTCAAAAGCGTATTTTAATAATTTTACAAAATTAAAGCTGCTTTTGCCTGCCTGACGCTCTTTGGCGGTGTACGGAATATATACTGTATTAAAACCTATCCAGCTGAAAAGCCCCTTTGAAAAACGATGGAATTCACTCATTGAAACGAGCGCGTCCCGAACACTCTTTCTGAAGGTTCTGAAATCGGAGGCGCCGCTGTGAAAAGAAATTTCCGTAAATTTATCGGCAATTTTATAAAAAGCGTTTTTACAAATCGTTGTGAATTTTCCCTCACGTCTGTCTTCCTGGCAGGCACAGACACAGTCAATTTCGGGATTTTCGTCAAGCATTTGCACCATTTTTTTTACAATGGCAGGGTCCTGCTGCAAATCCGCATCTATTATTGAAACAAGCTCTCCGCAAGCGTTTTGGAGCCCCGCGTACATTGCTGACTCCTTGCCGAAATTCCTTGAAAAATTGATGATTTTGATATTACAGGGGCTTGCTTTTTTAATTTCTTTAAGGTTATCTATAGTGTTGTCTGCGCTGCCGTCATTTACAAAAACGACCTCATATTCCTCTGTAACAGGAAAGGTTTCATAAACAGACTGAATAAACGGTTTAACATTGTCAGCCTCATTATAGCAGGGAACAACAAACGAAAGTTTCATTTTTTCACATCCTTAAATAAAGTTAACAGTATTTTAACCTATTATAAAAGCGGTGTCAACCGTGTTGTCTGCCTTTGAGCAGCGGTGAAAGGGGCTTGTAAATAAATATGCTTACTGCCACACTTATCATAGCCTTGATAAATGTAAACGGAACATTGAAAATAATTATTCCCTGAAAGATGTTTTTTACGCTTTGAAGAATTATCCGATAAGCGTCAAGCACCGCGGATTCGGGCAGACCGAGCACGGAATAATAAAGAGGATAAATGACAAAATAGTTTAACGGCAGGCATATTATTGCCATTACCGCCGCGGCGCCGATTCCTGCGGTAACCGCGCCCTTTTTTGTTTTGTTGTGCTTGTAAATCAATCCTGCCGTAAGCGCAAAGGCTGCCCCCAAAATAAAGTTTGAAAGCTCACCCACAAAACCGCTCTGGCTTACCGCCAGATGAATCAAGTTCCTTAACAGGCATATGATTACGCCTGCTGCCGGACCGTATGCGAATGCGCCGATAAGCTCGGACAGGTCGGAAAAATCCAGTTTGATAAAACTTGGTACAAACGGTATTGATATTTCCAAATACTGAAGCACAACGCCGACCGCTGTGAGCATTGCTGTTCCCGTAAGAACCCTGATTTTTTTGTTTTTCATAATTTCTCTCCTTTTTGGGCGTTTAACACTTACAAAAAGAGAAGCCCTGACACCATTGTGTCAGGGCATAAATGCTTTGAACTCAGGCTCAAAAACCAGCCAAACATTTTCTCTCGTCCGGACTTTAACCGTCGGTATCGGAATTTCACCGATTCAGCCATATCTCTATGGGTCGCGGACTTTAACCGCCGGTGAGGAATTGCGCCTCGCCCTGAAAATATTTTTATCAGACTGTTGTCTGCAATATCTATTATATGCTATATGTTATATTTGTCAATATTATTTTGCTTAATTTTCTACCGTTTCATCGTAATAACCTTTATTCATTTCAACATGCTCTTTTTCATTGACAGGGGTGTATTTATCCTGATAATAGTTTTCAAGATGACTGTCAAAAGCGCCGTCCGGTCTAATGTTTATTACGGTACAGCCCCTTTGTAATCCGAACTTCATAATTCCCGAGTATGCAAGATAATCAACAGAATATCCGTACGTCAGTCTGATACCCTTGTAATCAAGCGAAAAATTATTAAGATGATCGTGGCCGCAGAACATACCTTTAGTAGAGCCGAGCTGTAATGCTTTGTCAAAGAAGCCGTAGTTATGCTCGCTTGTGTAAATGACAAGATCCTTTTCTCCCGCCTTGCCGTAATGATATTTGACGTTTTCTGTATCACGGCAGTTATTTGCCGTATATTCCTCCCAAGCCTGTTTGTATTCTGGGATAGGGATGTGGAAAAAGGCGAGAGATTTAGGCATAATATTATTGTTTTCAGCCTTAAGACTGTTCAGCGTATCCTCATACCATTTCACTTGGTTTTCGTGAATACAGTCATATTTCCACATAATTCCGAGAAAATCACCGTCAACATATGAATGAGAATCAAGCATAATCAGGCTCTGTGTTATTTCTCCGTTTGAATTTTTTATATTTATCACTTGGTTTCCGAAGCCGTCTGCCTCATCGGGACCCGATTTAAAAAGACAGTGCGGATAATCACCAGACGAGTAAAAATCAGACATATCCTCACGGCTGTAATAAGAATACGCCTCTGTGTCATGGTTTCCGAATACGGGGCACCAGTAAATACCTAATTTTTCCATTAAATCGGCAAAGAGCCTCGAACTGCTTTTATTGTTAAAAGTACCTGCCTGAAAAGGAACGGGATAAGCAATATCGCCTGTAACAATGACCAAATCAGGCTTTTCCTCAGTCAGCATTGCAGCAACCGCATTAATTGCCATTGTATCTTTTTTAATACTCATAAAACCCGCGCCTATATGTACGTCGGTAAGCTGAACAACTTTAAATTCTCTGTCGGTTGTAAATGAATAAAAGCCGTCATCGTCAAGCTTTGGCTCAAGCTGTTTGTCATAGCTTACTGTTTCAAGCGACTTTATAAAACTGCCGTTTGATTTTATTCCTACCGTTGTTACAATGGCAAACGAAGCAAATATCAGAACAAGAATCAGAATTATTATAATTAGTATTTTCATAAATAATTTAAAACGCTGTTTGGGAGATTTTTTAATTTTAATTTTTTCGCCCATAAGTTTTCCCCTCTCTTAGTCATTGACAAGATATTTTGCCTGATTAATAACGGATTTTAAAGCGCTTGACGCAACGGCAATACCGATTATGACAGAAACTAAACCGTCAACCGCGTAATTGATTTTTATTGTGAGTGATAATCCGAGTAAAGCGGCAAGCGTAACCGCGCTGTCAAGAAAGCTGTCAATTATCAGCGCAATAAACACGGGAGAATTTTGCTTTCGGTTAATTGATACGTAAATAATGCCCATAATGATTTTAACAAAAATTGTAATAACTAAAAGCACCGCATATTTTTTTGAAAAAGAAACTGCTGTCGGATACATCAGCCTTTCAATACCGTTATATGCAAAATAAAGACCTGTTACAGTAAGCGCAATGCTGATTAAAAACGACGCGAGCGACTGCACCCTTTTGCTGCGCCTTTCGTCAAGTTTTAATATAATAATAAAGCCTGCGAGAGCAACAGCGCATGAAAGCGTGTCCGCCAGATTGTTGACTGCGTCACAGTAAACAGACAGTGAGTTTGAGCTGACTGAGATATAAAGCTTAATCAAAAACAATCCAAAATTTGCCGCGAGTCCGAAAACAGCGGTTTTAACTCCGAGCTTTCCCAACCTTTCACCCCACAAGCGATTGCTTTTATAAAATTAATTATATCATATTTTACCGTAAATATAAATGAAAATAATGCACAAAATAAAAAAGGTGATTTTATGGAATTTGTTTATATACTTGTGCTTTCATTAGTATCAATTACCGTTCTTTTTATTTTGACCAAGCTTATCGGATTCAGGCAGATAAGCGAAATGAGCTTTTTTGATTATGTTGTTGGTATTTCTATCGGTTCAATCGCTGCCGAAATGGCGACAAATATTGATATTGAATGGTGGAAGGGCGTAACAGCTATGGTGTTTTACGCTGTTGTGGGAATATTGCTTTCCTATATTTCTCAAAAAAGCATAAAAGCAAGAAAGCTTATTTCAGGTCAGCCGATAATTTTAATTGATAACGGTAAAATAATTAAAAAGAATCTGAATAAAGCGCGAATAGAAATTAATGATTTGCTTACAAGCGCAAGAGGCAGCGGTTATTTTAATTTATCAGATATTGATTATGCTATTATGGAAACTACCGGTAAAATAAGTTTTCTTCCCGTTGCGCTCAAGCGGCCGCTTAATCCCAAGGATTTCAATTTTGCGCCTGAAAAAGAGGGGCTTTATATCAATGTTATTATCGACGGACATATAATGGAAAAGGATTTAAAAAACGCGAATTTCAGCAGGGAGGAGCTTGAAAGACAGCTCAGAAACAAAGGAAAAAAACCCGAGGACATTTTGCTTGCGACAGTAGATGTAAAAAAACAGTTGACATTGTATGAAAAGTAGAATATAATGCTCATATGAACAATCATTCATATGAGGTACATATTATGGACGAAAATGAAATTCTTGACGAGGAAATCGTCTACGACCTTGCGGATTTGTTCAAGGTCTTTTCGGATTCAACGAGGATACGTATTCTTGTTGCTCTTTTTGAAGGAGAGTTTTGTGTAGGTGAAATTGCTCAAAGACTTGAAATGAGCCAGACAGCAATCTCTCATCAGCTCAGGGTGCTTAAGCAAAATCATCTTATCAAATACAGGCGGCAGGGGAAGAGTATGATTTATTCTCTTGCCGACGACCATGTAAAAACTATTATTAATTGCGCTACAGAGCATGTGGAGGAATAATTATGGCAGATGAACATATACATAACGGAGATTGTTGTTGTGAACACGGTCATCATGGTGACAGTTGCGGCTGCGGCCATGATCACGCTCATGAGGAGCTTAACAAAAAGGATTTTGCGTTTAAAGTTTCGGCAGGCGGTATATTGCTCGTAACAGGGTATATATTAAACGAGCTTTGTGAAAAAGGGATTATTGATATACCAAGCTTTATTTATCTTATCTGTTTTGCAATATCATATCTGATTGTCGGTTTTTCTATAATTAAAGAGGCGGTTGAAGGAATAATCCACGGTGATTTTTTCAATGAAAATTTTCTTATGAGCATAGCCTCAATAGGCGCGTTTGCGGTAGGTGAATATACAGAAGGATGCGCCGTTGTATTCCTTTTTACCATAGGTGAATTTTTGCAAAGCCTTGCTGTACAGAGGAGCAGAAAATCAATTAGGAATATGTTGGAGCTTAAGCCCGACGAGGTTACTGTTATTCGTGACGGAAGAGAGGTTGTCATAGTCCCTCAGGAAGTTAATGTGGGCGACCTTATGATTATAAAGCCGGGTGAAAAGCTTGATGTTGACGGTGAGATTGTTGATGGTAATGCCGAGATTGATATGAAGGCGCTTACGGGAGAGTCCATTCCCGTATCGAAATCTGCCGGCGACGAAATTCTTGCGGGTTCGGTGAATGTGGACGGCGCTATTACAGTAAGAGCCGTTAAGGAATATAAGGACTCAACGGTTGCGAAAATTCTTGATATGCTTGAGGACGCGGAGGACAAAAAAAGCAAAGCCGAGAATTTTATCAGGCGCTTTGCAAGAATTTATACACCTATCGTTTGTCTTGTTGCGCTTCTTATTATTCTTATTCCGCCGCTCTTCTTTAACGGAGAATGGAGGGAATGGATATACAGGGGACTTTCGGCGCTTGTCGTTTCTTGCCCGTGCGCGCTTGTTATTTCTATTCCGCTCAGTTTTTTCGGAGGTATCGGAGCCTGCTCAAAGGAAGGTATACTGATTAAAGGCGGAAACTACCTTGAGGCGCTTGCAAAAGCTGATACCGGTGTCTTTGATAAAACAGGAACAATAACAAGCGGAAAATTTGAGTATGTAAATTGCGAGTGCTATCATTGTCATTGCAGTGACAACCAGCACAGGGAGCTTTTAAAAATTATTGCTGCCTGTGAGAAATATTCGACACATCCGCTTGCAAAATCAATTAATCTCGCCTTTGGTCATTATGCTGATGAATGTGATGTTAAGGACGCCAAGAATTACGCAGGCAAGGGCGTCTCCGCCGTAGTTGACGGCGTTAAGTATTATGTCGGAAACGAAAAGCTGATGAGAGAGATTGGCATTGATTTTGTTGAAACAAAATGTATAGGCACAGCGGTTTACTGTGCAAGCGAAACGGAGTTTAAGGGCGATATTGTTTTTGCCGATATAATTAAGCAGGACAGCAAGGAAGCGCTTGCAAAGATGAAAAGGCTTGGAATAAAAAATACAGTAATGCTTACGGGAGACAAGGAGCCTATTGCTGAGGATATTGCAAAAAAGGCAGGCATTGATACAGTTTACGCAAGACTTTTGCCCGACGAGAAAGCGGCGAAGGTCAAGGCGCTTCAGGAAAGCGGAAAAACAGTTCTTTACACCGGGGACGGTATAAACGACGCTCCCGTTATTGCCCAGGCGGATTTAGGTATCGCCATGGGAGGAGCGGGTTCCGATATTGCGATTGAGGCTTCTGATATGGTAATTATGGGCGACTCGCTTTCAAAAATTGCAGTGGGACGCAAAATTGCGGGAAAAACACTACGAATAGTCAGGGAAAATATTATTTTTTCGCTTGCGGTTAAAATTCTTATTATTATCGGTTGCGCCATAGGAATTTTTGATGAAAACGCTATGTGGCTTGCCGTTTTCGGCGATGTTGGTGTTTGTCTTATAGCGATTGCAAACTCAATGCGTACACTTATTGTAAAAAAGAAAAAATAAAAAATTATTGACGGCGGGATTATTTAATCCCGCCGTACTTGACTAATTATGCGGATATAAGCTATAATTTTTAGTGGGCGATGGTATGTATGCTATTATTATTTCTTTAAATAGGCTTATAAAAAATATTTACAGTAATAATATTTTTTAAAATATATTGCCGGTTATTTTAAACTTAATTTGCCTGACGCCTTCTATTATTTGCACTAAGCGGGTAATCAATTCGTCACTTAAAATCTGCAATATATGCGGTACAGTGACACAGGCTCGTTACACTGTTTGCAGGAGCTGTAATTCTATTAATAATTTTACGACTTCAGATGACCGGCTTCCCTTAATTTTAGAAACGTATAATAAAATTCTGCCGTATGCCGCAGGAACGATAGTAGTGGCGCTGCGGCAATAATTACGGATATAATAAGTATTTATATTTAATAAGGAGACAGATTATGGCTTTAGGTCCGTTATTTATTTTAGAGGTTGTTATTCTGTTTTCATTTATAGTTACAGGCATATTTATGTTTGTACCTAAAAAAGATGAAACAGTACATAAAATATTTTTTTCCCTTGCGATTATGCTTGGTATACTTGTGACAATTATTGACGCGACGTCTTTGCAGGCAGAATTTGTACCGCAGATAATTATGGCGTGGCTCGGACTTATTCCGTCGGCTGTGGCTGTTGTTATCGCCGTAGCAAAGGGCAAACCAACGACTTTGTCAAAGCTGTTGGTGCTTTTAACTTCCGTTTACGGCGCACTTGGGTATTTGATAATATTTTAAAAAATTTACCGGCGGGATTTATCCGCCGGCTTTTTATTATAATAAGGTTATAATAAGGCTTTGAATTACGACGAATAAGTCTATTTCTTATTTACAGAATCTGTGATCCCCGATTACCTTTATAACAGGTCGTGAGTGCATAAAGGAGTTTGTTGTCTTTTTGGCGTTGTAATAATAGATTGCGCCGCCTGAAGGGTCCCAGCCGTTTAATGCGTCGATTGCGGCACGCCTTGCAGAATCGGCGATTGCAGCGTACCAGTTAGAATCGTTTACGCAGGAAAATGCACCGTTCTGATAGATAACGCCGCTGATTGAATCAGGAAAGGATGGGTGCTTGACGCGGTTGAGGACTACTGCGCCAACGGCAACCTGGCCTTCATAACTTTCACCTCGCGCCTCTGCGCTGATAAGCTTACCTAACAGCTCGACATCGGAATTTGAGTAGCTTGTACTGTTTGACGAGCCGCCGCTTCCTCCAAGACCTAAATACAGCAGCGTCTGGTTACCGCATATTCCGTCGGCGGTAATACCGCAGTTGCGCTGAAAGGCAGTCACCGCGGATTTTGTTGCCTGTCCGTAAATGCCGTCAACCGAGCCGTTGTAGTAACCGAGTGAGGACAGCTTTTTCTGTATTGATTTTACCTCTGAACCTGTTGAGCCGAGTCTGGAAACGGCATATGAACCTTGTGAGCTGTCGGAAAACGCAAGGTATCCGACTCCGCCTAAAACTGTTCCGGAAACGAGAATTGCCGTTACTACTAACGCGGCTATAAAATTTTTCATTGCTTTATAGACTGTCATATTAATCTCCCTTTATATAAATGTATTAATTAAAAAAGATAAGGCAAAGCCTGCTATTGTAAACAAAACGGAGTTTGCAACAATTCGGATAATCCTTTTCTTGCTGACTCTTGCGCGCGGCGGTTTTTGGGCAATAGTGGCGAGAGCCTCTGCCTCCTTTTGTAGTTTTTTCCTATCTTCGTTTTTATATTCCGGTTTAACGAAAAAAATTATTTTTTCAAAATATGGATTTTCCGTATTCGTCACTTCCAAAATCTGTTTATTGACACCCTTTATCATTTTTTGATTTATTCCTTTCATTTTTATACAATTAGTGTAGGATTTTTAAGGTGTAAATATACGAAAAATTTTTTGTCGATATTTGTGAAAAATTTCAAAAAAATTTACTTGACAAATGGTTTTATATAACCAAAAGTATATTTGTTAAAACCCTTTTTCTTGTGGAAAACTATGTGGAAAATGTTAAAAACTATGTAAATTTCCCCTTTATTTAGTGGATTTTTTATTGTTGAAAACTTAAAAATACGTGAAAATTTTAAATTTTCATAAATTTACACATTGTTTTCAACATTTTTAAAAGTTACAAAATTGAAATAAATTTTTGTGTAAATTGCCCTTTTTTACTTTCACTATTGACAAAAAAATGTTATACTCTCTGTAGGCTTTACTCTGTGATGATAAGGAGATAAAAAGAATATGACGGTTGATTATAAAGGCAGTGATATTATTCTGAATGATGTCAAATGTCTAAACCTTGATTTGACACTTGATTGCGGACAGGCGTTTCGCTGGGAAAAGCAGAAGGACGGAAGCTGGAGCGGTGTTGTCCGCGGGATTTTTCTCAATATTTCAAAGAAAGGCGATACCGTTATTCTTAAAAACACCACCAAAGAAAACTTTGAAAGCGTCTGGCTTGATTATTTTGATTTTAATAAGGATTATGTCGGAATTTGCAATAGGCTTAAACAGGACAGGCTTTTGGCGCCGACTGTCGATGCGTACTACGGAATAAGGATACTTAACCAGGACAGCTGGGAGGCGCTGTGTTCTTTTGTTATAAGCCAGCAGAATAATATTAAGAGAATTAAAGGGATTATCGGTCGGTTGTGCAAAGCGTACGGTGATGAGGTTTGCGAGGGCTTTTACTCTTTTCCATCTGCTCAAAGGCTGAGTAGTTTAACGGTTGAGGATTTCGAGGCGCTGGGAGCAGGCTACCGTGCAAAATATCTTGAGAGGCTTTCAAAAGATGTAGCCGTCGGAAAAATAGATTTAGAAAAAATAAAAGCTCTTTCCCTTGACGACGCAAGAAAAGAACTGCTTAATATCTTCGGGGTCGGCGTTAAGGTTGCAAACTGCGCCCTGCTTTTCGGCTTCGGATTTTATGACGCGTTTCCCGTTGATGTTTGGATGAAAAGAGTTATGGAGTATTATCCTAACGGACTGCCTGAATGTTTTGACGGCATTGGCGGTATTGCCCAGCAGTACCTTTTTCACTGGGCAAGAAATAATTTATAATATTTAACATATTTATAAGGATTTTATTATGCGGAAATTGTTTGTGGATTTTATTCCTCAGGGAAAAGTTATTCTTAATCAGGAGCAGTCGCGCCATATTGCAAAATCCCTTCGTATGCGTACGGGAGATATGCTGACTCTCACCTGCGGAGACGGAGATGACTACGGCTGTATAATAGATGAAATAAACGCGGGACAGGTGACTCTCAGCGTCTGCTATAAGCAGGCAGACAACAGCGAGCCGACAGTAAAGGTCTCGCTTTTTCAAGGCGTGCCAAAAAATGACAAAATGGAAGATATTATTCAAAAATGTACGGAGCTCGGCGTAACGGCAATTAAGCCTGTTCTGACTAACCGCTCTGTAAGCAGACCTGATGAAAAGTCGGCAAAAAAGAAACTGATAAGGTATCAAAGAATAGCACTTGAATCGGCGCAGCAAAGCGGAAGGGGAATCGTTCCCGAAATCTGTGAAATGGAAACGCTTGAACAGGCGGTAAAAAAAGACAGCAGCGATTTAAAAATATTGTTTTATGAGGGAGGTGGCGAGCCTCTGAGTAAAATCCTTGAAAAAGATATAAAGTCTGTTTCATTTTATATCGGACCGGAGGGCGGATTTGAGGAAAGCGAGGTTGAACTGATAAAAAAATACGGAGCGGAAGTGGCAAGTCTCGGCAAAAGAATTCTCAGAACACAAACGGCTCCTGTTGCCGCGCTTACCGCGATAATGCTTTTGACCGGAAATTTGGAATAAGAACAGTATATAAAAAGAGGAACGGAAATTCCGTTCCTCTCAGCGTGTAGAAAAAGTCCAAAAATTAAATTTCTACACGCTGGCAGACTTCGAGAAATGGAGCTGAATTTAGCTTTTGGCAATTCGTAGGCGTACAAAGGTACGGTAGAATTGCCAAAAGGTGAAAACACAGAAAGCCGCTTGAATTCGATGTTCAAGCGGCTTTCACAATATAAAAGTATTTTATAAAATAAACGATATTTTGTTTTTTAATATATAAAATGTTTATATACCTGTTTTTATTTAGGCGTGGTTCAGACCATTTTATCGACAGTCTGAGAGGAACGGAATTTCCGTTCCTCTTTAATATTGTTGCTTAAAACATTTTAATAAGCTGTGCGTAATCCTTTGCATTAATATATCCGTCTTTTACAACATCTATATATTTACAATAATTACCGTCCGTTTCTTTTGCGTTGATACAATCCTTAAATATTACAGTGTAGCTGTCACTGCATACCGGACAATTGATTGTTGCCGTGCCGTTATCAAATGCACAGAGAGAATATGAATGATTATCCTTCCATATGATATAAACCCTCATATCCTCCGTTACATCCGTAACATCCCCGCTCCAGCGGTCAAAAGCTTTGCAGGGCTCAACAGAGGGAATCTTAGGCTCTGCCGCGCTGCCGTTTGCTTTAACAAAGCTTACGCCCAAACATTCCTGCATATCCTCGGCAGTATAAAAGTTTACCTGATAAAAATCTCTTGATACATCAATATGAACAGTCATATCTTCACTGTTTGGCAAAGAGGTTGAGTATGTGTAATCTACTCCGTCTTTGAAATCATTAACGTCATAGGCAACAAACTCTCCGAGTGAGTAGCCGGAGAAATCACCCTTGTCAAGTGATGTTGATGTAATACATGTTTCTTTATCTACAGAAAAAGGAATTATTATTTCAACACCGTGCATTAATGCTTGAGCGGTAGTCGTCTGTCCGCCTATGGAAGGACCTACAACCGCGTCAAGCGCCGTATTATTACTCAAATCAAGTGAAACAAGATGATTTGTTGAGCAGGTAAACTCTTTAAGCAGAGTGTTTTTTGAAACATCAAGCGAGGTAAGTTCGTTTTGGTCGCATCTGAAATCGGTGAGATTTGTAAGCTTAGAAACATCTATGCTTGTAAGATTGTTTGCGTAACAGTGCAGCATATTGAGCGAGCTTAACGAGCCAAGCGTCAATGATGTCAGCATATTGCTTGAACAGTTAAGAGTAACAAGCTTTGTATTATGTGAAACGTCAAGTGTTTTTAACATATTTCCCATACAGGTGAGCGATGTAAGATTTACAAGAGAGGAAGTATCAAGTTCCTCAAGATTAATGGCGCCGCATCGCAAAACCGTAAGAGAATCTGAGAAGTATTCTATACCCTTTAGTGTTTTTATGGACTCATCATCAGCCATACCCGGTATTGACATTAAGCTTATATCTCTCTCGGCGGCGCTTAGAAATCCATCAGAATTGCTGTCGTATCTGTCGGAGATAACCGACCTGAAAACAGCGTCGGGGAAATTATCTGAATTAATAGCTACCAAATCATTGCCAAAGGCGGTAAAGCCGATACCTAAACATCCTAAAAACATTGTTACGCAAACGAGGAAAGATAAATACCGTTTAGCTTTATTTTTCATATTTATTCCCCCCTAAGCTCTGATAATTGTAATTTGTACGGATGCCGACACGGTTGAGCCGTCAGCGTTGGATACCGTACAGGTAATGGTTGCGGTATTTGATGACCTGACTTTTCCTGCGGTTGTCAACTGCACCATACCGTTGTTATCAACCGAAACATACGCCGGAGCCGAAGAGGTATAGCTTACGCCTGTAATTGAGTTTGCGTTTTCCGGCATAGGAATATATCCGATAGTAATTCCCTTGAATTTTGTGTAAGTACCGCCGCAGGAATGTGTAATCGGTCCCGTTACGTTTTCTCCGTCGGCAGTAAGCTGAATTGATGTTACGGGTACCATTTTTTCAATAACGCTGAAATCGTATGTATTGACAGTTTCTCTGTCATAATCGTCAACAGTTTTAATTGTTACAGTGATTGAGCCTGTTTCAACAGTTTTTGTCAGAATAAGCGTGTTGTTGTTAATTTTAGCTGTTACTCCGTTTTCGTTTGAGGTTGTGATGTCAACCGATTTAACCATCGCGCCCTCATTAAGCGTTACGTTAAGTGTAGCGGTACCGTTTGCATCCGTCTGGATTAATGCTCCGCTATCAACAGCCTCGCCGTTTTGTGAAACGGTGACTACAGGCAGGACGAATTCGTGTCCTTGAAGAACGGTCATTGTCTCGGTTAATTTTGTACATGCTTCGTCAATTTCATTTTGCGACGCATATATATTATTATAAACTGTTACCGCGTTTTCGTAAGCGGTCTTGAAAGCAATGCCGTAATCATAAGAATAATCCATATAGTTTATTGATTCGGCTGATTTTATTGCTGCCTGAAGAGCGGTTGTGTCCCAAGTGGTGAACGCGCGTATTGTTGCCGTGTAACCGCCGTCAAGCGTTGTTACCGTAATTAAAGCCTCACCCTGGGAAACAAATGTTACGATTCCGTCATCATCAACTGTTGCAATGCCTTCATTATTAGATGAATAAATACAGTCTTTGACAACTGATGAAGACAATGATGAATTATTCTTATTAGTTATTTTAGGTGAAAGCTGTACTGTTTCGGCGGGAGCGCCGTATACTATCTCATCACTGAAACTTATGCCCGTTACACCCGAGCGGACGAAGGAAACATACGCGCTTGCGGTATATGTTTCATCAAAAACATTTGTTACGGTACATGTAACTTTTGTTACGCCGGCGTTTGCCGTTTTGTTTGTGAGAACGCCGTTTTCATCAACAGTAATATTTTTATTAGAGGATTCCCAGCTGATTGATTTGAAGAAGGAACCCGCCGGCTCAAAGTCCGGTACAAGATTTATACTTTTACCGTTAAGTGAAACTGTGTTCGTGTAGCGAATATATCCGTCATTAACAAGGCTTACTTCCGATTGCTCCTTAAATCCGATTGAAACGCCTTTTACAGCAACATATTCAACCAAAGAGCCGTAAGCGTTGTCAAGGTCCGAAATCATTTGATTTACCTCAGCCTGAGTGGCTCTTCCCTCATTAATCATAGTTTGCGCCTCAGAAACAAGCTGCGCCAGAACATCCAGTGACTCCTGAGTGTAAGTATAGGAATCCTTTACGTTTTCAATGAGGGTGTAATATTCTCCCTGCTTTTCAGCGAGGGTACTGAAATCTGTTAAAACATTTATTGTAACCGAGTCGGTAAATCCGCCGTCAAGAGTCTTTCCCGTAATTGTGGCAGAACCCTTGTCAACGGGGATAAGTATACCGTTTTCGTCAACCTTTAACGCATCTTCATTTGAAGAAGTCCAGTTGATGTCTGTGAAGCCTGAACCGCTTATCGAGTAAGCAAGCTGTCTGCCTTGTTCGGTTGCGTAAATTGTTTGTATTGTATCGGTAATATCAAAGCCCGTTATAGTGTCGTCCGACATAACAACCGAAACGGTTCTTGTGTATGAACGGTTGTAATCGTCAGTAACCACGGCGGTGATTTTTGCCCAGCCTCCGTCAGACCTTTTATCAGGCGTCAAAGTAATTGAGTTACTGTTTGTTGATGAATTCATCTGATATGATGAATCAACCGACCAAGTAATCGTTTTATACATAGCGCCATCTGGTGACGGATTTGCCGTAAGCGTTACATAATTATAATCATTATAGTTTGAATAATCATTTGACAGATTTACGGAAAGCGCGTCGCTTGATGAAACCGAGCCGCTTGCGACACTACTTGCCGAGCCGAGCAGAGGTTTCTTATATGTAGTGTATGCAATATCAATGGAGTCTACCATGATAAGAGGATGGCTTATAAGATTTTCATATGCTTCGGTTAGCGCTGCCGCGGCGTCGTCAATATCCTGCTGGGAAACGGTGTTGTCATCCATAACGCGCAAAGCGTTCTCATACGCGTCATTAAATGCAACGCCGTATTCGTATACATACTGGGTGTAATCAACGTCCTTGTAAGCTTCAATAGCGGAGCGAAGCGCGCTCCTGTCACCATCGGTAGAAACAACACATTCAGCGTAAAAACCGCCGTCATATGATACCGCGCGGACTATTGTTGAACCGGCACTTACAAATGTAACCGTACCGTCCTGGGCAACCTCGGCAACATTATCATTATCCGATTCCCAGTAATAATCCTGAATACTTGCAGCGCCGACATGCCAAAGTGATGTGCCGGTGGGAAGAACTGTACAGCTCAGTTTAAATGTATCGCCGACCGCGCCGGTTATATTTGAATGTGAAAGCTCAAGACCTGTAACGGGATAGAAAGCAAACGATACCCAAACCGAGTCTGTAAATATATTGCCGTAGTGATCGGTTACAGTACAGGTGATACTTCCGTAACAGGAAGAGTTTATAGTCGGCGAGCATTTTCCGTCCTCTGTTACGGAAATGTTGGAAGTTGACGATTCCCATTTAACGGATTCGTATGAGCCGTTATTAGGATACAGTCTTACATTTAGATTAAGCTCGGCGTTTCTGTAGCTTACACCTTCCGAAAGCAGGCTTAAATCGTACTGATAAAATTCCTTGGTCTGCTCACCGTCAAGATAAAGCTCGACCTTTTGCAAATAGTTATATTTTTGTAAGCTCTTATAAGCGTTTTCAAGCTCGGCAGTCATTGCGTCAACCTCATTCTGAGAATATCCGCCCTGTTCAACCATAGCCTTTGCTTTTTCCATGGCGCCGGTATATACACTCCAGCTGTCAGGATAATAATTAATAGGATTGAGAGAAAGGTCAGTGTACTGCGAAATAAGAAGCTCAAGCGAGGAATAGTTTGTAACAACATTTACCGCGCACTGCGCAGTAAAGCCTCCGTCGTAAGTTGTACAGTAAATCGTACAGTCACCGCCTGCAACAAAGGTAACCGTTCCGCTTTGGTCAACAGTGGCGATACTTTCATCACTTGACGACCAGTAAACATCTTTGCAGTCCGCATTTCCTATGCCGAGTGTTCCTTTCGGCAAAACTGTCGGGGTAAGCGTCTGTGTTTCTCCGATTTTACCTCCTACAATTTTTTCGGTATCAAGCGTTACGCCAGTAACCGCCGTTCTTGCGAATGTCAGGAAAACGCTGTCGCTTGTTTCGTTACCCATATAGTCCGTTACGGTACAGGTTATTATTGCGGAGCAAGGGTCATTTGAGGCGGGAGTGCATTTTCCGTTTTTATCAACCTTTATATTACTGTTTGAAGAGGTCCATACAATATCACTGTACATAGCGGCAGACGGTAATACCTCATACTCAAAATTATAGCTGTATTTTGTATAACTGGTTGTTGAACCGACATTGACGGTAATATGGTCGCTGCCGAGTTTGTTCTTGTCGGTGCCGAGAATATTAACACCCGCAATATTTATAAATCCGCCTACTTTGTAGAGAGCAAACAAAAGCTCGTTTGCATATGTGTCGCATGTGTTTTGAGACGCCATAGGTTCATCATAGAGCACATAATACGCCAAATCAAGTTTTTTCATATAGTCATTATAAAGAGATCTGTTTTCGTCAGTTCTTTTTACAATGGTTCTGTCGCAAAGATTAACAATATTTTTAAGTCTTTGCTTGTTAGGATAAACGGTTACCTCACAGGTATCAATAATACCTCCGTCAGAGGATACGCAGTAAAGCGTTGCGGTACCAACATCAACAGCGGTAAGCGTTGCGTCGCGGTTATCATTTCCCTTTGTTTCAACCGTGAATACGCTTTCGTCGCTTGAGTACCAGTTGCATTTGTAGCATGCGTATGCCGTTGACGTCCAACTTCCGTCAAAGCTGATTGTGTGTGTTGCATCGGCTGTTTGTCCGTTGGTAATTTTGATTGAATCCTGATTGATTGTATTTTCAACCGCGTAATTTCTTGTAACACATACGGTAATTGTATTTGATTTTACTTTGCCGTCCTCGGACACCGCGTAAATGTTAAATGTATCGGCAACCTCGTGGTTTGCTTTTTGCTTTACGGTTGCAGTATGAGTATCGTCAGAAACAGAATTGTCGTAATATTTATTATCAACAACCCACTTCAAAGTCTGGTTTGATGCGTTTGCCGGATAAACGGACGCGGAAATGACAGCGCCGTTATTAAAATAAGCCTCCGAAATACCTTTGTGGATTGTTACGTACGTATAATTTTTTCCGTTAATTTCAACAGGGACCACTCTGTTAAGGTCGCCGTTTGAGGTGCCATCAACGGCGGAAATGTTTATTTCGTTAATCGGAATACCGTTTGATACGACAAACGTATCCGTAAATGAAGAAATTTCATAAAAGTTGTTGTCTGTAAGATAATAACCTGTAGTTGCCTTGACGGCAATGGTGCATTTTCCTCCGTCGGTTGCAATATAATGTCCCTTGCAATCAATAGTTCCTATTCCGTCTGTTGCGGGATTTTCGCTGTCTGCCCAAACGTATGTCGGGTTACCATCCTCGTCTGTGCCGTTTTGAATACCCCAGCTTATATACAGGTTATCGGATTCAGCGACACGCTTGGGGAACACGGAATAGGTATAATCCGTTTCCTCGTTCATTTCAAGGTTTTCCTTACCCGTTATTTCTACGTCAGACAGGTATTTTCCTGTTTTTCCCGTTACGGTCAGGGCATATGATTTTTGAATATTATTTGCCGCGGAAGTTGCGTATATTGTACATTTTTGGCTTGAAAGCGAGCCGAGAGAGCCGCCCGCGTCTCTGCCCGTAATAACTCCCGTTTTCGGGTCGACGCTTGCAATCGACGGGTCGGATGAGGTCCATGTTATGTCTGATGTATCGCCTGCTGTCGGCTGAATATTTGTTACGGAAAGCTGGATTTGAGAACCCTCTTTTACTGTATTTGCGCCCTCAATTGAAAAATCGGTGAGCGGCTGGGCGTCAACAACATTAAAGGTAATTGTGTCATTATACGCAAACTGAAGAACAAGGTTTGCAATAATTTCAACAGCAGTTGCCGTGAGCTGTACAGGATCTGCCGCGTTGCCCGCTATATCCTTTATCGCAAAGCAGACATCAAGAATACCGGCAAGGACGGTTCTGTTAATATCAAGTCCTACATAGTCTATAAGTATTCCTGCGATTTTATCCGTGTCAAGCGTGCCTGTATTATCAAGGGCATAAATATAATTCACAAGTTTAAGAATACCCTCAACAATCTGCTCCGTGTCAGGAGAAACAAGAATAGTCACCGTACCTTTATTCTTAAAAGTAACAAGACCGCTGTCATTTACAGTAGCGATAACCTTACCCTTGTCAAAAATTGACGAGCTTTTAACAGAGTAGACAACACCGTAATGAAGTCTCAGCGGGGTAGTTATTGCATAAAGCTGGGTTTTTGAGCCTACAGCGACCGTTGTGTTAATCTGTGATTTGTTTGTAATATGGGTACCGTTGGGAAGAAAATTAGCATACCATTCAGTGTTTTTTGTAACACAGATTTGGACATAGTCATCATCAAGGAGAGTGCCGTCGGCTGAATAAAGCTGAACATGAATATTAGAATTTATGTTATCAAGATAATTTCTAAGAGAATCAATAAGCTCGCCCTTGTATGATTCAATCCATTTATCAAGAAGTGATTCTGAACCGAAGAGACCTTCAACGACTGTTATAATAGCTTCTGTGTCCATTGAGTCAAGGTCAATATATTCGTTAAACAGCGCTTTTTCAATAACAGACGCTATTACACTTCCCACAAGGGGAATGGTTTTAACTTCGTTATCAATCCACGACTGAACAACAGCGCCTTTTGATGAGTCAAACGCCTTAACAACACCCTCTTGAGTAACATCAACAAGAGTAGGCGTTTCGCTGTACCATTTGATATATCCATTGTCGGGCATTTCGGTATCAATGAGCTTATAAGTTAAATTAAGCTCCTGTCCCTCAGTCATATATTCAATATATGTACTCTCGCCATCATCTTGATAAGACGGAATAATAGTGCCGTTATCCTTGTAGAAAAGTTCTATATCATAGTAGCCTTCTACGCCGTTTGCGCCAAAGGCAGCCGTTGCGGGCAGCAATCCCGTAAATACCGTCAGTATTGCGAGAAAAATACTGACTGCTTTCTTTTTAACAGTTATCCTTCCCATTTTTCTTCCCCTTTGCCCTAAAATATTATAAATTATGATTTTTAATATAAATACCTATAGATAAATAAATTATATACTTTTTCGCAAAGCTTTTCAATAAATTTGCATTTGTGACATCTTCCAAAATTTATTGACAATATTTGTTTAAATTCACTATTTATTCTTGTTTTTTAAGCAAAAATACATTTAAACACGCAAAAATAAAAACGCCGTATCAAAAATTCTCTCAATACGGCGTTATCTATTTCATAAATTTGTCTATCGCGTTGTTAAGTTCGTTAAGCATTTCCTCATCGCCGTCCTTTACGGCGTGAACAATGCAGTGTTCAAGGTGGTCCTTAAGTATCAGCTTACCGGTGTTATTAATAGCTGACTTAACAGCCGCAAGCTGAATAAGCACTTGAGAACAGTCCTCTCCGCTGTCGACCATCTGCCTTACCTTTTGCAAATGGCCAATAGCTCTTGCAAGCCTGTTTGATACTTCCTTAGTGTGTTTATGGTTATGGTTGTGTTCAGACGTATTACTCATATTTTGTCAAGCGCCTGTTGAATATCTTTAATAATATCATCCGCGTCCTCAATTCCTACGCTGAAACGAACAAGGTCAGGGCTTACGCCGCATTCCTCAAGCTGTTCGTCTGTAAGCTGGCGGTGGGTTGTTGAAGCAGGGTGCAGACAGCAGGTGCGCGCGTCGGCAACGTGCGTTACTATTGCGGCAAGCTTTAATGAATCCATAAACACCGTGGCTGCCTCTCTGCCCCCTTTGATACCAAAGGATACCACACCGCAGGTGCCGTTAGGCATATACTTCTGCGCAAGCGGATATTGTTCATCATCAGGAAGCATAGCGCATTTTACCCAGTTTATTTTATCGTTATTTTTTAAATACTCTGCAACCTTTTTAGCGTTTTCGCAATGTCTTTCCATTCTAAGATGCAAGGTTTCAAGACCCACGTTAAGCAAAAAGGCGTTTTGCGGAGCGGGGATTGAACCTAAATCACGCATAAGCTGAACTGTCGCTTTTGTTATATATGCCGTTTTGCCGAAGGCTTGCGTGTATGTAATTCCGTGGTAACTGTCATCGGGAGTGGTAAGACCGGGGAATTTATCATTCTGCGTCCAGTCAAAATTACCCGAGTCAACGATTGCCCCGCCTATTGTTGAAGCGTGTCCCTCCATATATTTTGTAGTTGAATGAGTTACGATGTCACAGCCGAATTCAAACGGACGGCAGTTGATAGGAGTGGCAAAGGTGTTGTCAATAATAAGCGGTACTCCGTTTGCGTGCGCGGCTTTTGCGAATTTTTCAATATCCAGAATATCAAGGCTCGGATTTGAAATCGTTTCGCCGAAAACAGCTTTGGTATTAGGTTTAAACGCGGCAAGGATTTCTTCCTCGCTCGCCTGAGGACTTACAAAAGTAAAATCTATTCCGAGCTTGCGCATTGTAACATTAAAAAGATTGAATGTTCCGCCGTAAATAGCAGATGACGATACAATGTGGTCGCCCGCCTGTGCAATATTAAATACGGCATAAAAGTTAGCCGCCTGGCCGGATGATGTCAGCATACCTGCTGCCCCGCCCTCAAGCATAGCGATTTTCTGAGCCGCATAATCGCAGGTAGGGTTTTGCAGGCGGGAGTAAAAGTAACCGGGTTTTTTTAGGTCAAATAAATCTCCCATTTCTTCGCTTGAATCGTATTTATATGTTGTGCTTTGTACAATCGGAATTACTCTCGGCTCGCCGTTTTTGGGCTTATAGCCGCCCTGTACGCAGATTGAATTAATTTTCATATGTTATTCTCCTATATCAGTCATTAAGAAAATGTTTCATTATACTCGGACCGTGTTCAATAAAGTTTCCTGTCTGCTTTGCGGTTTCTTCATTGATTGTTTCAACACCTTTAATCTCATTATTCTTATGATAAATAAGATACGGCACGGGGTCACTCGCGTGAGTTCTTGTTACAATAGGTGTCGGGTGGTCGGGAAGAATCATTATCTTATAATCATTAAATTTTTCAAGTCCTTTAAACAGAACGGGCAGAACTCTCTCATCAATAAGCTCAATAGCCCTCACCTTGTTTTCCGGCTCGTTTCTGTGTCCGCATTCATCGGGAGCCTCAAAGTGAATGTATACTAAATCATTTCTGTCAAGCAAATTAACGGCGGCGTTTGCCTTTCCCTCAAAGTTGGTGTCGATATATCCTGTTGCGCCCTCAACATCGGCAACCTCCATTTCAGCGCAGCCGCCTATTCCCTTTATAAGGTCAACCGCAGAAACAACAGCGCCCTTTATTCCGTAAATTTCTTCAAACGGTGAAAGAGCGGGACGCCTGCCCTCACCCCAGAGCCAGATTGAATTTGCCGGTCTTTTTCCTTCTTCCTTGCGCTTGATATTAACCGGGTGATCCTTAAGCAGGTCATACGATTTTTTCATAAGCTCAATAAGCGGTTTTGCGTTTTCCGAGTCTGAAAGGTACTTGGTAATGACCTTGCCGGTAATATCATGCGGCGGAGTCATTTTTCCAAGCTCGGTTGTTCCGTTATCCCATATCAGACAGTGGCGGTACGATACGCCGGAATAAAATTTAAATTCATCAGTGCCGAGCTTTTCATCAATATATTTAATCAGAATTTCAGCCTCTTGCGTGGAAATGTCGTCTGCGCAGTAATCCTCAATCGTTTTTTGCTCATACGGCAAATCATCTTCGGAAAGAGTAACAAGATTTGTCCTGAGTGAAACGTCCGTAGGCTTCATATCAATACCTATTGACGCCGCCTCAAGAGGACTTCTTCCCGTATAGTATTTCATAGGGTCAAAGCCCATAACGCTCATATTTGCAACATCGCTTCCGGGCTTTAATCCTTTGGCAACCGTTCTTATAAGACCAACCTCCGCTTTTGACGCAAGCATATCCATATTAGGCTTTTTCGCGCACATCATAGGAGTTTTTCCGCCAAGCGCCGGAACAGGATAGTCAGCCATACCGTCGTACAATACAACAACGTATTTCAAAATATTTTCCTCCAAGTTTAAATAAAGTTTTCCCGATGCAGTACGCTGAGAAATTACCGGGGAGAGTATTTAAAAACATCCCCCCTGAAATAATATAAATTTGAATTAGTGATTATTAAAATTTATTTAAAATAATTAACGCCGCTTTCAAATATCTTCATATCCTTTTCAAACGGAACATTTGAATAAAGGTTGTTGCCCTTTCTCTCGCAATGCCCCATTTTTCCGAAAACTCTTCCGTCAGGAGATGTAATACCCTCGACAGCGCATACTGAACCGTTAGGGTTAAACGGCATATCGCTGACAGGTTCACCGTCGGGATTTACATACTGGGTAGCAATCTGACCGTTTTCAATCAGCTTTTTCATAACATCGTTATTTGCCACAAATCTGCCTTCGCCGTGACTGATGGGAATTGCAAACATTTCGCCTGCGTTTACGCTGTTGAGCCAGGGTGATTTAACGCTTGTTACTCTTGTGTAAGCCATTGATGAAATGTGTCTGCCGATTGTGTTAAACGTAAGAGTGGGGTCGGTTTCCTTGATTTCGCGGATTTCGCCGTAAGGCACAAGACCAAGCTTGATAAGCGCCTGAAAACCGTTGCAAATACCGAGCATAAGACCGTCACGGCAGTTAAGGAGCTTTGTAACAGCCTCCTTAACACGCGGATTTCTGAAGGTCGTGGCAATAAATTTACCTGAGCCCTCAGGCTCGTCACCGCCGCTGAATCCACCAGGAATCATTATGATTTGCGAGGTTTCAATTTCCTGTACCATTTTATCTATCGTTTCATTGATAGCGGCAGATGAAAGGTTGTTTACAACGAGTACAGAGAGCTCGGCGCCTGCCTTTTCAAATGCTCTTGCCGTATCAATTTCGCAGTTTGTTCCCGGAAAAGCAGGGATAAATACCTTTGGTTTTGCAAATTTGTTTTTAGCAACAAAAATTGAGCGCTCTTTATAAAGCGGTACGTCATAAGGCATATTTGCCTTTTTGCCTGAATCGGTAGCAAATATCTTTTCAAGTTTTCCTGTCCACGCGCCGATAAGTTCGTCAACAGTTTGGACAACGCCGTCAATAATGAATATACCGTTGTCGTTTGTTGTGCCGAGCGTTATGCCGTCAAACGAATTTTCCTCCGCAAGTTCAACAACAAAGGATGCCTCTTTTGCGGCGAAAAGGGTTTCTTTGTCAAGATTCTGTGCAAATGTAAAGCCGAACTTGTTACCGAACGCCATTTTACATACGCAGGCAGCGGCGCCTCCTTCTTTTACAACGGACGCGGAAAGGATTCTGCCGTTTCTGATACCCTTGTAAACTTTAACCATAAGCTCCATTGCGGTTTCAAAGTCGGGCAATCCCGTGCTCTCATCAACAGGAAGGGGCAGGAGCATTACTTTTGAGCCTGTCCTCTTGAATTGAGAAGATACGGTTTTTGACGCTTCGCTCATTCCGACAGCGAAGGAAACAAGAGTAGGAGGTACGTCAAGGTCGTTGAACGAACCGCTCATTGAGTCCTTACCGCCGATTGACGGGCATTTGTAGCCAAGCTGTGCCATAAGCGCGCCGAGAAGCGCTGCTGTCGGCTTGCCCCAGCGTGACGGAACATCATTAAGTCTTTCAAAATATTCCTGGAATGTGAGCCTTGCTTTTGACGGGTCGCATCCTACGGCAGCAAGCTTTGCAAGCGATTCCGATACGGCAAAGGCAGCGGAATGGAACGGAGACCAGCGTGAAAGCTTTGGAATGAAACCGTAAGCCATAACGGTTGCGGTGTCCGTTTCTCCCTCAAGGAGAGGGATTTTGGCAACCATTGCCTCTTCGGGTGTAAGCTGATATTTGCCTGCGTACGGCATAAGAACCGTAGCGGCGCCGATTGATGAGTCAAAACGCTCAACAAGTCCCTTTTGCGAGCAGACCTCAAGGCGTGCAAGATTAGCCTTGAGTGCATGCGCGTTGTCAAGTTTTGCAAAACATTCGGGTACTTGCTTTGTATAATTTCTTGTATCGTCAACGGCGGCAATCTCAACCTTTGCGTGCTGTGTAACGCCGTTGGTATTAAGAAAATCTCTGCTGAGGCTGACGATTTTATCACCGCGCCACGTCATTTCAAGTCTGTTGTCTGAGGTAACTACGGCAACAGGTGTAGCCTCAAGATTTTCTTCGTTTGATAGCTTAATAAATTTATCGACATCTGCCTTGTCCAGCACAACCGCCATTCTTTCCTGCGATTCGGAAATTGCAAGTTCTGTTCCGTCAAGACCGTCATATTTTTTAGGCACTTTGTCAAGGTCTATTTTAAGGCCGTCTGCAAGTTCTCCGATTGCAACCGATACACCGCCCGCGCCGAAATCGTTGCAGCGTTTAATCATTTTTGCAACTTCTGCTTTTCTGAACAGACGCTGAATTTTTCTCTCGGTAGGAGGATTGCCTTTTTGTACCTCTGCTCCGCACGTTTCAATAGATGATGAATTGTGCGCCTTTGAGGAGCCTGTTGCGCCGCCACAGCCGTCACGTCCTGTTCTTCCTCCGAGAAGAACAATTACATCTCCGTCCTGCGGACATTCACGAATTACGTTTTCCTTTGGCGACGCGCCGATTACTGCGCCGATTTCCATTCTTTTTGCAACATAACCTTCGTCATAAAGTTCTGTTACCTGACCTGTCGCAAGTCCGATTTGGTTGCCGTAGCTTGAATATCCGGCGGCAGCGCCTGTTGTAATCTTGCTTTGCGGCAGCTTTGCGTCGAGTGTTTCCTCAAAAGGAACGGTCGGGTCGCCCGCGCCCGTTACGCGCATTGCCTGATAAACATACGCTCTACCGGACAACGGGTCGCGGATAGCGCCGCCTAAGCAGGTTGCAGCACCGCCGAAAGGCTCTATCTCTGTAGGGTGATTGTGCGTTTCATTTTTAAATTGAACGAGCCACTGCTCCTCCTTGCCGTCAACAATTACAGGAACCTGTATTGAACAGGCGTTGATTTCATCGCTTTCATCAAGGTTGTCCACATAGCCCCGCTTTTTAAGAACCTTTGTTCCTATACACGCCATATCCATAAGGCAGACGATTTTATCTCTGTCGCCATATACTTCCCTGCGCACTTCAAAGTACTTTTCGAGAGCATCGCCTATAGCCTTGCTATACTTGCTGTCATTGATTTTAATATCGTCAAGTTCCGTAGCAAAGGTGGTGTGGCGGCAGTGGTCGGACCAGTATGTATCAATTACCTTAAGCTCGGTAAGGCTTGGATCACGGTTTTCGTTATTTTTAAAATAATCCCTTACCCAGCACAAATCGGCAACGCTCATGGCAAATCCCATTGACGTGTGATATTCGGCAATTTCTTTGTCGTTCATCTTTATGAAACCTGATATGCGGACAATATCGGCAGGAATATCCGAACGCATATCAAGCGAGTCAGGCATATCAAGCGACGCCACTCTTGACTCAACAGGGTTAATGATATATGACTTAATCTTTTCAAATTCCCCGTCGGTGATATTCCCTTTAACCGCGATAATTTTCGCCGATAAAACATCAGGCCTTTCGCCCGCTGTCAAAAGCTGGATACACTGGGCGGCGGAGTCGGCACGCTGGTCATACTGACCCGGAAGGTATTCCGTAGCAAAGTACCGCCAGCCGTCAGGAATGGACAGTTCATAATAAACATTGTCAAGGTTAGGCTCGGAGAGAATTGTATTAACTGCAACCTTAAACTCTTCTTCACTTAATCCCTGCGCGTCGTAACGATTGATTATTCTTAAATCCTCAAGGGCGGTTATGCCGACATTTTCCCTGAGGTCGTCAAGCGTCTGACCTGCCTCAATATCGTTGCCCTTCTTTTTTTCAACAAATACACGGTAAACTTTTGCCATTTGTATTCTCCTTAATAAATCTATATTAATTACAGATATAATTATACGCTATATATTCTAACATAAAAAAATCAAATTGCATATAGAAATTTTACATTTTTTCAAATATTATAAAATTAATTTTTTATTCATATAAACTATTCAATCTTTTAATTTTTTGTGATATAATTAACAATTAGTATGTTGATGTTATGCAACTTGAACATAAGGCATACATATAAGGGAAGGGGTGAAGCGATGGCGGAAGTTCTTGAAGAGGATTTGTACGACGTTGAATTTATGAATCTTGTTGTCGATAAGTCGGACAATTTAAAGGTCGTGGACTCCGATAAGCATTTTTCTGATTTTACCGGAGTTCATCCTTCTAAAATAAAGCAGGGTAAACTGTATTTGCACGATATTATCAAGCCGGTTTACCGTGAGGAAATTATGAAGGCGCTGTGTAAAAAAAACTCGCCTTATGTATATTTTAACGCTGAGTTTACAGATAAAAACAGCAACGACATACTTATACACTGCACGGGGCAGAATTTTGAAAATTCGACTTTATGCCGTCTTACTCTTGCCGATGTTTCAAAATCCCAGCAAAAGCAGGAGGAGCTCAGAAAAAAAGCAAGTGAAATGAATTATCTCATAGACCTTGTAACAGGCGGAGTTTGTCTTTTTAAGGTTACGGATGATATGCACATTGTTGTTAATTATATGAATGAAGGGGGATGCCGTCTTTTCGGAACGTCAAAAAACAGGTATATGAAGCAGGACTACCGTCTTGACGAGCTTATTCATCCTGAGGACAGGAGCCTTGTTTTTCAGGCAATAGGAAGGACAATGGCAACCGACGAGCCTATGGACATTGAGTTTCGCACAATTGTACATAAGGATGAATATAAATGGTGCAAGGTAAATGCCTCAATTCAGGAATACGATGACAATGACAGCCCCGTTTTTCTCGCGATGCTGACTGATATAACAAAGGTCAAAGAGGCTGAGGAAAAGTCGGATAAAATGTATGATAATTTGCTGAAGGTGTTTAAAAATTTACCTAACGCCGTATTCTCTACCGATACGGAAAATCCGCTTACACTCCAAATTGTAAGCGAGGATTTCATTAATTTTTTAGGCCAGCCGCGCTCGGCGCTTTTTGATGAACACGGGGGCAGGCTTTCGGATTTTATGTCGGAGCGTGAGGTAAAGTATGTTGTTGCAAATATCAAAAAGCAGATTAATGAAGGCAGAAAAGAAATTGTTATCAGATATTCAATCCGCACCGGCAGAGGAAAGTTTGTAGTCGTTGAGGACAGAAGAAAAATTGTTAATCAGGACGACGGCACGAGAACAATGCTTTGCAGTCTAAAAAATGTAACAAAAGCCTACGATAACTAAAATGAACAGAATAAAAGGGGCTTTAAAGGATAACGCCACATAGGGCATTAATTTGAAAGCAATTGCCATAATCAATGAATACTCCGAAGAAAGTTGCCGCTGTCAATCGACGGCGGCTTTTCTTTTTCAGCAGGTGTTTAAGAAGTCATAAAGTCGGCAATATAGTCGAAGGTGGTATTCTTGCCGTGAAAATCGCTGCTTGCGGTAGATTTCTTCACAATTCGGGTGTATAATAAAATTTTAGAAGGTGAACATCCGAAAGTTGGTAAAGAGGTGGATTTATGAAAAAGTTTTTCGTATATACCGAAGAACAAGAGCAAGAAATCAACGAAAAATTAGGATATACTCAAAAAGAATATGATAAATTAAGTGACAAAAAGCAATGGCGATGGACATTAGGCGTTCCAGAAGTAAAAGATTTTATCCGTAGATTTAAGCAAAAAGAATGCCCTGTTTGTGGCGAAAAGCTTGAATGGATCAAAGAATGTACTTATGTGGGTTTTAGACATCTTCCTGGAGCAACTACTGGAAGTTATGAAAAAACCTATGAGGTAAAGAAAAAAAGATATTGTCCTAATTGTCAAAAGATTTTGGATTAGAGGTGTTACATAAGAGAGGGGATATTATGAATTGGAAAAACCATTTATTGATTATGGGTATAGCGATTATCCTTTTGGGAATTTGTTTATTGATAGTTTATATCAGAGAAAACACGAAAAAATACTCATTGGTTCAGGGAAAAATCATAGAAGTATTAAAACATCTCGGTCCGAGGGTTGGCGAATATAAAGGATTTACGCATACGCCGATCATTGAATATCAATATAAAGGCAATACATATAAAACGGAACACAGAATTTCAGCCCCTACCCCTGACTCGACATACAAAGTAAACGATATTGTTGAATTGAGGGTGTATGAAGATAAGCCGGATAAGGCAATCATCAACAGCAGGCGGAATATACTTATGCCTTTAATCTGTGGTGTTGGCTCATTAATTCTTGGTGTAATATTACTTACCGTTTCTTACTTTATTTGAGGATGTAAATTCCCGTCATCGAGGAGTTGCAAACTGCATAAGGCATAAAATCACGGCGTTCAAGCGTAAAACTTGGACGCTTTTTCCCGTCGTAAGAATAGCGGCATGGATTTTGTACCGCTGCAAGGCTCTCAAAGTCCCCGTACCTGCCGATAAAATACGAGCAAAAAAAGATACGGCGCAGCGCCATTTTCGGCTCTGCACCGTATTTTTTCATAATTGCTTTCTTATCAGGATTATTTAAAAACAGCTCCTTTTTTATTTTATGTATAACTATTTTATGATTTTGCCTATTGTGTTAGGTGCCATTCCGGCAGCATTTGCCTCGTCGGTGTCAATGTGCATTGCAAGCGCGTATGAGTCTGAAACCCTTACGACAACATCGCCGAAAGTGAGGTTTCTTCCGTTTGACGTCGGAATTTCGACAGATACGATTTCGCCGTTTACAAGCCCCATTTTTTCAGCGTCGGCGGTTGTGGCGTGGATATGTCTTTTCGCGGCGATAACACCCTTTGCAAGCTCAACCTCTCCTGCCGGGCCTACGAGTTTGCACACGCCTGAGTCCTCAATATCTCCGCTTTCTCTTACGGGAGCCGATACACCGATTGAACGGGCGTCCGTAAGCGAAAGCTCTACCTGCGTATCCTTTCTGCACGGACCTAAGATTGAAACGGCGGGGAACTCTCCCTTGGTTCCGATTACCTTAACACGTTCCTCACAGGCAAACTGACCGGGTTGTGAAAGCTCCTTTTTTACGGTGAGCTCATATCCCTTTCCGAATAATGTTTCAAGGTCCTGCTGTGAAACGTGTACATGCCTTGCAGAAATTTCCACTAATACCTGATTTTCCATAATTTATCTCCTTAGTAAAAAAATATTATAATGAATATTAATAAATATTTTATACCTATTCACATTGTTTTTCAACACTAAATTTGATATAATGGCATAGGTGATGAAAATGACATTGAACGAGCTTGAAATAAAATGTAAAAGCTGTACTGCCTGCGAGCTTTGCAAGGGCCGGACAAACCTTGTTTTCGGCGTTGGAAAAAAAGACGCCGATATTATGCTGATAGGTGAAGGACCGGGAGAAAACGAGGATTTGCAGGGACAGCCTTTTGTAGGCAGGTCGGGACAGCTTCTTGATAAATTTCTTGACAGTATTGATCTTTCAAGGAATAAAAATGTTTATATAGCAAATATGGTTAAATGCCGTCCGCCGAAAAACCGCGATCCAAAGCCGGAGGAGCAGGAGACGTGTATAAAATGGCTGAGAGAGCAGTTTAAAATAATCAAGCCGAAAATAGTAATTTGTGTTGGCAGGATTTCAGCACAAAGGCTTATTGACAAGGATTTCAGGGTAACAAAACAGCACGGTGAGTTTATTGAAAAAAACGGCACACTGTTTATGGGTACGTACCACCCTGCCGCTATTCTGAGAAATCCTAATAACAAGGAGCTTGCTTTTGCTGACTGGCTTAAAGTCAGGGACAAAATTCAGGAGCTCGGCATAGAAATATAGGTTAAATACATTATGGGCGGATTTTTATTCGCCCTTACGCTTTATTTTTACCACTTCTTTACTTTTTCTTTGACCTATATTTGAAGTGGTATGGTTTAATATGCATAACGGATAAGGGATTGATTAAAATGAACGGAGAAAAAATTAAAACGGTTTTGGTTTGTGATGATGACGACGCTATATTGGAATCACTGCGTATTTACCTTGATAACGAGGGATACAATGTACTTACGGCGGCAAACGGCATTGAGGCGCTTGAGCGTATTCGTGATAATGAGATTCACTGCGTGGTGCTTGATATTATGATGCCTCAGCTTGACGGACTTAAAACCACTCTTAAAATCAGAGAGAAATATAATTTTCCGATAATTCTTCTTTCTGCAAAGAGCGAGGGCACGGATAAGATAACGGGTCTCGGTTTCGGGGCTGACGATTATGTCACTAAACCGTTTAATCCTCTTGAGCTTGTAGCGCGCGTAAAGTCACAGATAAGGCGTTACGTCACGCTCGGAAGTATGGAAATTAAACCCAGCCAGCTCGTTACAGGCGGTATTGTTCTTGATACAGATACAAAAAAGGTGACGGTTGACGGTGAAGAGGTCAAGCTGACACCTATAGAATATAAGATACTTAATTATCTTATGAGTAATACGGGCAGAGTTTTTTCATCTTCTCAGATTTATGAGGCGGTATGGAACGAGCCATCATATACAAGCGAAAAAACAGTAACCGTACATATCCGCAATCTCCGTGAAAAAATTGAAATCAACCCAAAAGATCCGAAATACCTGAAGGTGGTGTATGGTCTTGGATACAAGTGCGAAAAGGTTTAAATATTCCGCTCTGAAAAAGGCAATATGTATAATTCTCGCGTTCATAACATTTATGGTTTCAACAGGTCTGGTGACGGTAAGTATCTTTACTTTCTTTTACGGTAACGGGGAAAAACCCGAAAGCTTTACCGATACATATGTGTTTTCGGATTATTTCGGCGGAATTGTCAGTGAAACGGCGAGAAACGCATACAAAGACAGCGCTTTGAATAATAAAAAGAAATCTTTGGAGGAGCAGAGAGAAAGCGTTGTCGATAAAATAAGTAAACAGTATATTGCGGACTATAAAAAATACTATAATCACGAAGACGAGTTTGATTACAACGATCTTCCCGAAGACAGCTACAATATAAGCGTCAAAACTCCGGATAGTTCCGAAGATTTTTGCGTTACAGGATATGAAATTTATGATATTAACGGTGAAAGTATGCCGGGCGATGAGGAGACAGTAAATAAAATAATTAATGAACTTTATAGCATTTTTATAGATAATAGTATTCAAGATATTTATAGTATTCAAGATATTTATCATTACGGAGAAGAATATATTTACAAAATTAAAAGTGTGCGATGCCGTGCCGTATACAACGGCAGCGAATGGTCAAACCTTGACAGCTTTAATGAAAAGGAGCTTTATAATTCCGATATTTATTTTATCTATAAAGACGGAAAGGCTAAGGCAAAGGGCATAAATAATAACTGGCTTGACAGTATAACCAGTTATCTGTCAAACGATTATGCTAAAAAAACAGATGTATATATTTATTTTGATTTCCCTGAGAACACAGGAAACCGTTTTAATATTTTAGAGTATATTGATACATATGATTACTTTGTCGGACTAAAAGATTTTCATAATACCGCTGTAAAATGCTATGACAATTTTATTATGTATATCATATTTGCAGTACTGATGCTGATTATATCATTTACGGCAGGTATCAGGTATCTGCTTGTCGCGGGAAAGAGAGATGAAAATGCTCCTGCCAAACTAGCCTTTATTGACTATGTGCCGTTTGAAATTCATTTGGGCGCTTTAATCGGATTGGGATTTTTGGCTACATACTTTATTGTTGTCGGTATAGTCGAATCTTTGCAAATATCCGTACTGTCTGTCTGGGTGATGATTATCTATGCGGCGCTGATGTGGCTTCTTGTCCTTGAATTTTCGGCATCTGTTGCAAGAAATATAATGTCAGACAGGAAAATCTATAAGAATTTCTTAACATATTACATACTAAGACTGCTGTTTATTATTTTAAAAGGCGTCTTTAAAACAACGGTGAAATTAATAAATAAAATCAGAAAATCAATTAAAGAAGTATTCTCGGTTCTTTCCTATTCACCTAAAAAATTTAAAAGAAATGTCATACTGATTGTTGTACTTTATGTTCTCTGTAATTTAATTGCGGTTATGATCATTATATGGCTTTTTACGGATTATTTGGCTTTGCTCGGTGTCTTGCTCGCTTTCGCGGATTTAGGAGCAAATATTTATCTGTTAATTAAATTTTTAAGCTATATCAAAAAGCTTGATATGATTATCTGCGCAGTTTCAAATCACGAGGATATAGCAATTGACGTTGACACTCTTCCACAGTCGCTCAAGGCGCTTGCGGAGGGTATGAAATATACTAACGCGCAGCTTCAAAGCGCTGTAGCTAAAGCCGTTAAGGACGAGAGATTAAGAACAGAGCTTATTACAAACGTATCACACGATTTAAAAACACCGCTGACCTCTATTATCAATTATGTAGACCTGCTTTCAAAATGCGGTATAGAAGATGAAAAGGCGCAGGAATATATTAAAGTGCTCAATGATAAGGGCGCTAAGCTCAAAAGACTTATTGACGATTTGATTGAGGCGTCGAAGGTAACAAGCGGTAATATTACGGTAAATCTTACAAGGCTTAATCTTTATGAGCTTTCTCTGCAAGCGGTAGTTGACGCGCAGGAGGATTTTGAAAAAGCGGGGCTTGATTTGATTATCAAGGAAAACGGCAGCGCTCCTGCCATTTCTGCCGACGGACCAAAGTCTTTCAGAGTTATTGAAAATCTGCTTTCAAATGCTAGAAAGTACAGCGCGAAAGCGTCGCGTGTATATGTAAATGTTTACGAGGAAAACGGTATGGGAGTATTTGAAATTAAGAATGTTTCCGCCCAGCCGCTCGATATTTCGCCCGATGAGCTTACACAACGGTTTGTACGCGGGGATAAGTCGCGTAATCAGGACGGCAACGGACTCGGACTTTCAATCGCCAAGGAGCTTTGCAGAGTACAGAACGGCGACCTTGAAATAACTATTGACGGCGATCTTTTCAAGGCAAGGGCAAAATTCCCGGTTGCCAAATAATTATAAGCCCGTTATTGAATATTGCTCCTCTTGCATTGCTGGAGTCTGTGGATAAAACACTTACTTTGACCCCGATACCATCATTCTTAATTTCTTGCAGTTTTTATTTGCGGGCTCCGGCAATTGTTTATTAAATAAAAAACGTACCTGTTCAAATAGCAGGTACGTTTTTTGTTATTCTTCCGCAATATAATTTTTGTTAAGGGACTCTATTGTTTTAACCGTGTCATTTATGACCGTATTGAACTTATCGCTCTTATCGCCCGAAAGGTAAACAACCGTATATTTTTCCTCATCATATTTTCCGTCGTCGTTGAGGAACATCGGCACTCTGTACGCCTTTTCTTCAAACTCGGATTTATAGGTGTATTCGTTGTCAACATAATACTGCATATAACCGTATTCGGATTCAAGTCTTACATTAAATATTGACTCAAATTCATCGTTTTTATTTATTCTGTAAATTCTTGACGCGGCTGTATACGTGTATTCGCTTTCATATGAATATGAGTTCGTGCAAATGTCAACGGTATTATTTGATTTCTGAAGCATTACGTAATTTGTTTCTTTATCCGACATCTTGTTTGAAATCGAGTCTCTGCTGAATATTTTTTTTGCAACAAAACCGTTCCAGCTGTAAACCTCCATACAATATGTTGGCTCCTCAATAACAATATATTCGCCTGTATAGTAGTTTGTGGCACTTTGCTTAACCTGTTTTCTGTAGGTGATAAACAGCTCGTCGTTGCCGTCGTTGTTAAAATCAATCAGTTTTACAATTGCGACTCCGTCGATATATGATTTTCCGTTTTCCGTTTTAAGCTTTGCCTTGCCGTATTGTTCGTTTCTGTTTTCAATCACCTGATAATAAGCCTCAGCCTTGAGCTTTTCGGGCGTTTTTTGGCTTTCAATTTTTACAACGGACACTGTTGCAAAGCTGTCAATATTAGCGGTAACAATTTCCGTTATTGCTTCGGCTCGCGAGGTTTTGATAACGGAAAACTTAATCGTCTCAAAATCCTGTGCGTTGATTTTACCTTTAACTGAATAAATATTATTTTTATAATCGTAGTCGCAGGTTGAGGTTTTGCTGAATTTGTTTCCCTTTAATGTATAAAGGCTGACCTTATCAGGCTCATTTTTTTCGGATTTACAGACGTAATATTTATTATTTTTGTGGTATAAACCTATCCAGCTGCCGTCCTTTGTATCCTGAGTAGAGTTGGCCTCTTCGCTGTATACTTTGGTAAATTCTTTTTTGATATAGCTCCACACTTCAAGCGTGTAGACATTTTTATTGTTATAAACCAGCATTAATTCGTCGCGGCCGTCGTGGTTAAAATCCATCTGCCTTGCATAGCATAGACCTGTGAGCCTTGCCGTATCTTTTCCGTAAGTGTCGGCAGGCATGCTCTCCCATTTAACAGAGCCGTAGTTGGTTATATAATCGGTGCACACCTTTCCGGCGTCTGTATAAAACTGTTCGCTTTTTTTATTTTGAGAGCTGATTGTATGGCTGAAAATAAAAATAAACATGATAACAACGACTATAAACAATATAAAAGCACCGAGTTTAAGCGACAGCCTTTTAAGGTTCGGGAGTTTATCAAGTTCTTTAATATCGTTGAGGATCTCACCGCCCGAAAGCTGTTGGAACAAGTATTTTGCCTTTTGAACGAATGAACGAAAATCAATTTTTTGTATAATATTCTTTTTAGGTGTTATTTCTTCCGGCTCATCGTCAAAATAATTGTACTTTCTCACGGCGTCATCTCACTTTACGTTGGGATTTATTGCTTATTTTATCATAAATCATATTATATATCAACTATATAATTAATATATGAACTTATAGTAAAGAAAATACCGCATAGGGACAATCCTTATGCGGTATTATTTTGGAGCGGATGACGAGGCTCGAACTCGCTACCTCAACCTTGGCAAGGTTGCGCTCTACCGGGTGAGCTACATCCGCA